>CAMLLD010000072.1 GCA_946480785.1 uncultured Blastocatellia bacterium | reverse complement strand
CCAGCATCTCTTCCACGCCATTGCGTGGCGCGAGGAACGCTTCGGCGAGTGCCGGACGTTCCGAGTCCGGGGCAGGCAGCGCGTGTCGATCGACCTTTCCATGGCTCGTCAGCGGCAGCGCGTCCAGATAGACGAAGGCTGAAGGAACCATGTAGTCCGGCAGTCTTTCTTTTAAGTGACTGCGCAACTCGCTAATGCCCGGCCGGCCCTCTTGATGCGCGACGATATAAGCGACCACTCGCTTCTCGCCGTCCGGCTGACCAGTCGTCTCGCCAGCCCTCTCTTCGCGCGCTACGACGATCGCTTCCTTCACGCCTTCATGCTCGGTGAGCGCGCTTTCGATCTCGCCTGGCTCGATGCGGAAGCCGCGCACCTTCACCTGCTCGTCTGTTCGCCCTCTGAACTCGATGCTCCCGTCAGGATGATAGAGGCCACGATCTCCTGTCCGGTAAATTCGCGCTCCCGCACGCTCGCTGTACTCATCAGCAACGAACTTCGCCGGCGTTAAATCGGAGCGCTGCCGGTATCCACGCGCGATTCCCTCACCGCCCACGCAGATCTCGCCTTCGATTCCGGGCGGCACTAACCGTCCACGCTCGTCCAGCACACGCAGCACGACGTTGCGCAACGCCCGGCCAACCATCTGCCCGTGAACTCCTTCACCTCTGTTCACTTTGTAGCTGGCGCAGATGATGGTTGCTTCGGTTGGTCCATACAACACGCGCACTGCTGCGTCAGGAAACGCGGCCTCCATCTCCGCGATCAGTTCCGGCGGCACCGCTTCGCCGCCAACCAACAACTGCCGTAAGTCTCGATAACCATCTCGGTGCTCTCGCGCGAAGCTGACGAACCTGCGCATCACTCCCGGCACCGCGTGTAGCACGGTCGCTTTCGTCAGCACGCGTTTCATTACCGTCGCGTCCAGCACGTTTGCAGTCGAGACGAGCAGACAGCGCCCGCCTGCCAATGGCGCTGCCAGCAACTCCAGCAGCGAGATGTCAAAGGAAAAAGAAGCAAGGCACGGCAGACAGTCCGCGGGCGTCAGTTGGACCATCTCCTGCGCCGCGCGCAACGTGTGCAGCAGTTGGCGATGCTCGACTGCCACGCCCTTGGGTCTGCCTGTCGAGCCGGACGTGTAGATGATGTAGGCGAGTTGCTGCGGCAACATCGCAACACTCGGGTTCTCTGTGCGTAGTTGCGCGATCTGTTGGGCGTCAGTATCGAGACAGACGACTCGCGCGTCGCTCTCGGGCAAGCGCTCGCGCACGGATGCTTCCGTTATGACCAGAGAAGCGTTTGCGTCGGCGCACATGAAAGCGAGCCGCTCGGGTGGATAAAGCGGGTCTAACGGAAGATAGCAACCACCCGCCTTGAAGACCGCGAGCAAGGCGATGAGCGACTCCGTCCCGCGTTCCAGCATTACGCCGATCGTCGTTTCTTTGCCTATGCCGCAATTTAGAAGATGATGCGCGAGTTGGTTCGCGCGGCGGTTGATTTGATCGAAGCTCAGCGTTTGTTCTTCAAACAGAAGCGCAGGCGCATTGGGACTAGTGCGGACTTGTTCGGCGAAGAGTTCATGAACGAGCGGAGTCGCGGGTAGAGGCTGCGGCGTCTCATTCCATTCAACGAGCAATTGCCGTCGCTCCCCCGCAGTCAACAGAGACAGATCCGCAATGCGCGCGTCCGGTTCGGCAACGGTGCTCTCGAGCAATGTCTCGAAATGAGCGGCGAGGCGCTCGATCGTTGCGGGCTCAAACAACTCTGTACGGTACTGCCAATATGCCGTGAGACCTTCCGGCGTCTCTACTATTCCCAACGCGAGGTCGAACTTTGCCGTGTCGCTCGTGAGAGCTTCCGCGCGCATCTTCAAGCCATGCGCTGCGACTTCCGGAAGCGGCGCATTCTCCAGCGCAAACATCACCTGAAACAGCGGATTGAAACTCAGGTTCCGTTCCGGCGCTAACTCTTCTACCAGCTTCTCAAACGGCAGATCCTGATGCGCGTACGCGCCCAGAGCAGTCCCTCGCACTCGCTGGACCAACTCGCGGAAAGTCGGATTCCCGCTCACGTCTGTGCGCAGCACGAGCGTGTTGACGAAGAAGCCGATCAATTCTTCAGTCTCTGCTCGCGTGCGATGGGCCACCGGGGATCCGACTACGATGTCTTCCTGTCCGCTGTAGCGCGAAAGCAGCAGTTGAAACGCGGCCAGCAGAGTCATGAACAGCGTTACGCCTTCCGCTCGACTCAAAGCCTTCAGTTGTTCGCTGAGTTCTTTCGGAAGGTGGAGGCTTGAAGTTGCACTATGAAAGCTTGCAGTTGCGGAGCGCTGTTTCTGTAGCGGCAACTGCAACACCGGCAACTCGTCGCCGAGTTGTTTGCGCCAGTACGCGAGTTGCTGCTCCAGCACTTCGCCTTGCAGCCACTCCCGCTGCCACACCGCATAATCGCCGTATTGGAGCGTGAGCTCCGGCAACGGCGATTCCGCGCCAGACGCGTAAGCCTCGTACAGCGCGGCCACTTCACGAATCAGCACTTCCATGGACCAACCGTCGCTCACGATGTGGTGCATCGACACGAGCAATACGTGCTCTTCTTCCGTGAGGCGCAGCAGATGGACGCGTATGAGTGGACCAGTTGATAGATCGAACGGCTGTTGTGTTGCTTCGTCGCAGAGTTTCCGGAATGCAGTCTCGCGCTCGCTTACCGGCAAATCGGAGAGATCGACGAGCGGCAGCGGCAGATGCAGTTCAGGTAGGACAATTTGCACGGGCTCCTCGTGCTGTGTCGAGAAGATCGTGCGCAGCGCTTCGTGCCGGCGCACGATTTCATTGAGGCTCGCTTCGAGCGCAGCCGCATCGAGCCGCCCTTCGAGACGCAAGCGACCGGACAAGTTATAAGCAGCGCTGCCGGGTTCGAGTTGATCGAGAAACCACAACCGCTGCTGAGCAAACGAGAGCGGCAGTGCGGTGCGCGTATGCGCGGCACGCGGCACGATCTTCTCCGACTCCGCACCAGTCTCAATACCCTCTTCCTCAAGTAGGTAATCGAGCAGTTCGAGCCGCTCCGCCTCCAACCCCGTCTCACGCAAAGTATCTGTCATCTCTTTTATGCACCGCTCTTCTGTTTACGTTTGAGTTCCAGCTCGCCCTTCAAATCCGCTGCTGAAATGCTCTTCACTCTTTGCAGCACGCGCGCGATCTTCGCGGTCTGGCCGGGCTTCGCTTCGTGTTGGACCAGCGCACGCGCGAGTGCTTCGACCGTAGTCGCCTCGAAGACGACGCTCAGCGGCAACTGTGTGCGAAAGACTTGCCGCACTCTCGCGAGCAGACGCGTGGCTTTCAACGAATGACCACCGAGGTCGAAGAAGCTGTCCCTGACGCCGATGGGGTTGACGCCGAGCACCTCTTGCCACCACTCCACCAGCGCCACTTCGATATCGTTGCGCGGCGCGATGTAGCGCTGCTCAATCTCCGGTCGCAACTCCTCCGGCGCGGGCAGTGCTCGTCGATCGATCTTTGCATTCGGCGTCAAAGGCATTTCGTCGAGCAACACGAAAGCCGACGGCACCATGTGTCCGAGCAGACGCGCGCGGAGAAAGTTTTGCAGTTCGAGTTGATCAACCTCTCTGTGGGCAACGATGTACGCAACGAGTCGCTTATCATCGTCGCCGTCAGCGCGCGCCACGACGACGCACGTTTTCACCGCCGGATGCTCGTGCAAAACCGCTTCGATTTCGCCCAGCTCGATCCGATAGCCGCGAACCTTCACTTGATGGTCCATGCGTCCCAGAAAATCGATGCGGCCGTCGGGTAAAAAGCGCGCGAGATCTCCCGTGCGATACAGCCGCGCGCCCGGTTCGCCACTGAATGGATCGGGAATGAACTTCTCGGCCGTCAGCTCCGGGCGTCCGAGGTAACCTCGCGCCAATCCCAAGCCGCCGAGATGCAGTTCGCCGGGCACACCGGCGGGCAAAGGTCTGCCGCGGCGATCGAGCACATACGCTTGTGTGTCGCTGACGGGCCGCCCGATTGTCGGCGACTCACACGAGCCGCGCGGCATCAAGTCCCACGTCGAGTAGGTCGTATCCTCGGTTGGTCCATAAAGATTAAAGACTTGTTCGATGGTCTTTCGTTCGTAAAGCTGCTGCACGAGTTTCTGCTGTAGCGGCTCGCCCGCGAGATTCACGATGTGGGCCGAAACCGGCAGCTCATTCAGTTGCAGTAGCTCGTTGATGGCGGACGGAACGGTATTGATGAGTGTGACCGGATGCGCGGCCGGCACTTCCGAGAGATGCAGCACGTCGCGCACGATAATGACTTTGCCGCCCCAGTGCAGCGGCACGAACAACTCAAAGATCGAGAGGTCGAAGCAGGTCGAGCTGAGCGCCAGCGTTCCGGCGAACGCGTCAGGCGCGAAACTGTCTCGCGCCCACTGCGAGAAGATGGTGGCGCTGCGATGCTCGATGGCCGTGCCTTTGGGCCGGCCCGTCGAGCCTGACGTGTAGATGACGTAGGCAAGATTGCGCGCACTGATGTTGCACTCAAGGTTCTCCACGCTCTCAGCCGCAATCGCGTGGCTGTCGGCGTCGACGCAAACCACTTGCGCTCCATGCGCGGGCACAAGCCCGGCGAGTTGCCGTTGTGTCAGCAGCACGCGCGCGCCGGAATCGGCCAGCATGAAGCCGAGACGCTCCTGCGGATATTCCGGGTCGAGCGGAACGTACGCGCCGCCGGCTTTCAAAATCGCCAACATGCCTATCAACATTTCGAGCGAACGCTCCATCAGGACACCGACACGTGTCTCTGGTCCAACACCAAGCTTTTGCAGGTAACGGGCGAGCTGATTCGCGCGCGCATTGAGTTCCCGATAAGTCAGCTCCTCAGCGACGTGCACGGCTGCCATTCGTGTCGGCGTACGTTCGACCTGCGTCTCAAACATTTCATGCAGACACAAGTCGCGGTGGTAATCGCGCGCGGTGTCGTTCCACTCGACGAGCACTTGCTCGCGTTCACTTGCAGTCAAAAGCTGAAGCTCCGCGAGAGTCTGAAACGGATGGGCAGCGATGCTTTCGAGCAACGTGCGCAAGTGGCCGAGCAGACGCTCGATCGAGTCGCAAGTGAAGCGTTGGCGATCGTAGAGTGCTTGCAGACAGAGTTCTGTCGCTGGAATGGCGACGACCGTGAGCGGATAATTGGTCCGATCGAACGAGCGCACGTCTTCAAGACGCAGGCTGAGATTCTCTTTTAGCGCCGCGGCATCGAGCGGATAGTTTTCAAAAACTAAGAGACTCTCGAAGAGTGGCCGCCCACGCTCGACTTCGCTCCAGCGTTGCACCTCGACGAGCGGGCTGTATTCGTACTCACGCAGCTCCACTTGCTCGGCCTGCAAAACCTTCAACCACGCGAGCAGTTCCGCGTCCTCATCGATATGCACGCGGACGGGCAGCGTGTTGATGAGCAGACCGACGATTGTTTCCACGCCCGGCAGCGATGGCGGGCGTCCCGCGACGGTGGCGCCGAAGACAACGCTCTGTTCCTGACTGTAACGATTGAGCAGCAGCGCCCAAGCCCCGGCGAGAATGGTGTTGAGCGTCAAGCCATGTTGGCGGGCCAACGATTGAAGGTCGCTGGTTGTTTGTTTCGAAAGTTGTAACTGGCTTTCGCCGAGCGTTTGGCTGTTGGTTTCGGCACTCGCGTGATCGATCACGAGCGGCGTCGGCGCAGTGAAGCCTTTCAGGTTCTGGCGCCAGAAGGCTTCAGCTTTTGATAAGTCCTGCTGGTCCAGCCAGACGATGTAGTCGCGGAAGGGACGCCGAAGCGGGGGCGTTGCCCCCTTCCCAACCTGTTCAGTTTCCTCTCCAACCTGGTCGGTTTCCTTTCCAACCTGTTTACCGCGTCGCAATGCTTCGTAGGTGTTGAAGACTTCACGCAGCACCAGCGCGCCGGACCAGCCGTCGAGCAGCAGGTGGTGATGCGTCCACACGAAGCGATACGAATCGCTGCCGAGCCGCACGAGCGCGAGCCGCATTAACGGCGGCGTCGAAAGATCGAAACCACGCTGCCGCTCCTGAACCAGGAACGCTTCCCATCGTTCGGCCTGTTCGTGCGCGCGAAGATCGCGCCAGTCATCATGCTCGAGCGGCACGCGCACGCTTTCATGAATTGCTTGCAGCGGCTCGTCCAGGTTTTCCCAGATGAATGACGTGCGCAAAACTTCCTCGTTGTTTACAGTCTGCTGCCACGCATCGCCGAACACAGCGAGATCCAGATCACCCTGCAACGCGCAACTGAACTGGCCCAGGTAAACATCCGTGCTCGGCGCGTAAAGGATGTGGAAGAGCATGCCCTGCTGCATCGGTGACAAGTGGAAGAGGTCGGCCACGTCCGCTCGCGTCGCCAGCAGTTCATCGAGCTGCGTCTGGTTGAGGTGTGCAAGCGGAAAATCGGAAGGCGTATGCGCGCCGGTCTTCGTGGCGAGACAGTGCGCGATTAGATCCTGGAGCTCCGCGAGAAAATCCTCGGCCAGCTTTTCGATTGTGGCGTGGTCGTGAATGTTCGCGCTATACGTCCATTCGGCGTGCAAGTGACCGCCGCTGATGCTGGCGTTGACTTCGAGGAGATTGCCGCGCTGCGCTGCGGCATCGCGCACCGCGCCCGTTGCTTCACGCGCCAGGTGAAAGAGTGCGGAAGACTGAAACATCTGGTCCAACTGTCCGAGGTAGTTAAAACTGATCGCGGCGTGCGGCAGCGCCTTCATCTGTCGCGCAATTTCTTCGTCGCGGCACAGGTAACGCAACAAGCCATAACCGAGGCCGCCGCGAGGGATGCGGCGTAACTGCTCTTTCATTGACCTCAAAGCATCGCCTAACGCGTTTGCACCAAGGCCCGAAGAGCCGGCAGGAACGTCAGCCGCAGCGTGTCTCTCGCCCGTTCCGGGCTGCTCGTCGTTATCGTTGTTTGCAGGCGCAGGATTTCGCGCCGGAGGCGCGGAGTGAGGGTAGCCAGGGGCGAGCGCGTCAGCGCGCTGCCCCTGGATCGTTGGTGAAGATTGCATTAGGCCCGGAGGGCCGACAGACACATCAGGCGCACCGTGTCTGTCGCCCGTTCCGGGCTGCCCGTTGTTATCGTTGTTTCCAGTGGCGGCGTGCTTCGCTGCGCTTCGCACTTGCCACTGGCTACCTTCACCTCGCGCCTCCGGCGCGTTCTTCAAAGCGGCCGCTAACGTCGTGTCAGGTTGCGGAAGTTTGAGTACGACGGGGAATGCACTGGTGAACCAACCGACGGTGCGTGACAGATCGACGTCGGCGAAGAGTTCTTCACGGCCATGCTTTTCGAGTTCAATGAGGAGAGCGTCGTCTCTGGTCCAACGCTGGCAAGCACGCACGAGCGCGGTCAGCAGTACGTCGTCGATGCGCGTGTGATAAACCTCGGGCACGCGCTGCAAGAGGGCGTTGGTATCAGACGGGGAAAGCGAGACGGTGAACGTGCGCGCTGAAGCTTCATTGTTTACACCTTCGCGATCGACGGGAAGACGGTTCGCGCAGTCCACGGTGGCTTTCCAGTAGTCCAACTCCTCGCGCACTTCCGGCGTCTGGGCCAACTGATCGAGCCGTTCGGCCCAACGCTGGAGTGAGGTCGTCTTCGACGGCAGCCTGACAGACTCGCCCGACTGCAATTGCCGGTAAACGGTTTCAAAATCTTCCAGCAGTATGCGCCACGAAACGCCGTCGACAACGAGATGGTGGGCCACCCACAAGAGACGCTGCCCGCTTGATCCCAGATCGAACAACACGAGCTGCAGCAGCGGCCCAGCGGTGAGGTCCAATTCTCGCTGCGCTGCTGCAGCCGCGGCCTCGAGCTCCGCGCGTTGGGACGCGTCGGGGAGTGCGGACAAATCCACGTGACGCACGCAGCGCCGAGCCTCTTCACAGTCGGCGATAGATTGCCGCCAGCCACCGTCATCTTTGGCGAACCGGAGGCGCAACGCGTCGTGATGCTCGAGCAGATGCGCAACTGTGCGTTCGACAAGTGAGAACTCCAGCCGCTCGTTCGGTTCGAGCAACAGCGACATGTTCCAGTGCGCGGGCGCGGGAAAGTTCTGCTCGAAGAACCAGCGTTGAATCGGCGTCAGTGAGACGTCGCCGGTGATGCGATCCACTTCGTGTGAAATCGCCTGTGAAGTTGTCTCGGCAACGTGGGCCAATGCCGCGATCGTGGGGTGCTCGAAAATCTGCCGCGGCGTCAGCAGCAGCCCCGACTGCCTCGCGCGGGCGACCACCTGAATGCTGAGAATCGAATCGCCGCCGAGATGAAAGAAGTTGTCGTGCCGGCCGACACGCTCAAGCTTGAGCAGTTCAGACCAGATGCGAACGAGAATGCGCTCCGCATCCGTGCGCGGCAGATCATCAGTGTGTTCAACCTGCACTTCGCGGTTAGCCGAAAAGTCTGGTTGCGGCAGCGCGCGGCGATCAACCTTGCCGTTCGGCGTCGTTGGTATCGCGTCGAGAAAAACAAACGCAGACGGGATCATGTGCGCTGTCAAAGTCTGTTCCAGGAATTCACGTAACTCATGCTGCTCGCGCAACCATTTCGAGCCACCGTTGTGTTCACCTTCGGCCACGACATACGCGACTAATTTTTTCTCGCCGCGCACACCTTGCACGCCGTGGCCGTTCGTTCCCGCCACGACAATCGCATCACGCACGCGTGCGTGCTGCTTCAGCGCCGTTTCGATCTCACCCAACTCGATCCGATACCCGCGCACTTTCACCTGCTCGTCCTTGCGCCCGAGAAACTCAATATTGCCGTCGGGCAGAAAGCGCGCGAGATCTCCGGTCTGGTAAAGATGCGCGCCCGGTTCCTCGTCGAAAGGGTTCGGACGAAAACGTGCGGCCGTTAGATCGGCGCGCTCCAGATAGCCGCGCGCGAGGCATTCGCCACCGACGTATAACTCTCCAGCCACGCCCGCCGGCACTGGTTGGAGTTGAGTGTCGAGGATGTAGACGCGAACGCCGGCGAAGGGGCGACCGAGTGGCGTCGCGCCGTCAAAGTTCAGCTCCGCAAGAGAACTCTCAAAGATGATGTTGTCGATGGTGGCTTCGGTGAGGCCATAGGAGTTGAACACGCGCGCGTCAGCGCTACAGAGCCGGCGAAGTTGTTTGTACTCGTCTGCGTAGAGGGCGTCAGCGCCGGAGATGACGACACGCAGGAAGTCGAGCGTCTGGCCAGTCTCTTCGAGATACTGCATGAGCGGTCGGAGCAGCGCCGGCACGAATTCCGCCAGCTCCACTTTCTCCGCGCGCATCAGCTCATATAAATCCCGCGGCGAGAGCAATGTCTCTTCTGAGCACAGAACTAGTTTTCCACCCGACATCAAACTCCGCAGCACGTTCTCAGTGAAAACGTCGAACGCGAAGCTCGCCATTTGCAGGACGCATGGAGCGGAGTCAAGCAGGTAAGGCTGCCGCCACGACTGATAAGCAGCGGCCAGACTCCGATGCGACACCATGACGCCCTTCGGACGCCCGGTCGAGCCGGACGTGTAGATGACGTAAGCGAGACTGTCGGGCTGTTGTATGAGTCGCGGATTCTCTTCGCTCTCGCCGGCGATCTCATCCCAATCCTCATCGAGACAGAGCACTTGAGGGTACTGGTCCAGTCTGGATTGAGCGCCTCCTTGGAGTGCGGTGCCCCGGCACCGCTTTGGCCAAAGCGCCGACGAGTCGGCGCACTCCAAAGCGCCTGCAAGCAGATGTTTTTGTGTCAGCAGCCAGGGCGCGCGCGTGTCTGCCAGCATGAAGGCGAGACGCTCTCGCGGGTAATGCGGATCGAGCGGCACATACGCGCCGCCGGCTTTGAGCACACCCAGCACCGCGACGATCATCTCCAGCGAACGCTCGACGCAGATCGCCACGGGCACATCAGTGCTCACGCCGCGGCGACGCAGATAATGAGCCAGTTTGTTTGCCCGCGTGTTGAGCTCGCGATAGCTCAGTCGTGCGCCGGCAAAAACGATCGCAGTGTTGTCGGGCTGCTGCTCAGCGTGTTGCTCGAAAAGCTGGTGGACCAACGGCGCAGTCTGTACGCGAGGCTCATCTGCGATTGCACCGCTCCATTCATCCAGCAGCAACTGTCGCTCACTCTTATTGACCAACGGCAATCGATCGAGTGTTTGCGACGGACTATCGACGACGGATTCGAGCAGCCTCTGGAAGTTGTCAAGCATGCGCTTGATCGTCACCGTCTCGAATAAGTCTGTGTTGTATTCGAGCGACGCGAATAACTCATTTCCGCTCTCGACAAACGTAAGTGAGAGGTCGAATTGCGCGATGCGTTGTTCGAGTCGCATCGACTCCAGCGGCAGCCCGCCGAGGTTCATCTGCACGCCAGCTTCGCCGAGAGAAAAAGCTCCCAGCTCCTCCTCGCCCACAACGTGCGCCTTGTTCAAGGTGAACATCGCCTGAAAGAGCGGCGAACGGCTCGGGTCGCGCTCCGGTTGCAGTTGCTTGACGAGCAGCGCGAACGGATATTCCTGGTGCGCCAGAGCTTCCAGTGTGACGCGACGTACTTGCTGCAGAAATTCCGTAAACGAAAGAGCGCCCGCGGGTGACGTGCGCAATACGATCGGATTGACGAAGTAGCCGATGGTTTCTGCAAACTGTGCTGAATGACGACCCGCGGTGGGCGAGCCGACCAGTAAGTCTTCCTGTCCGGTGTAGCGATAGAGCAGCACCTTGAAAGCCGCCAGCAAAGTGATGAAGAGCGTTGCGTCGTTTCCGTAGGCCAGGGTTTTCAGGCGAGCGGTGAGTTGCGCGTCGAGCCTGAGCGGTGCGGACGCGCCGCGAAATGTCTGCATGGCGGGCCGCGGTCTGTCGGTGTGCAGATTGAGAACCGGCAATTCACCCGCGAGTTGTTTTTGCCAGAAGGCCGCGAGCCGTTCACCTGTTGGACCAGCGAGAAGCTGTTGCTGCCGGTAAACGTAATCGAAGTAATTTGCAGCGGGAGGCGCAAGGGCAGGTGCTGTGTGATTTGCCGCGGCACGATAGAGTTCGCCGAGCTCGCGCATCAGTACTGCCAGTGACCAGAAGTCGATCGCGATGTGATGCGCGACGATGAGCAGGATCTGTTTGTCATCTGTTCTCTTGAACAGTGTCGCGCGCAGTAATGGACCATGTTCCAGATCGAATGGGAGATGCGCCTCATCACGCAGGCGCTCGGCGAGCGTGGCATCGTTCCAGCGGGATGCATCGACGATCTCGAGCGACGCCGTGGGCTCGTCGTGAACGTGCTGCATGGCTCTGCCCTCGACGGCACTGAAAGTCGTGCGCAACGCAGCATGACGTTCGACGAGAGCTTGAAACGCACTCCGGAGAGCGGCGTCATCGAGTTTCGCTTTTATCCTGAGCGCGGACGCGATGTTGTAAGCCGTGCTTTCCGGCGCGAGCTGCTGGAGGAACCACAGAGCTTGTTGTCCGTGAGACAGCGGGAAGGCGTTGGCTGACGCGGCTTCTTCTACGAAAGCGGCATCATCATCCGCAGACGCGAAACGTCTCGTCTCGATCAACTCGAAACAGCATGCGGCAAGCTGCGTGATACTCTGACTGCTGAGGGCGTCAGACATTGGGAGAAGTACGCCGAGTTGCGTCTCGATGCTGTGCATCAACTCGACTACGATCAGTGAATCGACGCCGTAGCGCGTGAGTGAGCTGTCGATGTCAATCGCACCGGCCTCGATCTTTAGTCTCGCGGCGAGTTGTTCGCGAATCCAAGTGGCGATCTCTTCCGGGGTCGAGAATTCTGCCGGCGCGACTCGCTCAGTTCCATCAACACCGAAGTCGAGGGGCGCACGCAACTCGGCCAACACGTCGAAAGAACCGGTCTCGAACATCGTGCGACACGCCGCGCGTTGGACCTTACCGCTCGACGTCTTCGGCACGCTGCCGGCTTTTACCAGCAGGATCGCATACGGCTGCACTTCGAACTCATCGGCCAACGTTTCGCGAATCGATTCGATAAGCGACGCGGTGTTCGCCTGTTGCCGTAGCTCGAGTTCCTGCACCACAACCAGCCGCTCTTCGCCTTCTATTTCAAGCGAGAACGCTGCGCCTCCACCTGCTCGCAGCGCGCCGTGACACTGCTCGACCGCCAACTCGAGATCGTGTGGATAAAGATTCCGCCCGCGAATGATGATCAGATCCTTGACGCGGCCGGTGACGAACAACTCACCATCACGGATGAATCCTAAATCGCCCGTTCGAAGGTAAGTCTTTGCGGACGCTCCGTTGTCTGCTGCGATCCAGCGTGCGTGAAATGTTTGCTCCGTCTCTTCCGGCCGGCCCCAGTAACCCGCCGCCACGCCTGGTCCATGGACCCAAATCTCACCGATAGCGTTCGTTTCACATCGCCACAGCGTCTCGGGATCGACAATCTCGATCTCGGTGTCGAGTGCCGCCTCGCCACAACTAACGAGCGTGCGTGTGTGGTCCTGCTCGGCCACACCTTCGACAACGTGATGCTGTTCGAGTGCATCAGCGCGGATAGTGCAAGTGCCGGCGCCGTTGCGTCCGCTCACTTTCAGCGTCGCTTCGGCGAGCCCATAAGCCGGATAGAACGCGTCCTCACGAAAGCCGCACTCACGAAACGTATCGGCAAAGCGCCGCAACGTCTCCACGCGCACCGGCTCCGCGCCGTTATAAGCTACGCGCCAACTGCGCAGATCGAGTGTTGCGAGTTGCGAGGGGTTCAGCCGGCGTACGCACAGGTCGTAAGCGAAGTTTGGACCACCCGTGTGCGTGATCTGCAAGCGCGTGACGGCTTCTAGCCAGCGCAGCGGATGCTGGAGGAAAGAAGTCGGGGACATGATGGTCGCGGGGAAGCCACCATAGAGCGGCTGGATAATGCCGTCGATCAAACCCATGTCGTGAAAATGCGGCAGCCAGGTGAGCGAACGACTGTCAGGCGTATGCGCAAAGCCACGGTGAATCGAGGCTGAGTTGTGCAGCACGTTGGCGTGCGTGACCATCACGCCTTTCGGCGTGGACGTCGAACCGGAGGTGTATTGCAGGTAGGCCACACTCTCCGCGTTCAACTTCGGTTCGCTGTATGTTCCCGCCTGTGGTCCGCCGATGGTGTCAGTCGCGAGCCAACGCAAACGCGCGAGTTCCGGCAGCGGCGAGGTGAGAGATTCTACTTTCCGGAGGAAGCCCGTGTTCGTCAGTGCGATCGTTGCTTCGGCGTCTCCGATCATCGCTTGTAGTCGCTGCGCGTTTCGATTGAGACGCGGCAGCGGCGCCGGAACGGCGATAACACCTGCGTACAGACACCCGAAAAATGCTTCGAAGTAAGCGAGTCCAGCGGGATAAAGGAGCAGCGCCCGTTCGCCAAGCGTGTCCGTCTCTTGCAGGTGTGCGGCAATCGCGCGCGCACGGTGGTCCAACTCGCCGTACGTGATGCGCGACTCTTCTTGTTCGCCATCACTAAGGAAGCGATAAGCGAGACGTTCGGGCGTCGCCTCAGCCCGCTGTCGCAGCAGTTGAACCAGACTCATTTATCTAATTTGTGTTATCTGTGGATACGGCGTGGCTGTCGGGGAACCGGAACGATCGCGGGGGTTTGCCGTTCTGTGTTGCTTTGCTGTGCTTCTTCAATCGCGATTGCAAATGACTCGATGGTGGGACGTTCAAACAACTGTCGCAGGGCGATCTCGATCTGAAATTTCTCTCTCACGCGTGAGATGAGTTGGGTGGCCAACAGCGAATGCCCACCTGACTCGAAGAAGTTGTCGTGAATCCCGATGTTCGTGAGCCCGAGCAACTCGGACCATATCGCCGCTAACGCCTGCTCGACTGGTGTGCGCGGAGCGATCGGCGTACCGCGCGCTTGTGCTCTCGTCACGTCAGGCGCAGGCAGCGCCTTCAGATCGATCTTCCCGCCAGGCGTGAGCGGCCACTCATCGAGCAGCACGAATGACGAAGGCATCATGTAGTCGGGCAGTTGTTCCGCGAGGGCGTCTCGCAACTGCGGAATCAGATACCGCGCGAACTTTCCCTGCAGAGGGTTATTGGCGTATTCACTCCACGCTTTGCTCTGTGCGGCGGTCGCGACATCCTGCCGCTGCTCGCCGACGTGGATGACGACCTGATAACGAAACCGCGTCAGCTCGTTTTCCAAGCGTCCGCGTTTCGACAAGATCTCCACGTGGTCGATCTGCGGCAAATGCTCTTTGAGAGCGTCGAAGAAAGCAGGATCGAGAATCAGTTCTTCTTCGTCTGCGACACGCTTGCGAACGAGTTGTTGCAACTCTTCAACCGGCAACGCATCGCCGCCTTTCGCCAACTCGACGGACGTGTGAAACGTTTCCAGCAGCGGCAGGCTGCGAACATCGCCGACAAACACGAAACCTCGCGCACGCGTCGCCGCGACTGCGCCTTCGAGTACCCGCAAGAGATAAGTGACACTCGGAAAATACTGCACGACAGAATTCAGAATCACGGCGTCGAAAGAGTTTGGTTCGAGGTCACGAAAGTCGTCGGCACGTCTTTCGAGCAACACGACTTCACCGTGGTTACCGCCGAGCGCCGGCAGATGCTGCCGGACATAATTAAGCGCGGCAGGTGAAAAGTCAGTGCCGACGTACCGTACGCAATGCGGCGCGAGGTTGAAGAGGAGCAGGCCCGTGCCGCAGCCGATCTCCAGCACACGCTGCGGCGCAAACGAGAGAATGCGCTCGACCGCGTCATCCACCCACTCGCGCATCTGTGCGGCAGGAATGGGCTCGCCCGTGTAACTACTTATCCAACCGCTGATGTTGAAGGTCGGATCGGCGAGCGGCGCGGTCTGGTTGAAGACTTCGTCATCATGGACCATCTGCCACTGCGCCAGTTGATCTTCTTCGAGTTCGCGAGCCACTTCGTCGGCTTCGCCGTTGAGTGACGCGGCTAATGATTCAGATAAGTTAGCGCTCTGCGTGACGTAAGCAACGAGACGTTTATCACCGCCCAAATCTCCCCTTGCCTCTTCGCGTGCAACCACCAGCGCTTCACGCACCGCCGGATGTCGCTTCAGCGCAGACTCAATCTCGCCGGGCTCGATGCGATAACCGCGCACCTTCAACTGCTGGTCCGCACGGCCGAGAAATTCGATCTGTTCATCGTGTAAGTAACGCGCGCGATCTCCGGTGCGATACATACGCGCGCCGGCCGTGCGCCCAAAGCAATCGGGGATGAAGCGCTCCGCCGTTAGCTCAGGACGCAGCACGTAACCACGCGCTACTCCGCTCCCGGCGATGTAGAGTTCGCCGGGCAGACCTGCCGGAACGGGTTCGAGATGACGATCGAGAATGTAGACGCGCGTGTTGGCGATGGGGCGGCCAATCGGAAGTGAAGCACCAACAACGGGCGCACCAGCTCCCGGCTCGTAGAGTGTGGAAGTGATCGTCGTCTCACTCGTTCCATAAGCGTTGATTAGCCTGACGCCTGACTGGAGCTGTTGCCACAAATCATAAGACTCAAGCGAAACACGTTCACTGCCGACAACAACGAGGCGCAGACACGGCGGCACGCTGCTGCGGGTCGCCACCAACTCTCTCACCCACCCGTGCCAGAAGGGCGCCGGCAGATTGAGTACAGACAGCTTCTCATTCTCAATCAATCGCAACAGCGCAGCGCTATCCAATACCTTTTCACTCGGAAGAACAATGCTCGCGCCGCTCAGCAACGCTGAAAAAACCTCTTCGGCGGCCACGTCGAAACTGATCGAAGCAAACTGCAAAACGCGATCGTCTGAAGTAAGGCCGTAGGCTGACGCGATGATCAGGCTATGGTTCACGAGCGATCGTTGTGAGACTGCGACGCCTTTCGGTCTGCCTGTCGAGCCGGACGTGTAGATGACAAAAGCGAGGTTGTCGCCCCTTGTCGACCGACTGAGATTATCTTCACTCGCGCCTGCAATGTTTTCGCGTTCGCGATCGAGTTGTTCTTCGGTGAGCAACAGCGAAGCGCGCGCATCTTCGACCATGAACTCCCGACGCTCAGACGGCAGCGAAGGATCCAGTGGCAGATACGCCGCGCCCGTCTTGAGAATGCCGAGCAGCGCGACGATCATCTCCGCGGAACGTTCGATACAAACACCGACCACTGATTCAGGCCCGATCCCGCGCGCTGTCAACGAGTGGGCCAGACGATTTGCCCGCCGGTTCAGTTCCGCAAACGTCACCTGCTCCTGATCGGAAATCACCGCCAACGCGTGAGGCCGCGCCGCAGCCTGCGCTTCAAACAACTCTGGCAGCGAACGCTCCGCCGGAAACACTTCACGCGTCTCGTTCCAATCACGAAGCAATCGTTCGCGCTCCGCGCCACTCAGCAGGGGCAGTACGTCGAGCCGCGCCTCGGGATTCGCGACAACACCTTCCAGCAGAACCTGCCACCGCCGCAGCATCGAGGTGATCGTCGCCCTCGTAAAGAGGTCGGTGCTGTACTCGGCCACGACCACGAGACCATCGTCGTTCTCCATCACGTCGAAGCTCAAATCAAACTGCGTCGTGACTCGTTCAACCTCCACCGGGCTGAGCACAAGGCCAGGCAGCGGCAACTCTTCTTTCGGTGTGTTCTCCATCTGAAACATCACCTGAAAAAGCGGGTTGCGGCTCATCGTTCGTTCGGGCTGCAACTGCTCGACGAGTTGTTCGAACGGCATATCCTGATGTGCGTAGGCTTCGAGAGCGACGGCGCGCACGCGACGCACGAGCTCGCTAAAAGTCGGATTGCCCGAAAGGTCCGTGCGCAGCGCGAGCGTGTTGACGAAGAAACCGATGAGTCCTTCGAGCTCCACGCGGTTGCGATTGGCAATCGGCGACCCGATGACGATGTCCGTCTGCTCGGTGTAGCGCGACAGCAGGGCTTTGAAAGCCGCGAGCAAAAGCATGAAGAGCGTCACGCCTTCGCGCTGCGCCAGGGCGTTGAGGCTTTGGGCCAACGGCACGGGCAGTTGCAACGACTGGCTCGAGCCGCGAAAACTCTGCACCGCGGGGCGAGACTTGTCGGCCGGCAGATCGAGCACCGGCAGCTCGCCGCCGAGTTGTCGTCGCCAATAACCCAGGTGCGTTTCGAAAACCTCGCCGGTCAACCAGCGACGCTGCCAGACCGCAAAGTCTGCATACTGCACCGGCAACTCCGCGAGCGGCGACGGCTCGTCTTTAATGAAGGCCCGATAGAGCGCGCCAACCTCCCTGATGAGCACGCCCATGGACCAGCCGTCGCTGACGATGTGGTGCATGGTCACGAGCAATACATGATCTTCCGCGCCGAGACGCACGAGACTCGCACGAATGAGTGGTCCAGTAGCGAGGTTGAAAGGCAGGCGCGCCTCTTCCGTCGCGCGTTGCTGCGCTTCGTTTTCGCGCTCTGCTTCCGGCAGCATCGAGAGATCGATTAACGGTAGCTCGAGTAAAAGCACCGGCGCGATCGACTGCACTGGTTGCGCGTCGACAGTCGCAAAACTGGTACGCAGACTCTCGTGACGCCGGACGATTTCGTTCAACGTTCGCTGCAACGCTTCAAGCTGCAAACGACCGTGCAGGCGCACGGCGACGGGAACGTTGTAGAAAGAGCTCGTCGGCTCCAGCTCGTGAAGAAACCAGAGACGTTGCTGCGCAAAAGAAAGCGGGATTTTTCCGTCGCGCGGTACACGAGTGATGGGCGGAGCTTGTGTGCCGCTGCGATCGCGCAAAGCGGCTTCGATGTATGCGGCCAAGCCTCTGAGGGTTGGGGCTTCAAACAGACTGCGCACCGGCAACTCCACGCCGAAACTTTCACGCACGCGCGACACGAGCCGCGTCGCCAGCAGCGAATGTCCGCCGAGCGCGAAAAAGTCGTCGCGCATGCCGGCGCTCTCAATCCCGAGCACTTCGCACCAAAGGCGCGCCAGCAACTCTTCCGCCGGCGTGTTCGGCGCGACAAAATCCTGCGGCGAGCGAGTCTCGTTGGGCGCAGGCAACGCACGTCGATCAACTTTGCCGTTCGCCGTTAGCGGCAATGCATCGAGCAACACGAAGGACGACGGGATCATGTAGTCCGGTAATTTTTGTGCGAGCTGTTCGCGCAGGCCGGGGATCAACTGACGCGCGAGCCGGCCGTGCAGCGGATTGTTCGCGTAGAGAGCGAGCGGCTTCTGTGTGTGCGTTTCTGCCAGACTTGTCCACAGGCTACCCGCATTTTTTGAGAACACAACATCGAAATACTCGCCCGCGCCTGCATCGGACCAACGCACGTCCACTTCGTACGGCAGCGTTTCACTCAAACTCCAAACGTCTTCCGGATCGATCGCATCCTCACGCTCGACGAGGCGCACGTCGGCCCAGACACGTGCGTTCGGTACACGCCGCACACCGAGCATCTCGGGCTTGTTTTTCATCAATAACTGCCGCAGCGCATCCAGAGTCAACTTCTCTGTTTGCCAATCAATAGTCGGACATTCGACATGCATTGGTTCGCCAACGTGCAACAAAACCTGATAACGAAAGCGCGTCAATTCGTTGTGTGCTCGTCCGCGTTGCAGTTGCACCTCGACTCCACCGATCTGCGGGAAACGATCCCTGAGCGCGGTAAAGAGCGCCGGGTCGAGCAGCAACTCTTCTTCGGTCTCGATGTTTCGCCGCACGCGTTGTCTGAGTGTCGCGCTGTCGGTGTCGGGAGTGGCCTGATACATCTGCACGGAAGTGTGGAAGGCTTCCAGCAGACGGTAGTTGCGCAGGTCTCCGAGATAGATGAAACCGCCAGGCTTGACCGCCTTGAGTGCGCCTTCGAGCACGCGGAGAAAATAATCCAGATCGGGAAAGTATTGGACCACCGAGTTAAGCACGACGAGATCGAACGAGCCGTCTTCAATTCCCTCGAACTGATGGGCCATGCGTTGTAACAACTGCACGCGCGACTCGTCGAGTCCGACGTTTGGCAGTTGTCGCCGCACGTAATCGAGCGCGACCGGGGAGAAGTCCGTGCCCGTGTAGGCTTCGCAACGCGGCGCGATTTCTAACAGCAGCAGTCCGGTACCGCAACCGATCTCGAGCACTCGGCGTGGCTGCAACGCGAGAATGCGCGCGAGCGACGACTCGCGCCATTCGCGCATCTCTGCCGGCGGAATGGGCTCACCCGTGTAGCTGCTGTTCCAGCCAGTGATGTTGAAGAGTGGATCGTCTGCGTCGTTGTGAGCATAGGTGTCGTCGTAAAGCCTTTGCCATTGCTCGATATGCTGTTGCTCCAGTTGCGCTCTTTCGTGGTCCAGGTTCTGAGATTCGGCGCGCGGAACGACGTAGGCCACCAGACGTTTTTCGCCCGCCGTATCTTCGCGCGCGACGACTACTGCTTCCTTGACCTGTTCCTGCTCGCCGAGTGTCGCCTCGATCTCGCCGAGCTCGATGCGAAACCCGCGCACCTTCACTTGTTCATCAACGCGTCCGAAGAACTCGATCTGCCCATCGCTGAGTAGACGCACGCGATCGCCGGTTCGATATAGACGCGCGCCGGGCGCATCGCTAAACGGGTGCGGAATGAAGCGCTCGGCCGTGAGATCCGGGCTGTTCCAATAACCACGAGCGAGGCTTTCGCCGGCGACGAAAAGCTCACCGGTTACGCCGATGGGCGCGAGACGCAATTCTTCATCGAGCACGTAGACTTGCACGTTGTCGATGGGACGGCCGATCGGTGGCGGTGACGCGCTCGCATCGTCTTGGGGGACGAACGTTGATGTCGTGACGACAGTGTTTTCAGTCGGTCCATAGTTGTTCGCGAGTTGAAAGGGCAATGCTGGGCGCGGTGCGTTGCGCAGCCTGTCGCCGCCCGTCAAGAGCGTCCGCAAACAGATTGTCGCCGGCCACGGCTTATCGAGCACGGCTTCTGCGAGAGGTGTCGGAAGAAAGCTGATCGTGATCCGGTTTGTATCTAACCAGTCGATCAGCTTCTCTGGTGACAGACGTGTCTCTTCATCAGCGATGTGAATGCTTGCGCCGGTTGTCAGGTACGGCCAGATCTCCCACACCGAAGCGTCGAAGGCCAACCCTGCGATCTGTGTTGCGCGGTCAGCGGCCGAGACTTGATACACCCGTTTGTGCCACTGGACGAGATTCATCAAACTGCCGTGTGTAATCGCGACGCCTTTAGGCACACCCGATGAACCGGACGTGTAGATGACATAGGCGAGGTTCTCAGGCGTCGGCCTGTGGTCCAGATTTTCCGTACTCTCGTGCACCGGTAGTTCGTCAAGACACACGGTCAGCACTTCATTATCGGGAAGCCGCTGCAACCAGCGCTGCATTGTTACCACGACCCTCGGCCGTGCGTCCGCGAGCATCGAGGAAAGCCGTTGCGGCGGATAATCCGGATCGAGCGGCACGAACGCACCGCCCGCTTTGAGCACGGCGAGCAGCGCTACCACCATTTCATTCGAACGTTCAATGCAGATGGCGACTAAAGACTCCGTCCCAACACCAAGATCGCGCAGTTGATGGGTCACACGGTTAGCGCGCTCGTTCAGTTCACGATAAGTCAGTTGCCCGCCCGCAAACTCGAGCGCAAGCGCGTGTGGTGTCTTTGCAGCCTGTAACTCAAATAGCTGATGCGCGCAGAGGTCGCGCGTGAACGGCTGCTGCGTCTCGTTCCATTCGACGAGCAGCTTGCGCTGGTCCTCACGAGTCAAAAACTCGATCTCCGATACACGTTGATCAGGATTCGCGACGACCTCTTCGAGAAATCTCCGGTAGTGTGCAAGCAGGCGTTCGATCGTCTCTTCGTCAAACAGATCGGTGCTGTAGAAGAGAAAGCCCTGCAGACCACCGGCCACATCCCACATGTGACACTCGAGATCGAACCGCGTCGTCAGGCTTTCAAACTCCTGTATCCTGAGCGCAAGGCCGCTTAGCTCAAGCTCTTGCATGGGCGCATTCTGCAACGCGAACGAAACCTGAAAAATCGGATTGCGGCTGAGATCGCGCGCGGGCTGCAACTCTTCGACCACTCTTTCAAACGGCAGATCCTGATGCGCATAAGCGGCGAGTGTCAAATCGCGAACACGCCCGAGCAGCTCACGAAAGGTTGGACCACCGCTGAAGTCAGTGCGCAGCACGAGGGTGTTGACGAAGAAGCCAATGAGACTTTCGAGCTCGCTGCGATTGCGATTGGCGATGCCCGTTCCGACCAGGATGTCGGTCTGATTTGCATAGCGATGAAGTAATGATTGAAACGCCGCCAGCAAGGTCATGAAGAGCGTCGCGCCTTCCTGCCGGCCGAGACTCTTGATGCCCGCCGACAGTTCTTCCGCAAGCGCGAAGCGCCGCACCGCGCCGCGAAAACTCTGACGCGGCGGGCGCACGCGATCGGTCGGAAACTCCAGCACCGGCAATTCGCCGCTCAGTTGTTGCTTCCAGTATTGAAGCTGCCGCTCGAGATTTCCCTCGCTCAACCATCCGCGTTGCCATTCGGCGAAGTCTGCATACTGCACCGGTAACTCCGCGAGCGCTGCAGGCTTGTCTTCTATATAAGACTCGTAAAGAGCCGCCAACTCATTCACCAGCACGCCCATGGACCACCCGTCGGCAATGATGTGATGCATCGTGAACGTAAGCACCCACTCTTCCGCGTTCAAGCTGAGCAGCCGGGCACGTACGAGGGGTCCAGTTTCCAGGTCGAATGGTCGCTGTGCTTCCTCAGTTGCCAGCCGCATCACGTTCACTTCACGCTCTGCGTCGGAGAAAATTTGCAGATCGAAGATCGGCAACTCCAGCGTCAACTCGTCGGCGATCACCTGCATGGGCTCGTCGGCGACAAGTCTGAAAGTCGTGCGCAGACTTTCATGGCGCCGAATGATTTCGTTGATGCTCCACTTCAGCGCGTGCGTGTTGAGTCGGCCGGTGAGACGCAGCGCGGTCGGCATGTTGTAGGCGATGCTCTCCGGATCGAGTTGGTGCAGGAACCAGAGTCGTTGCTGCGCGAATGACAGCGGGGCATACGAACGTGACTCACGCCGCGGAATAGTTTGCTCCGCGTGTCCCGCATCTCGACCGGTGAGACGTTTTTCAAGCAGCGCGCGTTTGGCTGTCGAGAGCTTCGACCGCCGCGTCGTCAAATCAGTTGCAGACATGAAATTATTTTTTGCGTGTTTTCGTGGCGAGACATTCCGCCAGTGTCTCGGCCAACACGGAGACGTGAGGCTCGCGCATCATCGTCAGGTGACTACCCGGCACGTGATGCACTTCGATGTTTTCCAGCCCTGAACTGGTCCAACCGAGAGTCCGATCCGCGTCGGGAGATCGTTCGGCAGCACGGAAAAGCGCGATGTTTGTCGCCAGGTTCGCAGCTTTGTAGTTTCGCGCCGCACTGACGTTAGCTTTGAAGACGTCGAACTGTTGACGGAAATGCACGAGACTCAGATCGTGCGGAACGATGCTCGCCGTCTTCGCATATTCCAGCAGGAACGATAACGGATCTTCCGTGTCAGCTTCCGAGAAGGCATTCGCCGCAGCTTGTATCTGCTCGCGTGACAGACCGAGATGCAACGCGAAGCTCGCCAACGCGGACACCTCATCCATCGGCTCTTCTTCAGCATTCGGCGCCGGGGTATCAAACAAGGCGAGAAACTCTACTTCCTGTCCCTGCGCCTGAAGCTGCCGCGCCATCTCGAAAGCGATGAGACCGCCCATGGACCAGCCGCCGAGCAAGTATGGACCATAAGACTGGACCGACCGCACCGCTGCGACGTAATCACGCGCCATCGCTGCTAAATCCGTCTGCGGCTCCTGCCCGTCCTCGAGCCCACGCGCCTGCAACGCGTAAAACGGTCGTTGCGCGCCCAGACGATGCGCCAACGTTCTGTAGCACAGCACGTTTCCACTCACGGCATGAACACAGAAGAAAGGCCGTTCCGAATCATGCGGTTGAATGA
This sequence comes from uncultured Blastocatellia bacterium, assembly GCA_946480785.1. The sequence continues at coordinate 10,336 of CAMLLD010000072.1, read as the reverse complement.
GAACGAGCGGCGACCAGTTCGATCTATTCGTCTCCTGACGCAAGATAGTTGAGAGAGCTTCGATGGTCGGCGCTTTGAACAACGCGGAGAGAGGAATTTTTTTACCGAAGATCTGCTCGATGCGCGACATCAGTCGCACCGCCAGCAGCGAGTGTCCGCCGAGTTCGAAGAAGTCGTCCGTCACGCCGCACGGCACACCCAGCAGCTCTTCCCACTGCTCCGTCAACTGCAATTCCAGAACGTCTCGCGGCGGAACGAGACGGCTTTCCCCCGAACGATCCGGAACGGGAAGCGCACGCCGGTCATACTTGCCCTGTGACGTCAAAGGAATTTCATCGAGGAAGACAAAGGCTGACGGAACCATGTACTCAGGCAACCGCTCCTTGAGAAATTCACGCAACTCACCCGCGCTCACCGAGCTCTCCGGCCGTTTGACGATATACGCGATCAAACGTCGATCGCCGGGCTCAAGATCACGGGCCGCCACGAGTGCTTCATGGACCGAAGGGTGTTGCCTGAGAGCGTTCTCAATCTCGCCCGGCTCGATGCGGAAACCGCGCAGCTTCAACTGCTGGTCCATGCGGCCCTGATAATCGATCTCGCCATTCGGCAGCAGGCGCGCCTTATCGCCGGTCCGGTACAGCCGCGCGCCCGCCTCTTGACTGAAGGGATGCGGAATAAACTTCTCCGCCGTCAACTCCGGACGATTCAGATAACCACGCGCTACACCCACGCCACCAATGAATATCTCTCCGACGACACCGACCGGCGCGGGACGCAATTGCGCATCAAGTATGTAGATGTCAGAGCCCAGCATCGCGCGACCGATAGTCGGCGGCTTCGCGGTGTCGCAGCACTCGCTGAAGGTCACGACCACAGTTGTTTCGGTTGGACCATAAACATTGAAAAAGCGACGGCCCGGCGACCAGCGCCGCACGATGTCCGCGCTACAGGCTTCACCGCCGGCCAGGACCGTTTGCAATTGCGGCAATTCGTCCGGCTCCATCACTGCGAGCGCCGACGGCGGCAGCAGCACGGTCGTGATTCCCTGCTCGCGAAACGTTTGCAACAGGTTCTCGCCCGGCAGTAACGATTCTTTGCGGGCCAGGCACAACGTCGCTCCGCTCGCGAGCGCGCAATGAATTTCGAAAATCGAAGCGTCGAAACTGAAAGAAGCAAACTGAAGCACGCGGCTCTCCGGCTGGACGTCGAAAGCGTGGGCCATTATCACCGCCTGTTCGGACAGATTGCGATGTTCGGTCATCACGCCTTTCGGTGTTCCCGTGGAACCGGACGTGTAGATGATGTAAGCGAGATTCGCCGGTGCGGCAACAGGAGCAGGATTCTCCACGCTGTGGCGCGCGATTGAGTCGTGCTCTTCATCAAGACAAACAGTTTGCACTTCAAGCTGCGGAAGTTTCGTCAGCAGCCTGCGCTCTGTTATCAGCAACGGCATGCGCGTGTCTTGCAACATCACACGCAGGCGCTCCGCCGGCAACTTCGTGTCGAGCGGAACATAAGCCGCGCCCGCTTTGAGCACGCCCAGCAGCGCCACGATCATCTCGACGGAATTTTCCAGAAAGACTCCGACCAGGACTTCGGGACCCGCGCAATGTGTACGCAGGTAATGTGCAAGCTGATTGGCGCGGGCGTTCAACTCACGATACGTGACACGTTCAGCTTCAAAGAGCAGCGCGGTCGCGTTCGGCCGCTGCTCAACCTGCGACTCGAACATCTGTTGCAAGCACTCGCTATGCTTCGGACCGCTCGCGGTTTCACGAGACTGCGCCAGTATCCGTTGCTCTTCCGCCGCCGACATCAAAGCCAACTCATCGATGGGCACGCCCGGTTGGGCCACGATGCTTTCCAGTAATTTTTCGAAGTGTGAAAGCATTCTGCGCACAGTCGAACTATCGAATAAAGCCGTGTCATAGCTGAGCGATCCGCGCAGGCCCTGGTCCGTTTCGAACAGTATCAAGATCAGATCCGTCTTCGCCGTCCCCGACTCGACGTCCACCGCGCTCAAGCTGAGCTCTGGTAACTCCGCGGCGACTGCCGGCGCGTTTTGCAGCGCAAACATCACCTGGACCAGTGGCGTGTAGCTCATGCTGCGCTCGGGCCGCAACTCCTCTACCAGTTTTTCAAACGGCACCTCCTGATGCGCGAAAGCGCCGACTGTCACCTCACGCACACGCTGCAATGCTTCGCGGAATCGCGGGTTGCCCGAGAGGTCTGTACGCAGCACGAGCGTGTTGACAAAGAAACCGATCAACGGCTCGAGTTCCGCGCGATTGCGCCCCGCCATTGGTGAACCGACGACGATATCGTCCGCTCCCGTGTAGCGATGTAGCAGCACCTGCCACGCGGCGAGCAGCAGCATGTACGTCGTCACGCCTTCGGTGCGGCTCAAAGTTTTGAGCGAGTCGCTTAGCTCCGCAGAAATAGCTAACGGCTCGGTTGCGCCTTTGAAACTCTGCACGGCCGGACGCGGCCGATCAGTCGGCAACTCCAACACCGGCGGCGCTCCCTGCAACTGCCGCTTCCAGTAATTCAGTTGCTCCGCTAACACTTCGCCCGAGAGCCACTCGCGCTGCCACTGCGCGTAATCCGCGTACTGCACTGGCAGTTCCGCAAGCGGTGAAGGGAGGCCATTGGCGAAGGCTGTGTAAAGCGTCTCGACTTCGCGGACCAGCACGCCCATGGACCATCCGTCCGAAACGATGTGGTGCATCGTGACCAGTAAGATGTGTTCGACTTCTCCCAGCCGGACGAGTCTCGCGCGCAGCAATGGACCATGTGCTAGGTCGAAAGGCAACTGCGCCTCTTCGTTGGCGAGCTTCACCGCCTCCGCTTCTCTTTGCTGGACTGTTAATTCGCTGAGATCGATGAGGTGGAGGTCGAACGGCTGCGCTGGAGCAATGACCTGCACCGGCTCACCATCGACGAGTTTGAAGCTGGTGCGCAGAGACGAATGACGCCTCAGGATTTCTTCCAGACTCCGTCTCAAAGCTTCGACGTGAAGCGCGCCACGCAGACGCACGGCGGTCCCGATGTTGTAAGTCGCGCTGTGGCCCTGTTGCATCTGATCGAGAAACCACAGACGCTCTTGCGCGAATGAGAGCGGAAATTCCGTGCGACCGCTTGCGGTGAATGGTGTTATCTGTAAGGCATGCGACGCTACGGCCTGTCGCTGATCTCTCGCATACCCGAAAGCGGCGGCGACTTCCCATGTCGTATCGCCGAGAGAGCTCGCAACATCTCCTTCCTTCCACTTGTCGCCGACGCGCGCATCAATCCGATCGTAGCTGTGAAACTTTACATCGCCGAGCATGCGCGATTCGGCGTGAATGCCATTCGTCATGCGGCGCTCGCGATCTTTGTACGGCTGCAACATGTCTGCGTCAAAGCTGAGCCCGAGGAACCGGCACAGACTCTCGATCTCTTGCTGAGGTTCTCGGAGCAGATCTTCAAACTTCACGCGGTGCTGTCGCTCGCGCGGAACGCGCTCGAGAAACTCGACGATATTCTGGTGGCTCAAAGTCCAGATCACTTCGGCGAGTTGTCGTCTGGACCAGTTGTGTTCGTAACGAAAGAAAATTTGATCGAGTTTGGCCTCTTCGAAAGAACGAATCATCCCCGCCGGATGACGAAGCAGATGTATGTAGAGAGCATTCTCGAAGTCGACTTCAGCCCGCTCGAGCACCGTTTGATCGAGTGCATAGGAAGGTGTTTTATCAACGAGGAGGCGTTCGCCGAGCCAAGACTGCAACTGACGATAACACTCCTTTGTCGTCAACCCGCGCTCTTCCATCGAGCGCATGATCTGTTGCGCTTCGTCAGCGTCGCAGTCCTTGAGCTCCATGATGGCCCGCACCGTTCCCTCAAGCCAAAAGCTGTCTTTGCCGGTGAAGGCCGCGCGTCTCTCCGCGAGCGTGTTGAAGGAAAGCAATTCGAGTTCGGGCGGAGCAAACAGGCGCGGGTGTCCGGCGAGCATGACGCGCAACAGCGTCGTGCCCGAACGCGGCGGAGCAAGAATAAAGATAGCCGGTGGATTCTTAGTGGCAGCGGAGACGGGCGAAGGTCGAATCAATCGTCTCACTTCCGCGAGCATCGATTCATTGACTGTGACGGGCGCGGGCGTTGACTCGCGTGACGCAGTCTCTTCCCCGTGCGAAGCACTTTCTCCAACCAGCCGCGAGACGGCGACCGTGTACTCCTTCTCCAGATACTGCGCGAGCTGCTCGACCGTAGGCATCGTGAAGATGACCACGACGTGGACGATTTCACCGAGCCGCTCTTGCAGCCGGTTGACGAATATCGCGCCGCGAATCGAATCGCCGCCGAGATCGAAGAAGTTATCGCGCACGCCCACCTGCTCGACGCCGAGAATCTCGCACCACATGGACGCCAGCACTCGCTCTAACTCATTTCGCGGCGCGAGATAGTCCTGCCTAAGATCGGGCCGTGTCTGACCCGGCGCGGGCAGCTTGCGACGGTCAACCTTGCCGTTTGCGGTGAGCGGTATCGTAGGCAGCGTGACGAAGGCTGACGGGACCATGTAATCAGGCAGCTTGTGACGCAGGAACTCGCGTAATCCTTCGACGTCGAGACCATCGGATTCAACAGCGGCCGCCACGATATAACCGACCAGACGTTTCTCGCCTGGCGCATCCTCGCGCATGACGACGACGGCCTCACGCACCGCTTCGTGTTGCTGCAGGACAGACTCGATTTCACCGAGCTCAATGCGAAAACCGCGCAGCTTGACCTGCTGGTCGATGCGTCCGAGATACTCGATGTCGCCGCCTGGCAGACGACGCACGAGGTCGCCGCTGCGATACAGTCGCGCGCCGCTTTTGCCGCTGAAAGCATCGGGCACGAAACGCTCGGCGCTTAGTTCCGCGCGCTTGAGATAACCGCGCGCCACGCCCGCGCCGCCGACACACAGCTCGCCCGGCACCAAGTCAGGGACCTGCCGCAAGTGCCGATCGAGCACGTAGACGTCGAGATCGGGAATTGGCCCACCGATCCTGCTGCCGCGTACGCTGTTGAGATCTTCGGCGGTTAAAGGACGATAAGTGACGTGGACCGTCGTCTCTGTAATGCCGTACATGTTGACCAACCGCGGACGACGGTCACCGTGTCGCTCGAACCACGGCTTCAGGCTTTGCAGTTCGAGCGCCTCACCGCCGAAGATGACGAGGCGCAACGAGAGTTCTTGTTCATCAGCACGCGACGCATCGGCGTTCATGAGTTGACGGAAAGCCGACGGCGTTTGGTTGAGCACCGTGACTTTCTCGCGGCTCAATAATTCGTGGAACGCTTCAGGCGATCGGGAAACGAAATGCGGTACGACGACGAGTCGTCCGCCGTAGAGCAGCGCGCCCCACAACTCCCATACCGAAAAGTCGAAGGCGCTCGAGTGAAAGAGGGTCCACACGTCGTTTCCGTTGAAGTCGAACCATTGGCGAGTCGCGCTGAAGAGACGCACGACATTGGCATGTGTGACCACGACGCCTTTCGGAGTTCCCGTTGAACCCGAGGTGTAGATGACGTAAGCGGGGTTACGCGGATCAAAGTGACGGAGTAAATCCGGATCGGATACGTGGCTCTGATCTGTGTAATCCGTGGGTGATGGTCCGTCCGCTGTCACGATCACCGCCGGCTTTGCGTCGTCGATCATGAATTGCAGTCGCTCGCGTGGATAATTCGGATCGAGCGGCAGATAAGCCCCGCCGGCTTTCAAAATACCGAGGATGCCGATCACCAATTCCAGGCTGCGCTCCACTGATAGCCCGACTAACACTTCGGGGCCGACGCCGAGCGCGCGCAGTTGATGGGCCAACTCGTTGGCCCGCTGGTTCAGCTCCGCATACGTCAGCCGCTCGTTCTCAAACGTGACCGCGATCGCGTTTGGGATACGTTCGACTTGCGCTTCGAATAAATTATGAAGACACAGGATAGGTGTGGCAGGCGCGAGGTAAGATTCCGCGACCTTGGGCTGCACGAGCCTGCGTTCTTCGTCCTTCGTTAACAGCGTCAACTGCGAGATGTGTCGATCAGGGTTTTGCGTGATGCTCGCGAGCAGAGTCGTGAAGTGTCCGAGCATTCGCTGGATCGTCGCAGCGTTGAAGAGGTCGGTGCTGTATTGCAGCGTGCCCATCAACTGGCTGCCGAATTCAGACATGCCCAAGCGGAGATCGAATTTAGCCGTACCCGAACTTGCGTCGAGCCCGCTGATATTCAACTCAGGCAGTTGCAGACTGAAGTCAGGCGTATTCTCCAGCGCGAAGACGACTTGAAAGAGTGGGTTGTAACTTAGGGAGCGTTCGGGCTGGAGTTCTTCGACGAGTTTTTCGAACGGCACGTCCTGATGCAGGTACGCTCCAAGCGCGACTTCTCTCACTCGTGTTACCAATTCGCGGAACGTCGGGTCGCCGGAGAGATCTGTTCGCAATGCGAGGGCGTTAACGAAGTAACCGATCAAGCCTTCCACTTCGCCTCGCTGCCGATTCGCGATCGGCGTGCCTACGACGATCTCTTCCGCGCCCGTGTAGCGCGACAGCAGCACCTGCCATGCTCCGAGCAGCAGCATGAATAGCGTCACGCCTTCGCGCCGGCTCAACTCTTTTAGTCGCGTTGTCAGTTCCGCGCTCACCGTCACTGGCTCGTAACTGCCGCGGAAGCTTTGCACTGCCGGCCGCGGACGATCGCTCGGTAACTCCAGCACCGCCGGCGCTCCTGCTAACTGCTCGCGCCAGTAAGACAGTTGACGCTCCAACACTTCGCCCCGCAGCCACTCGCGCTGCCACACCGCATAATCCGCGTACTGAATCGGCAGCGCGGTCAATGGCTCCTCGGGTGATATCGACTGTCCGGCGGCCAGTGCCGTGTAAAGCGCCGCTACCTCTTTGACCAGCACGCCCATGGACCAGCCGTCCGAGATGATGTGATGCATCGTCACCAGCAGCACCTGCTCGTCTTCCGAGAGTTGCAACAGGCGCGTGCGCAGCAATGGTCCATTGACGAGATCGAAAGGAAGACGTGCCTCCTCCTCGGCGATCCGTTGCGCTTCCTGATCGCGCTCGGCGAGGTTCGTCAGATCAGTAACGGGCAAGTCCAGTTTAGCCGGTGGATGAATGAGCTGATGCGGTTGGCCATCATGAACAGCGAAGGTCGTGCGTAGCGCTTCGTGACGGCGAACGATCTCCGTCAGCGTCGCGTGGAGCGCCGCGAGATCGAGCCTGCCGCTGAGCCGCACGGCGAGCGGAATGTTGTAAGCCGGTGAATTCGGATCGAGTTGATGAATGAACCACAGCCGCTGCTGCGCGTACGACAGCGGCGCGAATCCCGTCTCCCTATTCGCGCGCGTCATCGGCGGGACGATCTCTCCGTGTCCGTTTCTGCTGAGCGTTTCAATATCCGCGGACAACTGATTCACGGTGGGATGCTCAAACAGCGATCGTACTGTCAGCTCTACCCGCAAAGCTTCACGCACGCGCGAGACGACCTGTGTCGCCAACAGCGAGTGGCCACCTAGCTGGAAGAAGTTGTCGTAGCGGCCGACCTGCGGCACCCTGAGGAGCGTGGACCAGATGCCCGCGACGATCTCTTCGACTTCCGTCTGCGGCGCCACATACTCACCCGGGCGCCGGCTCTGGCCTTTGATCTCTTCGAGCGTCGGCAGTGCCGCATGATTGACCTTTCCATTCAAGGTCAACGGCAGTCGCTTGAGGTGAACGAAGAAGTTAGGAATGGTCTCCTTCAGAATGTGTGCCGACAAATGTTCGCGTAGCTGGTCGGGATCGAGCTCCTGGCGCGCGACGTAATAAGCAACAATGGCATCATTGCCGCTCGCGTCCCGGCGCAACATGACGACGCTGTCTCTCACTTGAGCGTGCAGGTTGAGCGCACTCCTGATCTCGTTCAGCTCCACGCGGTAGCCATGAAACTTAACCTGCTCGTCGCGGCGACCGATGTATTCAATGTCTCCGGTTGCCAGTCGTCGCGCCACGTCGCCACTGCGATACATCTTCTCGCCCGGGCGAAACGGGTTAGCGACAAAGCGCTCTTGCGTCAGTTCCTCGCGGTTGAGATAACCGGCCGCGAGTCCCGCGCCGCCGATGTACAACTCGCCACACACGTTCTCCGGCGCTGGATTCAGATGATCATCCAGCACGTAGATCTGTACGTTGCTCGCCGGTTTGCCGATAGGAACATACGCACGCTTATCGAGTTCGTTGTCGAAGCGATAAATCATGCAGCCGACAGTGGCCTCGGTTGGTCCATACTCGTTGAAAATCTCGAGGTGGCCGCCAAAGCTTTCATAAACACGTCGCGCGAGCTCCGTCTCCAGAGCCTCACCGCCGACAATCAAACGCTTGATAGAACTCTTGCTGTTGTCCAAATCTTTAATGAGCGTGAGATGGCTCGGGGTTAACTTGAGTACGTCAACCCGCGCGTCCTCCAGAATTTGCACGACAGGCGATTGCTGTTCGTCCGGTCTGTAAACGAAAACCTTTCCGCCCGTTATGAGCGGTGTGTAGATCGAGGTTACGGTGAGGTCGAACGCGAGCGACGAGTACAACGCGAAATTACGTGGCTGGCCCTGCGCGTACACGTCTTTGGACCAACAGATGTAATTAACCAGCGCTTTGTGCTGAACCGGTACGCCTTTCGGCTGACCGGTGGAACCGGACGTGTAGATGACATAAGCGACGTCTTCAGGCGTCGCCGCATTGAGCGCGGTGTGTTCGTAACCGGCCGCAGTCGTCTCGTCATCAACACAGATGAGCGTGACGCCGCTCGTTGCGGGCAATCTGTCTGTTAACGATTGCTGCGTGAGGATGCAGGCGAGCTGCGCGTCCTCGATCACGAAGCCGAGGCGCGCAGGGGGATGGCCGGGATCGAGTGGCACGTAAGCCGCGCCGGTTTTGAGCACGGCGAGAATACTGACAAGTGTTTCGAGCGAATGTTCGAGACTGATCCCGACGTGCGCGCCCGGCCGCACGCCGATGCTCTGCAAATAGCGAGCGAGTTGATTGGCGCGCTGCTCGAGCTCGCGATATATCAATTCCCTTTCTTCATCAACGACCGCGACGAATGCGGGCGTTCGCTCAGCCTGTTCCGTGATTAGCTCATGGATGCACTTGTCGAGCGGATATTCCTTCTCCGTTGCATTCCACTCAAACACCATTTGTCGCCGCTCGGCTTCGCGTATCAACTGCAACTGTGAAAGTGGTGTATTCACATCAGCGGCGATCGCTTCGAGCAAAGTGATGTAGTGGGTCACCATGCGACTGATCGTGTCGGCCTCGAACAGATCGGTGCTGTAGCCCAACGTGCCGCCGATCACGTCTCCCGCTTCCTGCAAGTTGAGCGTCAGGTCAAACTTGGCCGTGGCGTTATCGGCCGGCAGCAGTTCGAGATTCACGCCGGACAATGCCAGTTCTCCGAGCGGCGCGTTCTGTAGCACGAAGACGACCTGGAAGATTGGTGAGTGGCTGAGGGCGCGTTCGGGCTGGAGTTCTTCGACGAGCTTCTCGAACGGCACGTCCTGATGCAGGTACGCTCCCAGCGCGACTTCTCGCACTCGCGCGACCAGTTCGCGGAACGTCGGGTCGCCGGAGAGATCTGTCCTGAGTGCAAGAGCGTTAACGAAATAACCGATCAAGCCTTCCACTTCGCCGCGCTGCCGATTCGCGATCGGCGTGCCTACCACGATGTCTTCGGCACCCGTGTACCGTGACAACAGCACTTGCCACGCACCGAGTAGCAGCATGAACAACGTCACGCCCTCGCGCCGGCTCAACTCTTTTAGTCGCGCTGTCAGTTCCGCACTCACCGTCACCGGCTCGTAACTGCCGCGGAAGCTCTGCACTGCCGGCCGCGGCCGATCGCTCGGTAACTCCAGCACCGCAGGCGCTCCCGCTAACTGCTCGCGCCAATAACTGAGTTGCCGCTCCAGCACTTCGCCACGCAGCCACTCGCGTTGCCACACCGCATAATCCGCGTATTGAATCGGCAGCGCGGCCAATGGCCCTTCGGGTGATATCGACTGGCCGGCGGCCAGCGCCGTGTAAAGCGCGGCGACTTCCTTGACCAGCACGCCCATGGACCAACCGTCCGAAACGATGTGATGCATCGTCACCAACAGCACCTGCTCGTCTTCCGAGAGTTGTAACAGCCGCGCACGCAGCAATGGTCCACGCTCTAAATCAAACGGCAGACGTGCTTCGGCTTCAGCTAGCTGTTGCACTGCGTTTGAGTTGCGCCTCTCCTTGGAGTGCGCCGACTCGTCGGCGCTTTGGCCAAAGCGGTGACCAGTCCCCGCACT
>CAMLLD010000071.1 GCA_946480785.1 uncultured Blastocatellia bacterium | reverse complement strand
AAGGCGCTCGCCGCCGTCCGGCGCGGCCTCTGGAGCGTGGTGAACGAGAAGAAGACCGACCAGGCGGTCTCCGAAGGCCGGCCGTCACCCAGGTCGCGGCGTGCCGCGCGCACCGATCCTGTCGCGGCGCTTCGGAGACTGCAAGGACAAGGCGAACCTGATGCGCGCGATGCTGAAAGTGATCGGCATCGACTCGGTTCCGGTGAGCATCTATGCGGGCGATCCGTCTTATGTTCGCGCCGGCTGGCCGTCGCCGGAACAGTTCAACCACTGCATCATCGCGATCAAGGTCAGTAATGAAACGCAGGCAAGCACGATCATCGAGCATCCGAAGCTCGGCCGGCTCTTGATTTTCGACCCGACTCAGGATGAGACGCCGATGGGCGATCTGCCTTACTCGCTGCAGGGCAGTCTTGCGCTGCTCGATTCGAAGGCGACAACTGAGTTGGTGACGATGCCGACCACGCCGCCGGAGATGAACCAGCTCGAGCGCGTTGCGAACTTGCAGTTGCAGGCTGACGGCGCGATTGCGGGCACGATTCAGGACAATGCGAGCGGGCAGATTGCGGCGCAGATTCGCAGTGAGTTTCGCCAGCTTTCGAAGCCGGAGTTCACCGGCATGATCGAACGCTGGATGACGACCGGCGCCACGGCGGCGCGGCTGAGCAAGATCGAGCCGAGCGACAACGCGAGTGAGGGCAAGTTCACGTTGAATGTTGAGTTCAGCGCGACGGCGTACGGGCAGTTGATGCAGGACCGGTTGCTCGTGTTCAAGCCGGCGGTTGTTTCGCGTCGGGAGAATTTGTCGTTGACGGCGCCCGCGCGCATGCATCCGGTGGTGTTGAATGCCACAGCGTATTCCGAGACGGTGAAGGTGCAGCTTCCGTCGGGGTTCGCGGTTGATGAAATGCCGGATCCGGTGAAGCTCGAAACACCGTTTGGTTCTTACAAGACGAGCTACGAAGTCGTGAACGGCGAGTTGGTGTTCAAGCGGCAGTTGTCGCAGCGAGCGACGACGATCCCCGCGGCGCAGTATGCGGTGGTGCGGAAGTTTTACGAGAGCATCCGCGCGGCCGACCAGGCACCCGTCGTTTTAGCTCGAAAGTAGTTAGCCAACGCTTTCAGCGTTGTAAGCAAAGGTGTTCTTTCTCCAAGGGTTGTGGCAACCCTGGGCTAGAGTTGGCGAACGCCTTCGGCGTTTACGAAGTTAACCGCTGATGAGGCGGGCGATGGCGAAGGCAGCGCCGGCGGCGACGCTGCCGATTAAGGCCGTTTGTAACGCGCTTCGCACCGGGCGCGTGCCCGTGAATCTTCCTTTTACAAAACCAAAGATCAAGAGCGCGACGAGCGTCAGCGCCACCGACGCGAGCAACGCCGACGATGCATTGCTCGCCAGGATGTAGGGCGCGAGCGGAATCAGTCCGCCGGCAATGTAAGCGCCCGCAATCGTGAGCGCGCTTTTCAACGCGCGGCCGGGCTCGGGTTTTTCGAGACCAAGCTCGAAGCGCATCATGAAGTCGACCCAATTGCGCGGCTGTCGTTTCAAAGCCTGCACGATGGGCCAGGTCTCTTCTTCGTTCAGACCATAAGCCTGAAACACTTCCGCGACCTCGCGCATCTCTTCGTGCGGAATCTCTGCCACTTCTCGTTTCTCACGTTCGCGTTCTTTCGCGTAGTGTTCGGCGTCGCTCTTCGCGGCGAGATAACCACCGAGTCCCATCGCGATCGATCCGGCCGCGATCTCGGCGAGACCCGCAGTCACGATGATTCCGGTTTGCGCGATTGCTCCGGTGAGTCCGGCAGCGAGTGCGAAAGGAACGGTGAGGCCGTCAGCCATACCGATAACGATGTCGCGAACGACTTCACTCGAAGTGAAGTGGCGTTCGATATGGGGAGTCTGGGGCATCCGGCGTCTATATTAGAACTTTCCGGCCAGCATCAAAACACCAATCAGAATAAACGCCACTGCCGCGACGCGCTTCACCCACTCGAGCGGCACGTAATCTCCAATGACGCTGCCCACGATCACACCCAACGCCGACACCGCCGCGAGCGCGAGACTCGAGCCGACAAACACGGCCCACGGCTTCTTCGTTTGCGCCGCCATCGTCATCGCCGCGAGCTGCGTCTTGTCTCCCATTTCGGCGAGAAAGATTATTCCGAACGTCGTAAGCAACACACGAAAGTCCATTCCGGCTCCTAACTAATCGTTTCGTTGATCGCGAATCAGCACGGCGTCGCGTACGAGATTTCCGCGCGTGCAGGCAAGCTGTTTTCCGTCACGCGACCAACTGAAGCCGGTGATCAGCATCTCTTTGAAATCAGTGGCCTGCTTCGCTGGTCCACCGTCGACCGGCTGGCTCCAGATGTTCGTGACGTTGTTGGTCGTGTTCGTGTAGAGCACCGACTTGCCGTCCTGCGCCCACTTCAGAATCGTGAGCACCGTACCGCTCGACGGGATGCTGAAGATCTTTGTATCGCCGCTGCCCTCGAACGGCATCACTCCGATCCGGTTCGGTGGCGCGAGCATGTCCGGCGATTCGGGATACAGAAAAGCGATCCACTTGCCGTCCGGCGAAACCGCGCCCATCGTAGCTACGTGATCCGAGACCCGCGTCGGCGTGCCGCCGTCGATCGATACTGTCCAAAGCACCGGTTTCGCGCCACTCGGCGCAGTGTAGATCACCCAGCGGCTGTCCGGCGTCACACTCGGAAACGAATCGACGAGTCCGGACGTCAACTGCACGGGATTACTGCCGTCGAGATTCATTCGCCACAGATTACGCCTGTCTCCGCGCCACACCGAGTAAACGATGTAACGCCCATCGGGCGTGACGACGGGCGAGAAGTTCGACGCATCGTTTGCGGTTAATTGTTTCCGCTCGCTGCCGTCAGGTTTCGTGATCCAGATGTGCGGGTGGCCGCCTTCGTTCGAAACAAACGCGATGCGGCCGTCCGGCGTCCACGTGACATTGTTTCCCGCGGACGAATAGAAACTCACGTTGCCGGTCGGCAGTCGCAAACCTTTGCTGGCGTCGCCGTCCGGCACGACCCAAAGATTCACCAAGCCCGTCGCCTGGATCGTTGTAAATTTGTTCCCGTCCTGCGTCAGGCCGATCGCGCGATACGTGCTGAGGTCGTTGGTAACGCGCCGCGCGCGGCCGCCCGGATGCTCGATCAACCAGAGTTGGGCAATGCCCGCGGTGTCTCCGGCGACGACCAGCAATCCGCTCATGTCTCTGAGCCATTCAACACGAGCAGCGAAGGTCCATCTTTGCTGCGAAAGGTCTTGTTCCGTGCCGTCGGCGACGTTGAAGCCCACTACTTTGCTCGTACTGCCGACAGTTGCTACAGATGCGGCGACCGTCTTGCCGTCGGGCGACCACGATGGTCCAGTGAAAAAAATCGGCGCGAACTTGTTGGGAAAGTCTTTGACCGCAAGTTGGCGTTCGTTAGTGCCATCGATGTTGGCAATGATCAGCGCGCTGCTGCCGGGTTTCGGATAATTGCCACGCACGAACACAAACTGTTTGCCGTCAGGCGAGAAACTGACCGGAGCATCGATTCTTTCGAGCAGCTTCACCGGCGTGCCGCCGAACGCCGGCATGCGATACAGCGCGCCCTGATCGGAGTTCGATTTAATGACGTAGTAGAGATCGTTTCCGTCAGGCGAAAAAGATACGCCGAAGAACCCGACAGGCGCGGGTTGCAGGATCATCTTGTCGTTGGCCGCGCTTACCTGTCGTATCCAAAGACTCTGACTGCTGCGCTCGCTCAGAACGTAGACGATGTATTTGCCGTCAGGCGAGATCGTCGCGTCGATGGCGTTGCCGGAGTTGGTGAGCGGCGCGAGATTGATGTCCCAGAAGTGCGGGTTGCCCATGTCGCGCTTGGCGAACAGCTCGTAGACTCCGAAACCACCGACCGCGAGCACGAGGGTAACGAGCACGAATGCGAGCGCCGCGCCGAACTTGTGGCGCTTGATCTCGATACTGAGCGACTCGGTGATCGTGCTGATGCCGCTGCGCTCGACGGTTGTTCGCGGCGCGGAAAACATCGCCGTCGGTTCGCCGGCCACCGCACTCACATGCGCCGGTGTTTCGCCCGCTGACTTCTGCTGAAACTCCAGTTCCTGCTTCAGCGCTTTCAAGTCGAGCCAAAGGTCCTTCACGACCTGGTAACGCTCTTCGCGATCCTTCTTCAGACACTTCGTGACGATGCGCGTCAACTCAGACGGTATGCCGGGCAACACGCGCGACAACGGCGCGGGTTCGGTTTTGAGAATCGCGGCGAGCGTGTCGCTCGGCGTGTCGCCTTCGAATGGTTTGCGCCGCGCCAGCATCTCGTAAATGACTGCGCCGAGACTGAAGATGTCCGAACGGCTGTCGACGCCGAGTCCACGCGCTTGTTCCGGCGACATGTAACCGGCCGTGCCCATGACGATGCCCGAGCCCGTGCGCACCTGAATCGTCGGCGCTTCCGCCGCGACTGCGGGCGAGGCTTGTTCGCTCAGTTTTGCAAGCCCGAAGTCGAGCACTTTCACGTAGCCGTCGGGCCGCAGCATGATGTTTTCGGGTTTGATGTCGCGATGAATAATGCCCGCTTTGTGCGCCGCGGAAAGCGCGTCGGCGACCTGGATCGCGATGTCGAGCGCTTCGGAAACGGTGAGCGCCGCGCGATTCAAACGCGTGCGCAGCGTTTCGCCTTCGACAAACTCCGTCGCGATTACGTGCGACGAAGCGGCTTCGCGAATCTCGAAGATCGTGATGATGTTCGGATGATTGAGCGCGGAGGCAGCGCGCGCTTCCTGTTCGAAGCGGCGCAGGCGATCGCTGTTTTTCGTGAACGACGACGGCAGCAGTTTGAGCGCGACCTTGCGGCCGAGCCGTTTGTCTTCCGCGAGGTAAACCTCGCCCATGCCGCCGCGGCTGATAAACGACAGAATTTCGTATGAATCGATCGTTTGTCCGGGCTTCAGTTCTGATTTCTCGTCGACTAAAAGCGATGCCGCCATTTCGAAGGCAGGTTGGTCGATGAAGTCGCCGGTTCGTTCGTGCGAAGCGATCAGCGATTCGACTTCGCTGCGGAGCACTTCGTCGCCGGAGCAGGCTTCGGAAATGAACACACCACGCTCGTCGGGGCGATAGTTGATCGCCGAGTTGAAGATCTCTTTTACTTGTTGCCAGCGTTCGGGTGTCATTTGTCGTTAGTTATAACGCGGACGGCGCTCGCGATTTCCCTCAAGCTCGCTTTGTATTCTAACCGGCCTTTTATTCCAGTTGCCGCCGCAACCACGCCCGCGCCATTTTCCAGTCGCGCTCCACGGTGGCGTGACTGATGGCGAGCACTTCCGCCGTCTCTTCGATTGAAAGGCCGCCGAAAAACTTCAGCTCGACGATCTGCGCTTGTTGCGGGTCCATGATCGTGAGTTCGTCGAGTGCTTCGTTCAGCGCGAGCAGATCGATTTCGGGTTGTTTGACGACGCGCTCAGCGCTCGTGATCGAGAGTCGTTGTTGTTTCGAGCCGCCGCGTTTGGCGGCCTGATGCTGGCGCGCGTGGTCGACGAGAATGCGCCGCATGAGTTGCGCCGAAATGCCGAAGAAGTGGGCGCGATTTTGCCACTTCGCGTTTCGCTGATCGACGAGTTTTAGGTACGCCTCGTTGACGAGGGCGGTTGGTTGCAGCGTGTGGCTCGCGCGTTCGCGGCGCAGGTAGTTGGTCGCGAGGCGGCGCAGTTCGTCGTAGACGAGCGGCATTAATTGCTCGAGCGCGGCCTGGTCGCCGTTGCTCCAGTCGATCAGAAGTTGGGTTATGCCTTCGCCGGACTGCATCTCGTCCTTATAAGTCTGGGCCAAACGAGCGGAAATTCTACATTTTTGCCGACCGTGAGGGAATTCTGGCCGGACCTCCGCGTTAGTTAGTGAAGTCCAGAAATGATGGAGGTTGGTCATGAAAAGACATCTCAGTTTAACTATCGCGATAATGATGCTCGTCGCCGTTTGGGCCACCACGGCGCGTTCGCAAGCGGCGAGTCCGCGGCTCATGCGCGCACATATCCCGTTCGCCTTCAACGTCGGTAACAAGCAGCTTCCGGCGGGCGATTACAACATCACCGTGCTCAATCCGAGTTCCGATCAGAAGGTGTTGCAGGTCCGCAGCACGGACGGTAGCGTGAGCGCGATCGTCAGCACCGTCGGTACGAAGTCAAAGTCTCCCGAGAAGTCGAAGCTCGTGTTTCATCGTTACGGCGACACCTACTTCTTCGCGCAGGCGCAAGCGTCCGGAGAATCAACCGCGCTGGCCGCGTTCAAATCGAAAGCCGAGCGCACGGAAGCGCGAACGATTGCGAGCCATGGGGGAACAACGACAGTGACTATCGTCGCTGAGTTGTAATTAACGACGACAGCATCGGCCCGCAGAAGTTGGGGAACTCCTTGCAGGCTGAACGCAACGACCCGAAGTCGAAAGGCTTCGGGTTTGTTGTCTTTGAGCCACTGGTTGTGACAAATTACCGCGACCTGTGGCTAACGTAAACGTTCGCACCGAAGCAATCGCCGGTATCACTACGTTCTTCACGATGGCTTACATCGTGGTGGTTAACCCGTCGATTCTCTCCACGCCCGGCACCGGCATGGCGTTCAGCGGCGTGCTCACCGCCACCGTGCTGGTCTGTTTCGTGATGACGCTCCTGATGGGCGTCTACGCGAAACTGCCGTTTGCCGTCGCGCCGGGCATGGGCATCAACGCCTACTTCACGTTCACCGTCATTCTGTCGCAGAAAGTCTGGTGGCAAACGGCGCTCGGCATCATCTTCTGGGCCGGCGTGTTGTTTCTGATAATTTCTGTAACGCCGGTGCGCGAAACGATCGCGAAGGCGATTCCTTCCGAACTGCGCATCGCGACCGCCGCGGGCATCGGCATCTTTCTCACGTTCATCGGTTTGAAGAACGCCGGTTTCATCGCTTCCGATCCGGTTACGCTCGTAAAACTCGGCACCCTCAATCTCAACACGCTGCTCGCGATCTTGGGACTGGTCGTTACGGTTGTGCTGATGGTGCGTCGCAGTGCGCTCGCGTTTCTCGCGGGCATCTTCGCGATCACTGTGATCGCGTGGGCGGCCGGGCAAATCAAAGCGCCCGATCGGATATTCAGTGCGCCCGACTTCAGCACGGTGTTTTTGAAATTGGACATTCTCGGCGCGTTGAAACTCTCGTTGCTGCCGGCGATCATCGGCATTCTCTTCACTGACCTGTTCGATTCGGTCTCGACGTTTATCGGCGTCGCGCACGCGGCCGATCTGCTCGACGAAAACGGCACCCCGCGCAATTTGCGACAGGGCCTGATCGTGGATTCGCTCGCGACGTTTGGGGCGGGCCTCGCCGGCTCGTCATCGGGCACGGCTTATATCGAAAGCGTCGCGGGCATCAGCAGCGGCGGGCGCACCGGACTGACTTCCGTCTTTACCGCGCTTTGTTTTCTGCCGTGTTTCTTTTTAGCGCCATTGGCGGGAATGGTGCCGCCGTATGCGACCGCGCCGGTGTTGATTCTCGTGGGCGTGACGATGTTCAGGAGTGTCGGGCAGATCAGGTTCAGCAGAATTGAAGAGGGTTTGCCGGCGTATTTGACTATAATCCTCATCCCCCTGACCTTTTCGATCACCCAGGGAATTCTCTGGGGCTTCATCTCGCACGTTGGCCTTTATCTCGTAACCGGCAGAAGACGCGACGTGCATCCGGTGATGTACGTGCTCGCCGCGATCGCGGTCGGGTTGTTGTGGTTGGAACACACGAAGTTTTAGTTTAGGAGCATTATGAACAAGCTCGGTGTTTGCGGGTCTATCTTCTTTTTGATGTCGATCGCTACGGTTGCGGGACAATCCCCCTCCTCGGTTCTCGCGCAATCGCCATCTCCAACACCAATCGACAACCGTGGCCTCGGAATTCAACAGCCTGGTCCAACTTCAAACAACCCGCAAGCGACAACACAATCGCGCGAAGCAAAACCCGAGCTCGTCCTCCAAACCGGCTACAACAACATCTTCGGCGCGACCCGCATGGTCTTCAGCCCCGACGGCCGTCTGCTCGCCACCGCGACCTACCGCAGCAACACGATCAAACTGTGGGAAACCGCAACGAACCGCAAACTGCGCGATCTCTCGAGCAGCGGCCAGACCGCGCCCGGCCTCGCGCCCTCGATCGCCTTCAGCCGCGACAGCCGTCTCATCGCCGCCTCAGCCGCCGACAACTCAGTCAAGGTTTGGGACGTCAACAGCGGCCGCGAACTGCAAACACTCGCTGGTCCACAAGCAACGATCTCCGCCGCAGTCGGCGTTTACTTCCTCGCCTTCGCCGCCAACAACCAACTCGTAACGATGAGCGACGCCGTGCGCGTGTGGGACCTCAACACCGGCCGCGAGTTGCGCACGATCGAGCTGAGCGGTCCCGACGTCTCGGGATTTACCGGCACGGACGGCGCGATCGCGCTCTCCCCCGACGGCACACAACTCGTCCTGCTCATAGACGACTCCGAACCACACGCGCGCGTCATCGATCTTGCCAGCGGGCGCGAAGTGCGCAACGTGAAGCTCTCGGACAAACGCATCGAAAACATCAACTTCGCTTTCACGCCGGACGGTCGCATTCTCGCCGCCGGCTTGATCGACAAACGTCTCAAGTTGTGGGATCTCGCGACGAAGAAAGAACAGGAGTTGGGCCAGGCCACGAAAGACTATCCGCCGCTCAAGTTCAGCCGCGACGGCCGCGTGCTCGCGCTATCGGAGCAGTACGTCGTGAGGCTTTGGGACGTTGCGAGCGGCCGTGAATTGACGCAGATAAAGGTGCCGAACAGCGGCGCATTCACCGCGCAGGCCGACGCGTACATCGCGTTCAGCGAGGACGGCAAACGCATCGCCACCGGCGGCTTCGACACCGACACGATCATTTGGGAAACCGACACCGGCAAGCGTGTTTCGAATCTCAACGGCCGCACGAACATGGCCTACAACGTGTCGTTCAGTCCCGACGGCACGCAGCTTTGGTCCGGCGGGAGGACGCGTTGGGACCTGCGCACCGGTCGCGGCTTGCGCGTCATTCCGGCGTCTGCGTCTGCTTCAGCGGAGAAGACTTTGGGCATGCCGAGTCCTGACGGACGCGTGCTGGCAGTCATGACGTGGAACAACAACGTGCTGAATCTTGTCGAAGTGCCGAGTGGGAAGCAGTTGTTCCAGCTCGCGCCGTCTGGCGAAGTTGGCGTTGTGCAGAAGCTGCACTTCAGTCGCGACGGTTCGCTGCTCGCGGTTGTGTATGGTCCAAGCGACGATCAGCGACAAGTTACCCCAACGTCGTTTGCACGCGGCAGTCAGGTAAAGATTTGGGACGTGAAGACCGGGCGCGAGTTGCAGTCGCTGGTGACGAACGGCATTCCGAATGAAGCGGAGTTCAGCGGCGACAGCAGCGTGATCGCGACCATCAGTTCAGGGCTTGGTTTGACGAACCAGATTTCGCTGTGGGACGTGAAGTCAGGGAGCAAGTTGCGCGACCTCGGGACCGCGCCGGCGACTACGTTCACGCCGCCTGTTTTCAACCCCGGTCAGATCAAGCGCGGGCAAATGCCGCAGATGCCGAACATGGCCGACATCTCGGCGATGATGACGAACGTGATGGGCACGCTGGCGGCGGGAACACCGGGCCGCACCGTGACGTCGCTCGCGTTTAGTCCCGACGGCAAGACGTTGGTGACGGGCGGTGTTGAGACGAAGTCAAACATCGACATGGCCGCGATGATGCAAAGTGCCCTTAGTGGAAAGTCGGGTGGCAAGCGGCAGAAAGGTTCCAGGGGATCACCGCAGCCCGATCCGGCCGACTTGATGAAGGACTTCAAAGTCGAAGCGATCGGCCAGGTGAAGATTTGGGACGTTGCGTCCGGTCAGCAGATCGGAGTGTTGCAAGGTCACGGTCGCGCGGTCGATAAAGTCGCGTTTAGTCGTGACGGCAAACTGCTCGCAACCGGCGGCACTGACAACACGATCAAGATCTGGGATCTCGCCGCGAAGCGCGACGTGATCACGTTGAGCGGCCACACGGCGAACATCGATTCCCTCGACTTCAGTCCCGACGGTCGCTTACTCGCTTCCGCGGGCGAAGACGGCAGCACGTTTTTGTGGGACGCGAAAACCGGCGAGCACTTGTTAACGCTGATTTCGCTCGACGACGGCGGCGAATGGATGGTCGTCACGCCGCAGGGTCTGTTCGACGGCACGCCTGTTTCGTGGAACCAAATTCTTTGGCGCTACAACCAGGAGACGTTCAACGTCGCGCCGATCGAATGGTTCTTCAACGAATTTTATTATCCCGGTTTGCTGTCGGACATCTTCAACGGCAAACGGCCGCGCGTCGCGCAGGACGTTTCGAAAAAGGATCGACGCCAGCCGGTCGTGAAGTTGTCTTTGGTGGACCAGCAAGCACCCGACGCCGCGATTGCTTCGCGCATGATCAAAGTGAAGATCGACGTCACCGATGCGCCCGCTGACAAAGACAATCCGCAAGGCGCGGGCGCGCGAGACGTGCGTCTGTTTCGCAACGGATCGCTCGTGAAGGTTTGGCACGGCGACGTGTTGCAGGGCAAGCCTTCCGTCTCACTCGAAGAGGAGATCACGGTCACGGCCGGGCCGAATCGGCTCGTCGCTTACGCGTTCAATCGCGACAACGTGAAGAGCAAGGATGCGCCCCTTGTGTTCACCGGCGCGGAGACGTTGAAGCGCAAAGGCACCGCTTACATCATCGCGGTGGGTGTGAATGAGTATGCGAATCCGCAGTACAACTTGAAGTATGCGTCCGCCGACGCACGCGATTTTGGCGACGAAGTGCGCAAGCGGCAGGCGCAGCTTGGCGAGTTCGACCGCGTTGAAGTCGTGCAACTGCTCGATCAGGACGCGACGAAGGCAAACATCCTTGCCGCGATCAAGCGACTAGCGGGTGAAGCTGGCCCACCCTCGCTGAAAGCTGGTCCACTCGATACCTTGAAGCGCGTGGAACCGGAAGACACCGTGATCATTTACTACGCTGGTCACGGCACCGCGCAGTCACAGCGTTTCTATCTGATTCCGCACGATCTTGGTTACACGGGCGAGCGCACGAAGCTCACCGAAGAAGGTCTCAAGACGATTCTCGCGCACAGCATTTCCGATCTCGAATTGGAAACCGCGGTCGAAGGACTCGACGCCGCGCACCTGTTGCTGATCATCGATGCGTGTAACTCCGGTCAGGCGCTCGAAGCGGAAGAGAAGCGTCGCGGTCCGATGAATTCGAAAGGCCTGGCCCAACTCGCGTATGAGAAAGGCATGTACATCCTGACGGCGGCGCAGAGTTTCCAGGCCGCGCTTGAAGCCGCGCAACTCGGTCATGGTTATCTCACTTATGCATTGGTCGAAGAGGGATTGAAAACGCCGGTCGCCGACACGTCGCCGAAAGACGGCGTCCTGATTGCGCGCGAGTGGCTTGACTTCGCGACCGAACGCGTACCACAGATGCAGCAGGAGAAGATGACGCAAGGCCGCGGCCTCGGCCTCGAGATCTCCTTCACCGAAGGCGAGTCAAACGTGAGCGATCCCTCGCAGCGCTCCCTCCAGCGCCCGCGCGTCTTCTACCGCCGCGAACTCGAAGCCACACCTTTAGTGATCGCGAAGCCGTAACCTCAGTTGCGTTTTCTAAAACGCGTGATACTATGCAGCTACGAAGTTTAGAAAATACTCACAACTGCCTATGAGCATGAAAGTCGAAGCCACAATCGAAGATCTCTACAAGGTCGAGGGCAAGGCTGAGCTCGTCAACGGAGAAATCGTACATATGTCACCTACGGGAGGTTTACCTCACTATGCCGCCCGGCAAATCACCATCGCGCTGGCCTTATACGAGAAGGTTACACGGCGGGGCGTCGCAATTGGCGATAACACCGCTTTCGTCGTCAACTTACCTCATCGCAGATCGTTTAGTCCTGATGCGGCGTTCTACGTGGGCAAACTCACGATGAAGTTTAGTGACGGAGCGCCGATCTTTGCCGTCGAAATTCGTAGCGAGAGTGATTATGGCCCGCGCGCTGAACGTCAGATGGCCGCGAAACGTGACGACTATTTCGCAGCCGGAACGCTTGTCGTTTGGGACGTGGATCTGTTGAGCGACGATGTCGTGAAGGTGTACCGGGCCACCGAGCCGCGAACTCCGACGATTTATAGACGTGGAGACTTTGCGGAAGCAGAGCCGGCACTGCCCGGCTGGACGATGCCCGTCGATGACTTGTTCTTCGAAGAAAACGAAGGCTAGCTCTCCCAAAATTGACTGTGAGCGCCATCTAGGTCGCCACGCTAAACACGAACAACGTTCGCGGCTGCAGACTGCGCGCCGTCGATCTCTTTCATGGCGCGGAGGCCGGAGGAGAGGGCGCCTTGCATCCAGGAGGGCCAGGGGGAGAGGTGTTCGCCCGCGAAGTAGATGCGTCCTTCGGTTGAAATTGCTGTGGGGAAGTCGGTGAAGCCGACATAACTCCACGCGCCGCGCGACCATTCGTCATCGAGCCAACACTTCGTCGCACCGCGTTCGAAGTTTGCGCGGAGACCGGAAAAGATCCCGTCAAGCTGCTTCAACGTCGTTTCGATCCGATCCTTCTCTTTCAAACTCGTGATGCGCTCGGCTTCGCCTGTCCGCGCGTAAGTCATCAGGATTCCACGCGGTCCAGGCGGCTCCACGTCGGCTGCCAAATCTCGATCGCGCCGCTCGTGAACGCAAACCCGTTCAACCCGTGCGCTTCCCAAAAACGATTCTTCGTTTGCAGAAAGACTCGCGCCACCGCGTCGTAATGCGTCCGGCCGATCACGTCGCGCTTTCGTTCAGACAACGCCGGCAACTCAACGTTGCGCAAAACGGAAAACGGAATCGTCACGAGCACGGCGTCTGCTGTTAACGTTTGCGGCGCGCCCGCTTTCAGAAAAACGACGCGCGCGGCGTTCGCATCCTGCTCGATTCGCACCACGGGCGCGCTGTAAATGATTTTCTTCTCCAATCGTGCGGCGAACGCTTGCGGCAACAAATCCGTGCCGCCTTTGATCTTCTGCCAATGCTCGGGTCGCCCGCCCAACTCTCCGCCGTAATTCTGCGTCATCGCATCGGTGAAGCCGTCGATCGGCACTTCTTCGCGACTACCACGATCGAAACGAATCGCGTTGAGCCGCAACGGATAAAACGGTTCGAGCGGGAGGTCAAACTGCTTCACGTACTTGAGCGTGAGGTCGTGATTCGCAGGAATACGCGCTGCGCCTTCGTCGGCGTAAAGGCCATCGGAGAAAGGTTCGCGCAGCGTGTGTAAGCGGCCGCCCGAACGCGTGCGCGCTTCGAGCACGGTCACGTCGTGGCCTCGCTGCGTGAGTTCGTAAGCAGCAACGAGCCCGGCCATTCCAGCGCCCAAAACGAGCACCTTCTTGGCCGGGCCATTAACGATCGCTGCTGTCGCGCCGCGCGCCAGCGAACTCTTTGCGAAGCCCGCACCCGCGATAGCAACCGCACCGCGCCTCAGAAACTGTCGGCGACTTAAGGCCAACGAACCTCCGGCCACCGACTGCGTCGGTGGGATTACGAACCGATCAAACCGTCAAGCCGATCGAAACCGCAATAACTTAATGACCACGAGTTCGTGTAGATCTTGTCGATGAACCGCTCGAAGTGTCCGTACGTCGCGTGGGACGCGCGGGTTGCGGAGATTCGTCCGGCGGCTTCGGCGGCATGTCCGCTTTCGAGAGTCGCGGCAACATCTCATCGCGCATCGCCAACTGATAAGCGGACCACGCCACGATCATCGCATCCTTCTTCACGTCGTCTTCAACAATCCGTTCGTACGTGTCGAGGTTCGTGTGCCACGTGTTGCTCTGGTACTCGATCGGATCCTGGCCCATGCCGATGCCCGGCAAACCGGCGTTATTGAACGACGTGTTATCCGAACCACCAAGCCGCCGGCTGCGCGTCGCCGTCGCGCCAACCACACCGTCGCCCTTAAACGGCGCGAGTATCTCGCGCATGATGTTCGCCGCTTCCGGTGGTCCAAACACGCCCGCGCCGCGCACACGCCCGGTGCCCGAGTCGATATTGAAATAGCCACCAAACTTCTCGTAGCCCGGTTTCGGTTCTTCAAACGAGCCAAAGTGATCTTTCACGTAAGCTTGCGAGCCGAGCAGCCCCTCTTCCTCGCCGCTCCACAACGCAACACGAATCGTACGCCGTGGCTTCACGCCGAGCGTCTTCAGAATGCGCGCTGCTTCCATCATGATCGCGCAGCCGATCGCATTGTCCGTCGCGCCCGTCGCGGCGTGCCATGAATCGAGATGGCCGCCGAGCATGATCACTTCATCGGCTTTATCAGTCCCGCGAATCTCGGCGACCGTGTTGTAAGACGTCGCGCCTTCGGGATAGACGTGATTCACGATGTTGAATTCCAGCGTCACGTCGGTGCCGTCGTTCATGATGCGCGTGATGCGGCCAAAGTCTTCGTTGCTCATCACGACCGTCGGCAGCACTCGATCGACATCAAACGTCGTATTGTTGAAAGCGCGGATTTGCCGAAACTCGCGACCCGCATCGTTCACCTGGATCAGCGCGCCGCTGTCTTTCAAAAACGCGGCGACCTGCTCATTGAGTTGACGATTCGTCAACGGCTTCGGCGCATCAGGCGCGACCGACGGCGTCGGCGATGGTCCAGGAAAAGCAAACGGCTGCGCGTTTGGACCAAAGCGCCGTTCCGCCTGTTCGTCTGTCATTCGCTTCGCCGGCGGATTCAGATTAACCGGAACGACAGTAGCTTTGCCGACAAGCACGATGCGTCCGCGCACGCGCGCTTTGTTGCTCGCGAAGAACGCCGTCAGTTGTTCCTGCGTCGGGTGCTCCGGCAGCATCAGTTGCAACGCTTTCGCGGTGACGGTGCCTTTCGTGCTCGGCGTCCACGACAGCACTTCACACACGAGCGGATCTTTCACGGGCGCGATGATATGCGCCGTGAGCCGTTCGTTGAGCCAACCCGGATGATTGAAGTTCCACGGCTCGAGATGCGCGTTGTCGAAGCCCCATGCGGTCATCTGTTTCACGGCCCAGTCGGCGGCGGCCTTGTGATTGGGCGAGCCGGTCAGGCGTGGTCCATAAACGTCGGTGAACATGTGCATGGTCTTCATGATCTGCGAACGCTCCATTGCTTCGGCGCGGATGCGGGCGAGCAGATCTCCGCTTCCGTTTTGCGCGAGAATTGGCAGCGTCAAAAGCGACAAGACGAGCGACAGGGCGACAAGCCTTTTCAGCATCTGTTTCTCCGGATGGTCGATTAGGTTGGGCGTAGCGGCGAGATTATACTTTGCGCATGAGCGCAGGAACAAAAGCAACACCGATCGAAACGGGTGAAAACAGATCATTACCAAACTCGCGGCGCGTTTACGTTGAGGGCAAATTGCCGGGCGTGCGCGTGCCGTTTCGCGAGATCGCGCAGAGTGCTTCGCGTGAGCTGGATGGAACGTTGGCGCCGAATCCGCCGGTGCGCGTTTACGACACGAGCGGACCGTGGGGCGATCCGGAAGCTGAGTGCGAGAGCGTGAAGGGACTGCCGGCGTTGCGGCGCGAGTGGATTTTGGCGCGTGGCGACGTTGAAGAGTACGAAGGCCGTTCGGTGCAGCCGATCGACGACGGTTACTTGAGTTTTGCGGCAGCGAGCCGGGCGCGGGTAAAAGACGTCGGCAGGCTGGAAGAGTTTCCTGTTTCGCAGCGAAAGGTGTTGCGCGCAAGGCCGGGTGCGTGTGTCACGCAACTACATTACGCGCGGCGCGGGATCGTCACGCCGGAAATGGAGTTCATCGCGATCCGTGAAAATCTTGGGCGTGAGGCTGCGTGGGAATTGGGCGCTGCGCCGCGTGATTCGTTGTTACACCAGCATCCGGGACAGTCGTTTGGCGCGGCGATTCCGCAATACGTGACGCCGGAGTTTGTGCGTGCGGAAGTCGCGCGCGGTCGCGCGATCATTCCCGCGAACATCAATCATCCCGAATCAGAGCCGATGATCATCGGCCGCAACTTCCTCGTCAAAATCAACGCGAACATCGGTAACTCCGCGGTTGCTTCGTCGATTGAAGAAGAAGTCGACAAGATGCGTTGGTCCATTCGCTGCGGTTCCGACACGGTGATGGACCTTTCGACCGGCAAGAACATTCACGCGACGCGCGAATGGATCATTCGCAACTCGCCGGTGCCGATCGGCACGGTGCCGATTTATCAAGCGCTCGAAAAGGTCGGCGGCAAAGCGGAAGAACTGACATGGGAGATTTTTCGCGACACGTTGATCGAGCAGGCGGAACAAGGCGTCGATTACTTCACGATTCACGCCGGTGTGCGTCTCGCTTACATTCCGTTGACTGCGCGACGTACCACGGGGATCGTGAGTCGTGGCGGATCGATCCTCGCAAAGTGGTGTCTCGCGCATCATGAAGAGAGTTTTCTTTACACACGCTTTCGCGAGATCTGCGAGATCATGGCTGCGTATGACGTTTCGTTTTCGCTGGGCGATGGTTTGCGTCCGGGCTCGATTGCCGACGCGAATGATGAAGCGCAGTTTGCGGAGCTCGAAACGCTCGGCGAGCTGACGAAGATTGCGTGGGAACAAGATTGCCAGGTGATGATCGAAGGGCCGGGTCACGTGCCGATGCATCTCATCAAGGAAAACATGGACAAGCAGCTCGAGACTTGTCATGAAGCGCCGTTCTACACGCTTGGACCACTCACGACCGACATCGCGCCGGGTTACGATCACATCACGTCCGCGATCGGCGCGGCGATGATTGGCTGGTTCGGCACGGCGATGCTTTGTTACGTGACGCCGAAAGAGCATCTTGGTTTGCCGAACAAGAAAGACGTCAAAGATGGCGTGATTGCTTACAAGCTTGCCGCGCACGCGGCGGATCTCGCGAAGGGGCATCCGGGTGCGCAGTATCGCGACAACGCGTTATCGAAAGCGCGTTTCGAGTTTCGCTGGGAGGACCAGTTCAATCTCTCGCTCGATCCTAAGGTCGCGCGTGAGTATCACGACGAGACGTTACCGCAGGAGGGCGCGAAGCTCGCACACTTCTGTTCGATGTGTGGCCCTCACTTCTGTTCCATGAAGATCACCCAGGACGTACGCGAGTACGCCGCCCAGAAGCAAGTCGACGAAGCCGCAGCGTTGACGATGGGAATGCAAGAGAAAGCCAGGGAGTTTGTCGATGCCGGCGGCGAGATCTACAGGCAGTAAGTGGATTCCGGTTGAATCCGAAATGCTCGAGTTCGTTCGTTACGACGAAAAGGCGCAGCAGTTCGATGCCATCTTCCGCACGGGTGACAAGTACCGTTACTTCAATGTACCGCCGTTCGAATTCGAAGGCCTCATGAGCGCCGAATCGATCGGCCAGTACATGCACAAGCGCATCCTGAACAACCCCCGCTACAAATATGAACGCCTTGATTGACTGATCCTAATCCTGTAAATTCTGTCATCCTGTCAAAAACCTTTACCTCACGGAGGATGCGATGGAGATCAACAAACTTACTCACACCATCATTGGCTGTGCTTACAAAATCCACAATGTTCTTGGTTCAGGTTTTCTGGAAAAGATCTATGAAAATGCCCTCAAGATTGAACTAAACAAATTAAATATTGAGGTCAGGCAACAAGAAGAGCTTCGAGTTTGGTACGAAGGACACAACCTTGGCAGTTATTACACAGATCTCTGGATAGACGGGCAATTGATTGTTGAGGTTAAGGCCGTTCAGAACCTACTAAAACAACATGAGCTTCAACTGGTTCATTACTTGAATGCTACTCACGTCGATGACGGATTGCTGATTAACTTTGGTTCTTCAGTACAAGTAAAGAGAAAATTTCGCGAGTACAAATCAAACAGACATAATTCACGCAATTAACAAGATTGGACATCAGAAGTTAGCAAATAGTGAACTCAGAGTTAGTCCGCCAAGCCGGCGCGGCGTTGCATCTCGCGCAGGGTCTCGGGGATGAAGGATGTGATTTGGTGGGTCTCTTCGTGGCCGTCCGCGAAGGTTTGATAGAGGCTGAAGTCGGGCAGCGAGAGACAACTCAAGGGTGATTGATGGTTGTAACCGGTGTCGAGACCGACGGCGCTGTGAGAGATATAAATGCCGTGACGGCCTAAACGCCCGCGCAAGGGCAACAACGGCGTCGGCGTGTGACCAAACACACACGGCTTGCCGCGGTAGTTCTTATAAAAATCCATGTCGCGCATCCACAGCAACGAGAGCGGCGAACTCTCGCGCGGATGCTTTCCTTCATCCAAACCCGCGTGCACGTAAATCGCGTGCTCGTCTTCATAATAAAACGGCAGCCGCCGCATAAACTCGAGATGTTCCGCCGGAAACGCTTGCGCAAACGCGTTCCGCATCTCTTCCAACTCCGCTTCGTTGTGCACGCGTCCGGGCAAACCCGTGTACTGCTCAAACGTGCGCTCACCGCCCGTTACCGGCGTCAGCCAGATCGTGCTCTTGCCGTCGACAAAATCCAGCAACATCTGTTCGTGATTGCCGCGCAGACAGATCACCCGCTCGGGGTTCTCGCGCGTGAGTTTGACGATATGGTCCACACATCCCGGCGCATCAGCGCCGCGATCGATCAGGTCGCCGAGAAACACCAGCGTGTCCGTCTGCGGATCGCGCGGCAGCATGTCGAGCAGATTGAGGAGCTGCGCGCAACGGCCATGTATGTCACCGACGACATAAGTTCTCATGCAGTCTGGTCCTTCAGCGCGGGGGCGCGGCTCTTGATTCCCTTCATCAGTTCGACGAAACGCGGGTCTTCATGCATGTCAGCCCAATTTGGATCCGACTCAAACCAGCGATAGTTCTCGTTGCCGAGTCGAATCGCCGTCTCCAGCCAGCGCAACGCTTCGACCTGCCGGCCCTGAAGAAGATACGCGGAAGCAAGCCAGTAAGCGATGTCGTAATCAGCCTCGGCCACCTGACGGACTTTCGTCGTCAACTGTTCATTCGCTTTCGTGTGTTGTCCCTGCGCGCTCAAACAGATCGCGAGGATCGGCCGGATGCCGTCCATTTGCGGATGCCGTACCAGCACCTGCTCGACAATGTGCAACGCTTCATCCACTTCACCGCGCAGGAAAAGCACGCGCGCGCGAAACACCTTGATCATCGGATGCTCGGGCTCGATCGCCGCGCCTTCATCGAGCTCGCGCCACGCTTCGTCATACTGTCGTTGATACATGAAGATGCGCGCGCGGCTGTAGCTCGCGACCACGCGTTCTTCCGGATTCAACTTCGCCATCCGCTCGAAACTGCGCAGCGCCGTTTCGTAATCACTGTCGAGCCGCGCGATCACGCCGCGCACGAAGTGCACGCCGGAATCATTCGGATACTCGCGCCGCAGCGCATCGATCGCCTCGCGCGCCTTCTGCTTTTGTCCCCCCGTGAGATAGATGAACACCATGTGGCGGCGCGCTTCGAGCAGCATCGGATCGAGCGCGAGCGCTTTCTTGAAAGCGAGCTTCGCCTTCTCGTGATCGCCCGTCTGGCCCAAACCCTTCAACACGCGATTGACGTAAGCACTGCCGAGCCCGGAATACGCGAGCGCGTATTGCGGATCGATCTCGACCGCACGCCGAAAGTGTTCGATGGCCGAATCGAGCTGTTCGCGTTCGATGGTGTGATAGATGAACGTCGCGAGACAGTCGCGGCCGCGCAGGTACTCGTCCGAAGCAGCGGCGTCGGCGGTTGCGCCTTTCGCGAGTTGCACTTTCTCATCGGGACTGAGCTCGAGCCGCAGACCTTCGACGATGCGCTGCACGATCGTGTCCTGCACACCGATGATGTCGCTGGCGTCGGCGTCGATGCGTTCACTCCAAAGAATCTCGCTCGTACGCACGTCGAGCAGTTGGGCCGTGACGCGCAAACGATCGCCAGCGCGCAGGAAAGTCGCCGTGAGAATCGCGTCCACTTTCAACTCGCGACCGGCCTCAGCCGGATCGACAGTCTTGTTCTGATACTTCACGATCACCGACGAAGGTCGCACCACGAGCGCGCGAACACGCGCGAGCTCAGTGATCACCGCATCAGCCAACGAGAACTGATAAAAATCGATCTCGCGATCGTTGCCGACGTTTTTGAAAGGCAGGATCGCGACGCTCTTGCGCTCGCGATCGCCATGACTCGTCAACGGACTCTCATCCTGATCGCGCGAGCGCGTCGGCGATTTGCCGGAACTGCCCGAGCCCGCTTCGGCTGCTTTCGCGCCCGTCAACCAACGCAACGCGCGCGTCACCGGGCTGCGCGGCGTCATGTGTTTGGGCGCGACCGGCGTCGTTGCTTCGTCGATGCCCGGCAGAAATTCCGTGCCGAGCTCGCGAATCACCGCACGCAGATCGTCGGCGAAGTGCGAGATTCTTTGATAACGATTGCGCGGATCTTTCGCGAGTGCTTTGTCGACGATCTCCTGCAGTCGCGCGGGCACGCGGCCGGGGCGCATTGCGGCAATCGGCTTCGGCTCTTCGTGCAGAACCGCGTGACGCACTTCCACCGCGGTCTGTCCCTGGAACGGCCACGTCCCGGTCAGCATTTCGTAAAGCAACACGCCGGTCGAAAAGATATCGGCGCGCGCATCGACGCGATCGCCGCGCGCTTGTTCGGGAGCGGCGTAGGTCGCGGTGCCGTAAGGAATCCCGACTTCAGTGATCTCGGTGTGATGAATGCCGGACGTGCGGGCGGCGTCTTCGTCGAGAAGTTTCGCGAGCCCGAAGTCGAGCACTTTCACCTGGCCGGTCGGCGTGACCATCACGTTGCCGGCTTTGATGTCACGATGAATGATGCCGCGCGCGTGAGCGGCGGAAAGTGCTTCGGCGGTTTGCAACGCGATTGAGAGCGCGCTTTCGAGTGATAACGGACGGCCGTGCACGAGCTGTCGCACGTTGCGGCCGTCGATGAATTGCATCGCGATGAAATGGACGCCGTCGATCTCGTTGAGATCGAAGATGGTGCAGATGTTCGGATGATCGAGCGCAGAAGCGAGACGCGCTTCGCGTTCGAAGCGTTTGAGGTTCGCTTCTTTCGAGGTGAGTTCGGCGGGCAGGACCTTGATTACAAGGGTGCGGCCGAGCTTTGAATCGACAGCCTTATAGACCGTTCCCTGACCGCCCTCACCGAGCTTCTCGAGGATTTTGTAATTCCCCAGCGTCGAACCGATCATTCCGTCTTCGTTTCCGCGATACCCATTTGCCACAGCATGAACGCGTAGTCAAATGCTGTTTCGCGTAAAGCGTCGTAGCGGCCGGACGCGCCGCCGTGGCCCGCGCCGAAATTCACCTTCAACAGCAGCGGGTTGTTGTCGGTCTTCATCGCGCGCAGCTTGGCGACGAGCTTCGTGCCTTCCCAATAGGGCACCTGGCTGTCGTTGAGTGAAACCTTCACGAGCGTCGCCGGATAATTCTTCTTCGCGACGTTGTCGTAAGGCGAGTACTGCTTCATGTATTCAAACGCGGGCTTCTCGTTTGGATTGCCCCACTCGATATACTCGCTCGTCGTCAACGGCAACGTCGCGTCGAGCATCGTGTTGAGCACGTCGACAAAAGGCACGTGCGAAACGACGGCCCTAAACAGATCTGGTCGCATGTTGCTCACAGCGCCCATCAACAAGCCGCCCGCGCTGCCGCCTTCGATAACGAGCCGATCGCTCGACGTGTACTTCATTTTCACGAGCGCTTCAGCAGACGCGATGAAGTCGGTAAACGTGTTGAGCTTGTTCATCATGCGTCCGGCCTGACGCCACTCTTCCCCAAGCTCACCACCACCACGAATGTGCGCGATCGCGTAGACCACGCCTCGATCGAGCAAACTAAGCCGCCGCGATGAGAACGTCGGCGGAATGGAGATTCCATACGATCCGTAACCGTAAAGCAGCATCGGCGCCGAACCATCGAGCTTCACGCCTTTGCGATACACGACCGAAATCGGGATCTTCGTGCCG
Source organism: uncultured Blastocatellia bacterium (assembly GCA_946480785.1). The sequence goes on along the minus strand of CAMLLD010000071.1, from coordinate 11,348 downwards.
TCGGCAGCGGTGGCAAACACGCGCTCGGCTTTGTAGTTCGCGCGATCGAAACCACCAGGCACTTCGGTCTGCTTCAACAGCGTCGACTTGCCGGTGTTCATGTCGTAGTCGAACATTGACGGCGGCGTCACCATCGAGTCGTAGGCATAACGAACGACCGAAGTGTTGAATTCAGGATTATTTCTCAGCTCAGCGGAATACACCGGTTCGGGAAACTGAACGCGGTTTCGCTTATTGGTCTTGAAGTTCAGTACTTCGAGCTGTTGCAGTCCGTTTTCCCACTCAGAAAGCACGGCGTGATCGGCAAACAGATCGATGCCTTCGACCTTCACCGCCGGCCGGTGTTCGACAAATTCTTTCCAATTCTTTTCTGACGGATCGCTGACGGGCGCAGTCACGACGCGAAAGTTCTTCGCGCCTTTGTTGGTGCGAATGTAGAACAGATCGCCGCGATGATCGACGTCGTACTCGTGCTCCGGCTGGCGCGCGAGGATCACTTTCAACGAAGCAGTCGGATCGTTTGCCGGCAGATAGCGCACGTCAGTTGACGTCTTGCTGGCAGCGTTAACAAAGATCACGGCTTTGTCGCGCGAACGGAAAGCGGCGATGTCAAACAGCTCGTCTTTTTCGTCGTAGACCAGATCGGTTTTATCCGTGCCGAGAACGTGGCGGAAAAACTTATCGCTGCGTTTGGTGACCGCGTCTTCAGTCACGTAGAAAATTGTTTTGTTGTCAGTGGCCCAGGCGAGATAGTTCACGCGTTCGACGTGCTCGGGCAGCAGTTTACCGGTGCGCAGATCTTTGATTTGCAGCGTGTACTGGCGATAGCCGGTGTTGTCAGTGCTGTAAGCGAGCAGGTTGCCGTCGTCACTCGGAGCGAACAGGCCGATGCCCATGAACTTCTGGCCCTTCGCGAGCTCGTTCTGGTCGATCACGACTTCTTCCGGCGCGTCGGTGCTGCCGCGTTTGCGACAGAAGATCGGATACTGCTTACCTTCTTCGGTGCGCGTGTAATAGAAATAATCGCCCCAGCGATACGGCACGGTCACATCCGTTTGTTTGATGTGGCTGAGCATCTCGTTGTAAAGCTGCTCCTGAAGCTGCGCGGTCGGTTTCATCACCTCTTCCGCGTAAGCGTCTTCAGCTTTCAGGTGCGCGAGCACCGCGGGATTCGTTTTTTCACGGAGCCAGAAATAATCGTCAACCAGCGTCACGCCGTGAATGTTGGTAGTCTTCGCTTTCTTCTCTGCCATTGGTGGTTTCGGTGGCGCGGAGCCTCCGTTTGATTGTGCCTTCAATGCGCCATTACTTGAAAGCACGGACGCGACAAAAAACACGACCGTAAAAACGTGAATAGAACTTTTCCGCATGGAGCACCTTCCTTCTCGAATTAGAGTGTGGAGAGCAAGGCAGGTTTTGTTGAAAGCCGGCGCCCGGCCGGCTTAGTCGTGAACCGTTCAACCGCGTGGCGGATTTCCCCAACCGGAACCTACATATTTACCGTCTTCCACGATGCACGGCACGGTCGGATCGCCGCCTGAATAAGAGAACATCTCGGCACGACGTGCTTTATCGTTTTGCGCGTCGTACTCGATGAATGGAATGCCTTTGTGTGTGTAGTGTTCGCGCGCTTGCTGACAATACGGACAACCCGGCTTGACATAGATCACTAAGGACAACGCATTTACCCCCGCGTTTTGGTTACAAATTTAGAGGGAGCGATTATACTGCCGCTGCCTATGAGTGAACAAAGTGCAGCAAGCAACGGCGTTGACCAGTTTGCTGCCGATCTGCTGGACCCTTACGACAAGCTTGTCACTATCGAGATCGTCGGCAAGTCAGTTGAAGTGCCGGAGAAAAACCGTCTGCTGCGCTGTTTTCAGTACCTCTCGATCAACACGATCTCCTACGGCGACTTCTGCTGGAATGGAGAATGTACCAACTGCCAGGTCTGGTATCACCTCAAAGGTCAGACCGAGCAGAACGACAGACCCGCGCTTTCGTGCCGCATGGAATGTGAAGACGGAATGGTGATCACGAGGCTTAGCCGCTACATCGAACTCGACGGCATCACGAAGTGATCTTCAGTACTTCGGAACGCTCGGATCGACGTCGTTGGACCAACCGATAATCCCGCCTTTTAAGTTGAGCAGTTTTCCTGTGTAGCCCGAGCGTTGTAGCGCGTCAATCGCGCGCGCGCTGCGGCCGCCCATCTTGCAGTGCACGACTGTTTCGCGGTTTGGATCGATCTCGTCCATGCGCGACAACACTTGTGCGAGCGGAATGTGTTTCGAGTTGGGAATGCGCCCGATCGCGACTTCACTGTCTTCGCGGACGTCGATGATTTGCAGGTCGTCGCCGTTGTCGAGGCGTTGCTTTAGTTCGGTTGGAGTGATCTCTTCCATAACGCCGGTATCTTACGCGTTTGTGGCGGGCCTGCGCTACACTCTCGCCCATGAGATTCGAGTTTTACACCGATGCGCTTGAAAATACGCCGAAGTTGTCGGTCGACGGCGTGGTCCCGAACAGCATTCATCTTTCGCATTGGGAAGGTAACGAGACGGCCGCGGAACTGAAGGCCGACACGTCGACGGAGATCGCGCTGAATCTCGTCGGTTCGGCTGACCCGCAGGTCTTTACTCAAGGCGTTGATTTGGTGGTGAACAATCATTTCGATTGCGATGGGGTGTTGTCGTGCTGGGTCGTTTTGAATGGCGAGCGTGCTTTGGAGTATCGGGATGTTTTGATCGCGGCGGCGGAAGCGGGAGACTTTTCTGAGCACTCGAGTGATGAAGGTGTGAAGGTCAGTATCGCGATTCAGGGCGCGGAACAGTCGAGTCCGAGTAATGATGATGGTTCGCCGTTGGCGCAGATGCTCGCTGGGAGGGAGTTTGCGACACGCATAGCGGATAACGATGCGCTGGCGTATGAGTTGATATTTCCGGAAGTTGAGCGGTTGCTTAAGAATGTTGATGCGTACGAGCCGCTGTGGCGTGAGGGTTGGAAGAATGTCGCGCAGGCGATCGAGAGTTTCGAGCGCGGGCGATCGCAGGTGCGCGAGTTTGTTGAGTCGCGGATCTCGCTCGTGACGCTCGCGCCGGAGATCTTTGATGGCAGTGGTTTCAGTCCGACAAGGCATTCGGCGCCGTTCACTGCGATCTCGAAGTTTGCGCACGGCGAGATGTTTTTGATCGCGATACCGGCGTCGGGTGGATGGTTTTATCGGCTCGACTATCCGTACTACTCGTGGGCCGAAACAGTAGTGCGTCCACATATCGCCCATCGCGATCTAAGCGGTGCTTTAGCTGCGCTGAATGCGAAAGAACTGAATCGCGACGGCCATTGGGCGACGGATAGTAGCGAGATGACTTCGGCCGTGAAGTTTTTTGATAACGAGGGATCTTTGGGTGTGTCGCGGTTGGAGCCCAATCAGGTGGTCCAGGCACTATGCACGACGTGACCATCATCGGTGCTGGTCCAGCCGGTCTGGCCGCCGCGTTTTGGTGCGACGAGCTCGGACTCGACACGCTCGTGCTCGAACACGCCGAAGAGATCGGCGGCCAGCTACATCGCGTTTACAACCCCATCAACAACTATCTCGGCCTGAAAACTCGCAACGGCCGCGAACTGCTCGAACGCTTTTCGGTAGACGTTGAGGACGCCGGCTTCGATCTTTGGACCGGTGTCGAGATCGACTCGATCGATCTGCGTGCGAAACGAATCTCGCTGCGCAGTGGCGAAAGTTTGCAGTCGATTGCAATCATCATCGCGACCGGCGTCAGTCCGCGTCGTTTGAACATCCCGGGCGAGCGCGAGTTTGCCGGAAAAGGGATGATAGAATCCGCGACTCGCGACAAAGATTTGCTCGCCGGCCAGGATGTTTGCGTTGTCGGTGGCGGCGACGCAGCGGTCGAAAACGCGTTGCTGCTCGCGGAGGTTTGTCCGACTGTGACGGTAGTGCATCGCGGTAAGAAACTGCGCTCGCGGCGTGAGTTTGTCGAACGTTTACAGCCCAATCACGCGGTGACGGTCTTCACCGAGTCAGTGCTGACGCGTATCATCGGCGACGATCGTGTCGAAGCAGTGGAGATCCTGCGCAAGGACGGATTGAAGCCGTTTCAACTGGCCGTGCGCGGCGTGTTGATTCGCATCGGCGTCGAGCCGAACACCGGCTTGTTTCGCGAGCAGTTGGACTTGGACCAGCAGGGTTACATCGCGGTCACGCGCGAACAAGAGACGAACGTGTCGATGGTGTTTGCGTGCGGCGACGTTTCGAATCCGCTCGCGCCGACGATCAGCGGCGCAACCGGCGCGGGTGCCACGGCTGCGAAAGTGATCGCCGCTCGGCTGAACACGCAACGAACGAATGGTTGAAGTTTTCGAGCCTTACTCAGACGCGCACATCGCCGCGTATCCGGTGGAATACATCGCGGGCATCGACCTCTACAACGCGGGCGAGTTTCACGCGGCGCACGATGCGTGGGAAGAACGCTGGATGGGCGAGGTTGGACCACGGGAAAAGTTGTTCTTGCAGGCGATGATTCAATCGGCGGTGGCGTTTCATCATCTCGACATCGGCCGGCCGGGCGCTGCACGGCAGATGTACCTGCGCGCGAAAGAAAAGTTTGCGCGCCTTGGCTGTCCGGTGTTCATGTCGCTCGATCTCGCCGAGTATCAGGCGCAACTCGATACGGCGTTGTCATGGTTGTTGAGTGTTCCCGATCCGCGGACGTTGACGCAGCCGGAAATCGTGCCGCCGAAGATTCGCTTGCTGCCAGTTGTTGATGACTTTGAATAGAAAGGCCTTTCGTTATTCTTAACTCTGCGCGACTCATATTGCTGGCGATCTGGTTTGGCGCGGCGCTGTTTTTCAGCGTCGTCGTGGCGCCCGCGGCGTTTGGAGTTTTACGTTCGCACGGGCTGCCGAATGCGAGCGAACTGGCGGGCGCGATCGTGACGCGTTCGCTTTCGGTGGTGAACGTCGCGGGCTTTGCTATCGCGTTGTTGCTACTGTTGACGTTGTTTGTCGCGCGGCGCGATGCGACGGGTCGCGTGGCGCTGATCGTTGAAGCGGTTTGTCTTGTTCTCATCGCTGTCGCGACGAGTGTGGGTCACTGGGTGATTGCCGCTCGCATGCGTGCGATACGCGCCGCGCTGGAAGTGCCGATCGATCAGATCGCATCTGATGATGCGCGGCGCATCGCGTTCAACCACCTGCATGGGTATTCGGTGAATGCGCTCGGGCTTGCTATGATTGCGGCCCTGATTGCGCTGGTGTTGATGGCGCGCGGGCTGCGCCAATAGTGAAGGAGAAGCGGTGGAGATCATCGAGGACATCGACGGATGGCGGCGGCGTTTTGACGAGTGGCAGCGCAGCGCAGACGCCGCGGACACTGATGATGTCGGCGCGAACTATCCGTTTGTGCGCAATCGTCGCGCGCCTTTCAAGCCCGCGCGGCGCGCGTTGCCGATGTTGAATCTCGCGCTGATCAGTTCCGCAGGCGCTTACATCGACGGCACACCGTCCTTTGAAGGTGGTTCCGATCCGAGTTTCCGAGAGATTCCGGTTGAAATTGAAAGCGGCGACCTGCGCTACGCGGCGCGCGGTTACGATCAGGCTGCGGTCCAGCAGGACATGAACGCGCAAGTGCCGATCGAGCGGCTGTTCGAGTTTGAAAACAACGGCATCATCGGTCAACTCAATCCGGTGTTCTGGAGTTTTTCGGGGTTCATTTTCGATGCGTCGCGGTTGGTGGAAGAGCTCGTGCCGAAGCTGCTCGAACGCCTCAATCGTTACGAAGTGCAGGCGGCACTCATCGTGCCGGCGTCGCGGCTGTGTCATCAATCGTGTGCCCTTGTCGCCCGTGCCATCGAGTTTGCGAACATTCCGACGATGATGCTCGCGGTTGTGCGCGACGTGGTTGAAGTCGTGCGTCCGCCGCGAGCGGCTTATTACAACGGCGAGCTCGGCAGCGTGGCCGGCAGGCCAAACTGGCCCCAACACCAGCGACGCATTCTTGACGAAGCATTGCGCTTGATCGAGCCGATGGACCAGGTCGGCATTCGTAACTTAACCGTCGACCTCGAGAGCCAGGTTGAGAAAGCTCGCGGCGAACGTTGAACTCACTCTCGTAACCCCCTACTAACTTGAAACGAAACATTCTAGCCTTCATCGTCGCCCTCATTGCTGCCACGCTCGTCTATCTGTTCTTCGCGCCCGTGTCGATCGCGCCGGCCGCATGGACGCCGCCCGTTGCTCCGACTCTGACTGGTCCATACCAGCAGAACTCGCGGCTCGCGCCAGTCCAGCGGCTGAGTCTTGGCGACGGCCACTCGCCCGAAGATGTCGCGATCGATGCGGACGGAAAAATTTACGGCGGGCTCGAAGACGGTCGCATCGTTCAGCTCCAGCCTGACGGCGCGCAGCCGCGCGTCTTTGCCAACACACATGGCCGTCCGCTCGGATTGGTTTTCGATCGCGACGGAAATCTGCTGATCGCGGATGCGTTGAAAGGCCTGTTGTCGATTAGTAAAGCGGGTGAAGTGAAGCTGTTGGCCGATGAAGCTGACGGCGCGAAGTTCGGTTGTTTGAACGATCTCGACGTCGCGGCTGATGGCACGATTTACTTCACCGAGGCTTCGAACAAGTTTCCGATGTCTCAGCATGTAAGTGACTTGCTCGAGCACCAGCCGAACGGGCGTCTGCTCGCGTGGGATCCGAAGACCCAAAAGGCGCGCACGCTAGTGCCGGGGATGTATTTCGCGAATGGTGTGGCGGTGAGTCCGGATCAGTCGTTTGTCCTCGCTGCCGAAACGGGCATGTACCGCGTGCAGCGCTACTGGCTGACTGGTCCAAAACAGGGCCAGGCAGACATCTTCATCGACAACCTCCCCGGGTTTCCGGACGGCATTTCTTCTAACGGCAAGGACCGATTTTGGCTGTCGCTGGTAACACCGCGTCAGTCTTTGTTCGATCGCCTGTTGCCACACCCGTTCCTGCGCAAGGTCGTCTTTCGCTTACCGAAAGCACTCCAGCCCGCGCCTCAGCACTACTCCTTCGTCCTCGCGCTCGACGGTCAGGGCCGCGTCATCGACAACCTCCAAAACGGCGCCCCCGACTGCTACTCCCAAATCGCCAACACCGTCGAACACAACGGCGCTCTCTACTTCGGCAGCATCGGAGAAGACACTATCGGCCGTTTCACGCTGCCCCGATAAGGGTCAATTTTTGTACAATTTAGGGCCGCTGAGCCATGATTAACTGCTACGCATGTGTATATTGACTTCCCAATCTTTCGGCGCACCCCATCTGCAAAAATTCGCAGCATTCGCGTAACTGTGGAGGAAGTGGGTAGCTGGTACTCAGTTTTCTACTATCGCTCGCCGTAAGTCCACTCCTGCAAACGCGAGCGATTAAATGTCCAAAACAAAGACTTTAACGCACCGAAGCCCACAAGGCGTCCGAAAACCTCGTTGCGGCACAAGGGTTGTAAACGCATAGAGCGAATTAGAAATTAGAAGTAAGGTCGGGTGCGGCAACCCCCCTCTTCTTGGAGTAGAAAAAACGACATGATTAATCTCGTATCAGCAGCGACTTCGGTGCCTACGAATGTCTTTCGCACATCGGAGTTGGTGGGCAGCCTGATGCACAAGCTCTCCCCAGAGCTCATCAACACTATCGGCGCTCTCGGCGTCGAACAACGTTACTCAGTCCTAAACAACTATCCGGACTTCCTCTCAGGTAAACCAAAACAAGCAACCAGTTCTACTACCCAACTCGGCGTCGCAGCTACGCGCCGCTGTATTGAGGAGTGGGGCGGCGATCCCAATCGCATCGGTCTGCTTGTGGCGGCTACCAACACCCCGGATCAGATGTTGCCGTGTCTCGCTTCCGAGATCATGGGCAAGACACACGGACTGCTTTCCCGCTCGCTGCGCACGGTTAGTATGCAAGCGCAAGGGTGTTCTGTATTGCTGAAGTCGATCGAGGTCGCGCAATGGTATCTGGCTGCGAATCCAGGACAGTTGGCGATCGTCGTGATGGCCGAAGCGCATACACCCTACGTTGCCCCGCTCCTGCGTGACGAGTATGCGGGTTATCGCGAGCTCATCAGATTGCGCAAAGAGCAGAAACTCGATCCCGAGAGCTTCGAACAGCAACGCCTGGACACGACCTTCGTGATCCAATCGATGCTTTTCGGCGATGGCGCGGTGGCTTTGCTCGTGGGTACTGAAGAAGGAAAGCCCGCGTTCGGACCGATCTCCCACCTGACGAACGATCAGCCGAACGACATGAACCTGTTGACGATGGTCAGCAACAGTTCACACCCGTTTCTGAAAGGGCGACCACAGTACTTCATGCAGCCGAGCGTACCCGCTCGCGGCGCGCACTACGCGGTGACGACCGTCAAGAACGTCTTGCAACATCCCGACTCGCCGGTGTCAGACATTCGGCAAGTCGACGATTGTTTGATCCACACGGGCAGCAAGAAAATTCTCGACGGCGTTTGTTCCCAACTCGACCTGTGCCCCGATTCAGAAAAGGTGCACGCGTCTTACAAAGTCCTGGAGCAATACGGAAACCTTTCCAGCGCCTCCACCGGGTTTATGCTAGCGGATAAAGGCGAATGGTCGGGGCCGGCAATGGTTGTGGGATTCGGAGTTGGGTTTACGGCGAGTGCGGGAATTATGAACTTCAACTAGGACGCTTCACACCGCAACGTTCTGAAGCTGTCTCGCTAGTGAGTTGAGGGTCGAGTTGACCTGCGCGAAATCGAAAGGCTTGCCGATGATGGCATCGACAAGCTTTTCATCGCCCGCGGGCGGCACAGTCGTGGGTCCATAGCCGGTCACGAGAATGATCTGCATGTTGGGCCACTCTTTGCGGATCGCGCGCGCCGTTTCCCAACCATCCATCTCGGGCATTGCCAGATCGGTAAAGACTAAATCAAACGAGCCCGCGCGCAGCTTCTCCACCGCTTCTTGTCCGCTGCCGGCCAACTCAACCGAATGATTTACGGCGACCAGCATCTCGGCGAGCGTTTCCCTGACCGGCTCTTCGTCATCCACGACCAGGATGCGCAAACGACCGATGTCCTCGTCCGGCAGGGAAACATCATCGAAGGACGTCTCCGGCATCGCGGCTGGAAGATCGATCGTAAACGTGGTGCCGTTGCCCGGTTGGGAAACAACACTGATCGATCCTTCGTGTCGCTCCATGATGCTGTAGCTGACCGACAAACCGAGACCGGTTCCGTGCGCGCCCTTCGTCGAGAAGAACGGCTCGAAAATCTTCTGCTTCACGTCATCAGGCATGCCCATGCCGTTGTCTTTGAACTGAAGTTGTAAACGGTCGCCGTTGCGCCGGCAGGAGAGAGAAAGTTTTCCGCCTTTCGGCATCGCATCGACGGCATTCACGATCAGATTGACGAAGACTTCGCGCAATTCGGAGGCGCTGCCGTACGCGCTTTGACCAGCTTCCGCTTCGAGCCTGACTTCATACTCCAGCCCGCGCAAGCGCGCTTCGTTCTCCCAGCGCGTGCGCGTGATCTCGATCGCATCATTCAACAAGCTGCCGACGTCGAGCAGCTCAAACTCTTTCACCGGTGACTTCCGCGCAAACGTTTGAATGCGGCGCACAGTCGCGGCCGCGTCTTCCGCGGCGGTTTGAATAATGTCGAGGTTACGCACGAGCGCGGGCTCGCTGACCTGACGCCGCAGGAGTTGCGCGCGACCGAGTATCGCGGCGAGCGAGTTGTTGAAGTCGTGGGCCACGCCGGATGCGAGTTGGCCCAACGCGCGCAGCTTGTCGGCGCGTGCGGCGCGTTCGCGTTCTTCTTTCTGCTCGGTGATGTCGCGCGCGATGCCGAGCACGCCGGTAGTTTTACCTTCGACGACGAGCGGCGAGTTATCGACTCGCGCGTGACGCAGATGTCCGTCGTGCGAGAAATAGCGCATCTCGTAAGTTTGCGGCACGCCTTGCAAAGCCGCCGCGAGTTTCTCGGCGACCAAATCGCGATCGTTTTCGTAGACCATGTCGAGCAGCGGCCGCCCGATGAACTGGTTGCGTTGATAACCCAGGCCGTTCAAGGTCGCGGTGTTGCACCACTTGAAATTACCTTCAGGATCGACCGCATAGATCGATTCGCGCGCGCTCTCGAGAATGTTATTCAGCAACGACTGATGTTCGCGCGCGAGGGCCTGCACTTTGCGCAGCTCCGACAGATCGCGCGCCGTGCAAACGACAGCCGCAGCCTTGTTCGTGTCGTCGAGCACCGGTTCAATCGTGACGAGTAACGGACGATTCAGACGTTCCGGCGTGATCTCGATCGTGACGCTGCGACACGTCTCCAACGCCTTCTCAACCACGCATCCTTCATCTTCGCCGCTCGTGCGCAGAATGTCGCAACACTGCCGACCGAGCAGCAAGCGCGGATGCACCGCTTCCATCGCGGCGCCCGCGCGGTTCACGCGGCTCAACTCGCCGTTGCGATTGAAGATAAAGATGCCGTCGGACATCGCGTCGAAAGTCGTTTCCCACTCGGTTTTGCCGCGCGAGACCATCTCAAACAACTCCGCCTGCGCAATGCCGATCGACAACCGTTCCGCGAGTGCTTCGACGAGCGAAAGCTCTTCCTCCGCCCAGCGGCGAGTGCGATCCGTTTGATGGATACTCAAAACGCCGCGAAATTGTCCTTTGACGATCAACGGATAATTGATCTGCGAGCGCACGCCGAGTCGCTTCGCTTGCGCCCGAATGTAATCCGTCAGCTTCGGCGATGCGTCGTCGTAGTTCAACGTGTCATCGATGATCAAAGGCAGGCTCGACGCCGACAAGCGAAACCCAATGGGATCGTTACGGCCGACCTCCATCGGCATAATGCTCTTCACGTCAGTCGCGAGGAACTCGTGCTCCGAAGGTGAACCAACTTCTTCGCTGTTGTAGAGAAACAGGTGAACGCGCGACGCCGAGAGCGCATTGCCGAGTTCGCGGGTCGCGGTGCTCAGCACCTCAGGCAAACTCAGCGACGCGCGAATCGCCATCGTCAAACGATTCACAAGCGCTTCGCGAATCGAAGTGCTCTCGGCCTGCTGATAAAGCTCGGCCTGGCGGATCGCGATTCCGGTTTGGTCAGCTACCGCCTTCGCGATTGCGATGTCTGCTTCGGTCCATTCACGCGTGTTTTTCGTGGTCGAAAGAGCAAACGCCGCCGGTACGTCGTCGCCGACTCTGATCGCGACGTACATGATCGACTTCACGTCAGCCTTCGAGAGGATGTTGTGATAGAGATCCGCGATGCGCTTGTCGCTCGCAGGTGTGGGGATCGTATCGCCGTACACGCGCTTGC
>CAMLLD010000070.1 GCA_946480785.1 uncultured Blastocatellia bacterium | reverse complement strand
ATTCCAGCCCTGGCTTGACGCCGCATCGTAGCTGAGCAACTGCGGATGCAGGCCGACGAACTTCGACATCTTCTGATAGCCGGGCTTCATACCGCCCGCATTGCCGTTGAACGGGCTGGGCCAGTTGAAATCGTGTTGGTAGACCAACAACGAGTTCGAATCGGCCGCCGATTTGGCGAGTGCGTTTGTCAGGTTGACGTTGATGCAGTCGCCGGCGTTGGCACGCAGGACCAACGGTTCAACGGGCGTGCCGACTTTGAGGGCGCCGTCGGCCTGGAGATCCTCGGTACGCACATACATGATGCCCATGAGCGTTCCGATCCAGTTCTCCCGCGGGCCACGATCGTTGAAGATCAATTCCCCTTGCTTCGGATTATTGGGAACCGGCGTAATGGTCCAGAGCGATCGCTGCGCGGTGATCGCCGTGATGTTGAACGTACGCTGCGGCGCGCCCGCCGGACACGTCGCGTAAGTGACGTTAGTGCCTGGTCCAACCGGATTGTTCGGCAACGGCTTCACACCGTTCGCGAGTGCGTTCGGATCGTAGGATCTGAAGATGCCCCACAAACCATTGGCGAGACCCGTTTCGTCAAGACTCGGGCTGTACAGGTAGTCAACACAGTCGCCCTCCGACATTTTATCGGGACACTTGCGCACGGTATTGGAAGCTCCGAACGGAAGCGGCGCCGAGGAAGACGGTACATTGAACAACAGCTCGAAGTGCTCCGAGAGTCCCGTCGGCTGCGCGCTGCGATAACCGGAGTTCTTCCACGAAGGTTCCGCAAACCATTGCGGCCCCATCATGTTGAACTGGTGTGCGAATACGTGAGCGCCGACGAGCAAACGAATCTGAACCTTGTCACCCTGATACGCGCGCATCAGAGGCGTGATCGGATCGGGCGGTGAATTGGGATCCCCTTTCATGGTCGCCTGATTGTCGAAAGCATAGGACAAATCCGGATTTGGATTTCCCGGCATGGGCGTGCCGATGCGGAAAGAGATCGGCTCGTTGCGATAGTTCACGGACATCGTGCCGGTGATCGGAATATTTCCGGTGCTGACGAGTCGCGGCATCACGTTGTTGTTCGGCGTGAAATGCGCCGGGTTGATGGCGTGCGACGGATCGCGCCAGCCCTCGCTCTTTACCGGACTCGGCTCGGTCCTGGAGCCGGCGAAATAAGCGAGTTGCAGGTCCTGATACTCGAGCATGAACTCACGATAACTATCAGACACGTTCGGCATGATGATGTTGGCTTGCCAACTCGTTGGACCACCGTCGGGTCGCACCGGCGGCGTATTAATCGTGCCGCCGCCCATCGGCGAACCATCCGTGTTTTGCCAGACCGAATTCTTCGGTTCGACTAACAGACCGGCGTAGAGACCTGCCTGCTGGTGCGTCGAAGGACCAAAGTGATCGTGCGTGAACACGGTCCGAAGCGTGCGATCGACGTTCTGACTATCGACAACCGGATCGAGATACCAGCGTTGAATCGTAGTCTGCGCTCCCATCCAGGCCGTCGCGCACTGCGCGGGCGGATTTGGCCCACCGCAGATTTCCGCTGGTGGCGGCTTGGGCGCGAGTGGTCCGGGCGCGCCGCAACCAGCACACGGCGTCCACGAACCGCCGTTGTTGATCGCGTGAATGATCTCCTGCACTTCGTCGGGACTGAACGTGCCGTCTTCGTAATTGAAACCGTTACCGGCGCCGTCGGAAGACGTGACGTCAAACTTCACGAGGTGAATGTGCTGGCCGAGAATGTCGGTCGGCGTGCGCACCTGGAAGTCGTCGACGAGGTAATAATTCGGCACGAGGTTCGTGTGCCAGTATTCGATGATGTCGCCGGAGTTACCGCGGAAGAAGAGCGGCTCGGGCGCGCGGCCGCCGCCGTTCGGCGTGAACGCGAGCGTCGGCTTCACGTCGTTCCACAAAGTGAGAATGCGTTGCTGCGGATAGTGCCAGCGCTGCTTGTTGAGCAGCACGTTCAACTGAATCGCGGCCGCTTTGTAGACGCGCTTAACTTGCTTGTGCGTCGTCGGATCGACGTTGATCGGCTGACCGTTATCGTCGACCGCGGGGTCGGCGAACGGCGCGCCGGGTTGTGGACCAAGCGGCAATCCGTTCAGCACGAAGCCGTGTGGTTTCGGCTGCGTCATCTGTGGCGAACCTGAAACCGCAGGGGGACAATTGCTGGCCGCGCCGTCGGGGCTGAAACTGTTGCGGCAGCGGATGCCGAAGAACTTCATCGCCACTTGTTCGACGTGCGTTCCCTGCTCCGGCAACTGCTTCGCATTCAGCGTCGCGAAGTCTTTACTCCAGTCAAACTGATCGTGCTTCTCGTAACCAATCGTGCCGCCGGTCGTAACGTGACGCGGCAGACCGCCGTCCATGAGACCGCCGTTGCCGTCAGGTGCGAAATCGAGTGGCGGGTGCGGCGCGCGCATGCCGGCGATACCGGGAATGAAGAACGGGAAACCGGGATTGATGGTTACCTTGTCCCCCGTCGGATCGGGATTCTGTGGTGTGCCGTAAACGATCTGGCCGTTTTGAATGAACACCGGCGAAGGCATCGGCGCCATCGGCAGCGTCGGCATCGGCACGACCGCGGGCGTCGGCGTTCCGGCTTTGATCTCACCGTCAGGCAGAGCGCGCGTGCCGGTCACCGGGATGCCGTTCGCATCGACAGTCGAACCTTCTTCGAACGTGTCGTGCGTGCGCCACATGGCCCACATGCCGGCCGCGAAGTGCGGATAGAAGTGGCAGTGGAAGATTGAATCGCCGACGACCTTGTTGCGGTTACCGCTGCCGTTGAAAGTCATCTCCAGCGTGTAGCTCGCGCCGGGACTGATCATCTGGCTGTCGAGGTACGCGCTCTCATCGCTGTTCGGCGACATCAGCCACTGATGCGCGTGCTGGTGGTGAACGTGCGTCGCCACCGTGCCGCCGTGGTGAATCCTGAACTTCGTGTGGTCGTTGATGTAGCTGTGATAGACGTTCGATGGATCGTCCGGATAGTAAGCCTTCGTCGCTTTCGGCAGCGCGGTCAGACTATACGGAGTTCCAGTCGCCGGGTTACGCGGGTTCGCGCAACCATTATTCGGCGTCGGATTGTTGAGTTGATCCGCGGTACAGAGCGCCGGTGGCGGACCCAGAGCCGGAACCGGTGGCTGCACCGGTGGCGGGTTAATCGGCGGCACCACGCTGGAGTTCGCGGGAATATCAACCAGCATCGCCGGATCGCCGACCGACCAAGCGCTCAGGAAGAACTCTTCAAACTTGCAATCGACGCAACCGCCCATCGGGCCAACGCCGATGCGGTTCGCGTAAACCTCAGCGCCGATACCGCCGGTGCCATAGTTGATCGCGAAACCATCGAAACCGGCGTTTACGGTTTGCGACATCGCCGGATCGGTAAAGACCGGAAATGCCTGCGTCGCGATCTGGCCGACCTCGTGATAGATGATCGTGAACTCGCGATACGGCTCTTTGCGATCGGGCGCGGACGGGTTCGCGCAGAAGAGCGGATCGGCAGCGCCCGTGCCGTTGTTTGCCGCGTTACACGGCGGCTCCGGATTGTTCACTCCGGTGGTGCCCGGGAAACGTCCGGCGTTTGGCCCAGTGATGATGGCCGTCAGATCGCTGTGCACGATCTTGAAGGTCCCATCGACCTGCTTCACCAGCATGTTCAGGATCGGCGTGTTTGCCGGAATCGTTGTGCCGTCAGGGTACTTTGAACCTGCGGGATAGACAGCGTTGTAATCGATGACCGGTTGTCCGCTGGCAGTCTTGAGTGGTCCGTTCGGGCCTTTCTTGGTCGCGAGCGCGAGATCCTGTTGCGTGACCTGGCTGCGATACCATTCGGCGCCCTGCGGTTGAACGTTCAGCGCGCCAAAGAGACCGCGACTGATCTGGCCCGTGGGCACTGCGGTCGTGTCGCCCATTGAATAAAGGAGAAACGTACCTTCGTTGCGCACGAAGAGCGTGTAAATTTGTTGCTGCGGCGGCATCGGCGGCGGTGTAGGCGCCGGGTTCGGACTGGCGAGACTCGAGCTGTTTCGGCCGACAAACGAACCGTCGTCAGCAGAGCTACTGGTCCATTCCTGTCCTTGTATATGCAGCGAGAGTTCCTGCGTGCCGACCTGCGGCGAAGTCGGATTGGCGGGGCTCGGCGGAAACTGGCCGAATGCGGCCGGTGGAATCGCGTTGGTAAACGTTACCTTCAGGCAATCGCCGACGTTGGCGCGCAGCACGAGCGGGCGCGGCCGTTTGCCGGGACGCAATTGAATGTTGCCGCCGGAGTTGACGGTGTCGCTGCGCAGCGCAAATACGAAAGCATTCGGAATCGACGCGCCGAGGCGATTGAGCATGAGCGCCTTCGGAATCGCAACGACGTCCGCAGTAACGGTGCGCGTGCATTGCTGCATCACTGGCGCAGCAGCGGCCGGGGCTTTAGTCGCAGCCGGCGTTGTGGTCGCAGGCGCGGCGGCCGGGGTAGCGGACGCAGTTGTCGTCACGCCCGACGGAGTTTCAGTTTTCACTGACTCGGTTTCAGCTTTGGGCGACTCAGTTGCGGGTTTCGCTTTCTCCTCACTGGCGGGTGATGCTGGCTTTGAAGCTGCGGCGGTCAACTCCGCAACCGGTTTGTTCACTGCGGTGACGGGCGCTTGCGCTTTTGCGACTACCGCAGTCAGCAAACTCAAAACGATCACTGTCAATGAGGCAACCATGCGAACGGGGGAGCTCGAAGCGGACATCTCACATCTCCTTTTTACGTTTGCTGCGGGCGAAACATCAAAAGACTGAGGCAATGACACTCGGGCTAAAGCCGAAAGAAGGTTCGTTCGTTTATTCGGGGCTGGCTTAAGCGGGTGACCAGCGTGAGTGAAATAACAATAAGCGTCGGTTACTGATTGACAGGTGCAGCGTAGTTCTCTTAACCTTCCGTGTCAAGAAAAATTCCTTGCAATCGTAAAACGTCGTAACGTAATCCATTCAGAGTTAACTTCCAGTCCTCCGCCCGGACTAACAATTCGTTTTCAACTGCAACGATCGCCCGAACGGAGCACACGTGGCCACTCACATCACGGTAGCCAAATTTGGCGGCACATCGATTCAGGACAGCGACGCGTTTAAACGCGTAGCAGAGATCGTCAAAGCAAAACAATCGCAACCGCTCGTTGTCGTAGTCTCAGCGATGAGTCGCGTGACCGATGCGCTGATCGCGAGTTTTCACGGTGCTGCGACGTGTGGGCCTGACGAATCACTCGCGCTGCTCGAACAACATTTCGAGCGACATCTTCGCGTGGGTGAGTTGTTGAGTTTGAAACGGCGCGTGCGTCTGAAAAAGTTGATCGAGTCCACGCGCGTTGAACTTCGCGAGTTGTTGCGTCGTGCGGCAGACAGCCGCAGTTCAGATCTGCGGCTTTACGACGCGATCGTTTCGCACGGCGAACGACTCGCCGCAAACCTGCTCACTCTCGTGCTTGAAGAACACAGATTACCGGCGGAATACGTCGATGCACGCCGCTGCGTGATCACGAACGACAAGCACGGGAACGCCGAGCCGTTGTTGGACGAAGTGCGGCAACGCGCCCCGGGCGAATTGCTCTTGCTCGTGAACACGGGACGCATTCCGGTGTTGGGTGGATTTATCGGCGCGACGCGCGCAGGTGTGACGACAACGCTCGGGCGCGGCAGTTCGGATTACTCGGCCACGCTGATCGGCGCGGCGCTGCACGCGCGCTCGATCGAGATCTGGACCGACGTCGACGGCATTCAAACCGCCGATCCGCGCCTCGTGAAAACAACGCGCACCGTGCCGCACGTCTCTTATGCCGAAGCCGCGCAACTCGCGAAGCTCGGCGCGCGCGTGATGCATCCGAAGATGATCGAACCCGTCATCGCGCAGCGAATTCCGATTCGCATCCTGAATTCACACACGCCGGATCAGCCCGGCACGCTCATCTCAGATGAATCGCAGTCAAACGGCGGGGTCAAGGCAATCGCCCACAAGATCGCGGGCGAGAGCGCGATTGTCGGCTGCATCGGCCACGGCTTACGCATCAACTTCCGCGTCGAGACCAATTCGGTCGACGCAGTTGTCCAACAACTACACGCCGCGATCTTCGAGGGACGCGCTTAGTTGTGCTTCGCCGCGCCGTCGATCAATTCGACGAGCTTCGTAGGCGAAGTCAGGCCGTAGGCGCGCGTCCAGTAGTCGGCCGTGTCGTTGCCGATCAGGACCATCGGTGTGTGATCGTTTTTGTCCGACACCGACGCGCCGAGCGCCGCCAAAACGGAATCGACGAGAGCCTTGTCGCCGGTCACGAACGTCCAGCCCGGTCCCGCTTTGAACTTCGCCGCGAAGTCGCGCAGCCGCTCGGGCGTGTCAGTCGTCGGATCGACACTCACCGAGATCAATTGCACGTCGAGACCACGCGCGGCTGCGTCCTGCTGCACGCGCCGAAACGTCGCGGTCAGCGGTGGACAGATCGTCGTACATGTCGTGAAGATGAAATTGATCGCGACCGTCTTGCCTTTGATTAAATCAGTATAGAAGTTGAGCTGTTTGCCGTTCTGATCGACCACTTGCGCGTCAGGAATCTTTACTGACGAGAAAGCTTCGGACGACTTCGGCTCGGCGGCTGGCTCGGGATCGGCTTTCGCTTTCGCATGTGCGTCCTTCTTCACCAGCGTCATGCCACACTTCGGACACTTTCCTGGTTTAGTGGAAACAACGTTCGGGTGCATCGGACACGAGTAGCGATCCGATTGCGCGCGCACGACACTGAACTCCGGTACAGCCAACAACACGAACAGTAAGAGAAACGCTATTTTCATTGCCCGCTCTTTTCGCCTTTATCGTCTAGCACGCTCTCAACGATCTTGATGATCTCCTCGCTCTTCGCGAGACCGAACGCTTTCTTCCACAAGCCGGTGCGATCGTTGCCGATGATCACGATGTTGTAGTGCTCGTTCTTGTCTTCGACGTACTGCCCCAGCTTTTTCAAAACAAAAGCGACGTCGTCTTTATTGCCGGTCAGGAAATACCAGCCGGGCCGCGCGTGAAATTTTTTCGAAAACGCTTTCAGCTCGGGCGGCGTGTCGACGTCGGGATCGACGCTGATCGAAATGATGCGCGCGTCTTTGCCGAGTCGATCGCCGAGGGCTTCCTGAACTTTTTCGAGATTGCGCGTGATCGGCAAACAACTGGCCTGACAGGTCGCGAAGAAAGTATTGATGATGACTGTCTTGCCTTGTAGCAAGTCCTGATAGAAACGCATCTTCTCGCCGTTTTGATTAACGAGCTGGATGTTGGTGAAGTATTTCTCGGCCGCTGATTCGCCGCTGGCGTTCCCGGCCGGTAGTTGTGCGGTCGGGCCTTGTGTCGGCGGAGCCGGTTGTTGCGCGCCGGCCGCGCCGGCCAGAACCAGCACGAGTAAGGCGCCAAAGAGGGTCGATTTCATAGAATTCTCCCAGTAGCAGAGCAGTGCTCTGCGGTTTCAAGGTTTCACCACCTGGAGAGTGAGTGGTGTTGTTTGGTTGAACTGAAGTTCCAGGGCTGGGATCTGGAAGAACATATAGTACACGCCCGGTTCGGGAGGTACAAAACTCATTTCGTAGCTGCCGTCGGCCGCGGGCTTCGCGGGCTCGCGTTCCTGCCAGATGCCGGGCGCGAGAAACACGAGCACCGTCATGTTTTGGAGGTTTGCTCTCGGCGCGCCTGTTTTCGCGTCGAGCACTTTGAAGCGCAGCGTGAACTTCTCTTTTGCGTTCACAACCGCCGGCTTGTTCAGTGATTCGATCTTGACCGCTGTTTCGACTTTCTTCGGGTACGCGGGATTGTCCGCGACCACCATCTCGAAACAGTTGATCACGCGCGGCGCGTCGAGCAGAAACACGACGTCGTAAACACCCGGACCCGGCAGACGCACCGAACTCGCGTAAACGCCGCGGTCCGTTTCCCGCAGACTGTTGTCGAGCACAAGCACTGCGCGCGGATTGCGTTTGTAGTTCTGAAAACTTCCCATCGGCGCGGCCATGCCTTCGGTGTAGTAGTAGATCGTCTGGTCGGCGGGATTCGCGACGAGCACTGAGCCTTCTTCCGGCGCGGCGACGATCGCGGGCGCTATCGAGTTTGACTCACCGGGCGCGCGTTGACCGGCCGGAAAGCGCGTCACCGGCGCTTCCTTGCCGAGCGAAGTAAGACTGATCATCGTCACGAATTCGCTCTTCACCGAACGCACGTAGGCAAACTGCCTGGTGAAGCTGATCTGATCCGAGTCCGGGCCAACCGGCACGGTATGGACCACGCGGTTTGAAGAGACGTCGAAAATGTGCAGCAGATTCTTGGTCGCGCTAAGCGCAAAGCCGAAGTGGCCTTCGGGCGGCAACGCGATCGTGCGCACGCCGCCTTCGACTTCAATGCGCCCGATCACGTCTTGCTTTGGTCCGCCGATCGCGAGGATCGTGCCGTCGTTTTCGCCCGCGACGTAAGCAGTCTTGCTCAACGAAGAATAAGCGAGTGCGACGGGTTTTGCGGCGATCTTGATCTGTTTGATGTTCGCGAGCTTGCGAATGTCGATAATCGAAACCGTGCCGCCTTCCCGGTTCATTACGAAAGTGAGCGTGTCGTCATCGTTGAAAGCGATCTCGTGCGGGCCGGCGCCGGTTTTGATGTGTGCTGCGGGTATAGCGGAGACGGTGTCGATTACGGTGACGCCGTTTTCGTTCGCGACCCACAGGTATTTTTGATCGTGCTGGAGCGCGAGCCGCGCGGGCTTCACCCCCGCGTCGATGTTCGCGATCACTTTCCACGTGGGCACGTCGACCACCGCGACCTGATTGCTCGCCGGCATCGAGACGTAGATCCGATTGTTGTCGTCAGTCATCACCCAGTCTTCGCCCGGACTCTTCAACGGAACGAGCGTGAGCAGTTTGCTGCCGCCGAAGCCCGACAACGGATCGATGACCGAGATGTTTGGTTCGTTATTTAAAGCCAGAATGTAATACGCGTTGAGATCGAGGGTGGGACGGCGCGTGAAGCTCGCCTGCAAAAACGACTGCACCTTCTCTTTACACTGAGTGAGTGTCGTCGGTTGCGACGGCTCTCTTTGATCGAGCCACGCCACGGGCCGCAGATTACTCAGCGGCACCCCGCCGCTCGTGTCGGTGATTCTGAACTGCACCGTCGTCTCTTCATTCGCGATCGGCTTCGGCAACGCGTTGAATTCGATCGACACGCCCTGTTCGGTAAAGACCTGTTGCGCCGACGCTATCACCGGCAGCAACAACAAGAGCAAAAGCACCCGTAGAAATATGTGGTTCACTTAAACGTTACACTCCAAAGCCACAAGCTCAAGAAAAACCCGTAAAAAATCGCCAGCGCAACTAACGCGAGGCGTCGCCACAGCGGCGGACGCAACTCTACCGGCAAGAGCCGCGTGTTCACGTACAATAAATGCAACGAGCTGATGATGAAAACGATTCCCGCCATGTTCGCGCTCAGCGCCAGCAGGATGATCGGTTGCGTGAGTCGCAACGCGATGATACCCCACGCCGTGATCACCGCGAGCACCGTATAGTAAACCACACGTACGTCGCCGCCGCGCCACGCACGTATGCGGGTGCTGCCCGTCCAAAGAATATCGGTGACTGCGCGCGTCATGCCTTCGAGGATGTCCAACTGCGTTTTAAATAGAAGCCAAACGCCGAGCACCGCGATCACGCCGCCGAAGATCGCGCCCTTCTGCGTCGCCACCGCTTGCGCGAGCGCGGCGGCGATGCCGAGTCCGCGAATGTCGCTGCCCGCGGGCACGAACGTAACGTAGAGCAACGCGGGCAAAGCCATGCCGAGAATCGCGCCGGTGAAGTAAACGCCCCACTGATCCACGCGCACGATGCGCCACCAGCCGCGCCAGCGCACGAGCGCCGCCGCGTCGGGTTTGAACGTCGCGCCCGAATGCGCGAGTGCGACTTTCTTGCCGCCGACCGCAGCGGGAATAAAGCCGACGGTGCTGCTCATGCCGTAGCCTTTGTCGCGCGCCCAGTTGCTCAACGTGAGGTTCGCGACGCCACCGCCGCCCGCGTACGCAGCAAACGCGCCGATCAAAAAGAAGTCTGCGCCTGCGGGTACGAATTGAAACGAGTTGCTCTCCGTGTTGAAGCCGGCGAAACCAACAACAGCCGCCAGCCACGTCGCGGCGGGAACGAAGAGCAGCGCGAGTAGGCCGAGGCCCCCGATGATCACGCTGACCATGATCCAGTTGAGATACTCGAGTGTTCGCTCGATTCTCCTGCCGAACGTGAGGATCAGCGCGCATAACAAAAACAAGCCGGCGCCGATCGCGTAGACCGTTTCCGATTCAGCCGCGATCGGCAAACGTTTCGCGAATAAAAAGAACACCGCGCCCGCGGCGGCGCCGGCCCAACCCGGCCAACCCATTTGCAGAAAGTAGAGACTCGCATAGAACCACGCCCAGAAACTCGACCGTGGGCGCGTGCGCATGAAACCAGTAACGATTGGTTCGCCCGTCGCGAGCGTGTAACGCATCAGCTCGACGTTCAGCAGTGTTTGCAACAACGCCGCGACACCGACGACCCACAGCAGCGATAACCCGTATTTCACAAACGCGGCGGGACCAAGCAGAAACTCGCCGCTGCCGATCGAAACGCCGAGTGCGATCACGCCTGGACCAAGGGCGCTGAACCAGCCGAGTCCCTGCGGCCGCGGCGCGCGTGGCAGTTCGGCAATGCGCCACGGGTCGAGTCCCGAGCGCGCTTCAAGTGGTTGCGTCATGAGTTATTCTCTTGATCTGAGTTTGAGAACTACTCCAGAATTGCGGCGCATTCTATCACTTGATTAACTCGCATGAAGCAAACTTCCGAAATCCGGCTCGCGGTTCCGTCTGACGCGGAAAAGATCACCGCGCTGATCAATGCGGCGTTTCGCATCGTTGAAGGGTTCTTTATCGACGGCAATCGCATCACGCTCGAAGAAGTGCAACAGTCGTTCGCGCGTGGCGCGTTTCTCGTGGCGTGTGATGACGATGCGCTGACCGGATGCGTGTACGTCGAGCCGCGTGGTGAACGTGTGTATCTCGGGTTGTTGTCGGTCGATCCCGCGCGGCAGCAGAAGGGGCTCGGTTCGCGGTTGATGACTGCGGCGGAGGAATACGGCCGCGAACAGGGCGCGCGCTTCATGGACATTTACATCGTGAATCTGCGCACCGACCTGCCGCCGTTTTATCGGCAGCGCGGCTATGCCGAAAACGGCACGACGCCGTTTCCGCCGGACGTGCCGACCAAACAGCCGTGCCATTTCATCAACATGACGAAGCCTTTATAATCGCGTTCATTCCGTGGCCAAGCCTGACACAGCTGAGGTTCTCACGATTGACGGACACGACGTCCGCGTGACGAATCCTGACAAGCCTTACTTCTCGCGACAGATCAAACTCACGAAGCTTGACCTTGTTCGTTATTACCTGTCGGTGGCGCCGGGTGCGCTCGCGGGCATTCGCGATCGACCGATCGTGTTGAAGCGATATGTCGACGGCGCGGAGGGCGAAGCGTTCTATCAAAAGCGTGCGCCGACGAATCGTCCGGAGTGGTTGCGCACCGTGACGTTGTCGTTTCCGTCTGGCAGGTTTGCGGAAGAGGTCGTGGTTGACGATGCGGCGGGACTCGCGTGGATCGTGAACCTCGGGTGCATTGAGTTGCATCCGCATGCGGTGCGTTCGAACGACCTGGACCATCCGGATGAGTTGCGCGTCGATCTGGATCCGAATCCGGGTGTGAGTTGGGAAGATGTGCGTGTGGTGGCGCTGGAAGTGAATGCGCTGCTGGCGGAGGTTGGGTTGCGTGGTTGGCCCAAGACGAGTGGGTCGCGCGGGATGCATGTGAACGTGCGCCTCGAGCAGCGTTGGACGTTTAGTGAAGTGCGCCGGGCGGCGGTGGCGTTATCGCGGGAGATTGAGAGGCGTTTGCCGCAAGTGGCGACGTCGAAGTGGTGGAAGGAAGAGCGGCACGGAGTGTTTCTCGACTACAACCAGAACGCGAAGGATCGCACGACGTGTTCGGCGTACTCGGTGCGGCCGCTGCCGGATGCGCGGGTGTCGATGCCGTTGCGTTGGGAGGAAGTTGAGGAATGTGATCCGGCGGATTTCAACGTGCTGACTGCGCCGCAGCGTCTGGCGGAGTTGGGTGATGCGCACGCGGAGTTGGACCAGCATGCGGGTTCGTTGGAGAAGTTGTTGGAGTTCGCCGCGCGTGATGAATCCGAAGGACTCGGCGACGCCCCCTGGCCGCCGCATTTCATGAAGATGGCCGGCGAAGCTCCCCGAGTTGCGCCGTCACGCGCGCGTTCTTCGGGTGTTAAGGTTGCGACTGCAAAGAAATCCGCATCTGCAAGAAAACCTGCGCGAACAAAGATGCCGTTGTTGGTGATTGCGAACTCGCCGCACAAGGAAGCGGCGTTGGCGGGTTTGGAACGCTGGAAACGCAAGCACCGCAAGGTGGTGAAGTTTTTGGCAGCCGATGACGTGTTAGTTGATTCGATGCGCGGCCGCTCCTCAACCTGGACCAGGATCCGCGTCAATCTGCGCAACATCCCCGAAGACCTGCGTCCCGCGCAGGAAACTCCCGACCCCGACGACGACCCCACCCGCGAGTGGCGCAGATCGAAGGCACGGTAGCGCCGAAGGCGACTATAAAACGGTAGCACCGAAGGCGCGACTATAAAACGGTAGCGCCGACGCGTATAACGGTAGCGCCGAAGGGCGACTAAAACGGTAGCGCCGAAGGCGCGACTATAAAACGGTAGCGCCGAAGGCGCGACTATAAGGTAGCCAGGGGCGAACGCGCGCAGCGCGTCGCCCCTGGATCATTTACGAGCGCGACCAGCCCCGGAGGGGCGACAGACATGCGCGACGCACCGTGTCTATCGGCCCTCCGGGCCTGCGCGCGCTTTGCTGAGGATCCAGGGGCTGCGTGCTCCGCTTCGCTCCGCACTTACCCCTGGCTACCTTCTAGTCGCGCCTCCGGCGCTGCCGCTCCGCGAATACTCGACCGATTCGGGTACCTTCTGGTCGGGCCTCCGGCGCTGCCGCTCCGCGAACACTCGACCGATTCCGGTACCTTCTGGTCACGCCTCGGCGCTACACGCTTCCGCACACGTTCGAACTGACTGCCACTTCTCGCCGCGCCTTCGGCGCTACCGCCCGAAAATCTCCTTGATCTCATACGCCGGCACGACTTCGAGCTGCTCGTACGTGCAATCACTCGGCTTCTTGTCCGTGCGCCAGCGACGGAATTGCGCGGTGTGGCGAAAACGATCGCCCTGCATGTGCTCGTAAGCAACCTCCACCACTAACTCCGGCCGCAACGGCTCCCACGACAAATCCTTCCCCGCACTCCAACGACTCACCGCGCCCGGAACGCGTCGCCCACCCTGCATCTCACCCTCGGCCCAGGCCTTCCAAGGATGATGCTCCAATGCGTTCTTCCGATACGGCTTCAAAAACTCCACCAACTCCTCACGCTTCTCATTCGTAAAACTCGCGCACACACCAACGTGATGCAACACACCCGCTTCGTCAAACAGCCCCAACAACAACGATCCGATCAGCGTGTTCTCACCTTTCTTGTGCCAACGAAAACCCGCCACCACACAATCACAATCGCGCTCGTGCTTCACCTTCAACATCACGCGCTTGTTCGGCTCGTAAACACCAGCGAGAGGCTTCGCCACAACACCATCAAGCCCCGCGCCTTCAAAGCGCCGAAACCAGTCTGACGCGCGATCGTACTCCGTCGTCGCGGGCGTCAGATGCAGCGGTGGTCCAACCGACTCGAGCATAGTCTCCAAACGTTTTCTTCTCTTCTCAAACGGCTCATTGCGCAGATCTTTCTGGCCTTCGGCAAGCAGATCGAAGAACACGATCGACGCGGGGATCTGTCCGGAGAGCAGTTTGATGCGCGACTCAGCCGGATGAATACGCAGTTGCAACGCGTCGAAGTCGAGCGTGCCGTCTTTCGCCACGACCACTTCGCCATCGAGCACACAGCGCTTCGGCAGTTGCTCGATCACCGGCTCGATGAGTTCGGGAAAGTAACGGTTGAGCGGCTTCTCATCGCGACTCTGAATCAAAACCTCATCGCCATCGCGAAACACGAGCGCGCGAAACCCATCCCACTTCGGCTCGAAGATCCACTCACCCTCACGCGGCAACTCCGACACACGCTTCGCTAGCATCGGCAGTATCGGCGGATTCACAGGCAGTTGCATGCGCTGAATCTTATGCGCAAAGCTGCGCTGACTCAACGAAACAACACTACTGAGTGTTAGCGAATGTGAGAAAGAGTTGCTGAGGCTAACGGCGCGTTAACCTCAGCAACACGAGGGAAGTTAGAACGCAACGAAGGGATCTGTGTAGACCACTCTCACCGCAATTCCGTCCAACGAAGGTGCGAACTGTGGCCGTGCCAATGAAGTGCGGTCCACATAAACCACGATCGCGGGCTCGGCATCATTCTCCGACGTCGCACCGACACCTGCGCCGACAACTCCCGGCGTAGCCATCAGATTCGCCCGATGCATTTCAAGCACAGCGGACGCACGATCGGCAGCTTGCTCCGGAAGCTGTTGCATGTGTCCTCCAAACCCACGCACAAAAGGTTGAGTATCATCGCTCAAAACCTGAACGGTGGGACTCGCAGTGCCGCTGCCGACAAACGTCAGCGTACGACCGAGCACCGAGCTCAATCTCGACAACACCAGGCCCACAGGATTACCAATCGTCGAAGTGCTGCTGCCCGCAAACAACAAGGCGACGGGATTGTGTCCGGAGTTGCTCACGATCAGCGAGCCGGAATCACCGCCCGCGCTAAACGTGCTGCTGTTAATCACGACCTGATTCGTGTAAGAGACGGTGAACTTCTTACCCGAATTACAGCCGGCCTGATACTGCACACTGACACTCGTATTGATCGAGCTAATGGTGCCGGTTGTAAAACCGGTGGTGCGTCCGCTCTTGGCCACTGAAAGACCGACGCTCGGCGCGACCACGCTGCGAGACGGCACGCCGATGTCTTCGATGAACCCGGTGGAATCCATCGTGCCCGGCCGGAGTTGCGCGATCGCGGCGTCAACATTAGATCCGAGCGGCGAAGCGATCGTGAAATCAGCGACGAGCGTTGCCACACGGCAACCGTTGTCGATCAATCCCGGCTGCGAAATATCTTCGCCCGCAGTTGCTCCATCGCTGCGGCCGAGTACGTGGTTGTTGCTGAGAATGTATTGGTTCGTACCGTCAGTGACGAGGGAACCCAGCGTACCGCTGCAACAGAACGAGCGGCTCGCATCATTGACGTTTCCACCGGACACTCCGAAGTGCGTGTTTCTTTTTTGGTGATTGGCGCCGCTGTCCGCCAGGCCTGGCGTCAGCAAAGAGCCGCCAATCAAAAACGCGAGGACAGTTATTGCGATCAACCAGCTACGGGGTGTGGTCATCTCGGTTCTCCTTGTATTCGAATTTTGCGGGAGGCAAAACAGTGAGGGCCACGTTTTACGCGTACTCGGCGAGCAAGTCAATCAAAAATTTCTACGAATCAGGCTAGTAGACGAGCAAAGCGATCGAGAGGCAGATTCCCACCACTGACGATCCCCACCACCTTCTTGCCGCGCAACTCATCACGAAGCTTGATCGCTGCGGCGAGCGAAGCAGCGCCTGAGCCTTCGACCAGTTGCTTCGCATCACGCGCCAGCAGGCGAATCGCATCGTTAATCTGTTCGTCGGTTACGAGCACGAAGTCCGAAAGCAAGTCCCAAAGGATCTGATTCGTCATCTCAAACGGAACGCGCGTAGCGAGTCCTTCGTGCTCGGTGTTCATCGTCGGATACGGTTCGAGATTGCGGTTGCGCCACGCGTGCCACATCGCCGGCGCGCCTTCCGACTGCACCGCGATCACCTTCACGTTCGGATTCAGATCGTGCGCGACCAGACAGTTGCCCGCAGCACAACTCCCGCCGCCCGCAGGCGCTATGATCACATCGACATCGGGCAAGTCTTCGAAAATTTCCAAACCAATCGTGCCCACGCCGGCGATCAAGCGCGGTTCGTTCGCTGAGTGAACGTAACGAAAACCTTCCGCGGCCGCGGCGCGCTCGGTCTCGAGCCGCGCTTCATCGAAGTCGCGTCCGTGCAGACGAACTTCCGCGCCCAAGTCACGCATCGCTTGCAGCTTCGCCGGATTCGTGTTTTCCGCAGGCGCGTAAATGATGACGCGTGTGTTGAAGAGCCGGCCGGCATAAGCGATCGACTGCCCGTGATTTCCGGTCGACGCGGTGACGAGCGTTCCGCCCGGGTTATGGCCCACGACATTCACGCCGCCACGCACCTTGAACGCTCCGATCGGCTGCAGGTTTTCTAACTTGAGATAGTAATCGCAGCCGAGCGCTTCGGATAATTTATGACTGCGAACGAGTGGGGTCTTCGGTAAATAAGGGGAGATGAATTCTCGCGCCGCAACAACGTCGGCAAAAACAGGGGCTTCCATGCGCACGAAGCTACCACAGTAGCGGTTGAATATTAAGTTCACACACGAGCACTCTTGCACAATCTGGCGCTCAATCTGATAATCAGGTCATGACAGAGAAGGAAATCGTACTTGAAACGATTCGCGCTCTCCCAGACGACTGTTCCATCGAAGAAATAGCCGAGCGCATTGAGTTTATGGCTGCGGTACAGAAAGGTCTCGATCAACTCGACAGAGGCGAAGGCATTCCTCACGACGAAGTAAAACGACAGCTAGCCTCATGGCTTACAAACTAATCTGGTCTCCCGCTGCTCGAGACGACCTTCACGATATAGTCGTCTTCATCGCGCGCGACAATTCGAACCGGGCAATGTCTTTCGGATACAAACTGATTTCCGAGACAGACCGCCTGCAAGAATATCCAGAGTCAGGTCGTATTGTGCCTGAATATAGGAGTGACAATACTCGCGAGATTCTCTTTCGACCGTATCGAATCGTGTACCGAGTTGATCACCAGCGAAAGCTCTGCGAGATCGCTCGCGTCTGGCACTCCGCCCGAGGAATTCCGCAGCTCTAAGTCGACACTGCTCTAAATAACGCGCCGCTAAACCCTCTTTTCCGTTATCATGCAAGTGCGTACCGGCAGGACTCAGTCCCGTTTCGCCTCAACCTTGCGTCTTTCAAACTGGTGCGCGTGCCTCCAGGAATTTAAATGTCACTCAATATAACCAGAGGCCTATGAGTCGCAGGTACTTCAGTCTCTCAATTTACGAGTTGGAAACTCTCTTTCAAAATCGAAAAGGCGATGAGTCTGTGCTTGAGGCGTTGGAAAACGAGCTAAAGCACCGCAAAACTGAACGGGCGGCGAAACTGCATAGCCGCGTCGAGACGTGTTTGAGACGCCTCACAGTCCCTACGTCCGCGGCTACGCCCGAGCAACAGTCAGCTCAATTTGCGTCTGTTCCAGTTGAAGAGATCGGGCAATTACACACCGACACTTTGATGGTGCAATCCAAAGCCGCCCACAACTCTGAGCTTGCGGGTGCGACTTGGCGTGGACAGAAACAAAAACATTCACAACCCAACTTACCGCCGATGACTAATGCACCCGAATCGATTTTGTCAGCTTGGTTGGCATTGGAAGTACTGTCTCCCTCAACCTTTCGTAAACCAGAAGACTTAGCCTCAGGTGATCGCAGTCGTGTAGCAAGACTTGATACCGCCGAGCTTCCGTGGGAACGAGGTGAAAAGTCTCGCCCAAACCAACGTCTCTATTATCAGATTGTGCTCGGAGCAATACGAATGGAGCCGGCAATGGAGTTGCTGCTAGAACGTTACGGAGACAATCGTATTGAGAAGCCGAGCGCTACTGGCAATGCGGCGCTTGCTGTTGTCATCGTCGACCAGCAGGGCCGGTTGGCTGATCCAACTGCCGTTGCTGTTTCGAGCTTTGGTTGGGGCGTGGTGACTGCACTGAATGGTGAGCTGGATGATCTCGCATTATGGCCAAAGGTCGAATCCCAATTAGTAGCGAGAATTGAAAAGGTTCTTAGCAATACTGACTCAGAGAACGTGGGGAATCATCAACCAATCACGCGCGCTCGAATGATGAGAGCGTATGAAGATCTGATTGCTACGCTGGAATTACCCGAAGAATGGATAGAGCCCCCGGAATTTGCCATTCGCTCCTATACGCACTTCAGAGATCGAAACCCACCAGAGCCGATTTTGCTTAACAGCTTTTTTCTTGCCGATCTCTCATTCGCCAAAGAATTGTTTGCCGGCGATGAGGCTCCGCAAAATCTCCGCCGTTATCTTGGTGTCGAACCGCAAACGCAGACTCACGATTTGCTTCGCAACGATGAGGCGCTAGAGAAAGCAGTAAGTCCTCAAAGTACTCCGTTGGGGCGGTGGCCCGGTCCTGGCCGTAATCCTCTTGTACTACTGCAACAAGCCGCAGCCAATACAGCTTTCAGTGAAACAAACCCGAACGGGTTGATCGGAATCAATGGGCCGCCGGGCACTGGAAAAACGACCCTATTTCGCGATTTGGTTGCGGGTATCGTTACCGAACGGGCGCAGGCTATGGCCCAGTTTGAAAACCCCGAAAATGCGTTTCTACCGACCAACTTAAGGCTGAGTGTTGGTCAAGGTTGGATTCATCTCTACGAATTGAGTGATTCCTTGAAAGGCTTCGAGATTGTAGTTGCCTCATCAAACAATAAGGCGGTCGAAAACGTAAGTGCCGAACTGCCCGGTCTTGGTGCAATAGCGTCCGATGTCCCCGGCCTTCGGTATTTCAAAACGATTTCTGATTCGATCCATAAAACCGAAACTTGGGGGTTGATTGCGGCTGTACTCGGCAACGTACAAAACCGCAACACCTTCAAACAACTCTTCTGGTGGAATGAAGATAAAGACTTCAATTCGTATTTGCGTGCGGTAACCGGTTCGCTCACCGCCGTAGAAAACAACGAAGGGCCCACTGTCTGGGAAGAAGACCCACCCACCACACGTGCCGAAGCGCTGAAGCGGTGGGAGATTGCACGTGAACGATTCCGCAAAGCCGTCGAGGAAAGCAGGCGCTGGCAACGTTTCCTTGAGAGTTTGCGCGAAGATGTGATTGCGATTCCGATATTGGCCAACGCAGATGAGGCCGCCAAACGCGAATACTCGGACGTTGTCCGTCGAGTGAAACACCTACACGAGCAACATCAGCACCTCACGCGTGATATCAAGAGCGCTCATGAAGAACTTCGTATTCATGCATCGATGAAGCCCGGATTTTGGGCTCGCTTATTTCGAACTCAAGCGGCACGACAATGGAAGGAATTGCACAGTACCCTCTTAGACCTTCAACAAAAGGAAGCTGCCTCGCGTTCAGCGCGTGATGAGCATGAGAAAACAAAACGACGGGTCATGGAAGCTCAGGACAAGTATCGGATAGAGGTTGTCGATTCTGCTTTCTTTAAAAAAGAACATTGCGCAAAGCATAAAGCCACCCCGTGGTGGCCCATTGCTGCGCAGAGAGCGCGCGACGAAGTTTTCGTTGCCGCGATTTTGCTTCATCGCGCGTTTATAGACGCAGCAGCTAGACCATTAAGGCACAATCTCGCGGCTCTGATGAATGCCTTTACAACGCAGACCCTGCCAACCGCTGAAAAGCAAGCGTTGCTTCCTGATTTGTGGTCGTCTCTCTTTCTTGTGGTCCCATTGGTCTCGACCACTTTCGCCTCGGTTAACCGGATGCTGGGGAAGCTACCCCCGGAAAGCCTCGGATGGCTACTTGTTGATGAGGCTGGGCAAGCGCTTCCGCAAGCTGCGGTGGGAGTAATCGTCCGAACTAAACGCGCCGTCATCGTTGGCGACCCGATTCAAATTCAACCCATTGTGACATTGCCGAGCACTCTATGTGAGGCCATATGTCGGCAGTTCGGAATCGATCCTGACCAGTACGCAGCTCCCCGTGCTTCAGTGCAAACACTTGCCGACGCAGCTTCCGCCTACACTACAGAATTCGAGATGAAGGCAGGCGGCAGTCGCACGGTAGGTGTTCCTTTACTCGTTCATCGACGCTGCTCTGATCCTATGTTCAGCATCTCGAACAGGATTGCGTATTCCGGCTTGATGGTACAGGCGAAAAATGAAAAACCGTCCGGCATCCGGCAGGTTCTCGGTCCGTCACGGTGGATCGACATTACGGGCTCTAACGAAGATAAATGGTGTCCTCAAGAAGGCGATCAGGTGGTGCACCTGCTTGAACAGTTAGTCGAGGCACGTGCGTCTTCAGATTTGTACCTGATAACGCCTTTTGTGATAGTTGCGGACAGGCTGAAAACGCTTCTTCGGAGTGAAGGACTACTCCGAGGTTGGGTGGATGATGAATGGCGCTGGGTTAACGAACGTGTTGGCACAGTGCACACAGCACAAGGACGTGAAGCGGAGGCAGTAATAATTGTCCTCGGCGCTCCAAATCCGTCACAAACCGGAGCCCGTAACTGGGCTGGCAGTCAACCTAATATACTGAATGTCGCAGTCACGCGTGCGAAAGAAGCCGTGTATGTTGTCGGACATAGAAAGCTATGGTGTCAAGCTGGAGTATTCGCTGACTTAGATGGGAGTCTTTCCTAGTTGGAAAGTGAAGATGAAACGACGCGGTTGAGTCTTCAAGAAGAGGCCTCCATTACGAACCGAGCAACAGAGCGCGCGAAACGCCGAGCACGCCGCGTGCTTGGGCACGGCTTACCGCCGGATAGTGATCGAGAAATGTCTCCAGCGTTTGATCGTCTTCGAGGAACTGAAAGAGAAACTCGACCGGCACGCCGGTCCCGCTAAACACGGCGACGCCTCCCAGCTTTTCCGGATCGCGTTCGATGAGTTCGTCAGCGTTCATCCGTGGTGCCCCCGAGTCCGCAGAAGCAGGGGTCGTGCGCCTCTGCGGACTCCACCTGGCCCCGCACCAGGTGCCCAAAAGCTTTTTCTATTTACGATTTTCGAAAGACGCTTTACGATTGCACTCGTCTTTGACATTCAAGCCGCCACATGCGCAGCTCAAGCTCCCACATTAACGAGTGATGAGCATCGCCGTCCGGTATGACAGGTTCATAACCAACACGGCGACAATCGAAAGCGAAGGCATACTACTCCCAACTGCGCATAGTTGCAAGCAAAAACTTTCGATATGTAGGTCAAACGTTGTTGCAGGACCATCAGGAGGCCGTTCCTGATGGGAAACCCGCGCCCGCGTCCGCGGCGTCTCGCCGACAAACTGCGTCAGATACGTGAAGCGCTCGATTTGTCGCAAACGCAGATGCTCGCGCGTTTGGGTTTGGAAGACAGCATGCACTACGGCCGCATCTCGCAGTACGAGAACGACGAACGCGAACCCGCGCTGAACACCCTGCTCTCCTACGCCCGCGTCGCCCGCGTCCATCTCGAAGACATCGTTGACGACGACCTCGATCTCCCCGCCAAACTTCCCGGCAAAGTCACCCGCCCCCGCCGCCGCAAATCATAGTCTCAGTTTGTGAAAAGTAAGATGTGACGTTGTTGACTTGTGAAGACGGTCTGTTCACACTCCGCTGTCAGCTTCTCATAGAAGATCGAGAGGTGAAATGAGTGCCTACTTCAAAACGACAAACCGCGCATGATCCTCGGAAGCCGATCACGCGTGAGTACGTGCGTACGTTGCGTGGAAGGTTCAAAGGCAAAGGGTTGCTGAAAGCGTTGATGGCTGACAGAAAGAAGGAGCGCGAGCTTAGTATCGCGCAAACGGAAAGCGAGCGCAGTTTTACTGACGACGATCCTGAATTCAACTAACGCGAACGAGAAACCGAGTAGTGCGCTGCTTCAACGACCGAACGCGTCGGCTAGTTGCGGCCTAGGGTCAACGCCGAAGGCGGTGACTAGTTCGGCTTGTACTAACGCCGAAGGCGTTGTCTAGTTGCAGCCCAGGGTTGGCCCAACCCTGGGGTCGCGCAGTGCAAGAACATTGGAACGCTGAAAGCGTTGGCCAACCCGCGCCAAGTTGGTCAACGCTTTCAGCGTTGGAACCTGAGGCTACTATAGTCCCAGGGTTGTCGCTAGCTCCAACCACTGGGCTGGAATTAGCAAACGCCTTCGGCGTTGAAGGCTGGAATTGGTAAAACCCCATTGCGCAAAACCTAACCCCGCGTCCCCAAACACCCCAAAACCACTTGTAATCTGCTCCCGCTCGGATTAATCTACGCGGCATCTCTCCAATTTTCTCCCCTCTGCTTGTCCCAAAAACATGCTGCGCGTTAAGTACAACCTAAATGGTGGTTATGCATCTTTAAAGGGAGCAACCAACATGAGAGTCTTCTGCCCTGAACATAAAAAAGGTTTCTTCGCTCCGCGCCAGAGCCCGATCAAGTGTGAGAATCGCGGCCACCTGCTCGGCACACTCGATTTCGAAGGCGAGGCCAGAACGCCCATCGAGATCGGCTGGCAGTATTGCTGCAATTGCGAGCACTTCTGCCCCGTCGATCTCGAACGTGACGGGTTGGAACGCTGTCCGGTCTGCACGCGCCGCAGCTCCGTCCTTTATTTATGCGATCGTTGCCACGTCATCAGCTTCGAGTCGAACACGCCGCTGCAGACGAAGAATTTCACGGTAAATGCCGACGGCGTGCCGCAGCCCTCGTGCCCCGGCTGCCTGCGCGCCGCTTCCGCCGATCTGCACGAACACATTTGCGACGCGCTCGGCATGACGTTCACCACCGCGCTGAACACCTGCCCGATTTGCGAAGAACGTTTGGACGTTGCGCCCGCGTTCCCGTCGACAGTCGCGCTCTATTTAAAGCGCACCAGATCCGCCGACAAGGTCAACGTCACGTTTGATTACGAGACCGAATCTTTCCTGCCGGTCGAAGACGGTGAGTTTGTCGTCATCACAAACCAGGATCCGGCGATCGTGTTGCCGCGCGCAACGCGCTTCGCTTCGCGCCGCGACTTTTACGAGTACTACCAGGATTACTATCACTGTCCGAACCCCGAGGCGGGTGAAGTGAACGTGATTCAACCGGCGCGAGTCGTGCGCGCCGATAATGGTTGGGGACTCGAAAGCACGGGCGTACTCGATGTCTTGTTGGACCAGCCGAAGAAGAAGATTACGCCGGCGATCACGCGCGAAGAAGTTGTCACTCCGAGACAACCTGAGCCGGCCGCTCCCATGGCAAGCAAACCAGAACCGGTCGTAAACAAACCACAGCCGATCGCTACCGAACCGCAGCGCACGCCAATCGAGCCGCAGCGCACAGCAGCCGAGCCACCGCGTATAACAGCGGAACCGCCGCGCAGACCAGCGGAACAACGCCCGGTCGCAACCGAAGCACGATCGCTCCACAGTGACGAAAGACCGTGTAGTGAGTGCGGCGCTTTAGTCGAGAGTCGTTATGCCTTTTGTTGGAAGTGCGGCCACTCGCTCGGTGGCGAACACAGTCCCACCAGCGGGACTAACCCTCCGCGTGGTTCGCTTCTCGCGGCGGCGATGCTCGAAGACGATGAGTTAACGATCCAACACGATCTGCCGTCGCGATCTGTGTTTCCGTGGGCCACCACCAAACAACCCGAACATCCGTCGTCCAGCCGTGGCTCGGTGCTAAAACTGATCGCCATCGGGGCAGTGGCGTTCTTGTTGCTCTCGTTAGGCGTGTTCGGACTAATGCGTTCAGCGTCGCGAACGGTTGCGACGACACCCGCTAAACAGCCGAACACCGAAACAACAACGCCTCCCGCAACCGAGACTGCGACCGCGACTGCGCCCGTTCAGCCCCCGACAACCGAATCCGTCGCTCCGATTCCCGCGTCGAGCGTCGCACAGACGCAGCCGTCTCCCAGCGTCAGCCCCGAAGACGAACTGCTCGCACGTCTGCGTGAGCGTCGCATGACGGCGACGAATTCAGAACGGCCGAAGATCGTCGAAGCGTTCGCGAAGATCGAACGCAAGTATCCGCGCGATTATCGCTTTCCGTACGAACGCGCGAAGCTGGTCGCGAAGAGTTCGCAATCCGGCGCTCGCGATGAAGCGTTTAAAGCGCTTTCAGTCGCCGCCGAACGCGCGATCAGCGCGGGCAAAGCAAACGAGATGTTGAGCGGGTTGGAAACGGACAAGGACGGCGACTTTCACCGGCTCGCGCAGGGACGCCAGGAATGGACGCGCCTCGTCGCAGCGTTGAAACGCAAAGACACGAGCCTGCTGCTGACAAAGACGCAGTTTCAGTAATTAATACTCCGCAAACGCATCGTCCGGATAACAGTAAAGCCAACGCTCCCCTGGTTCGGCCGATGCGATCACCGGATGTCCCGTAGCGTGCGCGTGCTTCGTTGCATGTTTGTTCGGCGAACTATCGCAACAACGCGTGCCGCCGCACTCCTGACACGTGCGCAGATGCACCCACGTCGATCCGATCTTCACACACTCCTCACACACGCGCTGCTTCGCCGGCTTCACGTCCTCGACCGCGTCAATATGAGTGCAGATTCCGTTGATAGACATTTCCCTCGCCCTCCTTGTTTAATGAGACCATGACATCCTGGACGATACGGATTGCTCTTTGCAACCTCTGCTTACTCCTGTCGAGCGCCGTCCACGCGCAGCAGGTCGTGCGCATCACCGAGCCGACGGCGATCAATCCCGCCGAAGTCACGATCGCGATCAACCCGAAGAACCCTGACAACATGATCGCCGCTTCGTTTCAAACGGGCGTGCCGCCGAAGCCGCGCGCGGGCAGTTATCACTACGTCACTTTCGACGGCGGTAAAACCTGGACCACCGTCTCGACGCCCGATCCAAAGAACCTTACGCAGGGCGACGACGTGATGGCGTTCAGCAGCGACGGCGTCGCCTATCACGCGCATCTTTCTTTCGACGGCATTCGCCTGCCGCGGCCGCCGCGCGCGGAAAACGGCATGATCGTGAACGTCTCGAAAGACGGCGGCCGCACGTGGTCCGACGGCACGCCCGCGATCGATCACATTAATACCGTCATTCCGTTCGAAGACAAACCCGGCCTGGTTGTGGACAACGCCGCGGGCTCGCGTTGGAAAGGCAACGTGTATCTCGCGTGGACGCGTTTCGACGCTTACGGCAGCGCGAACCCCGAAGATCATTCACAGATCTATTTCTCGCGATCCACGAACCAGGGGCAATCGTTCGCGATGCCGTTTCGCATTTCCGATACCGGCGGCGACTGTCTCGACAGCGACAACACGGTCGAAGGCGCAGTGCCCGCGATTGGACCAAAAGGTGAGGTTTACGTCGTTTGGGCCGGTCCGCTCGGTCTCGTGTTCGACAAGTCACTCGATGGCGGACTCACGTTCGGCAAAGACAAAGTCATCGGAAACATTCCCGGCGGTTGGGACTTCGGCGTTGAAGGACTCGAGCGCGCCAACGGCATGCCGACGACGGGCGTCGATCTAAGCGATGGTCCAAACAAAGGCACGCTCTACGTGAACTGGATCGACGCGCGCAACGGCGATCCGGACGTGTTCGTGATGTACTCGCGAGACGGCGGCAATACGTGGTCGGAGCCTGTGCGCGTCAATGACGACCCCGTCAAAAACGGCAAGGACCAGTTCTTTACGTGGATGTCGGTCGATCCGGTTGATGGTTCGGTGAACGTGATCTTTTACGATCGACGCGATACGACGGGCGCAACTACGGGTCTAACGCTCGCGCGCAGTGTTGACGGCGGCCGCACGTTCGTCAATCGCAAGATCGACGTGAAGCCGTTCGTGGTAAACAATCGCATCTTCTTCGGCGACTACAGCGGTATCTCCGCTTACGACGGGCGCGTCGTGCCGGTGTTCATGCACTTCGACGACAACAATAGATTGATCGTGTCAGTGGCGCTGTTTCGGTTCAAACCGGGAACGCAGGATCTTGTTCCTTAGCCGCAAAGATTACTTACGTTCAGCCCTGAGCTTGCGACCCGACACGTCAGCGAGTTGCTGCTTGAAAAGTTTGTTGCGCGGATAGCGCGTGGATAGATCGCGCGCCGTGGCGATCGCGTCGTCCCAACGCTGCTCACGTTTGTAAAGATCGACCAGCAGCACACGCGCCACGTCGCGGCCCCAGTGCCCCTCGCGTGCAACTTGCTCCAGCTCGTTGAGCCCGCGCTTCTTGGAACCGTGCACGCCGAACGTTCCCGCCAGCATCTTCACCGGCAAAGGCAGCGAACCGATCACGTAATCCTGTAAACCGATCGTCAACTTCGCGTCGATAAACTGCGGCGACAACTCAAGCACTTTGCGATGATGGTCCACCGCGTCGGAGCCCGTGCGCAGTGCGGCCATGTACTTCCGTTCGACGCCGGCGGCATACGCGGCTTCGAGTCCTTCCACCGCGCCGAGAAAGTAAAGTGCTTGGACGTCGCGTGGATTCTTGCGCAATCTTGCTTCGGAAAGTTGCTTGGCCCGGCGGGTCCACTTCTTGAACTCGGCGACCTTCACTTGATCGACTTTGGGCTTCTCTTTTGTATTGGTCTCGTCGGTGTAGAGAGTCGATTTCGTCTCCCAGGTTTTGTTCAGTTGCTCGAGCCATAGACTTGTGGCGAACGATTCCGGGCCTGCGGGATCGTCGGGCGCGAGCGCCACCATCTTCGCGAAATTGCGGCGAGCGCCGTCGTAGTCGAGATTGAACAGCGCGTCGTAGCCGTCGGCGCGCAACTTGTCGAGGTTGGGAGGTGTTTGAGCTACGACCGCAGTTGCGGAAATAAGCAGGAAGAGTAAGCGCGCGCAAATCATCGTTCACTCCTTACTGGAAGCGTCGCCGGCTTGCGCGCTGCGCCGGGACAGTAATGCAACTGCCACAGATTAAGACAGCCGCCTCATTCTTGTCTCATAAAAATACGCGCCGAAGACTCGAACACGCCGACTTCGTTGCGCATCTATTCTGGCCTGCTGCTTGCAGCTTAGACCACGACACTGCTGCGTCAGCACGAAAGATTAAGGAGGGGTCATGAAGGACGAACAAGTGCGGGAACTCTTGTATCAGGCTTATGAGACTGAGCTTGGCGGCGTGGACGTTTACACGACTGCGCTCCGCTGTGTGGAGAATGACGACCTGAGAGAAGAGTGGGACAAGTATCTGGAACAGACGAAGACTCACGTCACGATCGTGGAAGACGTGCTTAAGAAACTCGGACTCGATCCAAATGAACAAACACCAGGTCGCAAAGTTGTGAAGACGATTGGTCAGTCGCTGGTTCAGGCGATGGAGTTAGCGCTCTCCGAAGGCGAACCGGGAGCAGCGCAGATCGTCGCCGCTGAAGCGGTGGTGCTGGCCGAAACGAAGGACCATCAGAACTGGCATTTGATCGGCGAAGTTATGACAAAGGTGAAGGGCGAGACCGCGAAGGTGCTGAAGGAAGCGCACGAACAGGTCGAGGACCAGGAAGACGAGCATCTCTATCACACGAAAGGCTGGGCACGCGAACTGTGGCTGGAGTCGCTCGGGATGAAGGCAGTGCTGCCGCCGCCTGAAGAAGTGAAGGACGTGCACACGGCCATCGGGCAGGCGCGTGCGGAACAAGCGCGCAGCCAGGCGAGTTCGAGTTCGAAATAATCCGAGTTCTAAATAATCACCGGCGGGTCCAAATCAGTCCGGGGGGACGAATAGAGGCGAGCACGTTTCAACGACTCGCCTCTTTTCGTGTCCGAACGTTTTGCCTCCATTGGTCCAGTACGCCGAAGGCGTTCACAAATGTGAACGCCTTCGGCGTTTACTCAGGGCGGTCGGGTGGGGGTGCGATGGCGACGAAGTCGTCGGCGAAGCGCTGGGAGTAGTTGTCGAGCAGTTCGGTTACGCGTTCTAACTTCGGCGCGCGTACGATCAGTCCGGCGTGGTGGCGCTTCTTAACACGATGCACGATCTCTCCGTCAACATACGCTGACGTATCTGGCTGCTCCTGTTTCGCGAGCGACAAAACGATCCCGGCGTATTCCTTACGCAAAGGTGAAACGCGTGCAGGCGATTCAGCGATCTCCAACCTGGCCCACTCGCGCCACAAGTTAACGCCCGACGCCGCCTCAAGCACTTCCGCAATGTACGCACCACCAACGCGCGCGGCGATTTCCAAAAAATAAAACTGCCCGTCAGCGTCGCTCTTGATGAACTCCGCGTGCGTCGCGCCGCGCTCGAGCCCCAACGCCTTGATCAACTTCTTATTGATCTGAAACAGCGTCTTCTCGTCAGCCGAACCACGCGCCACCGTGCGTGAGATGTAAGCGCCGCCCTGATGCGCCACCTGCATCGGCGGCCGTCCATACTGGTTCGCACCGGCAAACACCACCTTGCCCTCGTTCACCAGCGAATCAACATGAAAAACTTCCCCGGGAATAAAACGCGCGAGCACGTAATAAGACGCACGTTCACGCAAATTCTGCCGCGCGTTCATCTCCTCCATCGTGCCCCACACCTCGTTCGGCTCCGCGACCTTCTTAATCCCAATCGCCGACACATCCGAACGCGGCTTGATCACCCACGGCCCCGGCACGCGTTTCATGTACGCGTCCACCGCTTCGTTATTCAAAAGCTGCACAAACTCCGGCACATTGATTCCCGCGCGCTCACCATAAACAGCCATCGACAGCTTGTCGCGAAAGATCTTCGCGCGCGAACTACTCAAACCCGGCAGACACAGATGCTCGCGCATGAGCGCCGCCGTCACCACGTCAAACTCTTCGAGCGCGATCACCCGATCCACAACACGATCGCGGGCGAGAAACGCGAGTAGATCGATGAACAACGCAGGCCCGGCATCATTCGGCACGGCGATCAGATCGTCGAGACTTTCGCGAGGCCAGTCTTCGCCGAGCATCTTCTCTTTCGTGATCAGCACCACGTGACAACCGTGCGCCTTGCACTCGCGGATGAAGTCAGCGCCCTTGAAATACGTGGCCAGGCAAACGATGTTGAGGGGTCGATTCGGAGGCTGCGGCATCGCCGCGTAACTATAATCGCTTTTCAGGTGCGCGGCCACCTGTTAAGGTATCTGAGCCACGGACTTTCACAGACTAACACCGACTCTCCGATGAAAAGTCTGATTCGTGTCAGGAATGAAAAGTCTGATTCGTGTCAGGAAACTCTGATCCGTGTTCGTCCGTGAAAATCCGTGGCTAAACTCCACCCCAAAACACGATGATATTCAAAGGTCCCTATCCGGACGTAGAGATTCCCGAGACTGCCCTGACCCCGTTCGTCATGCAACGCGCGGGCGAGCTCGCCGACAAGCCGGCGCTGATCGATGGCCCAACCGGCCGCATCGTCACTTATTCGCAACTCGACGAAGCGATCGCCATCGTGGCCTACAACCTCGCGCAACGCGGTTTCAAAAAAGGCGAGGTGCTCGGGATCATCAGTCCAAACTGTCCTGAATACGGCATCGCCTTTCACGCCACCGCGCTACTCGGCGGCATCGTCACGCCGATCAACCCACTCTACACACACTACGAGATCGCGCATCAATTGAAAGACGCACACGCGCGTTTCCTGATCTGCACGCCGATGTGTTTGGAGAAATCGCGGCAGGCGGCTTACGAAGCGGGCGTCGAAGAGATATTCGTGTTTGGTGAAGGCGAAGACACAACGCCGTTCAGCGAATTACTAATCGATAACGGCCGCGCGACGCAGGTCGAGATCAATCCGCGCGAAGACCTCGTCGCTCTACCGTATTCGAGCGGCACCACGGGCTTGCCGAAAGGCGTGATGCTCACGCACTACAATCTCGTCGCGAACCTCTGCCAGATGGAAGGGCTCGATTATTTCTACGAGACTGACACGCTGCTCTGCGTGCTGCCGTTGTTTCACATTTACGGTCTCGTCGTTGTGCTGAACATGGGACTCTACACTGGCGCGACCGTCGTGTTGATGCCACGTTTCGAACTCGAATCGTTTCTGCAAGCCGCGCAGGACTACGAGATCAGCCTCGCGCACATCGTGCCGCCGATCGTGCTCGCGCTTGCGAAAAACCCGATCGTCGCCAACTACAAACTGCCGAAACTCAAGACGATCTTCTCCGGCGCCGCGCCGCTCGGTGAAGACCTGACGCGCGAGTGTATGGCGCGACTCGGTTGCAACGTGCGCCAGGGCTACGGCATGACGGAGACGAGCCCGGTGACGCACTCGTCACCCGCGCCGCCGCACGAACTCAAGCTCGGATCGGTCGGCGTGCCCGCGCCAAACACCGAGTGCAAGATCGTCGATCTCGAAACAGGCGAAGCGCTGCCGCCGGGACAACGCGGCGAAGTTTGCGTGCGCGGGCCGCAAGTGATGCGAGGTTATCTAAACCGTCCCGACGCCACCGCGCACACGATCGACAACGAAGGCTGGCTGCACACCGGCGACATCGGTTATGCCGATGAAAACGCGCACTTCTACATCGTCGACCGCGCGAAGGAGTTGATTAAGTACAAAGGCTTTCAGGTGCCGCCGGCGGAACTCGAAGCGGTGCTGCTCACGCACCCGTGCATCGCCGATGCGGCGGTGATTCCCTGCCCTGACGACGAAGCCGGCGAAGTGCCGAAAGCGATCGTCGTTTTGAAGCAGCCGGCGGAAAGCGAAACGATTCTCGACTACGTTGCGCAACGCGTCGCGCCGCACAAACGCATTCGCTATCTCGAGTGCGTCGAGAAGATCCCCAAATCGCCTTCGGGGAAAATTCTGCGGCGCGTGCTGGTGGAAATGGAAAGGGCGAAATGATATTTTTCGTTCGCGTGGTCAATGCCGAAATTGAGGAGGAATGACATGCATTTTCGTCGTTTACAGTTGGCGCTCCTGACTCTTCTGCTGGCAGCTTCGCCTCTCGCCGCGCAGGTGCAAAAGAACGCGGGCAATTGGGCCGAGTGGGAAACCATCAGTCCCGAAGGCGAAGAGTTCACTGTCACGATGCCGAAAAACCCGACCACGGAAACCGCCAAGTTCACGTATCACAAGTTTGAGCTCAACACTCGTCTCTACCTGGCAACGTCAACCACGGGGCCAATCGTCGCGGTGGCGTCTTTCAGCGGTATCAAATCGAACCCGGCGGAATACACGGAGTTCGCGCGCTTCAATTCTTATATCGACGCGTGGAAGGATTTCTTTCCGCCGAAAGTGCGGACGAAGGATACGGCGCTGACGAAGCTGATGCTCGTGAGCAGTATGCCGTTTCACGGTCACACCGGCCGCTCCTACAAGATCTCGATCGGTGAGTTGAGCGGAAGTCTGCAAGCGTTTGTCACCCGCAAACGCTTTTACGCGATCGTCTCGCTCAACACGAAAAAAGACGATGCGCTCGAACAAAAATTCCTGAGCTCGTTTGTGTTGCCCGAGCGCGGACCCGATCCGCCGAAGAACGCAGCGACTGCTGAGAACCAGGTGGGGACGCAAGTCGCGTCCGAAGTATCGCCGGACGGCCAACCGCAGCCACAGGCAAAGCCCGAAGGCGACACCGGCAGCACTGAACAGCCGGCGAATGCGGATCCAAACGCCGCCAACAACGCCACGCCCGATCCGAGTGCGACGCCGAGTAACCAAGTGCCGCCGCCGAAAGACCCGAATCAGAAACGTGGACCAGTTTCCGGCGGTGTTTTGAACGGCAAAGCGATTTACCTGCCGCTGCCGGAAATTCCTGCCGGCGAAACGGCGGGCGTGGTACTCGTGGCAGTGTTGGTTGACGAACAAGGCACCGTGGTTGATGCGCGTGCTGTTTCCGGCCCGGCACGTCTGCAGCCCGCGGCTGTCGCGGCGGCGCGTCTGGCGCGCTTCTCGCCGACGTTGTTGATGGGCGAACCGGTGCGAGTTACAGGCACGTTGACTTACAACTTCTCGCGTTCGAACTGAGCGCGCCGTCGATTCTAAAAGAGAGAGAAACCCCGCATAGCTGAATCTATGTCTTCGACTGCCACTTCCTGCCCTGCATGGTCCATACCCGGTTATCTTGAAGTTCGCGACGGACACCTGAACATCGACGGCGTTGACGCTTTGGAGTTAGTGGCAAAGTACAACTCGCCGCTGTTCGTCTTTTCCGAACGCCGCATTCGCAACAACATCGCTCGTTTGCAACACGCCGCGAGCGTCGTCGATCGCCCGATCAAGTTTTGCTACGCTTCGAAAGCCAACTCAAACATGGCGATTCTCAAGGCCGTGCTCGAGTCGGGCATTGACGTGGAGGTAAACAGCGGCGGCGAGTTGTTCAA
Source organism: uncultured Blastocatellia bacterium (assembly GCA_946480785.1). Next base: position 2,240 of record CAMLLD010000070.1, on the reverse strand, counting down.
AGCACTGCGCGTCGGCTTTCGGCCGGATCAAATCATCTTCAACGGCACGAGCAAGTCAGACGACGAGCTCGACGACGCGGTGCGCGCGGGCATCTACGCGATCAATATCGATTCGATCTACGAGATCGAGCTCGTCGAACAATCAGTGGAACGTTTGCGCGCGCGCGGCGAGGACGTCCCGCCGGCCCGCATCACGCTGCGACTCGTTCCGGAGATCGGCACGCGCTCGCATCTCGGTTTGCAAACCGCGCTGCTCACTTCGAAGTTCGGCATCTCTTCGTCGGAAGTACTTGCGGCTTTTCGGCGCGGATTGCAAAAGCCGGATCTGGTTCGCGTCTGCGGCATTCACATTCACGTCGGCTCGCAAACGCCCGATGTCGAACCGTTCGCTGAAGCGTTCAAGAGCATGTGGGAACATCTCGTCACGATTCACAACGAGACCGGTCACACGCTCGAACACATCAATCTCGGCGGCGGCATTCCCGTCAACTACCTGCGCGATCGCTCGCAGGCAGACGATCTGCCCGAGCACGAGCGCGACATGCTCGGCGCGGAACTCGAACCCGCCGCGGTGCTGACTGAAGCTCTGCGCGTGGCGCGCGAATCAGCGCGCGCCGCGAACGCCGAACACTTGTTGGACCAGGTCACGATTCTCCTCGAACCCGGTCGCAGCGTCATTGCTGATGCCGGTCTCGTGCTCACGACGGTCCGCAACATCAAAACACGTCCCGAAACCGGCGACGTTTGGCTGCTCACCGACGCGGGCTACAACATCATGCTCTCGATGAATAATTACAAGTGGTACTACCACCTGATTTCCGCGTCGCGAGCTGACGCGCCCTACGCGCGCGAGTACAAAGTTGCTGGTCCACTTTGCGACTCCGGCGATGTCTACTTCGACATCGAGCGCGAGGGACGCCTGCCCGACTACCGCAAACTCCCCTTGGACGTTCTTCCCGGCGAAGTGCTCGCCCTGCTAAACTGCGGCGCGTACTCGCTGGCGCAGATGTTTCATTACAACGGTCGGCCACTCCCCGCTGCGATCCTGATCGGTCGCGACGGCCAGCCACATCCGATCCGCCGTCGGGACACTTACGAAGACCTGATCGCCAACGACACCGGCTACTAAATGCAAAGCGAACACACGCAACTGGTCCGCGGTCTCGGACTGATCGCGGCCATCTCGGTCAACGTCGCCAACATCATCGGCACGGGCGTGTTTCTGAAGGCGCGCGTGATCACGTGCAACGTCGGCACGCCCGGCAAGGCGCTGATGGTCTGGGTGTTTGCCGGTTTGCTTTCACTCGCGGGCGCGCTGACGTATGCGGAGTTGTTGGCGATGATGCCGCGCGCGGCGGGTGAGTACGGGATCATTCGCGATGCTTACGGCCGTCCGCTTGGTTTCATTTACGGTTGGACACAGTTTCTGATCGCGCGCGCTGCATCAGCCGCTGCGCTCGCAGTGGGCTTTGCCATATTTCTCAACGATCTGCTCGGCGGCGTGCTGCGTCACGATTATGTAAGTTACACGTTGCCGGGTGGACACGTACTCTCGTTCGGTCGCTTACAACTGGTCGCGCTCGGCGCGATCATCATCACGACGCTGATCAACTGCGCGGCAGTGAGTGTGAGTGGCGGCGTCGCGTCAATATTAACAGGAATGAAGATCGTGCTGCTCGTCGCGCTCGGTCTCGGCGCGTTCTTTTACAGCGATGGCCACTGGGGCAATCTCGCGCTGAGTAATGTGGGCGGCGCATGTGAAAACGTGCCGATCACGACGGGCGGCATGGCAGGATTGGCGGCCGCGATGCTCGGCGCGCTGTGGGCCTACGATGGCTGGAACAACATCACGTTTCTCGCGGGCGAAGTGAAGAACCCAGGGCGCAACCTGCCACTCGCTTTGATCGGTGGCGGCTTTCTCGTAACCGCGCTCTATCTGTTTGTGAACGTCAGCTACTATCACGTGCTCACGCCGACGCAGATCGCCGACGTGGCTGCGTCGTCGTCAGTCGCGGCTGAGGTAGTAAGACGATTGCTCGGCTCGCTGGCGGTCACGTTGATGGCTGCCGCGATGATGACTTCGTCTTTCGGCGCGCTGCACGCGTCGATTCTCGCGACCGCGCGCGTGCCTTACGCATTGGCCAAGGACGGTTTGATCGTTAAGAGTCTCGCGAAGGTGTCGCCACGAACGCACGTGCCGATCAGGGCGCTGGTGGTCCGGACGCTGCCGTCGCCCAACT
>CAMLLD010000069.1 GCA_946480785.1 uncultured Blastocatellia bacterium | reverse complement strand
GCGTTCCACTCGAACAGTTCGCGCAAAACTACGATCGCATTTTGAGTACGCTGAAGGAGAAAACGCACGCGCAGATCGTCGTGGCAAACATTCCCGACGTTTCTACCGCGCGCGTCGTGCCTGTATTTCTACGCGGCAAGTATCACCAACAGATCGTTAGCTTCAACCAGCGACTCGAAGACGCAGCGAAGCATTACGGCGTTACGGTCTTCGACATCTTCTCGATTACCACGCGCGAGCTAGCGAAGCATCCCGAATACTTTTCGCCGGACGGCTTCCATCCGTCAGACGACGGCTACGAAATGTGGGCCGTGCAGATGTGGCCCGTCATCGAGCGGGTTCTCCAGACCATTTGAAGACGCTGATGATGTTTGAGAAGTCGTCGGTCCAGAGGTTGCGACCGCCCGAACCCTGCAACGGCTGCACGTAAGAATCGTTAGCCAATGGACCGTAATCGGCGGCGTTGCGCGCGAGCACGATCCAGTGTGACGGGTCGCGTCCGTTTAGCTGCGGCTCCGTCAGATCGCGCATCGAGATATAACTCAACTGCCGGCTGTTCGCGAGATCCGCAACCACCTGGCTCAGATCGAGATTGCGGTTCGAGATGTGGAAGACGATCAACCCGCCCGGCTTAATCTTCGACAGGTAAAGATCGAGCGCCTGTTGCGTCACGAGGTGGATCGGAATCGCATCGCTGCTGAACGCATCAAGCACGACCACGTCGTAAGACTGATCGGGCGCGGCGTGCATTTGCAAACGCGCATCGCCGAGCACGATGTCGACCGGCGCTTTGGCACACTCGTTGAGATAAGAGAAATATTCCGTCGTGCGCGCGACTGACACGACCGCGGGATTGATCTCGTAAAACGTCCAATGCTGATCGGCGCGAGCGTAAGCTGTCGTGCCGCCGATGCCGAGTCCGATCACGCCGATGTTCGCCGCCGGCCGCGACTTTTCAATCTGCGCAAAGATGCGGCCGAGCGGTCCGTCCTGATGGTAGTACGCGAGCGGTTCGCAGCGACGCTCGGGAATCGTGCTTTGCCGTCCGTGCACGGTGCTGCCGTGCAGGAACGAGTGCACGTGGCGATTCGGATCGTTGATGACGCGAACGACGCCGAAGAAGTTGCGCTCCGTGCTGAGCACGTTCTGACTCATGCCGGTCATCAAGCCCGCGGCAAGAATCACTCCGCCGAGTGCGAGCGCAAAGCGCGGCGGCCGTTTGCGCAGCGGATAACTCACGAACAGCGGTGGCGCGACGACGTAGATCGCTCCGCTCATTTGCAGCGGCGCGATGTTATTCGCAAACCACGCCAGGCCGATCGTGAGTGCGAAAATCAGCACGGGAAAAGCGAAGTCGAGACGTCGTTCGCGCACCGCAAGTGGTTCTTCTTTCGCGAGCTTCGGCAGCAACAAGCACGCCAGCACGATCGCCAGCGGATACTCGATCACCGACTTAAACACGAGGGGCGCGACGAGCGCGTTGAAGACGCCGCCCAACACACCGCCGAGCGAGAGCCAAACGTAAAACTGCGCTAGATGAGTTGGACCAGGGCGATCGGCGGCGAGTTGGCTGTGACACATCAACGCCGCGAAGAAGAAGTACGCGAGGTGAAAGACGATCAGGATGCGCGAGCCGCGTCCGGCACTGTCGGCAAGATAAAGCATCAACAGGACCACGGTTGCGCCCGGCACGATCAGATCGATCAAGCGTGAAGAAACTACTTGCCGCCGCGCGAACGCGAAGACCATCGTCAGCAGATACAACGCAAGCGGAATAATCCAGAGTAACGGCACGGAAGCGATGTCGGTCGTGATGTAGTTGGTGACGCCGAGCATCAGGCTCGACGGCGCAAACGCGAGCAACAGCCAGCGCAGTCGTCGACTCAGCGTGAGCTTCGGTTCGTGAGGATTGAAAACGACTTCCGTTTCCGTCGCCTCGCTGGAGTTTGATTTGTAAAGCAGGAATGCGTGAACGCCGATCAGCAACACCATCACGGCGTAAACAATCGTCCACAGCCGGCTCTGCGTTCGCAACGTGAAGAACGGCTCCAGCACCACCGGATACGCGAGCAGTGAAAGCAAACTGCCGGCATTTGACGCGGCGTAAAGAAAATAAGGATCGCGCGCTGAATCGGACGCTGTGCGCGAGAACCATTTCTGTAACAGCGGGCTGTTGCTCGAAATGATGAAGAACGGCAGACCCACAGTCGCCGCGAGACACGCGAGCAGCCACAGCGACGGATCGCTGTTCAACGGCACTGAGTTGATCCACGCCGCAGACAAACCGATCGGCAAACTCACGAACGCGAGACACAGCAGAACGAGCTGTGCGATCAGTTGGCGGCGCAAAGGCCAGCGCGACACGAGCAGCGCGTACGCGTAACCCGCCAGCAGCACCGCCTGAAAAAACACCATGCACGTGTTCCACACCGCGGGCGTGCCGCCCAGTAACGGCAGCAGCATCTTCGCGATCAGCGGTTGAATCGAGAAGAGCAGGGCGGAACTGACAAAGATAGTGATGCCGAAGAGCAGCGTGTTTCGAGAAGTTTTCATAGGGAATTTCGTGAGGCGGGACCGGGTTTCACAATAGCTAACCGTCCGTGCGGGTGTCAATGAGTTTTATCAGAGAGACTTGGAGTGCGCCGACTGGTCGGCGCTTTGGCCAAAGCGGTGACAAGTCACCGCACTCCAGGGAGACGCTCGGGCGGAAGGTTACGCAATCTCTTCAACTCGGCTAAAATGCGCTTCCCGATGAACCTTCCTCCCGAAACAACGCTCGGGCGTTACCAGATCATTTCTCTGATTGGCTCCGGCGGCATGGGCGAGGTTTATCTGGCGCAGGACACGAGCCTCGCGCGCAAAGTCGCGCTCAAGGTGCTGCCGCTCGACGTCGCCGCGAATGAGGATCGCATGCGGCGCTTCAAACAGGAGGCCACCGCCGCGGCGTCGCTCAATCATCCGAACATCGCGCACATCTACGAAATCGGCGAGTCAAACGGCTTTCATTACATCGCGATGGAATACGTGCAGGGCGACACGCTGCGCGCGAAGATCCATCACGAGCATGAAGAGCTGCCGAAGCTTTTGCGCACGCTGCAACACGTCGCGGAAGGTTTGGCGAAAGCGCACGACGCGGGAATCGTTCATCGCGATCTGAAGCCCGACAACATCATGGTCAGTTCCGACGGCCATGCGAAGATTCTCGATTTCGGTCTCGCGAAGTTGATCGAACCGCAATCTCATTCCGGTGCGAGCAGCAGTGAAGAGCCGACAATTCTGCAACACTCGACGTCCGGCCTCGTGCTCGGGACGATCGGTTACATGTCGCCGGAGCAAGCGCAAGGCAAGACGCGCGAAGTCGATCATCGCTCCGACATCTTCTCGTTTGGCTGCATTCTGTTTGAAGCGATCACGCGGCAGAAAGCGTTTGCGGGCAGCGACTCGATCGAAACGCTGAACAAGATCATTCGCGAACCGGCGCCGTTGCTTTCGACTTTCAACACGGATGCGCCGGCGGATCTGCAACGCATCGTGCGTCGTTGTTTGGCGAAAGATCCCGAACAGCGTTACCAGAGCATCAAGGACGTCGCGTTAGAGTTGAAAGATCTGCGGCGCGAGCTGCAAGCAGACGATCGCGACGTGACCGCTGCGCCTGTGAGATCCACTTCGGATTCGTCCAGCGAAGAAGCGAAGACGTTGTGGCATCCGGACAAGACTGTGGCGGCGCCGAATCCCGTCACCACGAAGGCGTCCAGCGCGGAGTTTGTCCTCAACGGGATAAAACGGCATAAAGCGGGAGTTTTGATTGTCGCTGTCGTGCTCCTCGCGGTCGTCGCTTTCGCAGTCTCGGCTTTGGTGTCCTACCGGCACGCGCGCACGACAGAAGTCGCGGTCGAATCGATCGCCGTCATTCCGTTCGTCAACCAGGACAATAACGCGAACGCTGAGTGGATCTCCGACGGTCTCACCGAAAGCATCATCAACAACCTGACGCAGTTGCCGAACCTGAAAGTGATCGCGCGCAGCTCGGTGTTTCGTTACAAAGGGAAAGAGGTCGATCCGCTTGCCGTCGGGAAAGAACTCGGCGTGCGCGCTGTTTTGACCGGCAGACTCCTGCAACGCGGCGACACGATGCTGATCAGTGCCGAGCTCGTCGATATTCGCGACAACAAACAACTCTGGGGCGACAAGTACGAGCGCAAAGTGTCGGACATGCTTTCGGTGCAGCGCGACATCGCGCGCGAGATCACAAACAACCTGCGCCCGACGCTCTCGGGTGTCGAAGCGTCGCGCGCGTCGAAGCAGCACACCGCGAATGCCGAAGCGTACGAGCTTTATTTGAAAGGCCGTTTTTACTGGAACAAGCGCACCGAGACTGACTTCAAAAGAGCGATCACGTTTTTCGAACAGGCGATCGAGCGCGATCCGAAATACGCACTCGCATATTCAGGGTTGGCTGACACTTACGCGTTGCTCAGCGCTTACTCGACAGAACCGCCGCGCGAGTTGATGCCGAAAGCGAAAGAAGCCGCGTTGAAAGCGCTCGCGCTGGACGACAGTCTCGCGGAAGCGCACGCGTCGTTGGGCCAGATCGTTTCGTATTACGACTACGATTTCGTCACCGCCGAGCGCGAGTATCGCCGCGCGATCGAGCTCAACCCGAATTATCCGCCGGCGCACCAGTGGCTCGCCGAACAACTCTCGTCGCTCAAGCGCTTCGACGAAGCGATCATCGAGATACAGCGCGCGCTCGAACTCGATCCGCTCTCGCTGATCACAAATCGCGTTTACGCCGACGTGCTCGTTGACGCGCATCGTTACGATGAAGCGTTTCAGCAGTATCGCAAAACGCTGGAACTCGATCCGAATTTCCCCACGGCGCATTTTTTCCTCGGGCGTGCGTACGAAGCGAAGGGCATGTACGATGAGGCCGTACGCGAGTACACGACTGCCGCGGCGGTGAGTCTCGTTCCTGCTGAGGGGTTGGCGAAGATGAACGAGGCGTATCACAAATCGGGTTGGAAAGCGTACGTGCAGACGGCGCTCGAACAGACGGTCAAACGTGCGGGCAGCAAGACGCCGCCCTTCGTCGTCGCCACTTATTACGCGCGTCTCGGCGACAAGGAGCAAACGTATGCGTGGCTTCAGAAAAGTTTAGAGGAGCGTGATTTCCGCATGACGGTCCTGGCAGTCTCCTTCGAGTTCGACCCCTTCCGCTCCGACCCGCGCTTCCAAACCTTCATCCGCAAAGTCGGCTTGCCGGAGTAAAGGTAACAATCAGTAGCGGCTTAGATAAAGTTTTCCCTCGTAATCTACGAGGCCAAGCACCACACGATCCAACCAACCAAACCGACCTAACACATTCCTCGTGATTTCTTGATCGACGGGAAAGAATGCGAGCGTGTCAAACTCCAACTCACCCACACTGAGACTTACTTCGTGCCGTAAGCGACGAATGTTCCTGTAGCCGTGCCGAATACCTGGCGCAGTCCAGTTTCAATATCGAACCCGAGTTGTTCACCGTGATGACGCGCAAATATGCAGCAGCTTGCATTCGTATCGATCTTGGCGGGAATAGCAGGAAACTGATCCTGAGAATTGAGCTTAACTTAAAGAGTGATGCCTGGTTCGCCCGGATCGTAAGGGAACAGGTTGTCGAACCTGACTTGATAAGACACTGATTACCAACCGGCGAACAAGACTTCAGTTTCGGAACTTACCCGTATGAGGAAAGGCTGCCTGGCGCCGCGCTTTTTAGCCTGCTCGTGGGCCTCGCGAATTGTGCGGCCATGTCCAACCAAGACATCGCCGTCCAAAGCCACTTTTGAAGTCGATATTAACTGAGAAACTGCTCAAGAGTCCTTAGATATTTCTCAAAAAGTTCTTAGAAATTATCAATTTACTGCGGGGCGATTGGCGGCGCTTTCCATTCCAAGCGGGTAAAATACCCCACGTTAGCTCTGGCGGGTTATCGCGGTTATGAAACAAGGTCTAATCATAGTACTCGCACTTTTAATCACTGCTGTTACAGTGCGCGCGCAAACGGTCGATCAGGAAGATGTGATTCGGACTGAGTCGGATATTACGAACCTTCCGGTTACGGTAACTGACAAACAACATCACTTCATTACCACGCTGCGCGCGGAGGACGTGCGTGTGCTGGAGGATGGGGTGCCGCAGACGCTCTTCACGTTTCAACGCGAAACGGATCGTCCGCTGGCGATCGCGTTTTTGATCGATGTGAGTATCTCGCAGGCAGCGACGTTGCCGGATGAGAAAGCGGCGGCGCGGTCGTTTATCGAGAACGTGATCAAGTCGGACCGTGATCAGGTTGCGATCTTGCCGTTCACCGGATCGGCGTATCTCGAGCAGTCGCTGACGCGCGATGTGTTGAGTATCTACAAGGTGTTGGAACGAGTGGAAGTTGCGGAGCCGTCGTATCTCGGCACGGGAAAGCCGTTGACGGGCATTCCGACTGGTCCACGTTTGCCGGCGACGCCGCCGGAAGGCACGACCGCGATTTGGGACGCAGTGGCGCTGACGTCGAATAACGTTCTTGACAAAGCGCCGGGCCTGCGCCGCCGCGCGATCATTCTGTTGACTGACGGTATCGACACGACGAGTCGTTTGTCTTTGAAGGAAGCGGCCAATCGCGCACTTGCGGCTGAGACTGTCGTCTACGTGATCGGCATCGGCGACAACAAAATGGAAGGCGTCTTTCGCGATCCGTTGCGCGACATCGCCGAACGCACCGGCGGCCGCGCGTTCTTTCCCGACAAGAAGTTTGATTTGAACTCCGCGTTTGGCGAGATCGAGCAGGAGTTGCGCACGCAATATCTCATCGCTTACTCGTCAACCAACAAGAAGCACGACGGCGCTTATCGCAAGATCACGATCGAGATCACGAATCCCGAGCTCCGCAAACAGAACCTCAAACTCCGTCACCGCCCCGGCTACTTCGCGAAGCCCGCCGCGCCGGACACCCCGGCAAAGTGAACAACTGACCAGTAACGGGTGAGCACGAATCTTGACGAAACTTCCGCAGCTGCGGTATGGTGTTGGCCCACTTCGTAGAAGTAGGTCCACAGCTATGCTGCGATTGAGTCACATCTTCTCGTAATCCTTCGGCGACCGATTTGGTCGTCACCTCCAAGTGTAATTAATCGAGTTTGGAAAGAACGCAGGATAACTGTGTGTGTGTTTGTTTGTTATGGGCATAGAAAATTTCATCCGTGATGCTTTGCACCAACCGTTTGACTACGTCGCTTATCACGTGGCGCGGGAGCTGGCGGAACTGCATCCGGAAAAAACAATTTTAGAAGGTACCGACTGGGAGTTTGACCTGGAGGCGTTCGTGCGCGCCGGGAAATGCTCGGTGGTGGAGCAGAAGTCTGTGCTCAACCACACGCGCATCGACTGGGAAGGCCGGGGCAAAAAGCTGAAGCCGCGGACGCAGAACGCGTGGCTCAACGTGCTCTGGAACGGAGAACTGCTTGACGTTGTTTTCCTGACCTGGAACGAGAGCTGCTATCGCATCCGTCACCAGTGGATCGTCTCTGAACAGCGTGAAATTGCCGAGAAGTTCTACGACGCAGTTTGCGAGTGGTCGTGCGAAGTGCGCGGCGAGATCCTCGTGTTTCAGGATGGTTACTTCCAGAAGAACAAAGATCTGTTTGAGTCGATCAAGAGCGCGACGTTTGACAACCTGATCCTGCGCGATGCACTCAAGCAGCAACTGCAAAGCGACTTCGCGCAGTTTTTCGATTCGCGCGAGACGTACGAGCGTTATGGCATTCCGTGGCGGCGCGGCGCGATCTTTATCGGCCCGCCGGGAAACGGCAAGACGCATACGATCAAGGCGCTGATCAACTCGTTGGGCCAACCGTGCTTGTATGTGCGCAGCTTCAAGAGTGACGCGCAGGAGCAGGAGAACATCGCGGAGATTTTCAAACGCGCGCGGATGGCGCCGTGTGTGGTGGTGCTCGAGGATCTCGACGCGATGATTCACGATCAGAACCGCTCGTTTTTTCTTAACGAGCTCGATGGGTTTCAGCCGAATAATGGTGTCGTGGTGTTGGCGACGACGAACCATGCAGAGAAGCTCGACACGGCGATTCTCGATCGGCCCAGCCGTTTCGATCGGAAGTACTATTTTGAGTTGCCGGGTGAGGTTGAGCGGTTGCGGTACGTGCAGAAGTGGAACACGGAGTTGCAGGCGGAGTTGCGACTTGCCGAGGCGACCGTGGCTTGGGTTGTTAAGAAAAGTGAAGGCTTTTCGTTTGCTACTCTCAAAGAGCTATTTGTGTCTGGGATGAGCGCTTGGATGTCGAGCTCGGGGAATACGCCGATGGACGACCTGATACGAAAAGAGCTGAAGGCGCTGAGAAGGCAAATGAAAGCGAATGCAACTAATGGCTCATCGCGTAAATGACCACGTTGATGCCGACCTTGTAAGCCGGGAGGCCGTACTTCACGGGGTAGGACGGGTCGTTGATCCATTCCCACGCGTCACCCATGTCGCAATTGCGCGAGATGAAACCGACCACGCGCCCCTTTTTGTTCAGCACGCCCATGTAGTGCGGCACGATCCCGCCCTTCTCAGACGTAACGCCGCGCTGCGCATTGTAAACATTTGGCACCTGGACCACCTCGTCCACGTCCAGATACGCGTGAAAGATCGGATGGCTCAGCGGCAGGTCGTGAATCTCAAGCTCCGGATCGATCTTGTGTATCTGCTTCTGCACGTTTGCCCACTCCCGCTCGCCCCAGAAATCATCCCAAAAGATGAAACCACCGCGCGCGATGTACTCGTGCAGCCGCGCAGCTTGTTCGGTTGAGAGATCCATGAACCCGGGCTCGACGGCGTAGAGGATCGGATAGTCGAAGATACGATCGTCGAGAATCGCGAGTTGTTCCGGACGCGGCGCGATTTTCAAATTCGTGCCCGCCCACTCACGCAAACCAACGATGAAGTTGTTGTCGGCTTCGGGATAGTCGGTGGTCCACGTACCGCCGCCGTCGTAGCCCCTGTATCCGCGCGGTGAATCGTAAATCGTGCGCACGAACGTGTACTCGCCAAACGACGGTCCGCTGCCGGCGGTGTCTGAGGTGAGCCGGCGGCGCACGCGCAAGCTGTTTAGGTTGTTGAATGGACGTTGGCCTACAGAGGTGATCAGTAATGCTTGCAGCACGACAAGCGAGACCAATACGAACTTCAAACCCCTTGAAACCATGAACCCCAGATGCCTTGTTCTTCCCGTGTCCCGCTTGTTCCGTCGGCCCTCCGGGCCTGATCATCTTGCCTTTTAATCCCAGGGGCAGCGCGCTTCGCGCTCGCCCCTGGCTACCTTCTGCCGCGCCTCCGGCGCTCGGTCCTCGCTACCGTCTGTCGTGCTTTCGGCACCCGGCGTCGTGCACTTCCTGGTTACTGTCTTTGCCGTGCGCCGGATAGACGGCGGTAATACTCTTCAACTGCCTTGCGATACTTCTCGGGGGCCGCGCCTTCGTCACGCAGACGCAGGTTCGTGCGGGCGCTCTGTTGGTCCAGCGCTCTGCTTAGTTCGAGTTCGAGTTGCCGCAGAGGTTCGACGACCTCGGCTTTGAGTAACGACGCGGTCGCAGCGTCGCCGTTGACGCCGCCGTCAGCTAGGCGTTTGAGCTCGTCGATCACCTGGTCGAGACGTGCGGCGTTGACGCCGCTCTGGCCCCACTCGCGCCGCAGATCCTGCGCTTCACGCAAGCGCTCGCGAATCTCGGCGGGGAGTTGGCGGTTGTCGCCCCAGTCACCGCCGATCGTGCCTTGCGGATTGAGGCCGCCGCGCTGGCGATTACCGTCGGATTGAGAACCGTTTTGCGAACCGGCGGCTTGCTGTTGCCCGCCTTGTTGTTGACCTTGATCGGATCCCTGACCTTGCTGACCCTGTTGCCCGCGTTGGCCCTGCTCACCACGTTCACCTTGCTGACCGCGTTGGGCCTGTTCACCACGCTGACCTTGCTGGCCCTGTTGTTGCCCTTGTTGACTGCCTTGCTGTTGTTGCTGACCGTTGCCGTTGCGCCGGGAGTTCTCGTCCAAACGTCGTCGCAGCGAATCGAGACTGTCTGCAAGTTGGTGCGTCCGGTCGAGGTTCTCTTCAGCACTCGAACTGTTTGGACCACGCGCGCTTTGCTCCGCCGCCTGCAAACGCTCCGAGACGTTATTCAAACTGCGTTCGATCGCGCGCTCGTCACCGCGAGCAGAACCCTGCTGACTGCCGCGTTGTCCAGCCTGTTGCTGTCCGGCTTGTTGATTACCCTGCTGACCACCGTTGAGCGCCTGCTTGCCCTCGCGGATACGCTCGGCCACACGATCGCGCGCCAACGAGTCAGCCGCTTCTTTCAACTGTCGCGCCGCACGCTGCTGGCCCTGTCCCTGACCCGCGCCCATCGCGCGCGCCGACTGTTCGAGGTCCTGCCGCAAACTCTCCACCGAATCGGCAAGCGTGTCTTTGCGTTCAGCAAGTTGCTCGCGTGCTTTGCGCGAGTTTTCATCCTGCGCACTCTGACCGCCACGCCGCTCGAGGTTCTCCATGTCTTTCGCGATCTCGCGCTGGCGAGACGCCGCTTGCGCCGCACGCTGGCGTAAATCAGAGATCTCCTGTTGCCGTCCTGCCGCACCAGACGACGCAGATGAACCATTGCGCTGCCCACTCGCCCCGTTCATCTGTTGCAAACGCTCCTGCGCTTGCCGCAAACGATCCAACGCGCGCTCGTTCTGCGCGACCGACTCGTTGGAATTGTTTCGCGCCGACGCTTGCGCCTTTTGCATCTCGTCGGCTGTCTGGTTGAGCTGGCGGCTCAACTCCTCCATCTGCGCGTCGCGACGCTCGCGCGACAAACGTTCCAACTCGCGCGCGGCCTTGCGAGTCTCCTCGATCAACTCCTGCTGCTGGCGTTGATTGCCGCCACCGCCGCCATTCGCCGCCTGCTGCCCGCGCCGGCGCTGCTCCTCGAGCGCTTGTTGCTGCCGCCGCGCGAGCTCTTCCAAACGGCGTTCGGCTTCACTCTTCTGTTGCTCGGCCTGCTGTTGCTGCGCGCGCTGCACGGTCTCGTACTGGTTCTTCATCTTGTCGAGCTCGAGCTCGAAAAGACCGGCGAGCTCCTGTTGCTCGCGTTGACTGCCGGCGCCGCCGCCTTGGCTCTGATTGCCGAATGCGACTTGCACTTCGCGAAAGATCGCATCGGCCGCAAGCAATTTTTGTAACGCGCGTTGCTCGGGCGGCAACGCGTCTTTACCCGTTTGTTTGCGCAGCGGCGGCGGTGCGCCTTCCATCTCTTTCGCCGCCTGCCGCAGGTCGTCGGCCACTTCGGCGATCTGCTTTTGCCCGTCGCCGAGCCGCCGGTCCATGCGATCGAGAAACTCGAGCGTGTCAGTACGCAGTTTCTCCTGTCCTGCAGCAACCGCTTCGTAACTGTCCTTGCGTTCCTGCTCGGTGTACTTGTCGCCTTCGCGAATCAAGCGATGCGTCGCCGCGATCAGATCTTTTTGCCGGCGCGACAACGCGTTCTGGTCCTGATCGCCCTGGCCCATGCCGCCGCCTTGCTGCTGCGACTGCTTGTACTCCATCTCAAACGGCTTCACTTCGATGAAGTAGATGTCGCTGGTCGCTTCGTTACTCGCGTCGCGCGCCTTCGCGTAATACGAAATGAAGTCGCCGGGTTTCAGGTGATACTCTTCGAGAAAGAACGTGTAAGCGCCGGTGAGCGTGCGCGCCGACTCGCGCGTTAGTTGCTGCAGATTGACTTTCTTCTCTTCGCCGCCGTTGACGGAGAAATGCAGGTCCATCGAGACGACACCGTAATCGTCTTCAGCGCGTGCTTGCGTGAACACTTCTTCGAGGTTCGTCGCTTTCTTGTCGCGGCCGGGTTTGTCGAAAGAGATCATTGGCGGTTGATCGCCGAGCACCGTCACGTCGTACTCGTTCGAACCGCGATAAGCCTCGCCGTCGGTGCTGACGAGCTCGATGTAGTAGCTCGTATCGCTCGCGACGGTTAACTCACCGACGAAATCCGCGCCCTGCGCACGCATCTCGTTTTTCCTGCCGTCAGCGAAGACGATGCGCGCCGCGCGTACTTTGCCCGAGAGCTTCGCCGTGATCGTCGCGACCGTGCCTTTCAACGCCGCGATGTCGCCGCCGTCTTCGACCGTCTTCGACGGCAGGTTCGTGAAGGAGGGGAAGTTCAGTGTCAGGTCGAGTTGTTTGACGTAGGGCAGATCGACGACGTTGAGTTTGTAGACTTCGGAGCGAACTGTGTTCGACTCGACGAAGTATTCCATCGAGTCCTGAATGTTGAAGATCGAGAAGCGGAAGTCACTGCGCGCTTTCGCGGGTTCCATCGTCTGGCCCTGGAAATCCTGTTTCGAACCGAGCGGACGCGCGAAGATCGTGACGGTTTGCGAGTCGAAGTTGACGAGCGACGCGACGACGTCCTGATCGGAGCCTTTCGGGACGCGCGCGGTGCCGGGACGCACCTTGATGCTCATCGCATTTGGCGACGCCGCGAGCGTCGTCGGCGTGACCAGTTGCGCGACGCCTTCGGAGATCTCGCGTGGTCCAAACTTCAACACACCGGCGAACAAGAGCAGACTGGCGAGCGCCGCGCCGCCGTAAAGCAAGAGACGCGAGCGACGAATCACGTTGCGAATATCGACGGAACCGGAAACGCTGTTTGCGTCGCGATGAAGACGGCTGACAAGCGCGGGCGAAATGCGCGTGCTCTCTTCGTTTGCAAATTCAACGGCGGTAACGAGGCGATCTTCAGTGCCCGGCGTCTTTTCCTCAATTAGCCGCGCGAGACGTGTGTCGGTGATTCGTTTCAGCAGCGGCCGTATCAACGCAAAGTAGATCGTGGCCGCACACATCAAAACCGCGCCCGTGCGCAGCACGAGCAGCGCGCTGCCATTGTAGCGATAACGATGCGCGGTCCAGCCCGTGAGCAATAACACAACGGCCACGACACCGACGCTGATCGCGACACCACGCAACGTCAGCAGAAGCTGCCGTCGCGACCGGGCTTTTCGCAACAACTCCTGGAGCAGACTCTGATCCGTGTAATCCGTGTTCATCTGTGGCTCCTACCCGATCATCTTCACGACTTTCGTTCGTCTCGCGAGCACCGACTCAACCAACAACAAAACCAGCGCGACGAGCAGCAACGCCCACCACACCCGCTGCCGTCCCTCGACTTCTTCACCCGTGAAATTCTGACTCGCCCCCGCTCCTTCCGCCGTACCTGCTCCACCTGTCACACCTGCAATGAACTCCTGAAAATTCAGTTTGCTGAAATCACCTTCCGCACCGTCGATGTCTACCGCCGCGAAATCCGGTTGCGAGCTGTAGCGCAAACGATAGAAGCCCGGCTCGCGCGCCGTGACGAGTAACTCGCCGTCGGGTGTCGAGCGGCTTTCATTCAAGCGCGCGCCGGAAGGCGTGTCGATCGCGGGCGGCGCGCCTTCGTTGTTCTTGCGCACCGTAAACGTTTGGCCGAGGCCATACCACGAGCTTGCTTCACGCGTACCGGCGTAGCGCACCATCTGATGAATGAAAGGCAGGTAGAGCGGCGTGAGCGGCAGATCGTTCCAGCTTGGACCAAGCGAAGAAGTGAAGAGCAGCACACGGCCTTTGCCGGCCGTGCCTTCGATCAGTGCGGGGCTACCGTCTTCGAAGCGCGCCAACACAGTCGCGTTCGCGCGCGGCTCGGAACGGAAATAGCCGATCACGTTCGCGCCCGCGAGCCGGCCGCTCTGCTGAAACACTTCGAAGATCGGATGATCGAATTTGACGTCGGTGATCGCGGCGCTCTCGCCGGGTTTTGTCTGCACCGCTTCGCGCAACACGGCGGGCGCGAGCTGTTGCAGCGCGTTATTGAAACTCTCGGCTTGCGTCTGTGGGCCAGTCGCAACGATCAGTTGGCCGCCGGCGTTTACAAACTTCGCGAGCGCATCGGCGAGCGCCGGATTGATCGAGCCGGCGTCGTTCAGGATCACTAGCTTCTGTTCGGCGATGCTCGCCGGATCGACCGAGCCGCTGCTCTTTAGCGTGAAAGTAAACGGGAGATTGTCATCGGTTGTGAGTGCGCTTTGCAGGTGCAGACTGTCGCTGCGACCGCGCGACGCGCTTTCGATGATCAATGCTTTCGCGGGTGTGTCGCGCCGCAGCGTGAAGTAGAAACGATTGTCCGGCGCGAAGTCGCTGCCGGAACTCTCGGCGCTCTTGATGTCGATGGTGCAGCGGTTCGCGCCGTCGTTGAGGTTGAAATTAGTGAACTCGACCACGCGTGAGTCGCGGCTATTCAAACTGACGTCGCGCTTCTCGACCGTCTGATCGTTGATCTGAAAATCGACCTGCACGTGATCGCGCGGCGTGTCGCTGAAGTTGCTGATGTGCACCGCGAGGTTGTCGAGATACTTCTGACCGAACACGACGCCGCGTGCTTCGACGTCGGTGATCGCGACGTTGGGCTCGGGGTTGTTGCCGCTGACGTCGAGTGTCGTCAGTTGCGTTGTGTTGGCGAGTTTGAAAGTCGCGGTTGACTGGCGCCAGCCGGGCGCCTGGAAGTCGGAGATCAGTACGATGCGTCTCGGACCGTTCGTTTGCACTTCGCTCAGCAACGATTCCGCGCCGCGCAACGCTTGTTCGTAATCAGTGCCGTCCCAACCGGCGGTCATTGTTTTGACAGCGCTGCGCAAGCGGTTCTTGTCGTTAGTGAAGCGATTCGTGACGGAGTAGCGCTTATCGAAACTCACGAGCGCGATCTGTTCGTCGTTACGCGCGTCGTCGATCGCTGCTTCAGCGCGGTGTTGCGCTTCGGCGAAGAAGTTCTCGCGACGCATGCTGAGTGAGTTGTCGACGAGGATCACGGTCGCGCCCGCGGCTGTCGTCGATTTTGCCGAGCTGCCCCCGGTGAAGAACGGGCGCGTGAACGCGATCACGATCAGGAGGATCGCGAGACAGCGCAGCAGCATCAGCAGCACGTTTTGCAGCGTGCGCCGCCTGATCGTTCGTTGCGGGACTTGCCTGACAAAAACAAGAGCGGGGAATTGAACCTTGCGCGCACGCGTGCGGCGCACGAGATGGACCAGGATCGGCGCCGCCAGCGCCGCCACGCCGATAACAAATAGTGGCGTCAGAAAAGACATAGGTCTTATAGGCCCGTAGGCCCTAACTTTACTTACCCGCGCGACGCGACAGAAACGCAAACAGCGCAAAGTCCAACGGCTGCTTCGTCGTCAACACTTCATAATCAACGTGGTTCGCGGCCGCGCAACGGCGCATCTCCTCCACATGTTGCCGCATGCGTTCGCGATAGCCGCTCATCACCACGTCCGGCAACACCGGCATCTGCTCCTGCGTCTCCGCATCCTCCAACAACAACACCGCATCCGTAAACTCGAAATCCAACTCATTCTGATCGAGCACGTGAAACGCAATGAGGTCGTGGCCCTTGAAGCGCAAATGTTGAAACGCTTCCTGCAAACGCTCCGGCTGATCGTAGAAGTCTGAAATCATCACCACGATCCCACGCCGCGTCAGAATCTCCGCAAGCTGGTGCAACGACTCCGCGAGTCGCGTCTCACCGCCCGGCTCAAGCAACGACAGGTTCCCGAAGATCGTGCGCATGTGACCGGTGCGATTTCGCGCCGGCACGTGCGTGTGAATCTTCTGATCGAACGCCACGAGTCCGACTGAGTCCTGCTGGCGGTTCAGCAAATACGCCAGCGACGCCGCGAGAAACTTCGCGTATTGCAGCTTCGTCACCGTACTCGCGTGCGCGTAGTTCATCGACGCGCTCGTATCGATCAAGAGGTGACACTGCGTATTCGTATCTGCGCGATATTTTTTTATGAAATAACGATCGGTACGGCCTAACAAACGCCAGTCGAGATAACGCAAATCGTCGCCGGGATTGTATTGCCGATACTCAGTAAACTCCGTCGAGAACCCCGTGAACGGTGAACGATGCAAGCCCGACATGAATCCTTCAACTACCGCGCGCGCCAATAATTCGAGCGATCCGATCCGTGCCAACAGTTCCGGATCGAGAAACCTCGCCGGCGTGGTCGCTGCGTTTTGTGACTGCTCATTAATCACAAGCCACTCTTCGGCTCAGGGATCGCGTCAATCAACTGCCTGATGACCCGATCTGAATCGACCTTCTCGGCCTCGGCCTGAAAATTCAACAACACCCGATGCCGCAACACCGCCGGCGCAACCGCGCGCACGTCTTCACACGACACGTTGTAACGCCCGCGCAGAATCGCGCGCGCTTTGCCGCCAAAGATCAAAAACTGCGACGCGCGCAACGACGCGCCCCACGTCACCCATTTATTCACAAAATCAGCCGCAGCCGTCGTGCCCGGTCGCGAAGCATTGACCAATCGCACCGCGTAACGCGCGACCGTGTCTGAAGCCGGCACCTGTCGCACGAGTCTTTGAAACGCAATGATCTCATCAGCCGACATTAAGCGTTGAAAATCGTAGTCCTGCGGTGAGGTAGTCTGTTTGACGACCGCGACTTCTTCCTCTTCCGGCAGGTAACCAATCTTTACGTTGAACATGAAGCGATCGAGTTGCGCTTCGGGCAAGGGATACGTGCCTTCCATCTCGATCGGGTTCTGCGTTGCGAGCACGTGAAACGGCCGCGGCAGATCGTAACTGACGCCCTGCACCGTGACGCGTCCTTCCTGCATCGCTTCGAGCAGCGCGGCCTGCGTTTTCGGCGGCGTGCGATTAATCTCGTCGGCGAGCACGATGTTCGCGAAGATTGGACCAGGAATGAATTGCAGCGCGCGGCGGCCGGTCGCGCGATCTTCTTCGATGATCTCCGTGCCGGTGATATCAGCCGGCATCAGGTCGGGCGTGAACTGAATGCGTTTAAAGCTCAGATCGAGAACGCTCGCGATGGTGCGAACCAAAAGAGTTTTCGCAAGACCCGGCACGCCGGTGATGATCGAGTGACCGCCGACAAACAACGCGAGCAACACCTGTTCGACGACTTCGTCCTGGCCGACGATGGCTTTTCTGATTTCGCGTAAGAGGCGCTCGCGCGCCGAGCCGAGTTTATCGAGCAGTTGCTCGTCCGAGATGGTTAATTGATCGACGGCCATAGTTCCTCTGCTTACTGTCCGACTATTCTCAACAACAACTCCTGGGCTTTCTCGTAACGCGGCGCCGCTTCGAGGGCGCGCAGCACCGCGCGTTTCGCTTCGGGTTGGCGGCCCAACGCATGATACGCAGTGGCGACATTGTAGTTCGCTTCGGCGATGTTCGGCGGCTCGAGTGCGAGTGCCGCCTGAAATTCGGAGAGCGCCTGCGAAAAATTCTTCAGCTCCAGACTCAGCTCGCCGGCCTCGGCGTGCAGCTTGTAATCGAAAGGATTGATGTAGAAGCTGGCCTCGAGCGCATCGAGCGCCTGTTGCTGTTGGCCCAACGACGAGCGAATGCGCGCGATGTTCTTCAGCGCTTCGAGATTGTTCTCGTCGGTCTTCACCAGCTTATCGAGAATAACTGCGGCTTGTGCCGCATCGCCTTTTTGTTCGAGCAGTTTCGCGAGTGGCTCGTAAGCGTTGTTGCGCCCGGTCGCGTATGGGAAAAGTTCGAGCGCGCGAATGTAATGTGTGGCGGCGGTTTGCAGATCGCCGTCAGCCGCGAACAACTCCGCGGCGCGAATGCGCAGCGCAAACGTATCGTGCGTGGCGAGTTGTTTCAGAACTTCTTCTTTCGACAACGACGCGGCGAGATTGGTTTCACTGCTCAGCGCCTGTTCCCATGGCCGCGCTTTCGCTTCGATGTATGCGTGAAACTCGCGATCGAAATCGCTCTCGCTCAGCTTCAAAACTTTTTGCAGAATGTCGGGCGTGCGCGCTTTGTCGCGATACATCGCGAGCATGTTGAGAATCGCGTCGAAGCCGTAACGATCGGTGATGAACTCGCAAATCTGCGACGCCTCGAAATAAGCGATCGGCACATCCTGCGCCGTGCGTGGTCTTTGAAACGCCGCGTCGAGATCAGCGATCTTGAACCAGCGTCCGTCACCGAAACTGCGTACAAACATCATGTTCCAATCGTCGCCCCAACCGGGCCGCGCGCGCCGTTCTTCGTAAACCGAAAGGCCTTCGGAGAACCAGCGCGGAATGCGGTAGTCAGTCATCTGCAAGGTGATGACGTGCGTGAACTCGTGCCAAAGCGTGCTGCCCCAGTTGAACTCGCCCGCTTCGCGCGCGGAAGGCGAGTCCTGCGCGATGACTGGTCCAAAGCAAACACCGAGCGCCCCGAGGCCGGGAATTCCGAGGGCGCGCACTGCGAAGTCGTCGTGGTTGTTGAAGATCTCGACCGTGATCTGGCCCTTCGGTGTGAAGTGATACTTCGCCGTCAACTTCGCCGCTGCTTCTTCGAGCAGGTTCGCCGCGTAAGGCCCGAGCAGATCGCTCTCGTGCGCGGCGGCTTTGATCACAAAGGGGCCACGTTTCGTTTCGTGGAAACTCGCCATCGAGTCGAGCAGGTCGAGCGTGTTCTTGGCCCACACGTTGAACGGATCGCCCTTGAACGCGCCTTCAACCGCGGCGCGGCCGGGTTCCATCTGGCCTAGTCTTAATAAAGCCATGCCGAGACTCAGGTGTGCGTCCCACAAACGTGGCGAGAGCTCGATCGCGCGACGCGAGAACGCCGCGGCCTGTTCGGTGCGGCGCGTGATCGTGGCGTAGTGAGCGAGCGTGTTGTAAACCTCGCCGTAATGCGGACCGATCGCGAGTGTCGCCGCGACTTCAGGTTCGAAATCGCGATCCTGAAGGTAGTACATCGCCGCGCGCAACGAATGTGCTTCGAGTGATTGCGGATTGATCTTGAGCGACTTGTCGAGATCGGTCGTGGCGAGATCGAGTTGGCTGGCTTCGAGTGCGAGCGCGGCTCTGAGATTCAGCGCTTCGACGTAGTTAGGATTCAGCGTGAGCGCTTTGTTGAGCGCGGCGAGCATCTCCTCGCCGCCTTCGTTGCGCTTGTTGAGCGCCACGTCGAGGTAAGCACGCGCGCTGTTTGGATTCAACTCGAGGGCGGCCTTCAAAAAATGAGCGGCGTCGGCGTAGGCGTATTTCTTCGTGTACAACTCGCCGGCAAAGAGTTGTGCTTCGAGATAACCAGCGTCCGCCTCGATTGCGGAGCGATAGATGTCGTTTGCGTCCTGGTATCTTTCGAGGTGGACCAGTGCGCGCGCGATCAGTGTCAACTCGGCAGCGGTTTCGGAATTGTTGTCGGCGTAAAACTTGATGAACGACTCGTAGATGGTTTTGGCTTGCGCTTCCTGGCCGATCAGTTCGAGTAGTTCGGCGCGGCGCAGATCGCTTTCGAGTGCTCGTCGCGGAGTCGTTTCTTTGGCGGCTTGTTCGAACTCTTTGATGGCTTCGGCATAGCGACCGGTGATCGCGAGCACTTCGGCGAGTTCGCGGCGCGCGCCTGATTTGCGGGCGGCTGCTTCGGCTTCGGTGTAGCGGCCGGTGTCGATCAGGGTTTTGAGATCCGTGTTTTGTGCGCGAGCGGGGACACACAATACAACCAACAACCCAAGCACCAACAAACTCAGACTGGACTGACTTCTAATATGCATTTAAGTACCCGCTTGTTTGATCGAACGATTTATCTTCGCCAGTTCAATAAAAAGTCTTTCGAGCGACGCTTCGTACTCCGCCTCGGCCATGTTCTGCTTGCGCGCGATCAGTTGTTCGATCTCCGCTTCGAGCCGCGTACGCTCTTTCAATAATTTTCCGGTCGCGGCGCTTGCGGCCGCTTCGTCGACACTCAACGAGTCGAGATAAGTCGCACGCGCGAGCAGTCCTTCGCCAGCCTCGGCTTTTTCGTGGCCCACGCCGTCGCCGTTGTCTTCGAGCAGCGCGTGTTCGGTCGCGAGGCGGCCGGCGCGCGTGTAGAAATCGGCAGTCAAACGGTTCGCGTAAACAAACGCTTCAAGCACCGAGATGTGACCGTCCTGATCGGTGTCGGCGTCGGTGGCGTTGAGCGCAGCGATGAAGAAACCCGGAAAGCGCGTCGCGTTTGACTCCTGTCCGTTTCTCGTCGCCGTGATGACGATGCGTCCTTTTGCCGAAAGACTCTTCGCAAACTCGCCGCTCGCGCTCGACATGTTGAAAACCACTACGCGATGCGTCGGCAGCGACGAGAGCAGCGCGTTGTAATCCGACGCCGAAAGATCCGGCCCGACGAGATTGAACTTCGACTCCTTGCCGTCGAACGACCCGTGCCCGATCAGAAAAACGAAGAGAACGTTGTTCGCATCGAGTTGCGACTTGAGCTGCGCGAACGTGCGCTTCACGTCTTCCGCGGTGGCATTTGGCACGACCTTCGTGTGTTCCGCGCCGAAGTTGTAATGTTCCGAAAGCGCGGTTTGCAGTTCGGTGGTCCATTGCTCGAACTGTTTTGCGTAAACCGCTTCGCCGCCCGCGCCCGTTACGATAACGGCAAACTTGTTTGGGTCGGCGTGCGCGTTGTTCTGCGCCGACGCTACTGTTACGAAAAGAAGAAAGGGGATTAAGAAGAGATACTTCACGCCAACCCCTCACGCTTTCTTAGAAACCACTCCGCACTCAACAAACCCACCAGCAACACGAAATTCACCGGCATGTCCCACAGATCTTTCGTCACGCGCTCCGAGTAAGGCGTTTGCCGATACGTTAGATCGTCCAACAGCGATTTAACTTGCGCGGGGGTGTAATACTTTCCGCCCGTTTCCGCCGCGATGCGCTTCAGCAAGTCGCTGTTCTGCGCGGCGCTGTAGTATTCGCGATTCAAGTCACTAACGAGCACGTTCGACTGCGCGTTCAATTGGCCCAGACTCGTGCTCGTGCCCACCAGCTCGATCCGATGTTGGCCCAACTCGTCAGCCTTGAACTCACCGGTGTAGATGTTCGCGTTGTTCAGCGTCGTAAACTTTAACGGCACGTCAACGGTCGCGCCCGACGGCTTCGTTACACGCGCGGTGGCGTGTGCGTCGCCGACCGCATTGAAGCTTTTGTCGCGCACGTCGGCGACGATATTCACGGTGTCGTCCATCGAATAGACGTCTTTCGCGGTGCTGATTTCGATCTGTTGTGGGGAACCGCTCACAACATAACGCAGCATCTGCCGCCAAAACGTTTCGTGGGAGTTGTTTTTTGCATCCATTCTCATGCGCCAGCGCCAGGTGTCGGCGGCGGTGAGCGCGAGCGTTTGTCCGCGTCCGTACCGTTGTTGCACGAGCAACGGCACGCGCGCGCCTGAGCCGTCGGCTTTGCGCGCTTCGAGCAGGACCGTCGCGCCGGGTTTCACGTTCATCAACGCTTCGGAGATCGAGATCGACGGCAGGTCGTTCCAGATCTTTTGGTTCGCGCCGTGATCGTCGTTCAGACGCGTGATCGGATGCGCCTGGCCCGCGCCGGTTAAGAATGGCTTGTAGACGGGCGCGTAAGAGTTCGCCTCGTCCACTGGTCCACCGGTCAATGAAAGCGGCAGCAGATCGTCTAGTGGTGTGCCTTTGTACTTGCCGCCGTCGAACGACAAACGACCGCCGAGTGCGAGCAGGCCGCCGCCGCGACGCGCGACGAATGCTTCGATCGCGCGCAGTTGGTCCGCACTGAAGAAACTCGCTTCGACACTGCCGAGCACGAGACCGTCATACGAAAAAAGTTCCTCTTCGGTCTTCGGAAAGCCGCTCGACAACTCGACCTGATTGCCGATGCCCTGGCGATAGAACTTGTTCTCGCCCGTGCGTTGCAGCGAAACGAGCACGATGTTTTTTTCGTTGAGCTGGAGTGCTTCGCGAATCTTGCCGAGCTCCCAACGCGGTTCGCCTTCAACGTATAAAAGTCGCAGTGGACCTTGAATCACATCGACGAGCGCGTCCTGTTTGTTGTTGTCGACCGTGATCTCGCCGTCGAGTGGTGTGATCTCGACCGTGTAACGATGAACGCCGGGTGTCGTTGGCGTGATCTCGAGATTGACTGCTTCGGTGTCGTTGCCGCGCAGGTTGAACTCTTCGGTTTTGATCGCGCGCCCGTCTTCCTTCACGCCGAGAATGACTTTGGTTGCGCCGTAACCGCTCAGCCCGACGAACGTTTCGATGTTCACGCGCGAGCCGACGAGCACGCGGCGCGGCATGTTGATGCGCGTGAGTTCCGCGTCGAGTGGTTTCGTCGTGTCGCCGACACCGACGGTGAACACGGCGATGTCGCGTGCACGCAGTTCGCGCAGCGTGTTGGCGATGTCGCTCGGGACGTTGACAGCGCCGTCGGTGACGAGCACGATCGCTGAGAGCGGCATGCCGGAAGAACGTTTGATCGTTTCATCGAGCGCGCCTGACAGATCGCTGGTGCGTCCTTCGCCGTAAAGATCGTTTGCGTCTTTGAGACGAGAGAGTGCGCCCGAAAAACCGTAGAGGTTTGTTTTGAACTTCTGCTCGAGTTTGTTCAGAAACGTGTTTGGACCGGTGTTGAGTAATGCTTGCTTGACTGCGTCGAGACGTGTGGCGCCGTTCGCAGCGTCGTGCAGTTTCATGCTCAGCGAATCGTCGACGACGAGCGCGACGTAGCTGCTGCGCGGGATTGCTGATGACACGACTACGACCGGGCGCAGCAGTAACAGGATCATCACTGTGAGCAGTGTGGCGCGCAGTGTGATGAGTGTCGCGGTAGTTCGTCTTGGCAGACGGACGCGCGGGCGAAGATAGATGAAATAGATGAATGCGCCGGCGAGTAAGAAGATGAGGATTAACAGCAGGGCGCTTGGACGCACGTCGAAGCCAAACCGGCCGTTAGTAAAAACGGCCTGTTCATGTCCGAACAGAAACCGCACCAAGGTGTCCATTTTTTTGGTGCCGGTCATTATACACGCGCGCGGCGTGTGCCTAAGACTGCGACCAGCTTCGTGCTGCTTAGTAGCGGACGTGCAGCGTGCGGGTTGTTTCGGCCCTGGTTTTAAAAAACGACTTGCGTGCTATACTCCGCGCATGTCTTCACCACTAAGAGTTCCGCCAGAGGGCTTTGACGGCCTCTCAAGGGAAGAACAACAAGCCTATGTTGAAGAGCTGGCCACGTATGTAAACACGCCCGAAGAGGACGACATTCCTGAGTGGCACCGGAAGATCCTTGACGAACGGATCGCCAAGTACAGCGCCGAGGGGTTTGAAGGAATAACTTTGGAGGAGTTTGAGCGAGAGCTAGCTGACGAGTTCGGCGAATTTACAGAAATTGACTAACTAACGCCTCACTACAAAACAATGAGCTATCGTGTCATCCTCTCACCGGATGCCAAGGAAGATCTTCGTGCAGCCATCCGGTGGTACTTTCACATACAACTAGGTTTAGGATACCGCTTCAGCGCGGAAGCCAAAACCGTCTTGCGTCGCGTCAGACAAAACCCCTATCAGTTTCCGCGTAGCCACAAGTCCACTCGGAAAGCACTGTTGAAACGATTTCCTTATGCGATCTATTTCAGTTTGAATGCAGAGCGGGCGTTGATACTAGCGATTCTTCATCAACGGAGATTCAACCCGTGGACTGGGCCATGAGTGCTGACTTGTAAATCAGAGGCTACGGTGCTTGTTTCGGTGGGATTTTAAAGGCTGCGTCTCGTGCTATACTCCGCGCATGTCTTCACCACAATTTCCACCTCCGGGTTTTGATGACCTTTCAAAAGAAGAGCAACTGACGTATGTAGAGGAGCTTGCGAACTACGCAAACGCCTCCGAAGACTTGCAAGTTCCTGAATGGCATTGGGAGATTCTGGAGAAGCGACTGGCCGATCCCCGCGAGGACATCGAAAACGGAATTAGTTGGGAAGAGTTTAAGAAGGAACTTGAAAAAGAACTAAGGCAGAGTTAGCGCTCGACCTCATACAATCAATGAGCCATCGCATCACCCTCTCACCGGGTGCACGCGCCGATATTAGATCGGCCATTCGGTGGTACCAACGCGAAGATACAAGCGCGTCAGTTCGCTTCGCAGCAGACACTCACGCAATCTTACGTCGCATTGCGCAAAACCCAAGAGCATTTCCGATCTTTCGAGACACCATTCGGCACGCGCCAATGAAGAGGTTTCCGTACTCAGTTTATTTCGAAATCAGGGTAGACGTAGTGTTTGTTAGAGCCGTGTTTCATCAACGCCGACTAAGCACTCATTGGCTGGACCGTAGCAACGGCGGCAGCTAAGCCACTACGGTTCTTCTTTTTTCTGTGGCAGGAGTTTTTTGAAGGCGGGGAGGGCGGAGAGGAGTTTGAGGTCGGGTTCGTCCGAGAAGGACTTGGCTCGGTAGGGAGAGACTTCGAGCGTTTTGCTCAACGCCGCGATCGCGTCGTCGAAGCGACGCAAACGCGCGAGAGCACACGCGCGTTGAAAGTGAGCTTCACCGGAAGACGCATCGAGCGCGATCGCCTGATCGGCGGCTTTCAACGCCGTCAACCAGCGCGACTGTTTGCGATAAAGCTTCGCCAGCGCCACGTAGGCATCTACCGCATTCTTCGCGGTCTCCGGCGATCGCTTGCTGAGCTGCACCGCGGTATTCAGAAAACGCTCCGCCTGCAAGTACCGTCCTTCATCAGTAAACATTTCACCGAACGAAAGATTCGCGAGCGCACTCGTTTTCATTCGTAACGGCTCAGCCGCCGCAAGCTTCTTCGCCGCGTCCCCCTCATCAAACAAAACCAGATCGCGTATCACCCAACCGAACAAATCCTCATCCGCTTCCTGATGCTTCTCACCCGCAACGAGCAACGCTCTCACATCACCCGGCGCTTTCACATCACCCGGTAAATCATGCGTGACCAGCAACTCGATCAGGTTCTGGTAATTGTAGATGTCGGCCGGATCGATCTCGATCGCCTTGCGGTACGCAGCCGCAGCTTCACTAAACTGCTCGGCATCCTCGTAAGCGCTGCCAAGCTGCGTGAACCCACGCGGGTCGTAAGGCTCGAGCGCGACATAACGCTGTTGCCACTCGAGCGCCTTTTTCGCTTCCGTTTCGTCGTCGGAATCGGCGAGTTCAGTCGCCAGCAAATGAACCGCAGGCGCATAACCTTCATTCGCCAGTTCGGTCAGAAGCTTTATGCCCTCCTCATGTTTATCGCCGCCGACCAAGGCCATTCCCTTCAGATACCGCAGCCCGGTATCTGTTGGTTTCGTCTTTAACAACTCATCCGCGAGCCGACTCGCCTTGGCCGCGTCCGTCGCAGTCAACAGCACCACACGATCAATATCCGACCTCGCGATCACAACGTTTTTTTCTCCCGCGCGAACTTTTTGAATCGCGGTGATTGTCGGTCGCAATCTTTCATTCACCGAAGCAAAATAGTCGTCAGTTTGCAGCACCTCCATCAGATGCCACACACCGTTGCGACGCACGAATCGCATCTTCAACAGCAGTTCAGTCGGTTTCGTCACGAAGAGCGCTTCCGCCGTGTCGTCTTTCTCTTCAACATGCACGACGTGAATGCGACGACTCCCAAACTGGTCCGTGCCGTAAGTAAGCAGCCCGCTGATAAGACGCCGATACGCCGACCACATCTGTTCGCGCTCCGCATCGCTCAGCCTGGTCCATTCGCCCGCGCCCATGTATTCGTCAACGAGTATCGGCAGATCGAGCGTCGCTTCGAGCTCTGACTTGTCTTTGAGCGGAATGACCTTCGCGAGATGTTCCGCGAGCGCTCGCGGAGTCTTTTGAAACTCGGCGACGGTGCGTTTTGCTTCGAGTACTTCCAGCTCGATCAGGTTCACGGCCGCGGAAGTCACCAGCGCGTTATTACCGTCACGAATGTGCGTCGCATCGACAAACGAAGTGCCCCACGTCGGATCGAGCTCGATCCAACGGCCGGCCCAGACCTCAACCCACGCATGACCACCAAACGAGCTGCCGTTATAAGCGAGGCCCGTAACCGTCCGCGCCGGCAAACCCAGCGACCGCGCCATCGCGACAAACAACGCGCTGAACTCCGAACAATCAGCCTCTCGCGTCGCGAGCGTCTCGACCGGATCGGCACTGACGACGAGCTTCCATTCGAGGTTCTTGTTGGTCCAGGTGGCGAGTTTGCGCGCGACACTCCACGCGTCGCGATCGTCACCCGCAATCTGGCGCGCCTGATCGATCACTTCCTTCTTGTCAGACGCGAATTCCGTTGTAGCTTTAAGATACGGCGCGAACTCCGGGTCTTTCACCGGCAACGAGATCGTTTTCTCGGTGCCGGCAGTGCGCGCCGCCACGCTGAGTACCAACTCGGTCGCGGACTTCTGTTCGACAGTTTGCGCCGGCGTCTTGACGCTGTCCTTGATGTTATCGATTGGGCCAGGCGCTTTCGCGCGCACTCGCAGCACGAGGTTGCTCAAGCGCTGTTGATCCGTGATCGGCACGCCATGCGGCTCGACGAGCGCGTAAGTAATCCCAGCGCCCTGCGGCAAAGAGGAAAAGTCCGCGACCGCGTAACGCCCCTCGCGATCCATCGACACGGAAGAGTGCGCCTCGACGCTGCTCGCAGTCGCAGTCGCATAAAAGTTCTGACTGTGAAAAGCGTTAGCGAAAGAGAAGAGCACGTCGGCAATCTGCCCGCGCATGCCCTCGAGCTCGCCCTTAGCGACAGCCGTCGTCGCCGCTTCGAGGTTGTAACCACCGAAAGCAACGACGCCGTTCGGAACTTTCTCGATCGAACGCGCAAAGTCGCGCGTCGAGGCGAGATTTGTTTTGCCGTCGAACGTGGCCAGCGTGCGGGCGCTGTTCGAAACGACGAGGAACCCGTTGCGCGTGGTGACGAAATAAGAAGCCCCCGCGAGTTTCACTTCGGCGACGTCCGTTGTTGGACCAACGCCACGCAGCAACCGGCCGGCGGTTAACGCTTCCGAGAGTTTGTTGCTCTTCAGTTTGCAGAAGGCGGCCCACGCAATGGCATCGAGATCGTTAAGGTCCGGAAGCTCCGTGACCGCCGCGCCGCATTCGGGACCGAGTTCTGGGAGCACCTCTTGTTTGAAGTCGAGCGCCCACAGGCCGAGTGCAACGTCCGCCTCGGGTTTCGACAACACGTTCCATGACGTACTGGACCACAGCGTCGCGGGATCGATCTTCGTCAGGAAATAGCCGATGGTCTTCGCGGGCAACAACTCGCGCGGCGCGCTCAATTCCTTCGGCTGAAACGGCAGCAGCGGCTTGGCCCAGTCGCTCTCGTCGAACACGATGTGATGCGAGTTTTCCCACGCCGAACCGGAAAGCTTCAACGCGCCACGCTCGATCGCTTTCGCCGTGGGATTCTTCGTGTCGGCAGACTCGGCAAACACCGCTTTGATATCGCTGAAGTAAATCACGTCGCCGCCGCCGTCGATCGCCTGGCGAAACTCGGCGTTGTCGGCGAGCAGCTTTCGCTCGGCGGTCGCGCTAGCGTTTGCCAGCACGTCGCGCAAACTCGCGAGATCCGGCGCGAGAATCGCGGTGTCGCCGAGATAAGCGACATAGGTAACGTCGCGAGCGATGGTCCAGTCGGAGCTGGTCGATCTGCTCTCGATGACGCGCAGCTTGAGTCCGTTCCACTCCTGGTCGGCGAGGAATGAATAATGAAGCACCGTGAACGGCCGGGTGCTTGGTTTGGGCGGTTCGGTGGAAAGAACTGCCTGCGCGCTGAAAGGAATTCCGGCCGGCAAAATCGCGACCGCGCGCGACATGCCGGCGACGCCGTCGGTCAGTGTGGCGATGCCGCCCGCGACGCGCTGAATGCTATCGAGGTTACGTTCGAAGCGCGCGCGGTCCTTCACGCGCAGCACAACGGCTTTCCGCTCGGCGGACGCGATGCCGTCGCGCGCGTTCGACGCGGTCCACGAACCCAACGCGATCGGCGCATCCGCGTCGATGCCGCTGTAATCGATCAACTCATCCGCATCGACCGGCGCGCTCAACCCCTGGGCCAGGAGCTTTCGCACGTTCGTCATCATCAGCACGAGGCTCGCCTGCGAGCGCGGCGAGTCCATCTGCAGACCGTGCAGACTTTCATAAAACTTGCGCATCGTCTGCCGCGGATTCGGGATCGCTGCGTAGTGCCGGAGTTTCTGGGGAAAGAGATTCTCGCCGAGAGGTTTGATCGTGATCTCGCCGGTTGGCTTGCTTGCGCCGGATGCACAGCCGGCGATCGTCGCTTCACAATCGTGGCGCCACGCAAAGTCGGCGAGTGTGGAGTCACTGAGTGTGTTGTTGATGAGCGTGCGCTTTTCGTTTTCGGTTTTCGCGGCCGCGAGCGTGTTGCGGAACTTGATCTTTTTGACGACGAGCTTGAGCTGATCGTCAAGCTCTTTGCTGGAGCCGTCTTTCGAGATGAACGCTTCGATTTGCGGGACGTCAGCAACTGTCGCTGACACCGCCAGGTTCTCCGCCGCGAATCTGCTCACCTGCTTGTTTGACGACAATACTAACTTCAACAACGGCACAACCGGCAATAGTTCGCCACGCTGTAGCGCGACTTGCAGCGCCACGGCGATCAGCGACTCCTGGTTTGAAGCGACGATGCGCGCGAACGGGATCTTGAACTCGTCAGGCGGAATCGTGGTGAGCAAGGTCAACGCGCCGAGTTGCACGTTGGGATCGCCTGAAACGAGCGAAACAATCGTCGGTCCGGGCGCAGGCTTTCCGGGTGCAACAGCGGTAGATTCCGTGATTCTTACGCTGACGCTTGGTCTCGCCGGCCCCTTTGCCGGCGGCGGTGGATCATGATGAATGGAGATGTCCTTGAAAACGCCTTCGAGCAGCTCGTTGCGTTTTTCCTTCGCCATGAACGGCCAGACGCGCGCGATCTTGTCGGTCTGAAAACCAAACATCGAGCTCTCGAGCAGTTTCGTCACGATGTCGGCGGAGCTCGCCACACCGCGCGCCGCGGCTTCGCTGACGAGTGGTTCGCGATCGTCCACCAGTTTCCAAAGAAACGGAACGAGCAGAGTGTTGTTGCTACGCGCGGCTGCTTGTGCGGTGGCGACGCGTACTAACGGCCGGCGATCGAGCAACAGGTCAATCGCGGCTTCGGGTTGCGATGAGAAGAGCGCGCTGAGACGAGTGATCGCTGCGTCGCGTTGCGGACTGCTCGCGTTCAGTGTCTCGACTATGCTTTCGATCTCGTCGATCGGACTCGGCGCAGGGGACTTGAGCGCGGCAGCACGCAAATCTTCAAACGCGCTATCGCTGGAAAAGATCACCGACTGCGCGACGGCCTTGAAATAAGGCTCCATTTCCGCAGCGTGCGCGGCGGGCACTTGCAGGTTTAAAACGTATGCGTGTGGTCCATAAATCGTGAGCCATGAGACGCTGTGCATCAGTTCGCCTTCGGGGTTCACCGCCTCCAGCACCATCTCGCGTGCTTCGACGTTCTGAAATTGCGTCCGGCGCGTGACGACGTTGTTTTCGCCGGCCGAACGGTCGCGAACGGCTTGCAACGTGGCGGCGAAGTAATCGTCGAGCGGATAACCCTCGGGCGCTTTCTGTACGAACAGTTTCAAGACCGCGTCGTTTGGACCTTTGAACGTCAGCGACTCGTTTTCCTGCTGCCAGTCAGCGGGCACGCGGAAGATAACGGTCTTCTCCGCATCGCGTTTACGCGTGAAGTTGTTTTTGGGCAGCGCGTAGCTTTTCCACTCGGCTTCGCGCGCCTGCAGCCGCGTTTGCTGCGCGTGAACGGAACCGAGGACGCTTGAGAAAAAGAGGAGAGCAATGAGTGGGAGGGGGAACTTTCGCATTGCATCGCAAGGTAACACAAAGGCGCGCCTCGCGAAAACTGAATAGACAGTTAGGCACTGGTGCGAATTGATTTGGAGTGCGCCGACTCGTCGGCGCTTTGGCCAAAGCGGTGACAAGTCCCCGCACTCCACGGAAACGCCTTAGTGAAACCTCATCAGTACTGAGGCGCTATCGGACGGATTGTGTGAGAGAATGCGCGCGTTGAGCAGCCCAGGACGCGTCAGAGTAATCGATTCACACACGGCGGGTGAGCCCACGCGCGTCGTGATTAGCGGCGGGCCCGAGCTCGGCTACGGTTCGCTGGCCGAGCGGCTCGTGCGCTTTCGCAACGAACACGACGACTTTCGTTCCGCGGTGATCAGTGAGCCACGCGGTTCGGATGCGCTCGTCGGCGCGCTCTTGTGTGCGCCGCTGGACGAGACGTGTGTGACCGGCGTGCTCTTTTTCAACAACGTCGCGTATCTCGGGATGTGCGGCCACGGGACCATCGGCGTGATCGCGACGTTGGCCCATCTCGGACGCATTGAGCCGGGCACGCATCGCATCGAGACGCCGGTCGGTGTCGTCGTGGCGCACCTTTATGAAAACGGCGAAGTCGAGATTGCAAACGTGCCGAGCTATCGCTATCGCGCGGGTCTGACGGTGCTCGTGCGCGGTATCGGCCCGGTTACCGGGGACGTGGCATGGGGCGGCAACTGGTTTTTTCTCGTCAACGATCACGGACAACAACTGACACTCGACAATCTCGAAAGGCTGACTGATTTCACGTCGCGCGTGCGCGATGCGTTGGCGCAGGCGGGCATTACCGGCGACGACGGACACGAGATCGATCACGTCGAGCTGTTTGGCCCACCGTCTATCGGCGGCATTGATAGTCGCAACTTCGTGCTGTGTCCGGGCAAAGCGTACGATCGTTCGCCCTGTGGCACCGGCACGAGTGCGAAACTCGCGTGTTTGTTTGCTGACGGCAAACTGCGTGAGGGTGAAGTGTGGCGGCAGGAGAGTATCGTCGGCAGCATCTTCGAGGGCAGTGTATCAGTTGTCGACGGGAAGGTGCATCCGCACATTCGCGGCTCGGCGTTCGTGACGGCTGAGTCTGACTTGATCCTCGACCCGCGCGATCCGTTCTGCATGGGCATCCGCCGATGAGTTCCAACGCATTCGACGTGGTGGTGATTGGTGGAGGGATTGTAGGGGCTGCGTGTGCGCTGGAGTGTGTCGCGGCGAAGTTGACGGTTGCGATTGTTGAAGCGCGGATGATTGGCGGCGGCGCGACGGCCGCGGGCATGGGCCACCTGGTCGTGATGGACGACTCGGAAGCGCAGTTTGCGTTGACGCGTTATTCACAGACGCTGTGGGCCGAGTTGAGTGAAGAGTTGCCGCACACGGTGGAGCATGATGCGTGCGGCACGATCTGGGTCGCAGCGGATGATGCGGAAATGCAAGAGGTGTTTCGGAAGCAGAAGTTTTATACGGAGCGTGGTGTGGCAGTCGAGGTGTTGGATGAGCACGCGCTTGCGGAGGCCGAGCCGAATTTGCGGCGTGGGTTGGTGGGTGGACTGCGCGTGCCGGATGACAGCGTGATCTATCCGCCGTGTGCGGCGCAGTTCCTGGTGGACCAGGCGACGGCGAAAGGCGCGAAGGTGTTTCTTGGCGCCGCAGTTGAGACGATTACGGCAGATGTTTGTAGAGCGTGCAGTGGCGCGAGGTGCGCAGTTGTTTGTAGGCCACGCAGTTGAGGCGTTGACACGCGAAGGCGTGCGCTTGCGTGACGGCTCGACGATCGCGGCGGGACTGATAGTTAATGCGGCGGGCAGTTGGTCGCCGCAGTTGACGCGTGAGCTGAATGTTCGTAAGCGAAAAGGGCATCTGGTGATCACGGATCGCTATCCCGGGTTCTTGCGGCATCAGCTTGTTGAGCTTGGTTACTTGAAGAGCGCGCACTCGGTGACCGCGGATTCGGTGGCGTTCAATATCCAGCCACGGACGACGGGGCAACTGTTGATTGGTTCCTCGCGGCAGTACGGCGCCGAGGACAAGTCGGTTGACTCGCCGATCGTGACGCGGATGATCGAGCGCGCGATCGAGTTTTTGCCCGGGTTGCGAAAGCTTTCCGCGTTACGCGCCTGGACCGGCTTCCGCGCCGCGACGCCTGACAAGCTGCCGTTGATTGGACCAACAACGTCACAAACCGCGCACGAACGGCTTTATCTTGCGACGGGACACGAAGGCTTAGGTATCACCACCTCGCTCGGCACGGCAAAACTGCTCGTCGATCAGATTATGAACCGTTCGCCTGCGATTCCAATCCAACCCTTTCTGCCGTCGCGAATGGCGCCTGAGACGACTGCCCGTGCCTGAGCTCATCACACTTCGCGTAAACAACGTTGCGGTAAGTGTGCCGACCGGCAGCATGGTGACAGCCGCAGTCTTCGCAGCGGGTGTGGCCTCGTTTCGACGCTCGGTCACGGGCGAGCCGCGTGGGCCGTTGTGTGGCATGGGAATCTGCTTCGAGTGTCGCGTACGCGTAGACGGCGTAGCGCACGTGCGCAGTTGTCAAACGCTTTGTGAGAACGGCATGGACGTGCGCACGGATGAGTAGCGCGCTGGCTGTGCATGACGTTCTCGTTGTTGGCGCAGGACCGGCGGGACTCGCCGCAGCGTGGCGTGCTGCGCAACAAAAACTGAGTGTCGCTGTTGTTGACGACAACCCAAGTGCGGGCGGACAAATCTGGCGCGGCGAACAGAGCGAACCGACCTCGCGCGAAGCACAGGTTTGGTTTCAGCGGATTAGATCCGCAAACATCCGCATCATCCCCGGAGCCCAGGTCTTTCAACAGCCGGAACCTGGAAGACTGCTGGCGGAAACGACGCGCGGTGTTGTCGAGTTACGCTATACGAATCTGATTCTCGCAACGGGCGCTCGCGAACGCTTTCTCCCGTTTCCGGGTTGGACGTTACCGAACGTGATGGGCGCGGGTGGTCTGCAAGCGCTCGTCAAAACCGGGTTGGGGATTTCAGGGAAAAAGGTCGTGATAGCAGGCACTGGGCCGTTGTTGTTCGCGGTTGCAGCTTACCTGCGTGAGCACGGCGCGAACGTGCCGTGGATCATCGAGCAAGCGTCTCGATCCCGGTTGCTAAAATTCGGCTTGGCTCTCTTAAATGAAAGCTCCAAACGGCGTCACGCTATCGAGCTCAAACGACGGCTGCGCGGTGTGAAGTATGTTTCCGGCTGCTGGCCTGTGGCGGCGCACGGCGATCAAAAGCTGACGAGCGTAACCTTGCAGCGCGGACGCAAACGATGGCAGGTAGAATGTGACTACCTCGCGTGCGGCTTTCATCTCGTGCCGAATCTTGAACTGGCCGAACTGCTCGGCTGTAAGATTACGAACGCCGCGGTGAGCGTGGATGAGTTTCAGCAGACGAGCGTGCCGCACGTTTACGCCGCTGGCGAAGCGACCGGCATCGGCGGGCTGGAGCTCTCGTTGATCGAAGGAGAGATCGCGGGGTTAGCTGCGGCGAACAAGCGTGACGAAGCGCGAAAGTTGTTTTCCGTGAGGTCTAAGCACAAGGGATTTGCGCGGATCTTGAATGAGACGTTCGCGTTGCATGACGAGCTACGGGATCTTGTTACAAGCGACACGATCGTCTGCCGGTGTGAGGATGTTACATTCGGGCGGTTGAAGCAACACGGCGAATGGCGCACGGCGAAGTTGCAGACGCGCTGCGGAATGGGGCCATGCCAGGGACGCGTTTGCGGACCGGCAGTGCAGTTCTTGCTTGGTTGGGAACCTGAGTCAGTGCGGCCGCCGGTGTTTCCAGTTCGGGTTGAAAGCTTGATAAGCCACAGATAAACACAAAGGACACCGATAAGACTTGAGTACGGGAGTGAGAGTATGCAGATGAGCTGGCGCGGCGTGATGCCCGCGACGACCACGGCATTTGATGAGAACCTGAACATCGACCACGCGTTTGTAGCGAAGCACGCGCGCTGGCTCGTCGACAACGGCTGCACTGCGATCATCGCGCCGGGCTCGCTCGGTGAAAGCGCGACGTTGAGCTTCGACGAGAAGATCGCGCTGTGGTTCACGCTGATTGACGCCGTCGGCGAGCGCGTGCCGGTCGTCTCCGCGATCGCGGCGCTCAGCACGGCCGAGGCGATCGCGCTCGCGAAACGCGCTGCGGAAGTCGGTTGCCGCGGTTTGATGGTCCTGCCGCCGTATGTCTACAAGAGCGACTGGCGCGAGATGAAAGCGCACGTCGAGGCGGTGTTTCGCGCGACGAGTCTGTCGTGCATGCTCTACAACAATCCGGTCGCGTACGGCACAGATTTCTTGCCCGAACAGATTCGTGAGCTCGCCGGCGAACACGAAAACTTTGCGGCGGTAAAAGAGTCGAGCACGGACGTGCGGCGCATCACGTGGATCAAAGCGCTGGTTGGCGATCGACTCGACATCTCGGTCGGCGTGGACGACGCGATTGTGGAAGGCATTGCAGCGGGCGCGGTGGGCTGGGTTGCGGGCCTCGTGAATGCACTGCCGCGGGAGTCAGTCGTGTTGTTTGATTACGCGATGCGCGGCGAACACGAAAAGGCGCGCGCGCTGTACGAATGGTTTCTGCCGTTGTTGCGAATGGATACGGTGCCGAAGTTTGTGCAGTTGATCAAGCTCGTACAAGCGGAGGTGGGGATGGGATCGGCTCGTGTGCGGCCACCGCGTCTGCAATTAGCTCAAGAAGAGCTGGAAGAAGCGCAGCGCGAGATTCGTCACGCCCTGGAAACACGCATTGAACTCAGCACTTCATCAGCCGCGCGTAATCCATGATCGAAAGCTTCCTCGAAAAGCGCGACGCCGCTTAGTTCTGAGTGAGCGAAATGGATTGAGCGAAACGGTTTTGCAGCTTCGCGGCGCGCTGTTCCCCACATGAAGCCGGTGCGCGGACGGATCATCGCGTGGCCCCAACGCATCACGTCCAAACGCTCGACCAGGTTGCGAATGTCGCCGTGTGCGCGTGAGAGATCCGTTAGCGCGACGTCGGCCCAGCCGCGCCAATCGGTCTCTGATAGACGTTGTCTTGCGGCGCGCGCGTTTGCGTCAGTCAGCGGATAGTAATAAGTGAAGACTGTTGGACCACGATCGATGCCTTCCTGATGCGTCGCGACGACGTAGCCTAACGATTCGCTTTCGTAAAACACGTTGTCCCACGCGAGCGGGAAGTCGCGCGGGTTGTGCTTCGGACGATCCTTGAGCGTGAGGTTTGCGACCATCCACGAACCGAACTGAAACTCGGCGATGTGTGGCGGTGGGTTGTCGCGATACGGGCGGATCAGATAGCGGGCGATGAACTGCGGCGCCGCGAAGATGACGTGACGCGCTCTGTACCCGCGCGGTGTTCGGCCGTCGCGATCGAGGGTGGAGATCTCAATCCGATCAGAAAGCGGATTTAGTTCGAAAGCGGCGCGGTCGAGTTGGATGTGTTGCTTCGTGCGCTCGTAGAGATGATTGACGAGGCGGCCGTTGCCTTCAGGCCACGTGATCAGCGATTGCGATTCGACGCCCGGCTTCAACACGCGCGCACAAAAATAAAAAATTCCGGCCCACGCGCTCGTCTGGCCTAATTCCATGCCGTAGTCGTCGCGACACGCGTAGTTCACCCACCAGCGCAACCGCTGACTCGTGAAGCCGCGCTGATTCATCCACTCATCCATCGAAATGCGATCCAGCGCTACTACTTCGGTATCGTCCGAACACGCCGACACCGGCAACGTAAACGCGCGCCGTCCCTTCGCATCGCGCCACGCAACCCAGCGATTCATCTCCGCGTTGAACTGCTCGAACTGCTGCTGGTCTTCCGCAGTCTCGCCCGCGTGCAAAAACAATCCCTCATACCATCGGCCTTTGTAAAAAATCCTTTCCTCGGGATCGCGGGTGAGAAACTGTTCGCCGACGACGGGTTCCGCCACCCGCACATGTGGGCGGCCGACCGCCTG
>CAMLLD010000068.1 GCA_946480785.1 uncultured Blastocatellia bacterium | reverse complement strand
AGAGGACGTACCTGACGATGAAACGTCCGCGGACGGCATGTTAGTAGACGGTGCGCCGTACATGCTCGCAAAATCACTTACCTGACGATAATCAGCGGGCGGCTCAAACAAGCTCGCATCGAGTGTCCCTTGCGAGAAGTCAATCACTTCGTTGAGAGTCGAAAAACTCTCCGCGCCATTCGGACCAAACATCGTCATCTTTTCCCAAACAGCAAATCCCTTCTTCGCCATGCCGATCTGCTTGGTCTCGTAACGATCCTGGCAACCGCCACTCACTTGTCCATGGTACGGCCGATAAACGTTGCCCATGTCGCAATCCAGCGCGAACGCTGCGTCGATGTACCAGCCATCGATCTCCATCTTGTTCTTCGTCGGCGAACACGCATCGGGTGATGAATCCATCACCATCGTCGTGATGATGTGACGCGCCGTGTAACCAAACATCTGTTTGCGTTCGCCGGTGTCGCGTGTCGTGATGGTTGACGTGATAACACCACCCTTCTTCGGCCCCTGCTGCAACGGCGGACGGCTGCTCGACGTGGCCGCGGCGCCCGGAGAAGTTGTCGAAGCCTCATCGTACGGCTGCACCATGTACGTTTTCGTCATCGGCATGAGCTGAAGATTGCGGCGCAGGTCACACTGCGTGATCATGACCATCTGGCCGCCGTTCGTTTCGCTGCGCTGCCGTTTGCCTTTGATGTAGGTCGTGTTTTCGTAAGTCTGTCCGTTGCTCGTTTGGCGAATTTTGACTTTCGTGTCGGCCATGGCCGCAGTCGAAAGAACGACGAGACAGAAGATAGTGAATAGTGTCTTTTGCATGAGAACTCCCGGATTGATCTTGATCTGTTACGCGCAAGGCGGAGGGAAAAAGTACCACGATTGGACGGATTAGGCGAGGGGGCCAAGTGACGGCTAAAATGGCGCGACCGTGAGCTACAGATTCCCCTGGCAGCGTCTGACTGACGAGCAGTTACTCGATCTGCGCATCTGCGACCTGCCCATAAAAATCAAAGGCTCGTTTCTCGAACCCCAGATAAAAAGGCTCTACAGCGAGCTGAATTCCCGCGGAATTCGTTTCAAACCGCACGTTTGGCTGGCCGAGGAATGGTTCTCGCCGGACGGCGTGCCGGGCATCGCGATACCGTTCTACCTCGCGCACCCGCGGCTGATGAAGCTCGAGCGCCGCCAGATGCTCGAAGTCGAGGGCGGCACCGACAAGGAGTGCATGCGCATCCTGCGGCACGAGGCCGGCCACGCGCTCGACACCGCTTTTCGCCTTCACTTCAAACGCCAGCACCGCGAACTCTTCGGCTCCTTTGCGCAGCCGTATCCCGACTTCTACAAACCACGACCGAAGAGTCGCAAGTACGTTTTGCATCTGCCCGCGTGGTACGCGCAGGCGCATCCGGCGGAAGACTTTGCCGAAACGTTCGCCGTGTGGCTCACGCCGCGATTGCAATGGCGACGCCGCTATCGCGATTGGCCCGCGTTGGAAAAGCTCGAGTACATCGACGAGTTGATGGAACAGATTGCGGGTACGAAGCCGAAGAACCGCACGCGCACGAAAGTCGAACCGCTCTCGGCGTTGCGGATCACTTTGCGCGAACACTACCGTCGCAAACGCGAGCGTTACGACTTCGAGTGGCCCGCTGTTTACGATCGCGATCTGCGTCGTATCTTCTCTGACGATCCGCGACACAAGTCAAAACAGAGCGCCGCGAGTTTCCTGCGCAAGGTGCGCCGTGAAGTGCGACAGATCGTCGCCGAAGGCACCGGCGTGCACCAGTACACGATCGATCACGTGCTCGAAAACATGATCGATCGTTGCAAAGAATTACGACTAAGAGTAACAACCCCCTTCCGCGAAACGCGCCGACGTGTAATGATAGTGTTGACTGTGCAAGTAATGAACGTGCTGCATTCAGGTTATCATCGCATAGCCGTATGACCTTTGAGCCGCGACGCAAGCTGCGCATCATCGTGCTCGTTCACGAAGACTTCGTCCCTCCCGATTCGCTGAACGGTCTCTCCGACAAAGAAAAGCTCGAAATCAAAACCGAGTATGACGTGATCTCGACGCTCAAGAAGATGGGCCACGAGGTCTATCCCGTCGGTCTCTACAACCAGCTCAACGTGATTGGCAATGCTTTGCTGGAACACAAGCCGCACATCGCGTTCAACCTGCTCGAAGAGTTTCACGGTTATCCGCTCTACGATCAGCACGTCGTCAGTTATCTCGAACTGATGAAGCAGCCGTACACGGGTTGCAATCCCCGCGGTCTCACGCTCGCGCACGACAAAGCGCTCACGAAGATGATTCTTTCTTATCATCGCCTGCTGGTGCCGAACTTCGCCGTGTTTCCGATGAATCGAAAAGTGCGGCGGCCGAAGCGTTTGAAGTTTCCGTTGCTGGTGAAATCGATCAGTGAAGAAGGTTCGGTTGGGATCGCGCAAGCGTCGATTGTTCACGACGACGAGAAGCTCGCGCAGCGCGTCGAGTTTATTCACCGGCAAAACAAGACCGCGGCGATCGCTGAGCAGTACATCAAGGGCCGCGAGATCTACGTCGGCGTGATCGGCAACCAGAACATACAAACTTACGCGCCGTGGGAACTGGTGATGGAGAAGCTGCCCGAAGGCGCGGAGAACATCGCGACGTTGAAAGTGAAATGGGACCCGACGTATCAGGAACGCGTCGGGGTGAAGACGCGCGCCGCTGAGCTGACGCCCGAACAGCACAAGACGCTCGAGCGTCTCTCGAAACGAATCTATCGTTATCTATTTTTGAGTGGCTACGCGCGGCTCGATTACCGGATGACTGAAGAGGGCCAGTTTTATTTACTGGAGGCGAATCCGAATCCTCAGATCGCCCACAACGAAGACTTCGCCGACTCCGCCGAGCACAGCGGTGTGCCTTACGATCAGTTGCTCCAGAAGATCCTCACGGTTGGTCTAAACTACGCTGGTAAATCTGCTTGAAATCCTGGTAGTCCAT
Source organism: uncultured Blastocatellia bacterium (assembly GCA_946480785.1). The sequence goes on along the minus strand of CAMLLD010000068.1, from coordinate 33,273 downwards.
CCTAATTCTCACTTTACTTGGACCACACAGCATCTTTTGGTTTGGACCGTCAGGAGTTTTTTTGCCCCATGACGTTAGCTCTTACTCTGCTTTTTACGTTGAACCTCTATCTGCGCATGAGTCGCCGCGAGGCTACAATCTTTCAGATTGACCGCGCGCGCAACTGATTCGTGACTTCTTTCGATGCGGGCGAGCTTCTAAGTTCGCGTTTCGTCACGAAACAGTCACATTGCCTGTTGAAACGCCCATTTTCAGCCGCTAAGATGCCCAAGGTTTTTAGCGGTGCCCTCCTCACTCAGCAATAACAACAGTCGAATTAAATAAGGAGAAGGTACTTCCCCGTCTTATGACTTTAAAAAATCTCGTCAGTCGCACTCTGGTCACGCTCGTGGCTCTCGGACTCTTTTCAATCTCAGCGTTTTCACAAACCCGGCCACGCGTCCTGCACCCGATAAGCGACAATGACGAGGTCTCGTCTCCGGCTGATGGTTTTGCGCTCGCCGTGAACGTCAGGGACACGAAGCCCGTTTGGGAAGCGAAACCAAAACCGACGATCGATCTCTCGACCGCGACTGGTCCAACCAACTCCGCCTTCCTCAAATATGAACCACTGCTGATGACCGCGATCGAAGAACGGCTCGGCACGCCTTATCGCTGGGGCGCAACTGGTCCAGATCGTTTCGACTGCTCAGGATTTGTCTGGAGCATCTACCAGGAGATCGGCATCAACTTCGAACGCGCGAGCGCGCGCACGTTGTTTGCCCGGTTCGCAGCGCCGCCCGAAAACGAGCAATTCCAGTTCGGCACGCTCGTGTTCTTCAGCGGACTCGCACACGTAGGCGTCGTCGCGGACGCGAATGGCTTCTACCACGCCTCGCGCCACCACGGAGTTATCTATTCGAAGTTTGATGATTATTGGACCAAACGGATTGATGGCTTCCGTCGCGTGCCGCTAACAATTCAGACCGCCGACTAATTACTTCTTTTTCTTGTTACGAAAAGTAATCTGGATGACTGGAAGAGTGTCCGGATCGTCCTGCTGTTCCAACTCAAACTTGTATAAGTCGTAGTACGCGCAGCGCGTGGTGATCGGATACTCGCGACATACAGCCGGCCGCGCGTTGTAGATGCCGCAGCCGCGCGTCTCCTGGTTAAGGAACTGGCAGGTTTCCCCAAACAGCTCATCGCGCTTGCGACGCAACACCCTTTCCTTCTCGTACATCTTCGTGTAGCGCACGGTCGCGACTTCTTCCGTCACGCCGAAGTGTCGCGCGAGGCGGCGAATGTCGCGCGGCGTCACTTGTACGCGTTCATACATCGAACAACAGAACGCTGGACACTTAACGCAATCGTAATAAACCCTCGGCTTGCGGCCGGCAGTGGTGTCTCCCATGATCGCTCCTCAGCTTAGCGTCGCTTTGATTTTTTGTATTCGGCTTGCAGCAGATTCATGAACTCCTCACGCTTCTCGTAAAGACGCTTGGGTTCACGTGGTTCGTGTCGCGTAAGAGCATAAGCGGTAATGAGCGGAAGCGCCACAGTAGAATCCAAATAACACACAACTGCGTCGGGTAATCGATCCGGATCGACTTTCCCCCAGGACACTGCTTCACCTGGTGTGGCGCCTGAAAGACCACCAGTGTCAGGCCGTGCATCGGTCACTTGCAGAAAGAAATCGTGACCGCGTTCGTCGATGCCGAGCACTTCCTGAATCTGTGGTTCAGTTTGCAAAAGGAAATTTTTTGGCGAGCCGCCGCCGAGAATGAAAACCGCGGAAAGGCCTTTAGTGCCGCGCTTCTTTCCGTTCTTCGACTTGTACACGCCGCGCTTTGCAGCGAGCACGATCGATGCGGTTTCGTTTACGTCGAGCGACGGATCGAAAGCGAGCTTGTTACCTTGCAAGGCTTTCGCCGCGACGTTCATGCCGATCGAAGAATCGCCGGGTGATGAAGTGTAGATCGGCACACCGTATTCGTAAGCAACTGCGAGCAGCGACTTGTCTTTGATGCCGAGCTTTTGTTCACGTTCGTGCACGTAACGGCCGCAGAGGTAATGAAACTCGGCCGTCGACATCGCACGCTGAAACTCCGGGCCTTCGATGATGCGACGGAAGAAAGCGTCAGTGTCGAGCAGCACGGAGTAGTCGAAGAAGATGTCGTAGATACGCACGACTTCTTCCTCGCGCAGGACAATGTCTGATGTCTGCGCGTTACCGAGGTGCATTGCGAGACCGATGCCGAAATGCGTGTCGTGATAAAGGTTCGCGCCGGTGGAGATGATCCAGTCAACAAAGCCGGCTTTGATGAGCGGAATGAGCGCGGAAATGCCGAGTCCCGCGGGCGTCAACGCGCCCGTCAGCGACATAGCGACCGTCACTTCCGGTTCGAGCATCTTCTGCGTGAAGAGTTGGCAGGCTTCGCGCAAACGCGCGGCGTTGTAAGCCAGAAACGATTCGTCGATCAGATCCGCGGCCGAGATCTCTTTCGCTATCGGCGCGGGATCAATTCTTTTTCCCCGCAGGAATTTGCTTTTGGTTTTCATCCGTCTCTTCTGTTTCTACCTTGGGTTCAGCTTTTACTCGCAAACGATTGATGCGCCGTTCGTCGGCGTCCAGCACTTCGACTCCGAGCCCGCGAATGTTGAGCCGCTCGCCGACGTCGGGAACTTTTCCCCGTTCGTTGATCACGAGACCGGCGATGGTGGTGAAGTCGTCGTCTTCGATCTCCATCGCGAAGATGCGCTCGATCTTGCCGATCTCGGTCGAGCCCGGCACGAGGTAAGAACCGTCCGGCTCCTGCACGATCTCTTCCAACTCTTCACCCGCGATGTCTTCGTCTTCAATCTCGCCGACGATCTCTTCGAGAATGTCTTCCACTGTGACGAGACCGGAGACGCCGCCGTACTCGTCGATCACAATCGCGAGCTGCACGTGGGCCTTCTGCATCTCTTCGAGCAGGTCAGCGACGGGTTTTGTTTCCGGTATGGCATAAACCGGACGGAGCAGCATCCGAATGTTTTCCTCTTCGCGTCCTTCGGCCCAGCACAGCAGCAGATCGCGCACGTAGATGATGCCGTCGACATTGTCCATCTGTTCGCGATAGACGGGCAGACGCGAATACTTCGACTCGAGAATGACGTCGCGTGCCTCGCGGCAGGTCGCGGTATCGGGCACGGCGACGATGTTGGGCCGCGGCGTCATCACTTCGCTCACGCGCGTGTCGCCAAACTCGATGATCGAGTGAATCAGTTCGCCTTCTTCCTCTTCGAGAATGCCTTCCGCTTCGCCGACGTCGATCAGCGCTTGCAAGTCGCCGCTGTCGTCGGCCTCTTCTTCCGGTTCGCCGGTTTCGGTGACGTGGTCTTTGCGACGCGAGCGATCGAAGAGACGCTGAAACGGGTCGGCGATAAAGGCCATGATCGGGAAGAACGGGCGGATGACCGGCAACAGAAACAGCAGCGTGCCTTCGGGGTTTTGCGTGGCGATGAAGAGCGGAATGATCTGTCGAAAAATGCCGGCGAGGAGCAAACCAGCCACGAGTCCCACCAGGACCCAGCGCGGCTCGGGAAACAGGTTCAAGGAGATCGAAGTGATTAGCACCGCGACGATCACCAGCAGGATCTGGATCATCGCGGAGAGCGCGAAGCCGAAGCGCGGGCGGTTTTCGAGAACTTGTCGCAGGAATACGCGCGAGCGTGGCGCGGGCTTGTCACCGTTCTCGCCGATGAGGCGGCGCAGTCCGACGTCGCTTAGCTGACCGAAGGCCATGTCCACCGTGGCCAGCAAGGAAAGCAGTATCAGCAGCAGGAGCGTCAGCCCTATTTCAAGTTCCATCGATAGGTCGAGTGTAAATGCTAAGACGCCGAAACGTAAATGCTCGTGGTTAGATCCCGAGCTTCTTTCGCAAGCGCAGTTCGAGCCGGTTCATCTCGCCGTTGTCCGTCTCGTGATCGTAACCCGAGAGATGCAGCAGCCCGTGCAGGATTAACTGCGCGACTTCGCCTTCAAACGTCAATCCGTTTTCTTTGGCCTGCACGGCTGCGGTCTCAACGGAGATCGCGATGTCGCCGAGATTCGATTCGTTTTCGTTCTCGGCCGGGAACGACAATACGTCCGTTGCTTTGTCGACACCGCGAAACTGCCGGTTAAGTTGTCGTATGGCTCTGTCCGAAACAAACGCGATCGTGGCTGAGAATTCTTTATGACCGATGGCGCCGGCGGCTTGTTCCGCGAACGTCTCCCAACTTCGAGTGTCAATCTTTCTCTTGCGCTGGCGATTAACGGCCTCGATCATCTACATCTGGCTCTTGCGAGTTTGCTCTTCGTAGGCGCGAATGATCATCTGGACCAGCTTGTGCCGCACGACGTCTTTATCAGTGAAGTAAACAAACTCGATTCCTTCGATGTCCGCCAGAATGCGTTGCGCCTCGATGAGACCGCTGCGTTTGCCCGTCGGCAGATCGACCTGCGTCACGTCGCCGGTGATCACGGCTTTCGAACCGAAACCGATGCGCGTGAGAAACATCTTCATCTGTTCGCTGGTCGTGTTCTGCGCTTCGTCGAGAATGATGAACGCATCGGAGAGCGTGCGGCCGCGCATGAAAGCGAGCGGCGCGACCTCCACGACTCGTTTCTCCAGCAAGCGCGTGACGCGTTCGTAGTCGATGAGATCAAACAGCGCGTCGTAAAGCGGACGCAGATACGGATCGACTTTGTCTTGTAGATCGCCCGGCAGAAAGCCGAGTTTCTCACCCGCCTCAACCGCAGGTCGTGCGAGTACGATGCGGTTCACCTGTTTCTGCATCAACGCCTGCACCGCCATCGCGACGGCGAGATACGTCTTGCCCGTGCCGGCGACGCCAATGCCAAACACGACGTCCTTCTCCTGAATTGCCTGAATGTACTTGCGCTGGTTTGCCGACTTCGGCGCGACCTGTTTCTTGCCGGCGGGATTGAAACGCGCCTTGGTGAAATAGTCGCGCAGGCTGAAGGCGCGGTCCTCGGCAATCTGCGCAAACGCCTCGCGCAGCTCTTTATCGGTGAAGTGTTTTCCTTCTTTGAAGAGGTCGGAAAAATCTTCGAGGATGCGTTGGGCGGTTTCGACGTCGGCGGGGTCGCCGTCTATGGAAACGTCCTGGCCGCGCGCGTCAATTCTTACGTCAAGTAGCGATTCGAGGTATTTGATGTTCTGGTCGTGAACGCCAAAAAGCGTCTCCAAGCCCCTTGGCGGCAGCTCAATCTTTATCATTGGCCTCCAGATTAGCATGGATCTGTGTCATCCGTGTTGACGCTGGATGATCGTTTCGGTGTTGTGCCCTGGCTGGCTCTGGCGGGGTCGCCTTGACACTCCGCGGGGTGGTACCTATACTCCTCCACTTGCGCCTGAGGGCGTGGGAGAGGATTTGCATGCCGAATCATAAATCAGCAGAGAAACGCGTGCGGCAGAACGAGAAGCGCCGCGCGATCAATCGGGGTCATCGTACCAAGGTCCGGACTTATATCAAGAAGGTGCGGACGGCACTCGCGTCGGGATCGGCGCAGGAAGTGCAGGCGGTGCTGCCCGAGGCGATTTCCGTGATTGATAAGTCGGTGCAGAAGGGCGTGATGCACGCCAATGCCGCGGCGCGTTATAAGTCGAGACTGACGTCGCAGGCGAACCAGATCGGCAAGTAAAGCCGCTAAACAGATTTGAGGAACCGCGAGGCGGGTCGAGATTTCGGCCCGCCTCGCTTTTTGTTTTTGGACCTGAGCTTTGCTATGGAGGAGTTGAAATGTACGACTCGGAGGAGGAGATTGAACGGCTCGTGCGTGACTTTGAGAGTTGCGCGATCGCGGCGGCAGATTTTCATCACCGCGAACATTTGGTCGTGGCTGTGTGGTACCTGCAAACGCTTTCGCCTTCGGACGCAGTGGCGCGGATGCGTTCGGCGTTGCTGCGGTTTATAGAGCATCACGGCGTGGATCCGAAGAAATACAGCGAGGAAGTCACAGTGTTTTGGGTTGACGCTATTGCGAGTCAGTTGGAGGAGATGGGATCGGAGACGCCGTTGGTCGACAAAACCAATCAGATCATAGCGAGGTTTAGCTCGACAGCTCACAAACCAGCAGCTCCAGTTGCAGCCGCGGAGTAGCTTGCGAGGTTTTGATGGCGAGGTCAGCGGCAGCGGTGAGTTGCAGACCGCGCGCGATCTTCGCGGCGTCGTTGCGCTGGAGGTTCGCGATGTACGCGTCGCGTTTGAACGGCGGTAGCGAGACGTTGCGAAAGACTTCTTCGCGGCCGCCTTTTGCGAGCAGGTGTTTCGCCAGCGCGAGACGATGATAGTTGCCCGCAATGAGACCGATGAGCATCACAGGTTCGGCGCCGTCGTCGAGGAGTCGATGCAGAGTTTCGAGCGCGCGCTTGCGGTTGTTGGCGAGTAGATGATCGCCGAGTTCGAAATTCGACAACTCGCGCGAGCGGCCGATGAGTTCGTCAACGACAGCGGAGGTGATGCGACCCGTATCGGCGACAGCAGAAGCGAGCTTGTCGATCTCATTGAAGAGCGTCTGTACGTCCGTGCCGACGAGGCTGATGATTTCACTCAGGACTGAATCGTCACAACTGACTTTCAGTTCCTTCAAACGCGACTTGGCCCACGCTTTTGCTTCCGCATCTTTCAGCGGCGGGAAATCGACAACAACGCAGTTATCAAGCAACGCCTTTGTTGATTTCTTTCGCTTGTCGAGATCGTCGGCGATGAAGATCATCACTGTCGCTGGCGAGGGATTGTTGAGATAACGAACTAGCGTTTCTTCGTCAGCTTCGCGCAAACGGGCGAAGTCGCGTACGCGAACGACGCGCCGATCGGACATCATCGGCAACTGCTCAGCCGCCGCGACCGCCGACTGCACCGAATCACGTTGCAAGTTGAAACTCGCTTCGTTGAACTCGCGCAGCAGCGTGCGGCTCAACGCTGCTTCCGTAAGCGAACGCGCCGCTGCGTCGCGCAGGTAACGCTCAGCGCCGACCAGCAGATACAGCGGCTTCGGCTCCTCGCGCAACGAACGTTCGAGCTCGGTCCGCGTCAACGTTTTCATTTCTTGAGCTCGACGGCGTTGATGAGGGTTGAGACGATGCTTTCCGCAAAGCTGCGCGACATCCGCAGCACCGCGGGATCTTCTTCGTTGAAGAAGCTGCGCGGGTCGCTTGAAAATTCATACTCGCCGCGAAACACGAAGTTCTGGTTGTCGTAAAGCACGCGGTTCTCGGTCTGGTCGCGCACGGTTACGGCAGCGCCGATCGTTACCTCGAAGATACGCGCGCGTCCTTTGTCGTCGAGCAACACGCCGGCAAAATTAAAACTCTTGATGACACCCTCGATCACCGCATCAGCGCCTTCGCGTTCGCCCTGCACGCGCAGACCGCGCCCGCGATGGACCAACTCCCGCATCACGGCTTCCGTGAAGCGCGATTCGATCTTGTAGCGCAGCGCGCTGCTCTCCATCTGAAACGCCGGCACTGCCACGGTCTTGATCCGCGCCGGCAGTTGGTTCTTCGTCACCGGCTTGTAGCATTCCGCGAAACCGGAAACGAACATGAACATCACGATGAAGAGGGAAAGGCGGAGTAGCTTGGGCATCGGCCGCACATCATACGAAAGGTTTGAGGGATTCGGAAACACGGATTGTTTCCGCCGCGGCTTTCACGTCGTGCACGCGAATGATATTCGCGCCTTTGAGGACAGAAACTGCAACAGTGGCGATGGTGCCGTAGAGACGTTCGGAAGCGGGCGCGGGTGTGCCGGAGTCGTCGGCGAGGATGCGGCCGATGAAGGATTTGCGCGAGGTGCCAATCAGCAGCGGGTAGTCAGGGAAGGCGGCAATCAGTTTATCCAGGCGCGCGATCAGTTCGAGATTTTGCGACTGCGACTTGCCAAAACCAATTCCCGGATCGATGACGATCGACTCGCGCGCGACGCCGCGTCGTTCGGCCATGTGAATGCTCGCGCGCAGACTGCTGACGACCTCTTCCATGATGTCCGCGACCGGCGGCATTCGGTGCATCGTCGCGGGCGTGCCGCGCGAGTGCATCAGCACGAGTCCTGCGCCCGCACGTGCCACTGCATCCGCAACGTAGAAATCAAACCGCAACGCTGACACGTCGTTCACGATCGCCGCGCCCGCATCCAGCGCCGCCCGCGCAACCTCCGACTTCGTCGTATCAACAGAAACGGGCATGCTGCTGAAGCGACGAGTCAACGCTTCGATCACCGGCACGACGCGACCAATCTCTTCGTCAACAGAGATCGGTTCGCCGCCCGGACGCGTCGACTCGCCACCGACGTCGACGATATCGGCGCCTTCGGAGATCATCTTCTCCGCCTGGGCCAACGCATCGTCGACAGACAGGAAACGGCCGCCGTCGCTGAAACTATCAGGAGTGACATTAAGAATGCCCATGATGAGCGTGCGCTCATTCATGGGCATTGTATGGTTCTTGATCTGCCAGGCCCTGGTCGTCACATACGTGATTAGGCAGGCTGCGGATTGCCACCCGTGATCGGCGGCAGAATCGGCTTGAGCGGCTTTGCGGTCGGCTCCTTCAACTGCGGCCGATCCTGATCGCCACCGTTATCCGAAACCGGCGGATTCTCATCGAGCGGCAAGCCCGCCACGATGCGTCGAATCTCAACGCCGTCCAACGACTCGCGCTCGAGTAGGCACTCCGCCAAACGAATCATCGTCTCGCGGTTCTCTTCGATAATCGCCTTGGCGCGTTCAAACTGCGCCGTCACGATCTTCTTCACCTGCTCGTCGATCTTGATCGCCGTGTCTTCGGAGAAGTCGCGATGCTGGGCAATCTCACGTCCGAGGAAGATCTGCTCTTCCTTCTTGCCGAACGTGATCGGGCCCATCTCGGACATGCCGTATTCACAAACCATCGCGCGCGCTAATTCTGTCGCGCGTTCGATGTCGTTTGAAGCGCCGGTGGTGATGCTGCCGAGGAAAGTCTCTTCGGCGAGGCGGCCACCCATCAGGATCGCGATCTGGCCCAACAGGTATTCCTGACTGTAGTTGTGACGATCGCCTTCGGGAAGCTGCTGCGTCACACCGAGAGCCATGCCGCGCGGAATGATCGTGACCTTGTGCACCGGATCGGCGTTCGGCACTTTCAGACCAACAAGCGTATGACCCGCTTCGTGGTAAGCAGTGACGCGCTTCTCTTCGTTCGAGATCACCATGCTCTTGCGCTCGGCGCCCATGAGCACTTTGTCTTTCGCGAGTTCGAAATCGCCCATCGCGACGAGTTTCTTGTTGTAGCGAGCAGCGTTGAGAGCCGCTTCGTTCACGAGGTTCGCGAGATCGGCGCCGGTGAAGCCCGGTGTGCCGCGCGCGATCACGGAGATGTCCACATCTTCGCCGAGCGGAATCTTCCGCGTGTGAACTTTCAAGATACCTTCACGTCCGCGAACGTCAGGCCGCGAAACCACGACGCGTCGATCAAATCGACCCGGTCGCAGCAACGCCGGATCGAGCACGTCCGGACGGTTCGTCGAAGCAATCAGGATTACGCCGTCGTTCGACTCGAAGCCGTCCATCTCGACGAGCAACTGATTCAACGTCTGTTCGCGTTCGTCGTGACCACCGCCGAGACCAGCGCCGCGATGGCGACCCACCGCGTCGATCTCGTCGATGAAGATGATGCAGGGCGCGTTCTTCTTGCCTTGTTCAAACAGGTCGCGCACGCGCGAGGCGCCCACGCCTACAAACATCTCAACGAAGTCCGAACCCGAAATCGAGAAGAAGGGAACGTTTGCTTCGCCCGCAATCGCGCGGGCCAGCAACGTCTTGCCCGTTCCCGGCGGTCCCATCATCAACACGCCCTTCGGAATCCGACCGCCGAGCTTCTGAAACTTTTGCGGCTCCTTGAGAAACTCGATGATTTCCTGGAGCTCTTCCTTCGCTTCTTCAACACCCGCAACGTCCTTGAACGTCACGCGCTTCTGTTGATTGTTGAGCAGCTTGGCCCGCGACTTCCCAAACGAAAGCGCTTTGTTCCCGCCGGACTGCATCTGCCGCAACATGAAAATCCAGATAGCGATAATAAACAACAGTGGCGCCCACGTAATCAGCATGGGCCAGATGTAACTCGCGCTTCCTTCTTCTTCCACTTTCGCGACCCGCGGCTTGCCGTTAACGACTTCGCGGGCATATTTGATCACGTCCGCCTTGGCCGTTTCGTTGGCCAAGGTCGCGCGGTATTCCCCGTTGTTGTTATCGATAGCTACAGTCTCGCTCTGTTTGACGGTAACCTGCTTCAGATTGCCGCTGTCCATCATGCGATAAAGCTGCACCAGATCCACGGGTTGGTAGCTGGCGCCGCGCGGGTTGACGAGCTTGTAGAGTAAAAGAGCCCCCGCGATGATTAGGAGCCAAAAAACGATCTGTCTTGCTGTAGAACTCAAATTCATTAACGCCTCCGACCCGCGATAATAACTTATCGAGAGGTCTTTTGTCGCTGTCCTTCCTTAGACTCTAAACCCTAAAAACAACCGCGGTTACGATGCGCCTTTGCCGCTTTGCGTTCGCGCCCTCGGCCGCGGCTCCCCTCTGGACAACACCGCCGCGACGGGCCTTTTGACTATAAAGTTTGAATCCCGCTTTTTCAATTGTTTTCGGACTCAAACTCCAGCCGGTTCTTGCTTCGTCTGACCCGCCCGCCGCCGGGCAGTTCAACCGTTCGCCCGCCCGCGTTTCCCTCCAGCAGTTTCTCCACCGCCAGCAGGTGCACCATCTCCAGCCGGCGCGTGCCGCCCCGGGCTTTCGAGATCCACTCCCGCAAAGCGCGGCGGCGCAGCGCGGGCGGCTCGTTGGTCAGCAACTTTACGTTCAAAGCCGGAGCTTCGGTTTCCTCGTCGCTGTCGGGAGCAAGCGAAGCTCGTTGCAGCAACTCGTCCGAATCGGTCGCCAAAACCGCGCGGTCTTCACGCAACTGGGCGGCCGTGCGCGAGATGGCTTCGACGATGCGGTTATTGAACGACTGCATCAACGGCAGGAGCTGCTGGCGCACACGCACGCGAGAGTACCCGGCGTCGCTATTCATCTCGTCGACGAGAAACTGCGTCTTGCGGAAACGGCAGTAATTTTCGGTGTCGCTGCGTCGAGCCCAGAGTAACGGCCGCACTAACTTGATCGACGTGCTCGAGCCGAGCGGGCGCACGGCGTCCATGCCGCCGAGTCCGGTGCCGGCGCTGCCGCGCATCAGCCGCAGCAGCACAGTCTCGGCCTGGTCATCCATGGTGTGCGCAGTCAATACATACTTTGCTGACTTCCTTTTGGCCGTTCGTTCGAGAAAGGCGTAGCGCGCGTGGCGGGCTGCCTGTTCAAGGTTGTCGTTGTTGGCGCGTGCAAGCTCGGCAACTTTCGCCCTACCGATGACGCACTCGTAGCCGAGTTTCGCCGCGAGGTCTGAAACCCAGCGCGCGTCCTGCGCGCTAGTCTTTCTTAGCTTGTGATCGAGATGCGCGACGACGATCTTTACGGAGAGCTTGCCCGCAGACTTGAGCTCCTGCAACGCGAGCAATAAAGCAGTCGAGTCGGCGCCGCCGGAAACTCCAACCACGATCGTCTCGTCAGCGATCGGCAGCTTGAGCCGCCGCCATTCGATCAGCAACAAACGGGGAAACTGGTTGATTCTTGGAGCGCGGCGCACGCGTGGATTGTGAGGCGCGGCAGGACGAAGGTCAATTGGCGTCAACCGAAGTTTTGTCGGGCCACCCGGCAAAAGTTCCGCGACGAAGCCAACACATTTTGATGAAACTAAAGCGTAGTTTCTCCTTTAAAAGACTGAGACTCGATTTACAGACCGCACCGCGCTGGGGGGAAACCATGAGGGTAGAAAACCAGATTAGATTTAATGAGTGGCTGCTGGGCTCAACGATTCTGTGCCAGTCGTGCGGTTGTCTGTGGTTGGTGCCTGCGGCCCAACACGAAGACAGGTACACTTGCCGCCAATGCGGCAGCGACGTGACGAGCAAAGCCGCCGTCCGCCGCGATCCGAAAAACAAAACAGCAAATACACGCTGATAAAGAGCGACCCTCACCAGTCATTTAGCGATTGACTATTCATCCTCTGCGGTTTACGTTCTCCTGCGTCTTCTGCGCTGCCCCTGTGCGTTTGGGCATCCAATTAGCCCGTTTGACGCTCAAAGTTTTTCTCCCAACTCTAGTCTTGAGGACCACTTGATGAAATTAAGAAGCTTGTTTGCTGCGCTGCTGCTGGCGCTCTTCAGTTTTCAAACACTCAATATCACTGCGTTTGCCGACGAAGGCATGTGGACGTTCAACAACGTCCCACGAGCCGAGATCAAAAAGAAATATGGATTCGACGTCACCGATGAATGGCTCAACAAAGTTCGCCTCGCATCGGTGCGCTTTAATAACGGCGGCTCCGGTTCGTTCGTCTCGCCGAACGGGCTGGTGCTGACCAACTATCACATCGTGGAAGACATCGTCGGTGAAGTGAGCACGCCGGAGAAGGACCTCGCGAAGGAAGGTTTTCTTGCTCGCACGCCAGCGGAAGAGATCAAAATACCCAGCCTCGAGTTGAATCAATTGATGAGCATCGAAGACGTCACTGCTCGTGTGAACGGCGCAGTGAAAGCCGGGGCCACGGATGCAGAGGCATTCGCCGCGCGTCGCGCTGAGATTTCCGCGATCGAAGCCGAGTCGACGAAGGCCACCGGCCTGCGTTCCGACGTCATTACGCTTTACCAGGGCGGCCAATACAATCTCTATCGCTACAAGAAGTACACCGACATTCGTCTGGTATTCGTGCCGGAGTTTCAGGCAGCCTTCTTCGGTGGCGATCCCGACAACTTCAACTATCCGCGCTTCAACATCGACATGTCGCTGGTGCGCGTTTACGAAAACGATCAACCCGTGCATCCCGAGAGTTATTTCAAGTGGTCCACCGCGGGCGCGAAAGACGGAAGTCTTACTTTCGTGACCGGCAATCCGGGTTCGACTTCGCGTCTCGACACCGTTGCACATCTCGAGGAACTGCGCGACACCAGCATCCCGATTCTCATTCGGCTGCTCGAGCGGCGCGAAGTCGTGCTCAAGAAGTACATGGCGATGGGCGACGAGCAAACACGCCAGGCACAAAACGAACTGAACAGCGTGCAGAACGCGTTGAAGGTTTATCGTGGGCAGCTCGCCGGATTGAAAGACCCGGCATTGATGGCGCGTAAGACGAAAGAGGAAGCAGCGCTGCGCAAGTCGATCGCCGCGAATCCGGAACGCGAGAAGATGTATGGCGATGCGTGGGACCAGATCGCCAAAGCACACAAGACGTATCCGACTTACATTCGCGAGCGGCGCATCTTCGATCAGGGGGGAGGCTTCAACAGCGTGCTCTTCGGTTTTGCGCGCGGGTTGGTCCGTCTCGCCGAGGAGAATGAGAAGCCGAACGCACAGCGTCTGCCCGAGTACACTGACGCCAGACGTGCTTCGCTCGAACTCGCGCTTTATTCGCCGGCCCCGATTTATGAAGACTTCGAGAAGTTGAAAATGGCCGATTCGCTCGGCTTCATGATAGAGCTGCTCGGCGCGGATGATCCGCTCGTAAAGCAAGTGATGGAGGGCAAAACGCCGGAAGCTCGTGCGGAAGAGTTGATCAGCGGTACGAAGCTCGATGATCCGGCGTATCGCAAACAGCTCGCGGCCGGCGGCAAGAAGGCGATTGAAGAGTCAACCGATCCGATGATCGTCGTCGCGCGGCTCATCGATCCGAAAGCACGCGAAGTGCGCAAACGTTACGAGAGCGAAGTGACGGGTGTCGAGCGTGCGAATTACGTGAAGATCGCGCGCGCGTTGTTCGAGATTGAAGGCACGAAGATGTATCCGGACGCGACCTTTACGCCGCGTCTGTCGTACGGCGCCGTCGCCGGTTATATGGAGAACGGTAAGAAGATCGCGCCGTTCACCACACTCGGCGGATTGTTCGCGCGTTCCGATGCGTACAAACGGCAGTTCCCGTACAACCTGCCGCAGCGTTGGTACGACAAGAAGTCGGCGCTCGATCTGAGCACGCCGTTCAACTTCGTCACGACCAACGACATCACCGGCGGTAACTCCGGTTCGCCGACAATCAATCAGAACGGCGAACTCGTCGGACTGATCTTCGACGGCAACATTCAGTCAATTGTCGGGGACTTCATGTACGACCCGTCAGTGAATCGCGCGATTTCGGTTGACTCGCGAGGAATGCTGGAAATCCTGAAGAAGGTCTTCAACGCGAACGAGCTCGTCGCCGAACTGACCGGTCAGGCAGCGACGACGCGCGCGGCGGGAGGACGCTAGGCCTTTTCAAGGCCGGCGTATTTTTCGACGAGCTTCTTCTGACCGTAACCGGGAAAGCTCACTGTTAATTTGGTCGATTCTCCGGCGCCCTCACGCCGGAGAACCAGACCGCGGCCATACTTCGAATGTCTCACGTAAGAACCCGGCACGAACTCACCCGCGTTCGCCGGACTTCCTGAAGCGGGCGGTCTTGCTGTCGCTGGTTTCTGTGCCGCCAAACCTTCATCCCTTGTCTTCGGTTTGACCTCGCCCAATTGCCGGCTGCGTTGCTTGAAGAACTCCGCGATCGAATCGACGCTGTCGTAAGTCTTGCCCATGTACTTCTTCTTTTCTTTGCGATACTCGCCCTGTTCGTAATCGATCTCCGACGAACCGCGCGCGAACGAAAGCCACGACTTCCCGAGACTCAAATCCTCGAGCATGTCAATCGGCATCTCGTTCAAAAACTGCGATGGCTCGGAAGCGAGCTCTTCACCGTAAACGCGCCGCTTCATCGCGTGTGTGACGTAAAGGAAACGCTCCGCGCGCGTCATCGCGACGTACGCAAGACGGCGTTCTTCTTCAAGCTCCGCCGGGTCGGTCGCCGAGCGCGAGTGTGGAAACAATCCGTCTTCGAGTCCAACTATAAAGACGAGCGGAAACTCGAGTCCTTTCGCGGAGTGAATCGTCATCAACGTGACCGGCGCGTCGCGTTTGTACTGGTCCTGATCGGAAACGAGCGCCGAGTGATCGATAAACTCGCGCAAGCCTTCGAGTCCCTGGTCGTCGTAATCAACGGCAGCGTTAACGAGTTCCTGCAAGTTCTCGAGACGGCCTTCAGCTTCGTCAGTATTTTCGGCACGCAGCCACGCTTCGTAACCCGTATCGAGAATCGCGGCGCGCACCACATCAGACACGGGCGAACCACTCGCGATCAGCTCGAGCGGCGGTGTGTCTGAATCAACTGTGCCCGCCATTTCCGCGAGACGAAGCACGATCGCGCGAAAGCTTCGCAACGCACTCACCGCGCGTGTGCCGAGGTTCTCGGGCTTCTGAATGATTTGCCCGATCGTTTCCCACAGCGAGAGCTCGTCAGCTTTTGCACGCCGCTCGATCTCATCGAGCGTCTGTTTGCCGATGCCGCGCGGCGGACTGTTGATGACGCGCTGCAAAGCAATCGTGTCGTTCGGATTCAACGCGAGCTTCAGATACGCGATGATGTCGCGCACTTCCATGCGCTCGTAAAACGAGAAGCCGCCGATGATGTTGTAAGCGAGCGTGGCGCGCCGCATCGCTTCTTCAAACACCCGCGACTGCGAGTTGGTGCGATACAAAACGGCCGCGCGCAGATCCGCTTCTTTGCGGCGGTGTTCGAGAATCTTTCCCGCGACCCAACGCGCTTCGGCTTCGGCGTCGAGCGCCTGGTAATAACCGACGCGACCACCGCGCGGGTTTGAAGTCCAGAGGTTCTTGCCCTTGCGCTGGAGATTGTTTTTCACCACCGCGCCGGCTACGTCGAGAATCGTCTGTGTCGAGCGATAGTTCTGTTCGAGACGAATCGTCTTCGTGTTCGGGAAATGCTTTTCGAAGTTGAGAATGTTGCTGATATCGGCGCCGCGCCATTTGTAGATCGACTGGTCTTCGTCGCCGACCACGCAGATGTTCTGTTGTTTCTCGGTCAGCAAACTGATCAGCGCGAATTGCAGTGAGTTCGTGTCCTGATACTCGTCGACGAGGATGTAGCGAAACTTGTTGTTGTACTTCTCTCTGATCTCGGCGACGTCCTTGAGCAGGCGCACGGTCTTGATCAGCAGGTCGTCGAAGTCCAGTGCGTTGTTCGCGTGCAACCGGTCTTCGTACATCTTGTAAACACGCGCCATCGCTGCGCGACGCTCGTCGATGTACTCCGCTTTCGCCGCAAATGCTTCCGTGTCTTCGCCGCGATTCTTCGCCGAACTGATTGCCGATTGCGTGGCGCGCCCGCCGAGATATTTTTCTTCGTAACCGAGCTCTTTGATCGCCTGTTTGATCAGGCGCAGCGAGTCGTCCTGATCGTAGATCGTGAACCTGCGCGTGTATTTGTCGTTGAGTTTCTCGATGTCCTGGCGCAGGATGCGGACGCACAAACTGTGAAATGTCGAAACGAGCGGAAGGGTCGAACGCTCGCGGTCGCGCAGCAATCGCTGCACGCGCAGCCGCATCTCTTCCGCCGCTTTGTTCGTGAACGTGACCGCGAGAATATTCCAGTACGGAACGTTCTTTTCGGAGATCAGATAAGCGATGCGATGAGCGATGACGCGCGTCTTGCCGGAGCCGGCGCCCGCGAGGATGAGGAGCGGACCTTCGGTCGCGAGTACTGCTTCCCGTTGTTGCTCGTTTAATTGTGACAGGAGTTCCGAATCCACGTGCGGGTGCATTTAACCACACCGAGCTAATCGGACAAAACGCAGTTTGAACGCAAGAAGCGGATAGATCAGTTTGAGTCTGTGTTCTATGATTCGTACCGTTATGAACGATCAACTCTGGCAGGCCGTGGTAACAAGGGACGCTCACTTCGATGGAAAGTTTGTGTTCGCCGTGAGCTCCACGAAGGTTTACTGCCGGCCGTCGTGTCCGTCGCGCCGTCCGCGCCGCGAGCGCGTTTCGTTTTTCAAACTGCCGGAGGCTGCGGAGCAAGCGGGTTATCGCGCGTGTCTGCGCTGCAAGCCGCAGACGCTGAGTGTTCCGGATCCGCAGCTCGCGTTGGTCCAACGCGTGTGTCGTTTGCTCGACGATGCGGGTGAAGGCGAGGCGTTGAAGCTCGCGGAGCTTGCGGCGCACGTCGGCGTCAGCTCGTTTCATTTGCAACGTACGTTCAAACGCGTGATGGGTATCAGTCCGCGGCAATATGTAACCGCGCGGCGGTTCGGCAATTTCAAACAGTTGGTTCGTGAGGGTGAGTCAGTGACAAATGCACTTTACGATTCTGGTTTCAATTCGAGTAGTCGTGTTTACGAGCAGGCTGCCGAAGAGTTGGGCATGACGCCGGCGACTTATGGCCGCGGTGGTCGCGGCGTGAAGATCGACTACACGTTAGTGGCGTCGCCGTTGGGCCGTTTGCTCGTAGCGGTAACTGAGCGGGGCGTGTGCGCGGTGCGCATGGGCGACACCGATGCTGAGCTCGAAAAAGATTTGCGTGCAGAATTTCCCTCGGCGACGATTGCACGCGACGATGCGAGTTTGCAGGAAACAGTGACAAAGGTCTTGCATCACCTAACACACAACGAACCGCATCTCGATCTGCCGCTCGACATTCGTGCGACAGCGTTTCAACGTCAAGTTTGGGAAAAGTTGCGCGCGATCCCGTACGGCGAAACGGCTTCGTATGCGGATGTGGCGAAGGCGTTGGGCAAACCGGGCGCGGTTCGTGCGGTGGGACGCGCGTGTGCGACGAATCCGGTTGCGCTCGTGATTCCGTGTCATCGCGTCGTGCGCGAAGACAAGAGTCTCGGTGGTTACCGTTGGGGACTAGATCGCAAACAGAAGCTGCTCGACCTCGAACGCGCTGACTCACTGGCCGCCAAGCGCTGACTTAATAACCAAAAACTTTCGGCCCTTTTTGCTTCCGGCTTTCGCGTTTAGTGATTGCGGGGGGCAAACGGGCGTGTTTTGCGTGGCACACTTGGGGGATGTAGTGCCCGCTTCCGTTTGCCCCCGAGGGGGTGGCGCGTTGTGCGCCTCTCGTCAGTAGTAATGCGGCGGGATATCGCTGCCTGTTTTTGTTGGCTTGCGTGGCAGGAACTTCGAGAAGCCCGAGATCCATCCTTCCAACTCCAGCAAGCTCAGTGATGACGTGTCGATCAAACGCGGCAGTTTGTAGCGATCCGATTGTTTTGTCACCAAGCCTGGCTCGCAGGTAGTCGCGGAAGCTACATCGCAGTCGCCGAGCCACGGCACATAACACGGCGCATAGAGTCCGTGTGGATAGCAAAAGTGCTGTGGCTGTTTCGCGAACTTAGTGATGAAGTTTCTGTTCTCTTCGACCTCGAGCACAAATGACTCGCGCGTCTTGGGCGCGTGATGACGATGCGTGTGAAGTTGAATGTCGACACCGGCTGCAGCGAGCTCGGCCAATTCTTCCTTTGACAACAAGTGCAGGATTCGTTTCGCCAGGATCGCTTCGTAATCGATGCCTAATCGTTCGGCGAGCCGGCAGAGCAGTTGATCTTTTTGCGCCGCTGAATATTTTTCCCGCCGCGAAAATTCGCGAATCGCCTGGCTTGCCGCTTCCCAACCCGGCGCGCTGTTCAGATCGAAAGATGTGTCGCCGTCGATCAGTCCCTCGAGATTTACGGTCTTGCCTCTTGCTTTCCAAAGCAGATACCAGCACATGACGTCGAACACGGGCCGGTTATAGTTCGCGTAGTAGCTGGTCAAATAAACGGTAGCGGGCCAGCCAAACTCTTGTAGGATGGGAAACGCGCGGCTGTAGAAATCGGCGCTGCCGTCGTCGAATGTAAGCACTACGCTGCAGGTCGGGAGCGTGCGGGTCCAGAGTTTTTCGAGCGCGTCAGGCAGCGACAGCACGTTACAGCCGTAATCTTTCAACGCCTGCATGCGGCGGCGAAATTGATCCGGACTGAGGAAGAGATCAGAGTTCCAGAGGTGTTCGTCGTCGATGGAGACGCCGTGATAGGCGAGTATTAGGAGCTGTTGCTTGCGCCATTCGCTTCGTCGCAGGGCTTGTAACAAGCCCATCGACTTGCCGACATTCAGAGTCAGCAACTTTGCTGTTTTCAGGACACTCATTGGGGGCTCCCGATTGTCAGTAAGGTGTCAATTGCCTAATGGAGGATCCACGCCACTGAGGGTGGGGGCAGAGATAAAACCACATTTCGGGGAATTAATCAATCATTATGGACAGTTCAGAATATCACCGGTTGGAGTTGTCGATTGCCGCCAATCCGGACGACAAACGCCGGGTGATTCCGCGGGTTGAAGCGCGGCATCGTCGCATACTGGATGTCGGCTGCGGCGCCGGGCAAACGCTGCTGGGTTGTAATCTGGACGAAGGCGTTTTCGCGGTTGGCCTCGACACGGACGAGTCGGCAATCGCGCTTGGAAAGCAGTTGACTACGTCGATTCACTTCGTCGTCGGGGAAGGCGCTGCGCTGCCTTTCGCCGACGGTTGTTTCGATCTCGTAATCTGCCGCGTTGCGCTGCCTTACATGCACGTTGCGCGAGCGCTGTCTGAGATGTCTCGGGTATTAGTGGGTGGTGGCGATCTCTGGCTCGTGTTGCATCCGTTTGATATGACGGTGAAAGAACTCGGAGCAAACGTCGCTCGGTTTCAACTCAAGGCCGGTCTTTATCGCTCGTGGGTGTTGGTCAACGGTTTCGCTTTGCACGCGTTGGGAAGACAATGGCGCTGGCCGTCGGGGTCCGGCGGGTACGAGACGTGGCAAACGAGCAAGGGCATGACGCGCGCGTTGCGCGCCGCCGGGTTCGAGCGGATTCAGATCACGCGCGCGAACCACTTCGTTGTTACCGCGACGAAGTCTCGGTCACAAGTCTCTAACTAAGTAAACGTCCCACGCCCAGCGCCCGAGTTGTTGTCCTTGCGCGTTCTTCACCTTTGCGCGGTACCCAAACCGATTGCCGTTGTTGTCAGTTTTCTTCGACGCTTTGTAAGCAAGATCGATCGTGGCGACGTTTAGCGCGGGCAGCGACTGCAATTCGTTTGGTTCGGAAAGGCCGTTGCGATTCGTGTCCTGCCACAATCTAAGACTGCCGAACACCGCGTCTCGATTATCGATCTGTCCGTCGGCGTTTCCGCCGTTTGTTGGTTTGTCGTATTCGGCTAACGCGCGAAAACCGTTTCTACGTTCGCCGATTGCAGGTTGCGGTTGTGGAGTAACGTCACCGAAGAGTTCGGAGCCGTTGTCGATGGTCCCGTTACCGTTGCGATCGACAGCGAGCCACGCGTCGTCGGAGTTGCTGCTGGTCCAAGCGACTTTTTCCGCACCGCCGATGTTGTTGAGATTGAAGCTCACGCCGTTTGCTGCGTTCGTTAAGCTGAAACCGTTGCCGGCGATGTCGATCAGGATTGGCGTGTTGTAAGACACGCAGCCGCACCACTCGAGACTCCACTGGCCGTTCTCACAAAGCTCCGGAATCAGATCGCAGGATGGTGGTGGATCCTGCTGGCACGTGTCGGTGAAAGGATTCCAGAACCAACTCTGTGCTTCGCATTCTGGTTGGCTCTGTGGCGGGTCGGGAATGCACTGGCTCCACGCGCAGATGGGAGCAGGAAGCCAGACGCGATGATAACCGGACGGGCATGGCGGTTCGGGTGGGTGGTTCGCGCACTCAATCGGATAACAGCAGCCATTGCGCTCGACCTGCATGAACGGGCAGCGTGGCGGAGAGACGGAGCAATCAGCGGGACTCGCCTCCGGATCGTCGCAGGGGCAAGGGGAGAAGGTTGGAGTTGGGGAGGGCGATGGTGTGGGTGATGGTGACGCGTTGCAGTCGGGCAGTTCGATTGTCTGACACAGGAACCGGTCACCGTTGTCGAGAAAGCAGTCTATCGCATCAAACCGCGGTCGCTTGCAAAAGCCAAATTCGAAGCTACAGGTCACGGTGAAGTATCGGGTTTGTGGTGGACAGTTGTAACACACCGGAGCCGTCACAAAGTTCACGTATTCACAACCGTCACCAGAACAACACTCATTAACCAGTACGTTTGAGGCGCTCAAGGGAGCAGAAGTGGGCGTCAAAAAATTTGCCGGCAAAAGGCTCGCCGGCAAGTAGGAATTCAGATTTGACGCAGAACCTTTTCTGACTGACGCAAAGGTCCACCCCGCATCTCTAGGTAGGTCCGTCGGCGGATTCACGCACTGGCTGAGACCAGGTTTATGGCTCCGCTGACTCTTCGGCACGAAGTACTCCCCATCCTCACCAACGAACCCTGTGTGATCTCCAAAGTTCAGGATTTCAAAGTAAAGCTCGACCTTTTGCGGCTGCTCTCGCCCCTCCTTTTCAACGCTGTACTCCCAAGCCTTAACTTGCGAAGGGTGAATCGTGAACACGATGGTCTCACCGGGGTTGATCGGAACATCATCCTTTTCAGCAGTGTTTGCAAAACTGCTCAGCTCATTTCGCCCGTAGTAAAACGGAAACACGAGCATGTTTCCGCTAATCGCTGTCTCGGGAAGTTTCAGCAGCATATAGAGAAAGTAGATCGGCCGGTCACCGGTGTTTGTGACCTCCAACTCAAACTCGCGCACCCACTTCGCATTCTTCATATCTGCGAACGACTTTTCTTTCTCCTTCTTGAGCTTGGCTTTGATCGGTACGCGTTTCGGTATGGTGTTATTCAACACGCGCTCGTCGGATTGCGCCCGAGACATGACGAGCATGAACGAAAGCAGCGCTACCGCAAGCAGCAACACAAAACACAATCTGAGATTTCGGGTAAGGAACGATGTAAGGTGGATCTTCACGACTCGTCGACTCCTTCAAGTTGAGGAACTGGAGAACTATCGTCGCTACGTGAGACCGGGCGTCGCCGCACGTGAGAATTACGGCCCGCACTCTACACCCGCTCAGAGTCGAAGGTCAATGAAGCTATGATGGTCTAATCCCTGCTACTCCACCGTCACGGACTTCGCCAAATTCCGCGGCTGGTCCACGTCGCAGCCGCGACGCACCGCGATGTGATACGCGAGCAGTTGCAGCGGAATGATTGACAGTATCGGTGAAAGCAGATCGCTCGCCGCCGGGATCTCGATCACGTGGTCCGAGACCATCGCTGACATCGTATCGCCTTCAGTCAAAACCGAGATCACGATTCCTTCACGCGCCTTCACCTCGACGATATTCGAGTGCGTCTTCTCGTAGCGCAACTCCGAGGCGCGATTGCCCTCTTCGCGCGTGTTGATGAAGAGCACCGGCAGCCGCTCGTCGATCAGCGCGTTTGGTCCATGCTTCATCTCGCCGGCCGGATAACCCTCCGCGTGAATGTAGGAGATCTCCTTCAACTTCAACGCGCCTTCGAGCGCCACCGGAAAATTGATCCCGCGCCCGAGATAAAGAAAATCCGTCGAACGGAAAAACTCCTTCGAAAGCTCTTCAATACCGTCCGAGTTGTTTAGCAGATGCTCGAGTTTCACCGGCAACTCCGCGAGCTCCTGCGCATGAAAGCGCGCTTCGTCTTTCGACAACGCGCCGCGGACCTGTCCGAGATATAAGCCAAGCAGATAAAGCGCCACCATCTGACTTGTGAAAGCCTTCGTCGACGCGACACCGATCTCCGGACCAGCGTGCGTAAGGATCGTGCCGTCAGCTTCGCGCACGATCATCGAACCCTGTACATTGCAGATCGCCAGCACTTTCGCGCCAAGCTCCTTTGCTTCGCGCAACGCAGCGATCGTGTCCGCGGTTTCACCAGACTGCGAGATGACGAGCAACAGCGTGTTCTCGTCCATCACCGGATCGCGATAGCGAAACTCCGACGCGTAATCCACGTCAACCGGCACGCGCGCGAGCTGTTCGATCATGTACTTGCCAGCGAGCCCCGCATGCCACGACGTGCCACACGCCGCGATCTTGATCGACGTGAAGCGTTTGAAGTCGGCTTCCGTGATGTTGTTCATCTCATCGAGAAACACCTGGCCGCTGTCGAGCGAGACGCGTCCCTGCACCGTGTCGCGCACCGAGCGCGGCTGCTCGTAAATCTCCTTGAGCATGAAGTGCTTGAACCCGCCCTTCTCGGCCATGATCGGGTCCCACGTGATGCGCTGAATCGAAGGCTGCACCGAGCTGCCTTCAAAATCCGTGACGCGCACTGCGTCTTTCGTGATCACCGCGAGCTCGCCGTCGCCGAGAAAAAAGACGTCGCGTGTGTGATGCAGAATCGGCGGAATGTCTGACGCCACGAAGAACTCACGATCGCCAAGACCGATGACGACCGGTGGTCCCTGGCGCACCGCGATGATCGTGTCGGGTTCGTTCGCGTGAATGATCGACAACGCGAAGATGCCGCGCAGTTCGGAAACCGCGGCGCGCACCGCTTGTTCGAAATTCACATTCTCTTTCAGGTGTTCTTCGACGAGGTGCGCGATGATCTCGGTGTCGGTTTCGGTTACGAAGTGATGATCGCTCTTGCGCAGCCGCTCTTTTAGCTGGAGATAGTTTTCGATGATGCCGTTATGGACCACGACGACCCGGCCGGTGCAGTCGCGATGCGGATGCGCGTTCTCTTCGGTCGGACGACCGTGAGTGGCCCAACGCGTGTGGCCGATACCGTACGTCCCGTCGAGCGGACTGAGCCGAATCGTCTCTTCGAGATTGCGCAGTTTTCCTTCGGCGCGACGAATCTCGAGATCGTGCTCTTCGTTGACGACGGCAATGCCCGCCGAGTCGTAACCGCGATACTCGAGTTTGCGCAGCCCGTCGATGATGAGCGGCACCACCTGTTTATTGCCGACGTAACCAACAATTCCACACATGCGTCGTTAATTACTCCTCGTTTACTTCAACCTTTTTTTGACTTGCGCCGGAACCCCGGCGACGAGCGAATCCGGCGGCACGTCCTTCGTCACCACCGAGCCCGCGCCCGTCACCGATCGCGAGCCGACACGCACCGGCGCTACCAGCATCGTGTCCGAACCGATCTTAACATCATCTTCAATGACGGTTTCGTGCTTGCGTACACCGTCGTAGTTGCACGTCACGGTGCCCGCGCCGATGTTCGTACGCTCGCCGATCGTCGCGTCGCCGAGATAACTCAGATGCATCGCCTTCGTCCCGCGCTTCAAGCGCGACTTCTTTACTTCCACAAAATTTCCGACCGTCGCTTTCTCTTCCAGCACGGCATTCATGCGCAAATGCGCAAACGGTCCGACTGCGCAGTTCGACGCGATCTCAGAGTCAACGATCACTGAATGATCTTTAACTAAGACACCGTCGCCGAGCCGCGAGTTACTAATGCGGGCACACGAACGAATCACACAACCCTCGCCGATCACGCTTGCGCCTTCAATCGTCACGTCGGGGTAGACGATCGAGTCGCGGCCGATCTGCGCATCTGGACTGACGTAAGCGTGCGCCGGATCGATGAAGGTCACGCCGCTTTCGGTCATCAGCCGGCGAATGGCGTTGCGGCGTATCAGGTTTTCAAACTCCGCCAGCTCCGCTCGCGTGTTGATTCCGGAAACTTCACGCGCGTCGTTGTTAATAAAGACTTCTACTTTGCGCCCGCTCGCCAGAATGATCTCAGCCACGTCCGTCAGGTAGTACTCGCCTTGCTGGTTCTTCGGTTCGACGCGACGCAATGCAGCGAACAGGTCCGCAGTCTCGAAGCAGTAGATGCCGGAATTGATCTCGCGCACCTCTCGCTCTTCGTCAGTGGCGTCTTTCTGTTCGACGATGCGTTGAAACGCGCCGTGCGCGTCGCGAACGATGCGGCCGTAACCGGTCGGATTTTCCAGGCGAACAGAGAGAATCGTGCAGGCCGCCTTTGAAGCATGATGATGCTCGATCAGTTTCTCTAGCGTCTCGGCCTTGATCAGTGGTACATCACCCGAAAGCACGAGCAACAACGAATCAGAGTTCTCAAGTTGAGCACGCGCGGATGCGACCGCGTCGCCAGTTCCGCGTTGCTGCGCTTGCAGCACGCCCGAAGCAAGCTCGCCGACTTCCGCGATCGCCGCTTTTTCGACTTCCTCCGCCTGATGCCCAACAACCACGTAGATCCGCTGCGGCTTCAACGTCGCCGCCGTGCGCACGACGTGCGCGATCAACGGCCGGCCGCCGATCTCGTGCAGCACTTTCGCGCGGTTCGACTTCATCCTGGTGCCCAGACCTGCGGCCATCACGAGAACATTCAGCGGCTGGGTGTCAGTGGTTTGATCCGTCAAGAAACTCTCCAACGATTAAACGGTGACTGCGATTAAACGGTGACTGCTGCTTTCGACAACGCCCTTTCGCGGCAACCGAGCACGACTTCGGCCAAACGATCGGCGTTGTGGCGGACCTTTTCACCGTCGTCGAGCAGGTCGGCACGAACGATCTCCGTCGTCTGATCGAGCGCGTCTTCAATCGGATCGTCGATGCCGATCTGATGAGCGCCTTCCACCGCGTAAAGTTCCGCCTGTTCGTGGTTGATGCGGCGGTCATTCACGACTACGAAATCAAAGTGAATCTCCGGCGCGTACTGCCGCACGGTCTCGAGGTGTGCGCGGGCAGTGAAGCCGTCAGTCTCGCCCGGCTGCGTCATCAGGTTGTTGACGAAGATCTTGGTCGCCGGACTCTGCCCGATCACGCGCGCGACCTGCGCCACCAGAAGATTCGGCAGGATGCTCGTGTAAAGCGAACCCGGACCAACCGTAATAACGTCGGCGGAGCGAATCGCTTTCAAAACCTCCGGCAACGGCAGACATCGTTCCGGCTCGAGTCGCAAACGACGAATCGGTTGGAACGACTTCGAGATCTGGGTCTCACCGCTGACAACCGAGCCGTCTTCGAGCTCGGCCACGAGCCTCACGTCGCTGATCGTCGCCGGATAAATGTGACCTTTACTCGCCAGAATCTCCGACGAAAGTCTGATCGCTTCAGTGAAATCTCCTGTCACTTCGCTCAACGCCGCTAGAAACAAGTTGCCGAAACTGTGCCCGCCGAGTTCGCCATCACCGCGAAAACGATAGCGAAACAAGCGCGACAGCAGGGTCGAGTCTTCGGAGAGCGCGATCATGCAGTTGCGAATGTCGCCCGGCGGCAGCATTTGCAACTCGTCGCGCAAACGTCCCGAGCTCCCACCATCATCAGAAACAGTCACAATCGCCGACAGATTCTCGATCCACAGTTGCTCGTCGCTTTTGCCGACACGCTTCTTCAGACCGGCGAGCAAGGTAGATAGCCCTGTGCCGCCTCCAATCGCTACCAGGTTTTGACCAGTTGTTGACTTGTCCTGCAAATGAACACTCCGGAAGGTAGAGTCGCGTGATGCGCGACGATGAAATCATACCGTAAATCGGACGATCTTTTTAGGAGGGATTGCTGAAGATCAGCCGGTCGAAGTCGGGGTCATTACGAAGTGGATTGAGATCGTGATCGTGCTGGGCACGAACACGAAGACTCGGTTGCAGGTCGAGCGCGCGTTGTAGTGACTCCAACGCGAGGTCGATCGAACCGAGACGGGCGCGAGTGGCAGCGAGGCCGTAATGAATATGCGCCGCTTCCGGTTCGCGCTTGAGTGCACGTTCAAACATTTCCTGCGCCGCGACATACTCGCCGCGATTGAGTTCAATTACGCCGCGGTCGTAAAGCGAATCGGCGTCGCGTGGCAGCATGCTTTCCGTGCGCAAGCGAGATTCAGCAATCGCGAGATACGTGCGGGCGCGCGCCGCCACTTCCGAAACCTGCGAGTACTTGTCTACCAGGACACGAAACTGATTCCGAGCTTCCGCAAACCGGCCCCGCACAAACTCCTTGTGAGCTCTTTCAAAAGCACTGAGCGCAGCCGATTCGTCTTGCGTGGGCTGGCGTGGCGCCGGTGGCGGAGTTGGCGTGGGTCGAACAGCTCGAACAGCCGCCACTTTCTGAGTCGTTTTGACTCTGGAAACAGAAACCTTCGAAACGGAAACCTTCGCGGCCGGTGCGGCTTTGCGCACGACCGGTTTCGGCGCGGCTTTGCGTGCCTTGTTAGTCGGTTTCGACTTAGCGGCTTTCTTGGCGGCGGCTTTGACTGGCTTCTTCGCGACGGGGCGGGAAGGTGGCCGAGATGCTGATTTGGCTGCGCTAGCTCGTTGTGCCTTGGGCCTTGCCGTCGTCGCTTTAGCCACCCGCTTCGCGGTCTTAGCCGGCGCTCGCTTTGTCTTCGAGCGCGATGCGGGTCGCCGCACGCCTTTTGCGAGACTGCTACTCATGGGGCTGAATCTCAAAAGGCTGCTCACTTTACGTGAGCAGCCGGGAAATTGCGGGGGAGCTTACCACAGCCTTGGTCCTAAATCAACGGAGACAAGCATTTGCGGCTGCTTTAAGCCGGTCTTAAAAACGACGAGCACCCTCGGTAACAACAAAGAAAAATGTTGATGGCCGTTGTTTGCTATGCTAAAGTGCGTTTGGCCTTACGACGAGGCGTACCAGCTAAGCTCTCCAAGTAATATCCCGCCCCGGCCTTCAAACAAAGAGTCGCACAATGGCAGACACACCGATCCTGTTGCGTGAGCAACAATACCACCAGATAAAGGCTGTCCTGGCTCGCCTGCGAATGGACGCGTCCGCGAAGGTGGTTTTTCTGGTGGACAAAGACGGCCAGGAGATCGCTTCGCAAGGCGAAGTGGGAAATCTTGACACAACCAGCCTCGCGTCACTCGCCGCCGGCAACGTCGCGGCCACCGGAGGCATGGCTGCGCTGATCGGCGAAAAGGAATTTCCGACTCTCTCCCACGAAGGCGAGAAAGAGAGCATTCATATCTCGGTGGTGGGGAGATTGTTACTGGTCGTGGTCTTCGACGACCGCTCGAGCCTGGGACTGGTGAAACTGCGCGCTAAACAGGTTTCGCAGCAACTGGCGGCGATGTTTGAAGAAATAGCCGCCGCCGAACTTGACGATCTCGACTCGCCCTTTGCCGGCATTACTGATGAAGATATTGACAGCCTTTTCACCTGACGGCATGCGCTATGACCTTTATTAATTACGCTTCCCGAGAAATCAACTGCAAGATCGTCTACTACGGCCCGGGCTTATGTGGTAAGACGACCAACTTGCAGTACATCTTCGACTCCACCGCTCCCCAGGCACGCGGCAAGCTGATCAGCCTGGCCACAGAAACCGACCGCACGTTGTTTTTCGACTTCATGCCGCTCGAGCTCGGCACTGTGCGCGGATTCAAAACGCGCTTTCACCTGTACACCGTTCCCGGTCAGGTCTTTTACGACGCGTCCCGCAAGTTGATCCTCAAAGGCGTCGACGGCGTAGTGTTCGTGGCGGATTCTCAGGAAGAACGAATGGACGCCAACATCGAGTCGCTCTACAACCTCGAAGAGAACCTGCAGTCGCAGGGTTACGACTTGATGAAGATTCCGTACGTGCTGCAACTCAACAAACGCGACCTGAACAACATCATCTCCGTGGAAGATCTCGCCGGCGAGTTACAACGCAAAGGCGAACCCGTGGTCGAAGCCGTCGCTTCAACAGGCGCGGGAGTTTTCGATACGTTGAAAGCGGTTGCGAAGCAGGTGCTGACGGAGTTGAGAAAAGGCTAAGCAGGAAGGCTAACTGGCTTTCGAGTCGTCGAGCGATTTCAGCATCAACAAACCATCCCCGCCATTTGAATAGTATTTAGGAAGCCGCTGAGTGACTGTGTAGCCGAGACTCTCGTAGAGTTTTTGCGCCGGTGTGTTCAGCGTGCGCACTTCCAGCCGCACGAGCCTCACGTTACGTTTGCGGAAACCATCTTCAACTTGCTTCATCAAACGTTTCGCGAGATTGCGGCGTCGGTGTTCCGGTGCGACGCCGACAGTGGTGACGTGTCCGGTGTGATCCGGTTCGACGAGGCCGATCACGAAACCGGCCATGACACCGCCGGCAGTGACTGCGCGAAAGGAAACCGACTCGGGCGCGGTGAGCAGGTAATCGAAAGTCTCGCGGCTGTAAGCTTCGCCGTCGATGAAGCAGCGCTGATCGAGCCGCCAGGTTTCATCGAGTTGCGAGATGGTCAGCGGGCGGATGTCGTAGGTCGCGCCCCAGGATGGGGTTGGAGTCTTCTCTTTCTTCTGGGGATCGTAAGGAAGATCAGATTGTGACCACCAGCGGGAGCGAAATTTCTTTAGTACTGCCATAACGTTTTAGCATCGACATCGGGTTTTGCATTCGACATCAGCGCCCTTAGTTTACCATCGGGGTTTTGATCCTACTAGAGAATAAGCATGCAGTCGCCGTAGCTGTAGAAGCGATAGCGTTCGTCAACGGCGTGGCGGTAAGCATTGAGTACGAGCTCACGTCCGGCGAACGCGCTGACGAGGATTAAGAGGGAAGATTGTGGCAAGTGGAAGTTCGTCAAGAGCGCGTCAGCGACACGAAATTTATAACCCGGTTTGATCGTCAGCGTCGCCTCGCCCGCGCCCGCGTGTACGGCGCCTGTTTCACTTGAAGCGAGGTTTGTTGCTGACTCGAGTCCGCTTGCCGACGACTCTAGCGCGCGCATCGTCGTTGTGCCGACAACGATTACACGACCGCCGCTACTCTTCGCCTCGTTGATCTTTTGCGCCGTGGCTTCGGAGATCTCGTATCGTTCGGCTGAGACCGTGTGCTGGTTTACGTCGTCGACACGTACCGGCTCGAATGTTCCGTAACCAACGTGCAGAGTTATTTCAACCAGCGTAGCGCGCTCTTTGACTTGCGCAAGAACGTCAGGCGTGAAGTGTAAGCCCGCAGTCGGCGCGGCAATCGCACCACGCTGCTTGGCGTAAACCGTCTGATACCTTTCACGATCGTTAGCGGATGTATCAACAGCTCGTTTTATGTAGGGTGGTAGAGGTGTAACTCCGATCTGTGTTAACAGTTCGTCAAAAGAACCCTCACAGATAAACCGAACCCGCCGCAACTCCGATCCAGGGTCATCAATGAGCTCCGCGGTGAGTTCGCGATCGTCGCCAAACACGACTCTCGAATGTTTCTTGAGCCTTCCGCCGGGCCTAACCAGTGCTTCCCAAACCTTCGGCTCGAGTTCGCGCACGAGAAAGATCTCAACCTGCCCACCAGTCTCTTCGCGACGCCCCTTGAGCCGCGCGGGAATCACGCGCGAGTTATTAACAACGACAACATCATCCCTCCGAAGATACTCAGCGAAGTTTTTGAAACTGGAATCGGTCCACGCCTGGGCCGCTCGATCAAGCACCAGCATCCGCGACGCATCGCGCTCCGCGAGCGGTTGTTGCGCGATCAACTCGGAAGGCAATTCGTAATCAAAGTCGGAGAGGCGCATCGAACTTTATGCAGGATGTTCGCGATGAAACACAGCCGTGAGTTGCGCCCCAAACAACATGATCAAGCTCGACACGTAACTCCACGTGAGGACCGCCACTACCGCGCCCACCGATCCGTAAATCTGATCGTAGTGAAAGTAACCCAGGCTCGCCGCGAAAATGTACTTCGCCAACTCCCACAACAGCCCGGCGAGAAACGCGCCCGGCAACGTATCTCTTACGCTCACTGACGCGCGCGGCAACAAGCGATAGATCATGATGAAAAGCACGACCGTGATCAGGTAACTGCCGGTCGCGAAGATCACTTGCCAGAACCCACTCCCAACTGAGCTCAGCAACTGATAGCGCGCGATCTGCCGCGGCGACAATCTCACCGCGATCTCGCGCAGCGCCACCAGAAACGAAGTGGTGAGCACCGAGAATGAGAGCAACAGGCCTACTACTCCCACCATGCCGACGGTGAGCGCGCGTCCATGCCAAAACGTGCGCGACGTGGTAGCCCAAATACGATTCAACGCGCGCTCGACGACGGCGAACACCCACGAGCCCGCCCAGAAAACAATCACCACACACGTCGCGATCGAGACGAAGCTCAAGTCCGAAAACTGCCCGATCGTGTCGCGCAAAAACTTGCTCGAACCCGGATACACGTCGAGCGCCTGCGCGAGCATCTGGCTGCCCGCGGCGAGTTTGTTACTGATCGCCAACAGCACCAGCAACGCGGGAAACAGTGCCATCAAGCCGAAATAACTCATCGCCGCCGCCGACGTGAACAGATCGTTTTCGTGAAACTGATGCAGCGTGTGGGCCAGCATCGAGCCCCACGGCGAACGGTTACGAACGCCGAAAGAATGACGTGAAAGAGAGGTGACGAAACGCTTCATTGCAAATCGATCTTTTAGCGGGGGTCAAACAGGCTGGGGCGGCCGAATCCATGTGTCTTAATGCCGAAATGTTCGTACGCGAGCGGCGTCGCAAGGCGGCCGCGGGGAGTGCGATCGAGAAACCCGATCTGGATCAGGTAAGGCTCAATGATCTCCTCGATCGAGTCTTTCTCTTCGTGAATCGAAGCGGAGATCGTGCCTAAGCCCACAGGGCCGCCGTTGAACTTCTCGATGATCGTCAGGAGCAGTTTGCGATCCATCTCATCGAGACCATACGTGTCAACTTCCATTCGGTTCAAGGCATCGCTCGCGACCGCTTGCGTGATGCGACCGTCGTAGTCAACTTCGGCATAATCACGCACGCGCCGCAACAGGCGATTCACGATACGCGGCGTGCCGCGCGAGCGTCGCGCGATCTCGCGTGCGCCTTCGTTGTCGATCTCGACGCCGAGAATCTCCGCGGAACGTCGGCAGATCACTTCGAGATCTTCGTGCGGGTAGAAGTCGAGATGAAAAACGATGCCGAACCGGCCGCGCAACGGCGCTGTGATCAGGCCGGCGCGCGTCGTGGCCCCGATCAAAGTAAACTTCGGAATCTCGAGTTTGATCGAACGCGCCGAAGGTCCCTGGCCGATGAGCAGATCGAGCTGATAATCCTCCATCGCCGGATAGAGCTTCTCTTCGAGCGCCGGCAACAGGCGATGAATCTCGTCGATGAAGAGGACGTCGCCTTCCTGCAAGTTCGTTAACAATGCGGCGATGTCGCCGGCTTTCTCGATCGCCGGACCGGCAGTGGATTTCAACTCCGCGCCCATCTCGTTGGCGATGATGTTTGCGAGCGTGGTCTTTCCGAGTCCGGGTGGACCCGTCAACAGCACGTGATCGAGTGCTTCGCGACGAGCGCGCGCGGCCTTCATGTAAACGCGCAGGTTCTCTTTCACCTGCCGCTGGCCGATGTAGTCTTCGATGCGTGTTGGCCGCAACGTCAGATCGAGTTGCCGATCCTCGTCGGTCGCGGCGCCGTCTCTCAGCCGTGCGGAAATTGGTTCAGCCATCTGAGTCTAGAGTCGTGCCAGTTTGCGGAGTCCGCGACGAAGTACCGACTCCACGGTCGCTTCGCCGTCTTCGTTGAGCGCGCTGTCTATGGCCTTTTCGGCAGCAGATCTCTGATACCCGAGATTAATCAAACCCGAAAGCGCCTGCGCACGCACATCGTCGTCGGAAGACGGAATCGACGCATCCGATCTCGTGCCCGGTTCTTCTGCCACCTGACTTGCGGATAACGTCGTCATCTTCTCACGCAGATCGACAACCAGTCGCTCGGCCGTTTTCCTGCCGACACCGGGAACTGCGGTCAACCGAGCAAGGTTGTTGTTCTTGATCGAGTTTACAAGTTCGTCGGCGCTCATGCCGGAAAGAAGCGCGATGCCGATCTTTGGCCCAACCCCGCTGACTGAAAGCAGATTTATGAACAGTTGGCGTTCCAGCAGCGTCTTAAACCCGTAAAGCTGCAACGCGTCTTCCTTGACGTGCGTGTAGATCCGCAGCTCGACGTTTGAACCCACATCGCCGACTTCATAAAACGTCGAAAAGGGGATGCTCACTTCATAACCAACCCCAGCCACATCAACAATCACTGAAGTTGCTTCTTTTGAAAGGAGTCGACCGTTGAGATGTGCAATCATTTGCGCCGGATATTATACTGGCCGCGACAGGTTCCCGCGAATGAAGTCTGAAAAAATATCAGAACTGACAACCAGCCGCCTCAGTGTTTATCTTCGCTGCCTCAATGCGCTGCACGCGGCCGGGATCAAGACCATCTCTTCGCAGGCGCTCGCGGAGCAGTTTCATCTGAACTCCGCGCAGATTCGCAAAGACCTCGGTTACTTCGGCGAGTTTGGCGTGCGCGGCGTCGGCTACTACGTCGGCGATCTGCGCGAACACATCACGAAGATCCTCGGTCTCGATCGACCGCATCGCGTCGGTATCGTCGGCGCCGGAAAACTCGGCACTGCGCTCGCGAATTACAACGGCTTCAGCCGCTCGAATTTTACCGTCGTCGCTTTGTTTGATAACGATCGCCAGAAGATCGGCAAG
>CAMLLD010000067.1 GCA_946480785.1 uncultured Blastocatellia bacterium | reverse complement strand
CAGCGCGCCACCATCTCCGCCCAGTCGTCGCCATCGTGCCCGCCCGCGGTCATGTGGACGCTCGTGCCGTGCACGCCGGTGAGCGCCTGCCGGCCGACGTTGAAGATGCCTATCCACTCTCAATGATGCAGACGGCGATGCTCTACCACATGGAGATGACGCCGGATTCGCGGGCCTATATCAACGTCAATAGCTGGCATCTGCGCGCACCGTTCGATGGCGAAGCATTGCGGGAAGCGATGCGTCAGGTGATTGCACGTCACGCCATCCTGCGGACCTCTTTTGATTTGACGAGGTATAGCAAACCACTGCAACTGGTCCACCGCCACGCTGAAGTGCCGCTTGAAATAAACGACCTCAGATCGGTTTCGCCTGACGAGCAGGAAGAGTCTATCCAGGAGTTCCTGAGGGAGCTGCGCCGGCAGATGTTTGATCTCTCGCAGCCCTTGCAGATGTCCTTCTACGTTCATCGCCGCACTGACGATTCGTTCCAATTCTCGCTCGCCGAGAACCACGCGATTCTCGACGGGTGGAGCACGACCTCGACACTGGTTGAATTTGCGGAGCGCTATATGGCGCTGCTCGCTGGTGAAGAAACATCCAGTCAACTACCGCCCGCGGTTTCTTATCGCGACTTCATCAACCTCGAGATTAGTGCGCTGACCTCGACAGAGACGCAACAGTACTGGTCAGATCAACTCCGCGATGCCGTGCCTGTCAGATTCCCTTACGTCGCAGAACACGCAGTGGCGTCCACCGGCAAGCGAGTCGAGAAGGTACAGTTGTACCTTGACGATGAGGTGTACGAAGGACTGCGGCGAGTGGCGCGCACGCTGGCCGTACCGCTGAAGACCGTCGCCTTCACTGCGCACCTGAAGGTGATGAGCCTGTTGAGCGGCCAAACCGATCTGCTCACCGGGATCACGACGAACGGGCGACCGGAGGAAAGCGACGGCACGCAGGTGCGAGGCAACTTCCTCAATACCGTACCGTTCCGGTTTCAATTCACAGAAGGTACCTGGGCCGAGACGATTCGCAGGGTCTTCGACGCGGAGTGGGCCATGCTGCCGCATCGTCGTTATCCACTCGGGGCGCTGCAAAAGAGCTGGGGACGCGAGCCGCTGCTCGAGGCTAGTTTCGCTTTTCTGCACTTCCATGCGGTAGACGACCTGCTGCGCTCGGGTAAAGTCGAAATCATCGACAATAAGGCCATCGACTTATCTGAGACGAGCTTCCCGATCCTGACGCACTTCGACATCAACTCGACTTCACTCAATAAGAACGCCTGGCTGGACGTGCACTTCGACGTCACGCGGATGTCTCCTGAGCTCAGAGCCGCGGTGATGGGCTATTACGATCGCGTGCTCCGCTCCATCGTCGCCGATAGTTCAGCGCGTCATGAGGCAGACGACTATCTATCGGATATAGAGCGCGAACGGCTGCTCGTGGCGTGGAACAAGACTGAAAGCAAACCGTCAGCGTGTCTGCCCGAGTTGTTTGAGGCACAAGTCGCGCGCACGCCTGATGCTGAAGCTGTTGCTTGTGGCGAGGAGCGATTGAGTTATCGCGAGTTGAATAGTCGCGCCGATCGCTTAGCGAATCGTTTGCGCGCGCTTGGTGTGGGGCCGGAGGTGCTGGTTGCGGTAATGTTGGAGCGTTCGACGGATATGCTCGTGGCGCTGCTCGGGGTGCTGAAGTCAGGCGGCGCTTACGTTCCACTCGATTCCTCCAACCCGCGCGAGCGACTCGCGTTCATCATGGAGGATGCCGCTGCGCCTGTCCTGCTGACGCAGCAACGTTTGCTCGCCGATCTGCCTCCGCATTCGGGCCACGTGATCTGTGTCGATGTTGACGAGACGACCGGCAGAGAACAGACAACAGATCGAAAGACTGTTGCACCCGAGAATACTGCTTACGTCATCTACACGTCTGGTTCAACCGGAAGACCCAAAGGTGTTTTGATCACACACGGCGGACTCTCTAATTACCTCAGTTGGGCTGCGTCCACGTACCAAACCGGGGAAGGAACAGGCACTCTGGTCCATTCCTCCATCTCCTTTGACCTGACCATCACCGGACTCTTCTCGCCCTTGTTGAGCGGCGGCCGAGTAGTGCTTGCACCCGAAGGAGTCGGAATAGAGCAGCTTACGCAAACGCTGAAGGAGCAGGAAGACCTCAGTCTCATCAAGATCACGCCCGCACAGTTGCAGTTGTTGAATGGTCAGTTAACACCCGCCGAGGCCGCGGGGCGCACACGCCGCTTCATCATTGGTGGTGAGAACTTAAAAGCCGAAACTCTGTGCTTCTGGCAGGATGCCTCGCCTGAAACCATTCACATTAACGAGTATGGTCCGACGGAGACAGTCGTTGGTTGCTGCGTGTACGAAGTTCCTAAAGACGAGCGCCTCTCCGGCTCGGTTCCCATTGGACGTCCAATCGCCAACACGCAACTGTACGTGCTCGACAGTTTTCTGCAACCCGTTTCCACCGGAGTTGCCGGTGAGTTGTACGTCGGCGGCGCGGGGGTCGCGCGTGGTTACCTGAATCACCCGGCACTCACTGCCGAACGTTTTATTCCCGATCGCTTCGGCTCCAAACCGGGTAGCCGTCTCTACCGCACCGGCGATCTGGTCCGTTATCGCACGGACGGTCAGTTGGAGTTCCTTGGTCGTATCGACGATCAACTGAAGATTCACGGGTACCGTGTCGAGACTGAAGAAATCGCCGTCACACTCAAACAACACCGCTCGCTGCGCGACGCTTTCGTAACGGCCATTCAAGATACGAACGGTGACAAACGACTCGTTGCCTATGTCATTGCTCGTGGCAAGGAACCGTCGGTGAGTGAACTGCGTGACTTTCTCAAAGAGAAGTTGCCGGAGTACATGATCCCTTCAGCTTTCGTCTGGCTCACCTACTTGCCTCTGACCGCAGCGGGTAAGGTGGACCGGCGTGCATTGCCTGAGCCAGGTGTACTGCGGCCGCAGCTCACCACAAGCTACGTCGCGCCGGAAGGTGAAACCGAAGAGCTGATCGCGGCCCTTTGGCGCGAAGTCCTGCAGGTCGAGACTGTGGGCGTGCACGACAACTTCTTCGATCTCGGCGGCAACTCGTTTGGCGTGTACGAGGTGTTCAGCAAGCTGTGTGAGTCGCTGGACTGCAAGCTTTCGATTCTCGATCTTTTCAAGTATCCGACAGTCAACGCGCTTGCCGGTCACATCAAGACTCTCGGCGAGAAGCAACCCGCGAAGCAGTCTGTAGAGGCGACCGAAAAGCGTGCCTTGAAGCAACAGCAGGTCAACAGCCGTCGCCAGCAAATGGCCAAGGAACGCGCCGCCAAAGCGAGTGCTCAGAAATGACTGAACCGGCACATCCAAACAGTATCGCCATCATTGGTATGGCGGGCCGTTTCCCGGCAGCGCCTGACATAGCCGAATTCTGGCGTCTGCTCCGCGACGG
This sequence comes from uncultured Blastocatellia bacterium, assembly GCA_946480785.1. The sequence goes on along the minus strand of CAMLLD010000067.1, from coordinate 33,521 downwards.
AGTGGAAGGCATTTCGTTCATCTCAGAAGATGAGCTGATCGCCGGCGGTGTCAGTGCCGCGAAAGTGCGCAATCCGAATTACGTGCCCGCTAAGGGTGTGCTTGAAGGCGCCGATCTGTTTGACGCGTCCTTCTTCGGCTACAACCCGCGCGAAGCTGAAGTGCTCGATCTACAACAGCGCGTCTTTTTGGAATGCGCGTGGTCCGCTCTCGAAGCGGCGGGCTACGGCTCGGAAAAACGCCCGAGTGGCATTGGTGTATTCGCCGGCGCCAGTTCCAGTTCCTATCTCTGGAACCTCTTATTGAATTCTCAACTCCTCGAAGACGTCGGCTTTTTCCAGATCTCACTCGGCAACGACCGCGACTACCTCAGCACGCGTGTCTCGTATGAGTTGAATCTCAAAGGGCCAAGCGTCAACGTGCAGACGGGCTGCTCGACTTCCCTCGTTGCCGTCCACCTGGCCTGCCAGAGTTTGCTCGACTATCAATGCGATATGGCCCTCGCTGGTGGAGTGTCAATCACACTCCCGCTCAAGAGTGGTTATGTCTATCAAGCTGGAGGTATCGCGTCGCCTGACGGCCACTGCCGCGCCTTCGACGAACAGGCGCAGGGCACCGTTCATGGCAACGGCGTCGCGATTGTAGTGCTGAAGCGGCTTACCGATGCGCTGGCTGATGGTGACACTATCCGCGCCGTCATCAGAGGCACCGCCATTAACAACGATGGCTCCGGCAAGATCGGTTTCACAGCGCCGAGCGTCGAGGGACAAGCGGAGGTCATTGCTGAAGCGCAAGCAACGGCCGGGATAAGCCCCGACGCGATCAGCTACGTCGAGACACACGGTACTGCCACACAACTCGGTGATCCAATCGAAGTAGCAGCGCTGGCCCAGGTCTTCAACACAGCGAGTTCACGGCCGGGCTCATGCGCTATCGGCTCCGTCAAAACCAACGTCGGTCACCTGGATGCGGCGGCGGGTGTTGCCGGCCTTATCAAGACTGTCCTCTCTCTCGAACATCGGCTAATCGCACCGAGTTTGCACTTCAGCCGTCCCAATCCACGTTGCGATTTGTCAGGCACGCCGTTCTACGTTCCGCAGTCCGCGCGGTCGTGGGAGGCCGGCACGAATGGCGAACCACGCCGGGCCGGTATCAGCAGTTTCGGCATTGGCGGAACGAACGCGCACGTAATCGTTGAAGAAGCTCCAGCCGCTGGACCATCGGACGCATCACGGCTGCCGGCGCAAGTCTTAGTTCTATCCGCCAAAAATGAGGCGGCGCTTGAGGACGCGGCGCGGCAGTTGGCAGATCATCTGATCGAGCACCAAGCGAGTACAGCAGGGAAGACGCCGGATGCCGGATGGCTGGCTGACGTCGCCTACACACTACAACAAGGACGCGCGGCGATGAGTGAGCGACTGGCTGTGGTCTGCCGTTCGGTTGACGAGGGGATTGAAGCACTCGAAGCGTGGTCGCAGAAGAAACGCGTGTCGAATGTTGTGCGCGGCAAAGCCAGTGCGTCACCGCCGCGCATCATCATGCTGTTTCCCGGTCAGGGCTCGCATTACGCGGGAATGTGTCGCGAGCTTTACGATGCGTTACCGGTGTTCCGTAGTGAATTCGACGTCTGCATCGACGCAGTTAAGTGTGCTGGTGGTCCAGACCTGCGACGAGTGATGACCAGCGGTTTGAAAGAAGACGCGATGAAACACACGGCGTTGGCCCAACCCGTCCTGTGGGCCATCGAGGTGGCGTTGGCGCGCGTGTGGGAAGAGTGGGGCGTGAAGCCGTGGGGAGTTGCCGGTCACAGCCTCGGCGAGGTGACCGCGGCAGTGTGCGCGGGCGTGATGGATCTGGAAGCCGGCGCAAGGCTCGTTGTACGGCGTGGTGAGCTAATGGAAGCGGCGGGAGCAGGCGGTTCGATGATCGCCGTCAGCCTTTCAGAGCGTGAGCTACGGACTCTGCTCAACACGTCGCGCGTGGACGTGGCGGCGATAAACGCGCCACGGCAATGCGTCCTTTCCGGACCACAAAGTGCGGTAGCGGAAGTGATCGCAGAGTTGAATCGTAAAGAGATCGGTTGGCGCGAGTTGAGTACGAGCTACGCGTTTCACTCTGAAATGATGGACACGGCCGTGGCGCCTTTGGTGGAAGAAGTAAAGGGACTAAAGCTGAGCGAGCCTAAGCTCGCGATGATCTCGGGCGTCAAAGGAAAGTGGGCCGAACCTGAAGAAGTGACCAGCGCGGAGTATTGGGGGCGGCAATTAAGGCAGCCAGTGCAGTTCAGCGCGGCAGCCGAGGAGTTGTTGAAGAGCCTCGGCGCAGGCGGGGTGCTGCTTGAAGTAGGACCGGGACGCACGCTTTGTTCGCTGGTCGAGAAACATCTGACGCCTGAAGCGAGGAAGCGCGTGGTCCTGCAGCCAAGTCTATTTAAAAAGGACGAGGAGACGCCGGAAGTCGTTTCGCTGCTCCAGGCTCTCGGGCAGCTCTGGGTTGCGGGCTGTGAAGGAAACTGGGAAGCACTTCATAGAGACGAAAACCGCCGGCGAGTACCGCTGCCGACCTACTGCTTTCAGCGACAACGCTACTGGATTGACGCGCAGCCGCTGGAAAATCTGCAACACGCGCACGCCCGGAGTCTCAGTAAGAAAGAGGACATCGCCGACTGGTTCTATGTTCCAGTTTGGAAACAGTCTACCGCCAACCCGGTCCGTGCGTGGCAGAGAGCATCCTCCGCGAATGCAGATAAGGCACGAAACTATCTCCTGTTTACAGACGAGTGCGGCGTCGGTTCCCGATTCGCGTGCAGGCTCAGGGATGAAGGCCACAATGTGAACACGGTGCGAATGGGCAGTGACTTCCGACGCACGGGCGCGAGTGACTACAGCATTGCCCCCCAACGGCGCGAGCATTACGAGGCGTTATTGAAAGAACTGCGGACGCTGGATCGAACACCTGAAATCATCGTGCATCTGTGGAACGTAACTGCCGGCGATCGTGCATCCTCCGCCGTCGAGTCGTTGGACCAGTCACAACAGTGCTCCTTTTATAGTCTGCTCTATCTCGCGCAGGTGCTTGGCGAGCAGGTGCTGGCGATCCTGCCGGAAGCAAGCAGTGACAAGAAGGTACGGCTATACGTCGTATCGAATGGGCTGCAAAGCGTTGCGGGCGAACCGTTCATCGAACCGGAGAAGGCTATGTTGCTCGGCCCCTGCCGGGTCATCGGGCAGGAGTACGAAGATGTTGCTTGTAGCAGTATCGATGTCATCCTGCCGGCAAACGAGAACTCCTGGCAGGAACTCCTGGACCAACTGTCGAACGAGTTGGCCGTCGCCCCAGACGAACTGACTGTCGCCTATCGTGGCGGGCATCGCTGGGTGAGGGCATACGATCCCGTTCGTCTCGAAGGCCGAGCTCTTCCAGCACGACTTCGACCGCGAGGCGTTTATCTGTTGACAGGCGGAACGGGCGGTATCGGTATGGCGCTCGCATCCTACCTCGCGCGCACGGTCCAGGCCCGGCTGATCTTGCTGAGCCGGTCGGCGCCAAATGCTGAGCAGGTGTCAGACCTGGAGCGGCTCGGCGCGCAAGTGCTGTGGGTGTGTGCTGATGTGTCCGACGAAATACAAATGCGCGCAGCGGTGCAGGAGGCACGCACGAAGTTCGGCGAGATTAACGGCGTCATTCACGCCGCCGGCGTTCCGGGTGGCGGCTTTATTCAACTCATGAGACCCGAAGTTGCAGAGGCAACGATAGGTGCAAAGGTGAAGGGAACACTGCTTCTCGAGGAAGTTCTTGCCGGCGAGTCTTTAGACTTTACGATTCTCTTTTCATCGCTGCGCTCGATTCTTGGCGGACATGGACGCGTTGATTACTGTGCGGCGAACTCTTTCCTCGATGCCTTCGCGCGCGCGCAGGCAACCGGCGCTGCTCCGTTTACCTGTTCGATCATTTGGGACGGGTGGCGAGAAGTCGGGATGGCCGTCGATGCGGCGCGGCGCTCTAACCTCGAGCCGGAAGACGGAATGCTGACGGAAGAAGGAATTGAGGCTTTTGCGCGCGCGCTCGATGGAAGCTGGCCGGAGATAGTTGTCTCCACCAGAGACCTGGCGCGGATCATCGAGGAGAACAAAGCGATAACGGTTTCCGGCAAGTTGGACCAGCTCGATGATGAGCGAACTGCGCAGCCGGCACACGCCCGCCCGAATATCGACACGCCCTACGTTGCGCCACAAACAGAGACAGAACGAATCATCGCGCAAATCTGGCAGCAGTTGCTCGGCATCGAGAAGGTAGGAGTAGACGACAACTTCTTCGAGCTCGGTGGAGATTCAGTGTTGACTATTCAGATCCTGGCTAAGACCAACAAGGCCGGCTTGAAGCTGACACCGCAACTCGTATTTGAGCACCAGACAATCAGGGCGTTGGCTGCCGTTGCTGGGACGGGCGAAGTAGTCACCGTGCGACAGGATGTCGTCACCGGCGATGTGCCACTCACACCAGTGCAAACTTGGTTCACTGAGCTGGCCACAACCGATCCGCATCACTGGAATCAATCTTTACTGCTGGAGACACGCAAGCCGCTCGACGCCTTGCTGTTGAAGCAGGCACTGGCCAGTGTGATGGCCCATCACGATGCGCTGCGCATGCGCTTCACTGTGGATGAATCCGGTTGGCGACAGTACAACGCTGCCTTCGATGGACACGTCCCGTTCGCGTATCACGACTTATCGATGCTCCCGGAAAATGAACAGACTGCCGCCATCGAAGCGGCAGCGATGGAGGCGCAGGCTGGTCTGGAACTCACTACCGGTCCGCTGTTGCGCGTCGATTTTTTCGATATGGGTCCAGGCAAACCCGGACGGCTTCTGCTAGTTGCGCACCACCTCGTGATGGACGCGATCTCATTGCGTTTCGTGCTCGAAGATCTCGCCACCGCCTACGAACAGGCCGCGCGCAGGGAGCCTGTCTCGCTGCCCGCCAAGACCACTTCGTTCAAGACCTGGGCCGAGCTATTAGTTGAGCATGCACAGTCGGCGGACGTTGCCGGTGAATTGGATTATTGGCTGGCGGACGAACGACATGACCTGTTTCCGCTGCCAATCGATGTTGAGGACGGTCGCGGGCTCAACACGGAAGATTCCGCACGCACATTCCGCGTGGCGCTCGATGCGGAAGAAACGCGCGCACTCTTACAGGATGTGCCTCACGTCTATCACACTCAGATCAACGATGTGCTGATGACCGCGCTGGCTCTGGCCTTGCGCGACTGGACGAATCAAAGCCGGCTCCTCGTCGATCTTGAAGGTCACGGTCGCGACGCGATCTTCAAAGGGACAGACGTAACCCGGACTGTTGGGTGGTTCACGACGATCTATCCGGTGCTGCTGGAGCTGGACGCAGGCTGGGGAACGGGCGAAGCATTGAAGCGGATTAAGGAACAGCTCCGCCGGCTTCCCACCCGCGGCTTCAACTATGGGCTGCTGCGCTACCTTCATCAAGACCTCACGATAAGAGAGAGGTTGCGCGAGATGCCGCGAGCGGAAGTGAGTTTCCTTTACCTCGGCCACGTGGACGATGCCTTGTCCGAGTCGACTCCATTTGTCGCTGCGGCTGAGTCGCGTGGACCAACAGTTAGCCCGCGCGCTACTCGGAGTCACCTGTTGATGATCAGCGGCTTCGTTGCCGGTGGCAGACTACAACTCGATTGGACGTACAGCGTCAACGTTCACGGCGCGTCGACCGTTGAGCAACTCGCTGAAAGTTATTTGCAGAGCCTGAGAGACATCGTCAGGCACTGTTCGGAAGCCGAAGCGGGCGGCTTCACTCCTTCCGATTTTCCCGCGGCGGCACTGAGCCAGGAAGAACTGGACCAATTGATCCAGGATCTGAGCCGCAACCACATAGGAGCCGGCGAAGCCGTTTAGGAGTTATCAAAATGAGTGTTGCGCCGGTCCCTCAACTCGACTCGGTGCGGATCAGCTCTCTCACTGCTGAAGACCGCCTACCGTTGCTCGTCGAACCCGCTGCCGGAGGAGTGGACCTCGAGAAGTGGATCTCGAGCCACGCGGAATTCGTCGAAACTCAACTCGCGCGTTTTGGTGGCGTCCTGTTTCGCGGGTTCGATATCGAAGCGGCAGACGAACTGGCGAGACTTATCGAAGCGCTGGCCGGTAAGCCGCTGGAATACCACGAGCGTTCGTCACCACGCACGGAAGTCGGTCCTAATGTTTACACCTCGACCGACTATCCAGCGCGCAAGAACATCAATCTGCACAACGAAAACTCTTACCAGGATAACTGGCCGTTGAAGATTTTCTTTCTGTGCACGACACCTGCGCAAAGTGGAGGCATGACGCCGATCGCCGATTGTCGCCGCGTGTTAGCACACCTCAGTCCGAAAACGCGCCAGCGCTTCATGAATAAAAAGTGGATGCTGGTGAGAAATTTCAACGATGGCTTTGGACTCTCCTGGCAAAAAGTCTTCCAGACGGAAGATCCCGCTGCTGTCGAGCGGTACTGTCAAGATAACCACATTCAGGTCGAATGGAAAGATAACCTGCGCTTGCGTACCACGGCCACGCGCTCCGCGATCGTACGGCACCCGCGAACAGGCGAGGAGATCTGGTTCAACCACGTGATGTTCTTTCATGTGTCTTCGTTCGAAGCGGGGATACGGAACGCGTTGTTACAGGAGTTCGGTCAGCATGATCTGCCGTCAAACACTTTCTTTGGTGACGGAAGTTTTATCGAAGCGAACGTAATGGATGAAATCCGCGAAGCGTATGAGCGTGAGACCATCATGTTTCCGTGGCAGCGTGGCGACCTGCTCGTGCTGGACAACATGTTAGTCGCACACGGCCGCACACCTTACGAGGGGCCGCGTCAGATCCTGGTCGGGATGGCCCAACTAGTCCATAGGAGTCAGGTGGAGTTGTGATGGATTTTGGAATCATGTTCTTTTCCAGCGCCGATCAGCAGTCGGATAACGGTAAGTATCAACTGCTGCTTGAGGCCGCAAAGTTTGCCGATCAAAATGGATTCTGCTGCGTCTGGACACCGGAGCGCCACTTTCACCAATTTGGCGGTCTGTTCCCGAATCCCGCGTTGATCAACGCCGCTCTCGCTATCGCGACGCAAAACATTCAACTTCGCGCCGGCAGTCTTATCTCACCGTTGCATGACACGCTCAGGTTAGCGGAAGAGTGGTCAGTGGTAGATAACCTTTCCGAGGGACGGGTGGCTATTTCGTTCGGCTCGGGCTGGAACGTCGACGATTTCATCTTCTTCCCGGAGAAATATGCGACGCGCCATGCGATCATGTATGAGCAGATCGAGACGTTCAAGAAGCTGTGGACTGGCGAACGAGTGACGCGGCTCAACAGCTTTGGTAAAGAGACCAGCGTTCGCGTCTACCCCACCCCGATACAAAAAGAGATACCGGTGTGGATCACTTCGTCGGGGAATACCGAGACCTTTATCAGCGCCGGAAAAATCGGCGCCAACGTCCTCACGCATTTGATCGGCCAGAATATCGAAACGCTGGCGTCGAAAATTCAAAGCTACAGACAGTCGCGGGCGGAGAACGGCTTTGATCCACAGCAAGGCAAAGTCTCGCTGATGCTGCATACATACTTAGGCTCGGACCGGGACAAGGTAAGAGAGCAGGTGAGACCTCACTTCCGCGAATACTTGCGCTCAGCCATCAGCCTCGAAGAGAAAGCAGCGCTCGGCGGCGGTGTCATCAGCGGTGGTCACAAGATCGATCCACACGACATCCCGGCCGACGTCATGGAAGATCTGCTTGACCTGACCTTTGAACGGTATTTCCGTCACGCTTCTTTGATGGGCACGCCGTCTGATTGCAAACAACTCGTGCGGGACTTGAAAGAGATCGGTGTAGACGAAGCAGCGTGCCTCATAGATTTCCTTCCCGATCGAGAAGCGATTCTTGCGGGCCTGAGTCACCTGAATGAGCTGCGCAGTGCGTTTTCGAGTGAAACCATCGATCAAAGTATCGCTGAGGCAATCAACGACTTCGTTGACGAACTGGCATAACTCACATGAGAGAGAATGGCGCCTACCGCCTCGCGGACTTCACCGCAATCGAACCGTTAGTTAATAAGTGGGCCGTGTGGTCCGACTTGATTTCGCCTGTCCCGTACAGCCTGCACATGGTTCATTACCAGATGAAAGTGCTCGAGTCGTACCTGTCCGATCCGGAGATGCACGTCGAAGTGTGCGGCGATCCAAACTTCTCCGGCGGGCCGTTTGTCAACGTGCCGGTTGAGCGGGCTCATGAAGTTGAGCAGATGCTTCAGGAGATGAAGACGGGACAGGCCGGCAACGTCAGATTGGCCCATGCAGTGCCGGAGTTTTGCAACTACATCAACGACCACGCGAAAGGGCAGAGTATTGAACAATTCTACGCGCAGATTCCTGATGAGCTGCGCGGCTTTGTGGAACTACTCTACGACTACTACAGCAACCCCGTCGTACGTTATGTGGAGAGTCTGCTTTACGAGAGCAGCTACTACAGAAAAGATCTTCAGTCGCTGAGAATCTTCGTCCAGAGCACTGATAACTCGCGGCCTCCGTTCCTTTCGACTCCGCGTTTACCAGAGAGCACACAAATCGAATGGAACCTCCCGTTCGCTGACCGCGAGTCAGACGAATTCTTCAAACTTGAATCAGCGCCGCAGCCGCTCGATCGTATCCGCGACATTCTGAAGCTGACGCCGGACGACGATCATTTGCTGCTGCCGCTGCTAACGAAAGACCCGCCGGCGACCCCGCCGAAGTGGGATAGCTCGCAGATGCGAGTGCGCTATTTCGGCCATGCTTGCGTACTGGTGGAATGCAACGGAATTTCGATCCTTACGGATCCCTGGATCGGCGTGACACCGAAGGCAGGAGGCGTCGAGCGCTTCTCGTATAAGGATCTGCCCGAAAAGATCGACTTCGCGATCATCACCCACGCACACCACGATCACTTCGTTCCCGAGACGCTGCTGCGCCTGCGACACAAGATTGAGTGTCTTGTCGTTCCGCAGACCTTCAACCTGCTCTATGCCGATACGTCGTTGCGGCTGATGGCGAAGAAGTTGGGCTTCAAACACGTTGTCGAGCTCGGCACACTCGAATCCGTCAGCTTTCCCGATGGCGAGATCGTCGCGGTTCCATTCTTCGGCGAGCATGCGGACCTCGCACACGGAAAGGCCGGCTATGTCGTCCGCTTTGGGCAACAGCGGATCTTGTTCGCCGCCGATTCCAACTGTCTCGATCCGCGCATGTACGAGCATGTGAGGAACGCAGTAGGAAAGATCGACACGGTCTTTCTCGGGATGGAGTGCGTTGGCGCGCCGCTTTCCTGGATGTATGGGACGTTCCTGCCGAAGAAGGTTGAACGCAGTCACGATCAATCACGCCGCACAAAGGGCTGCGACTCCGCCGCCGCACTCAACCTGCTGGAGAGTGTCGGGAGCAAGCGCGTCTTCATCTATGCGATGGGACAGGAACCGTGGCTGCAATACAGCATGGGGCTGGGACTGGCTGCTGATTCACCACAAATCAGAGAGTCGGATCGAGTATTAGCGAAAGCACGCGACAAAGGCTTCGTCGACACGCGCCGTCCGTTCGTCAAGATGGAAACCATCTTATGAAGAACCAGCAAATCGAAGATATTTACCTGCTCGCTCCGATGCAACAGGGGATTCTTTTCCACACGATCCTCGCCCAACAGGCGGATCCGTATTTCGTTCAGACCTCTTACACCATTAACGGTGAACTGAATGCCACGGCCATTGAAGCGGCCGGGCAAGCGGTGCTGGACCAGCATCCAGTGCTCCGCGCCACACCGGTGTGGGAGGGGCGCGCAAAGCCTGTCCAAATAGTCTGGCGCGACGTCAAGCTGCCTTTTCAATTTCACGATTGGCGCGATCTGACAGCCGGCGAGCAACAACGACGCTTCGATGCTTTATTGCTCGAAGACTTCAAACGAGGCTTCACGCTGAATCAGCCGCCGTTAATGCGCCACGCGCTCGCGCGCCTTTCGGAGCATGTCTACAAATACGTCCTGAGCCATCACCACGTGTTGCTGGATGGTTGGTCCAGCGCGGTCGTGATCAAGGAGATGCTGTTGGCCTACGAGGCGCTGGCACACGACCGGAGTGTGGACTTCGAAACGCGCCGCCCTTTCCGTGATTACATCAACTGGCTGCTGCAACAAGATCCAGGCGCGGCGGAGAATTATTGGCGCGCTCAACTCGAGGGCTTTCGTACGCCAACCTCGCTCGGCATGAAGCGGTGGCATTTAAACGGCAACGGTTCGACCTCACCTGAAACTGGTTGGCGAGATGGCTTTGGCGAGGAACGTCACTTATTGGACCATGCCGTTACTTCGCGTTTGGAAGAGTTCGCCCGCAGTCAGCGTGTGACGCTCAACACGTTGGCGCAGAGTGCCTGGGCCCTGCTGCTGTCACGCTACAGCGGTGACGCCGACATCGTGTTTGGCGCGGTGGTTAGCGGGCGGCCGCCCGACCTGGAAGGCGCGGAATCGATGGTGGGGTTGTTTATCAACACGTTGCCCGTGCGGATACGCGTAAGGCCGGGAATGAGAGTAGGGGAATGGCTACGCGAGGTGCAGTCCAAGGCGGTCGAGGCGCGGCGGTATGAGTACAGCCTGCTGCCCGCGGTGCAGCGCTGGAGCGAGATCAAGGCGGGCTCACCGCTGTTTGAAAGCCTGTTGGTCTTCGAAAACTATCCCATGGACCAGATGCTCCAGCAACGGATTGGGAAGCTGACCATCAGCGACGTGCTGGGACGAGAGCGAACAGGTTATCCGCTGACGCTGATCGTCGGCACCGCAGGCGAGAAGCTCAGCCTGCTCGCGATCTACGACCAGCGACGCTTCGATCCGGCTTTGGTCAGAAGCATGTTGCGTCACTTTGAGACGCTGCTGGTGAATATGATCGGCAGCTCTCAACTACGCGTCGAAGAGCTTACGCTTTTGCGCGAAGACGAGCGCAGCGTTCTGCTCTCTAACCCGAACGGCGCTGTGAAAAGTTCGCCACTAACGATTACGGAGTTATTCCAGCACCAGGTACGACGTACGCCCGATTCAGTCGCGGTCAACTGCGGTGACGAACAGCTTACCTACCGCCAAATTGACGAGCGCGCCGAACGTTTGGCGCGAGAGTTACAGCGCAGCGGCGTTGGCCCCGAATCGCTCGTGGCCGTGCTGCTGGATCGTTCGGTAGAACTCGTGGTGGTTCTACTCGGCATTTTGAAAGCGGGTGCTGCCTACGTCCCGCTTGATCCGTCATACCCGCAACAGCGCATCGACGATATTCTCAGTGACTCTCACGCACGACTGTTGATAACGCGGCGAAGTTTGGCCCAACGAGTGCCGGACGAGACAGATGTGCTGTGGCTCGACGACCATTGCGAAGAGCCTGCTGCCTACAGTGGCGGCAAGATCAGTGTTGATGTGACCGCCGACAATCTGGCGTACGTTATCTACACCTCCGGCTCGACGGGCAGACCCAAAGGCGTCGTGATCACTCACGCCAACGTCACGCGTCTCCTGGATGCAACCCGGCATTGGTTCGAGTTTGGCGCAGATGATGTTTGGGCCTTGTTCTTCTCCTACGCTTTCGACTTCTCAGTTTGGGAGATTTGGGGCGCGTTGCTGCACGGAGGGCGGTTGGTAATAATGCCGCACCCGACGAACCGCTCGCCCGAACTGTTTCGCGAGTTGCTGCTGCGCGAGCATGTCACCGTACTCAACCAAACCGCTTCCGCATTTCTGCATTTAATGCTCGTCGACGGCTCACGCGAACGCATTGATTTTCCGGCCCTGCGCCTCATCATTTTCGGCGGCGAGACGCTGGACTTTCACAGCCTGAAATCATGGTTCGCGGATCACGGTGATCAAAAGCCGCAATTAGTGAATATGTACGGCATTACTGAAACGACCGTACATGTCACGTATCGAGTGGTGACTGAAGACGACGTCGAGACGATGACCGGGAGCATGATTGGCCGGGAGATGCCGGACCTGCGTCTCTACATTCTGGACCAACAGTGGCAACTGCTCCCCGCCGGCGTACCTGGCGAGATGTATGTCGGAGGCCAGGGGCTTGCCAGAGGTTATTTGAATCGGCCTGCGCTGACTGCCGAGCGTTTTATACCAGACCCGTTTGGCGCCGAATCCTCCGCGCGGTTGTATCGAACCGGCGACCTGGCGCGTCACCTGCCGGGCGGTGACATTGAGTATCTCGGACGGTTGGACCATCAGGTGAAGATACGCGGCTACCGAGTCGAGCCGGGTGAGATCGAAGCTGTTTTGAGTCGTCATCCGGCGGTACGCGAAGTCGTTGTGCTGGCGCGGGACGCGGGCGGCGAACAATCGCTGGTCGCTTACCTTGTTTGTCACGGGCAGACGAACCCGACAGTGACAGAACTTCGTCTCTTCGTGCAGTCGTTGCTTCCTGATTACATGGCGCCTTCGAGCTACGTGTTCCTCGAATCGCTGCCGCTGACAACGAATGGAAAGGTAGATCGCCAGGCGCTTCCGAAACCTGACGCGATTCGGCCCAATCTCGACGAGACTTTTGTCGCGCCCGCTGGACCAGTGGAATCAGCCGTGGCTGAAATCTGGGCGGAGGTACTCGGCTTAGAACGCGTCGGCGTTCACGATAACTTCTTCGACCTCGGCGGACACTCGCTGTTGCTCATGCAATTGCATGGGAAGCTGAACGAAAAGTTTCAGACCGACATCAGCCTCGTGGAGTTGTTTGAGTATTCGACCGTCGGCGCGCAAGCGAAACGGTTGTCGAAACAGGGAGCTGCAAGCGCGGAAACTGCGTCCGAAGAAGAGCAGGCGCAGACCTTACGCAGTGGCAGACAGAGGCTTCAGCAACAGCGCACGCAAAGGGAGTCAGCCTTTGATCTCTCTGCAAGGTGACGAGATGAGCTCTTTGAATACTGGGGACGAGCAAACGGGTTTGGAGATCGCCATCATCGGCATGGCCGGCCGCTTTCCCGGCGCAAACGATATCGAGCAGTTCTGGGGCAACCTGCGGGACGGCGTGGAAGCCGTCACGTTCTTCACGGATGAAGAACTGCTGGCCGCGGGAGTCGAAGCAAACTTCCTGAGCGATCCGAATTACGTCAAGGCCAGAGGTGTGCTTGAAGGAGCGGATCTGTTCGATGCTTCCTTCTTCGGTTATAGCCCGCGCGAAGCCGAAATCATGGATCCACAGCAGCGGGTGTTTCTTGAGTGCGCGTGGCAAGCGCTCGAGGCGGCGGGCTACGACTCCGCAGCGTACCGCAAACCAGTAGGGGTGTACGCCGGTGTCGGCATGAACACCTATGCTTTCAACCTGCTCTCACACCCGGAACTCATACAAACCATCGGCAACTTTCAGGTGATGACCGCCAACGATAAGGACTACCTGCCGACGCGCGTGTCATACAAGCTGAACCTGATCGGACCGAGTGTGAATATCCAGACTGCTTGCTCGACGTCGCTGGTCGCGGTCCACTTTGCGTGTCAGGGTCTGCTGAGTGGCGAGTGTGAGATGGCGCTTGCCGGCGGAGTTTCGGTGGCCTTTCCCCAAATCGCCGGATACGTTTATCAGCCCGAAGGGATTGCCTCGCCCGACGGTCATTGTCGAACGTTCGATGAACAAGCTCAGGGCACGGTCGGTGGACACGGTGTCGGCGTGGTCGTACTCAAGCGTCTCGCCGATGCGCTCTCTGACGGCGATCACATTTGGGCCATCATCAAGAGCTCTGCAATTAATAACGACGGTTCGCGAAAAGTCGGCTATACGGCGCCAAGCACTGAGGGGCAAGCGCAGGTTATCAAGGCCGCGCACGCCGTTGCAGGCGTGAGTGCCGGCAGTATCAGCTACGTTGAAGCACACGGCACGGCGACGCCACTCGGCGATCCGATTGAGGTTGCAGCACTCACACAGGCGTTTCGAGCCGCGGGGATGGAACCTCGTTCGTGCGCGCTGGGTTCAGTCAAAACAAACGTCGGACATCTTGACGTAGCGGCAGGCGTCGCCGGGCTCATCAAGACGGTGTTGTCGCTGGAGCACGAGCTGCTGCCACCGAGCCTGCACTTCAAACAGTCGAACTCGCGCATCAACTTTGCCGATGGTCCATTCTTCGTCAACGACAAACTCACGCCCTGGCCGCGCGGACCGCGTCCGCGGCGCGCAGGTGTTAGTAGTTTCGGCATTGGCGGTACGAACGCGCACGTAATCCTCGAAGAAGCGCCTGTTCCAGATCCAACTGACGAAGGTCGCCCCTGGCAGTTGCTGGTCCTGTCGGCGAAAACGCCCACTGCGCTCGACGCCGCAACGGCGAATTTGGCCGCGCACTTGAAGCAACACCCGGAGTTGAACCTTGCCGACGTCGCCTACACCTGCGCCGTCGGTCGCAGAGCTTTCGAAAATCGTCGCTTTGTCGTGTGCCGGGACGTGGCGGATGCGGCCGCCGTGCTGTCCGGCGGCAATTCGCGGCGAATCGTGAATGGTTCGCACAGCGGGAGCGAACCGGCGGTCGCTTTCATGTTTCCGGGACAAGGCGCCCAGCACATCGGAATGGGAGCTGAGCTTTATCAGCTTGAACCTGTTTTCCGGGAGCGAGTGGACGAATGCTGCGAGATTCTAAAGTCGCATTTGCAGTTTGATCTTCGCGAGCTTCTGTATGAGTCCAAGCGTGAGTCCGCTGAAGCCGCGGGCCGGCTGCGTGAAACTTCCATAACGCAACCGGCGCTGTTCGTCACTGAGTACGCGCTGGCCCATCTGTGGATGTCATGGGGCGTGCGACCCGCCTCGATGATTGGTCACAGCATCGGTGAGTATGTCGCCGCGTGTTTGGCAGGTGTCTTCACGTTGGAGGACGCGCTGATGCTGGTTGTGGCCCGTGGTCGCCTGATGCAGGCGATGCCGAGCGGTTCGATGTTGGCCGTGCCGCTGGCCGAAACAGAATTGCGGGCGCTGATTGAGAGCGAACTCTCAGACGGCGAACTCTCGCTGGCCGCAGTCAACGCGCCGTCATCATGCGTCGTGTCGGGCGGTCATGAAATGTTGTTGCGGCTCGAAGAGATCGTGACGAGCAAGGGTCTCGAGTTTCGTCGCCTCGACACGTCACACGCTTTCCACTCGGCGATGATGGAGCCGGCGTTGGCGCCCTTCGTCGAACTCGTCAGCCGGTTCCGTCTAAGCGCACCTCGGATTTCCTTCATCTCGAACCTCACCGGACGAACAATTACTGAGCAGGAGGCAACCGACCCAAACTACTGGGCGCAACATATGCGTCAGACAGTGCGCTTCGCGGATGGCATTGGTGAGTTGCTCCAGGAGGAAAAGCTGATCCTGTTGGAAGTTGGACCAGGCAGCGCGCTCAGCTCGCTGGCTAAACAGCACTCGGCGAAGTCTGCCGGGCACATCATGCTCTCCTCGTTGCCGCATTCAGCGGATCGAAGTTCGGAATACTCTCATCTGCTCGGCGCTCTCGGTAAAGTCTGGCTGGCCGGGAAGAACTTTTCGTTCGGCTTCTATGCGAACGAACGCCGCCGCCGCGTGCCGCTGCCGACTTATCCATTCGAGCGACAGCGATTCTGGGTGGATGCAGGATCCACTGAGATCGCAAGGGACTTCACGTCAGACGAAACTGCCAAGCGCACGGATATAGACGAATGGTTCTATTTGCCCACCTGGAAACAGTCAGTGCCTCCTGGCTGCCTGGAATCGGACGGCGACACAGAGACAGCGCACGATTATTGGATCTTCGCCGATGAGTTGGGCCTCGCTCCGGAAGTCGCGAAGCTGTTGCGCGATCGCGGCGAAAGAGTCGTGATCGTTTCGTCAGGCGAGCAATTCCGTCGCCTCGATGAAGGCGCCTACGAAATCAATCCGCGTCAGCGGCAAAGCTATGAGGATTTGATTAGAGCGTTGATGGCAAGTGGCACGAAGCCGCGCCGCATTCTTCACTTATGGAATGTGACGGGCGAGCCGCAATGCGACTCACGCGAGTCAACTTTCGCGGAGGCGCAATGGCGTGGCTACTATAGTTTGTTGTACCTGGCGCAGGCACTCGCGACTGGTGGCGGTGGCGCGATGGAGATCTGCGTCGTTACGAATAACCTGCACGCCGTTGTCGGCACTGAGACTATCAGGCCGGAGAAGGCCACAGTGCTTGGCCCCTGCCGTGTGATCCCGCAGGAATACACCAACGTCGTCTGTCGCAACATCGATATCGATGCGCCCGAGCATTGGACCGCACAGGCACGAACGGACGTGGCGGCACAACTCGTTGCGGAACTGAACGTCACGGATTCAGCGGCCAAGGTAATTGCTTATCGTGGCCGGCGTCGCTGGTTGCAGACTTTTGATCCAATCCGCCTCGGCAAAAGAGAGCCGCGGTTGCGTGAACGCGGGGTATATCTGCTCACGGGCGCGACTGGCGGTGTAGGTCGCACGCTGGCGTCGTATCTGGCGCGTACTGCGCATGCGCGTCTGGTTCTCGTCAGCCGCACAGCGCCGAAAGATGAATGGTTACAGGAGCTCGAGAGCCTCGGCGCGGAAGTATTGTGGCTAGCCGCGGATGTAGCGAATGAGAATGAGATGGCGAAGGCAGTGCGGGTTGCGCACCAGACGTTTGGCGGAATCAACGGCCTGGTCCATGCAGCCGGCCTCGCGGGTGATGCGGCCACTGTCGCTATCGCGGAGACGGACTTGGCTGAGAGCGAACGGCAGTTCGTGGCGAAGGTCTATGGGCTATTCACAGTTGAGAAGGTGCTGCGCGACAGCGATCTCGATTTCCGTATGGTTGTCTCATCGCTGTCGTCGATTCTCGGCGGACTCGGCTTCACCGCTTATGCAGCCGCGAATTTTTTCGCCGATGCATTCGTGCAGCAGCAGAATCATTCCCGCGATACAGGTTGGGTGACTGTCAACTGGGATGCCTGGCACTTTGCCGATCCGCCTGATGATGACGACTGGTCCAGCCGCACACCGGCCATTCTGCCGGCGGAAGGCGCCGAGGTCTTTCAGCGTATCTTACAGACGCGCGGAGTGCCGCAGTTCGTCGTCTCCACCAGTGACTTGCAGTCGCGCATAGATCGTTGGGTCAAGCTGGCGGCGCTACTGGAAACCAAAAACAACGCGCAGACACTCTATACGCGCCCGGACCTCACCAGTGACTACGAAGCCCCGCGCGACGACACCGAGCGGGCCATCGCCGACATCTGGCAAGCACTGCTGGGCATCGACGGCATCGGCATTCATGACGACTTCTTCGCGCTGGGCGGCCACTCGCTGCTCGCGACACAACTCATCTCGCGCATTCGCGATACTTTTCAGATCGAGCTGTCACTACGCAAGTTCTTCGAAGCCCCCACGATTGCCAGTCTGGCGGAGTTGGTACAGGAAAGCATCGCCCAGCGCGATCGGGAAAAGTTGGAACGTGTCCTGGCAGAGATTGAATTACTCAGCAATACCGAGGTAGACGCCTCACTCGCGAGCTACAGCACTCAACTGGTCCAACCAGACAGAAACTAAGCATGAACGAATTAGCCGAACGTATTGCGGCTCTCAGTCCGCAACAGCGCGAGCTGCTTGCGCTCCGTCTGAGAGAGTCGGAGGTAGTCGCCACATTGCCGAGCGGTATTTCGCGCCGGCCGGTGGCAGAGCAGGCGCCACTTTCGTTCTCCCAGCAACGCCTTTGGTTTTTGGACCAGCTCGAACCGGGCAACTCTGCTTATAACATCACCGTCCCGCTTAAACTCACGGGCCGGCTCAACGTTGATGTGCTGCGCCGGAGCTTCGCTGAGGTGGTCCGGCGTCATGAGATCCTGCGCACGATTTTCGTCACGACTGATGATTCGGCCGTGCAGTCGATCGTTCCGTCTCTCACACTCCCGCTGCGGGTCAACGATCTCACTCACCTGCCGGAAGCACAGAGATGGCCGGAAGCGCTGCGGCTGGCCGACACCGAGGCACAGCAACCGTTTGATCTCGCGACCGGACCGCTGCTGCGGATCGGCTTGACTCGGGTTGCCGCAGAAGAACATCTGCTACTCCTCGCAATGCACCACATCATCAGCGACGGCTGGTCCATGGGCATCTTCATGCAGGAGCTAACGACGCTCTACGTCGCTTACGCTGAAGGACGTGAGGCGCCGCTCCCGGAATTGCCGATCCAATACGCGGACTATGCTGTTTGGCAGCGCGAGCAATTTGCCGATGGGGCAATGGAAGAGGGGATGAACTACTGGCGCGGCCAACTCGAGGGCGTGAGTGTCCTCGAACTGCCATTGGACCACCCGCGCCCGCGGGTGCAGACCTTCGCCGGCAACCGTCACTCCTTCATGGTCTCGCGGGAAGTCACGGACTCGCTTAATAAGTTGGGACAGCGCCAGGGAGCGACATTGTTCATGACGCTGCTGGCTGCGTTCGACGTGCTGCTTTCACGCTACTCCGGGCAAGAGTCCATTGCCGTAGGCACGCCCGTGGCCGGACGAACCCGCACAGAGATGGAGGGGCTGATCGGGCTGTTCGTGAATACGCTCGTAGTGCGAACACGCGTCGAGCCAACAGACAGTTTCCTCGAGTTACTGAGCCGAGTGCGTGAGTCGTGCCTCGGGGCGCAACTGCATCAGGAGTTCCCGTTTGAGCAACTTGTAGATGCGCTCCGGCCTGAACGCAGATTGAGCCACACGCCTTTGTTTCAGGTGATGTTTGTCTTGCAGAACACCTCCATCCCCTCGATCACGTTGCCCGATCTGACACTCAAACAACTTCCGGTTGAAGGCGTAACGGCGAAGTTTGATTTGACACTGGAGATCGAAGAGACACGCGAGGGCTTGTCCGCCAATATCGAATACAACTCCGACCTGTTCGAGCCTGCTACGGTGCGTCGCCTGGCCCAACACTACGTGACACTGCTGGAAGGAATCGCGCTGGATCCCGTTCGTAGTGTTGCTGAACTGCCGCTGTTGACCGATCTCGAACGCCGCCAATTAATCGTCGAATGGAATGATACGACGGTTAATTACGATGTACCGCAGGCACTGCACCGTCTGTTCGAAGAACAGGTCGCGCGCACGCCCAACAGAGACGCCGTAGTCTTCAATAGCGAGCGGGTAACTTATGCCGAGCTCAACCAGCGTGCAGACGAACTCGCATCTCAATTAGTAAACCTCGGTGTCGGGCTGGAGTCTCTCGTCGGAGTGTTAATGGAGCGCTCCACGTCAATGGTCGTTGCCCTGCTCGGCATACTCAAAGCCGGTGGCGCCTACCTGCCGCTCGATCCCGGTTATCCTGCCGAACGCCTGCGCTTCATGCTTGAAGACTCACGGCCACGAGTGGTGCTGACGCAAAAGCATCTACTTAATCTCGCGCCTTTACACGACGCACATGTTATTTGCATCGACGAGCCAGACAGGGAAATACCAGGACGTGAGTCAGGTTGCGAACGCAGCGCAGAGACCGCCACAGACAATCTCTCATATGTCATTTACACCTCGGGCTCAACCGGAAAACCCAAAGGTGTGATGAATACGCACCGCGGTATCGTGAACCGGTTGCTGTGGATGCAGGATCGATACTGCCTGACTGCCGAAGACGTCGTGCTACAGAAGACTCCTTTTAGTTTCGACGTATCAGTTTGGGAGTTTTTCTGGCCGCTGATCGTGGGTGCTCGCCTGGTATTGGCAGAGCCTGGTGGTCACCAGGATCCTGCGTACCTCGCGCAGCTCATTGAACGCGAACGCGTGACGACTATTCACTTCGTCCCCTCGATGCTTCAGGCATTCTTGTCTGAAGTCGATCCGCCACCCTGCACAACTCTCAGGCGGGTCATCTGTAGTGGAGAGGCGCTCTCACCCGAGATCCAGGATCGTTTTTACGAGCGGTTCGAAGCGGAACTGCACAATCTCTACGGCCCGACTGAAGCAGCAGTTGACGTTACGCACTGGGCGTGTGAGCGAGGTGACCAGCGGCGAACAGTTCCTATAGGCCGGCCCATCGCGAACACCAGAATCTTCATCCTCGACCAGCAATTACAACCAGCGCCGGTGGGTGTGTCAGGTGAACTCTACATCGGCGGCGTGGGACTCGCGCGTGGTTACTACGACCGCGCTGAATTGACGGCAGAGAAATTCATACCCGACATGTTTTCAGGTGAGCCGGGCGCGCGTCTTTACCGTACCGGAGACCGCGCGCGTTTCCTGCGTGACGGTGAAATCGAGTTCCTCGGCCGGCTCGACTTCCAGGTGAAGGTGCGCGGCTTCCGGATCGAGTTGGGAGAGATCGAGAGCGCACTCATGCAGCATTCGTCTGTGCGCGAGTGTGTCGTCGTACAGGGCAGCCTAAAGGAACAGCAGCGCCTTATAGGTTATGTCGTAATAGAGCCGGCGAAACCGGTGAGCGTTGGTGAACTGCGCCATCATATGCTCGAACGTTTGCCGGACTACATGGCGCCGGCGATTTTTGTCTTCCTCGATGCCTTACCGCTTACCAGCAATGGCAAAGTCGATAGGCGAGCCCTGCCCGAGCCTGCCGGCGACAGACCGTTATTGGACAAGGGCTACGCCGCGCCCAGCACTCCGGCAGAAGAGCAATTGGTAAACATCTGGTCCGAGGTTCTGGGCGTTTCGCGCGTCGGAATTCACGACAACTTTTTCGAGTTGGGCGGCGACTCGATCCTGAGCATTCAGATCATCTCGCGTGCAAACAGGGCCGGCTTACATCTGAAACCGAAACAGATGTTTGAGTTTCAGACCATTCACGAATTGGCCGCAGTGGCGGGAACAGGTGTGGCCAGCGAAGCCACGCAGGATGTAGTCTCCGGCGAGGTTCCACTCACGCCGATTCAGCAATGGTTCCTCGAGCGTGATCTTCCGGAGCCTCATCACTTCAACCAGGCAGTGTTGCTTGAAGCGCCGTCGGATGTTGATGTGGCGGCGTTAGAGAGAGCGGTTGCACGTGTACTGGACCATCACGACGCGTTGCGACTGCGCTTCGTCCGCGACACCTCAGGTTGGTTACAAGAGAACGCACCGAAAGAAACGCAGCCTGTCTTTTCAGTGCACGATCTTTCGGGAATAGAAGAGCACAGCCGTGCGGCGGCATTGGAAACGACGTGCGCGGCGATTCAGGCGAGTCTCAATCTCGCGGTTGGACCACTGGTGCGGGTCGCGTTCTTCGACATGGGCGCAGAAGCGTCGTCGCGTGTGCTTATCGCCGCTCATCACCTCGTTATCGACGGTGTGTCGTGGCGCATCCTGCTCGAGGACTTGCAGAGCGCTTACGAACAGTTGACGAACGGCGCAGAAATCGCTGTCTTGCCTCCGAAAACCAGTTCTTACAAGCAGTGGGCGGAAGCGCTGCGCGATTACGCAGACACAAAGGAGGTGCTTGGTGAGTTGGACCACTGGAACGGGGTGCTCCGCAGCGATGGTCTTAAGAGCCTGCCAAGCGATCACGATGCGGTAGTTAACCAGGAGTCGACAGCGCAAACCCTGACGCTCTCATTGAGCGCGGATGAGACGCGAGCACTGTTACAGAAAGTTCCGGAGGCTTACCGAGCTCAGCCGAATGATGCACTGCTGTCGGCGCTTGCCGTGGCGCTCAGCGAATGGGCGGGGCCGGGAAAATTTGTCGTAAACCTCGAAGGACACGGGCGCGAGGAGATCTCACCGTCGCTCGACGTATCGCGTACGGTTGGTTGGTTCACCAGCATCTTTCCGTTTGTGTTGGAATCGCCCGCCGCAGGTGAAACACCCGGCGAAACGCTCAAGCGAGTGAAGGAGCAATTGCGGCGTATACCACAGCATGGCTTTGGCTATGGCTTACTCAAATACCTGAATGAGGATGAGCAGATCCGGAACGCGCTGCGAGGCGCGCGCGCCGACTTGAGCTTCAACTACCTGGGCCAATTCGATCAGGTGTTCGGCCGGGATTCGTTGTTCCGCGCCGCGCGCGAAGGCGCGGGCCGTGCGGTGAGCGCGCTCGGTGATCGTGCCCACGTGATCGAGATCGACGCACTTGTGGCGGGCGGCTGTTTGCAGGTGAACGTCACCTATAGTTCGGAACTGCATCGGCGGCAGACGATTGAGAAATTCGCGCAAAGTTATGTGAACGCGCTGCGGCGGTTGATAGTGCACTGCCAGGATCCCTCGGCGGGCGGTTTCACGCCGTCGGATTTTCCTCTCGCGCGTCTCGAGCAGCATGAGATCGATCGCCTCACTCAAGGTGATCGAAACGTCGAAAATGTCTATCGACTCTCGCCCATGCAGCAGGGTTTGCTTTTCCATACGCTCTACGAGCCCGAGGGTGGCGCATACGTTATACAGCTCAACTACGAGCTCGTGGGCCTCCTCGATGTCGCTGCACTGAAGGGTGCGTGGGAACGCGTGATCGCTCGCCATGCCGCACTGCGCACAGCCATCGTGTGGGAAGGTTTGGACCAGCCGATCCAGGTCGTCAGGCGGCGCGTCGAACTGCCAATTGTTGAGCACGACTGGAGTGGGTGGAGTGTCGAACGACAGCAAAGACAGCATACAGAGTTTCTCGCGGAGGACCGGCGACGTGGCTTCGAGCTGGGCCAGGCGCCGCTGCTGCGACTGTCACTCGTCAGGCTCGGAGCGCACCGTCATTACCTCACGTGGAGTTATCACCACATTGTGCTCGACGGCTGGTGTATGCCGATTTTAATGGAAGAGGTGTTCTCGCTGTATGAAGCCCTAAAGCGCGGCGAGGATCTGCGGCTGCCGGCCAGCCGTCCTTACAGCGACTACATAGGATGGCTGCAGAGACAGGAGCCGAGTGACAGTGAGATCTTCTGGCGCGAAAACCTGGCGGGCTTTACCGCGCCGACTTCACTACCGACTGAGCACGCCGGTGAAGGCACCGGAACGAACTACGATGAGTATGAGCTGACACTAGCGGCCGCCGCCACTGAGGCTTTGGGCGAAATCGCACGCCGCTATCACGTCACGCTGAACACGATCATACGCGGCGCGTGGGCCTTGCTGCTGAGTCGATACAGTGGTGAGCAGGACGTGCTCTTCGGCGTTACGGTTTCAGGACGTCCGGTTGAGTTGCCGGGCGTGGAGTCGATCGTAGGACTATTCATCAACACGTTACCGCTGCGCGTGCAGGTGCTGGAGGAGGAGTCGATCGCACAGTGGCTCCAGCAGTTGCAGAAGCAACAGGCGGAGATGCAGCAATATGAATACAGCCCACTCGTCGAAGTACAGGGCTGGGCGGAAGTGCCGCGCGGTGTACCGCTGTTCAATAGCATTCTGGTTTTTGAGAACTATCCCGTCGGCGCGCTTGCGAGTCGTCTCAACAAACAGGATGAAGGACTGAAAGTGCAGGGCGTCTGGGTCAAGGAGCAGACGAATTACCCGCTAACGGTTTACGTGGCCCCGCATGACAGGCTGTTCATCAGAATAAGTTACGACCGAGCGCTCTTTGCCGCAGACGACGTTCGCCGCTTGTCGGAGTATTTGCGTTCGCTGCTCGAAACAATCCCGGCACACGTCGAACAATCATTGTTGCAACTGCCGGCGCTGACCAGAGATGAGCAGCAACGTCTGCTCCACGACTGGAACCAGACGCAGGCGCAGTACCCGAAGGACGCATGCGTACACGAGTTGTTCGAAATGCAGGTGGCACGCTCGCCGGAGGCGGATGCGGTGCTCTTCGAGGAGCAGCGACTCAGTTATCGCGAACTGAACGAGCGAGCCAATCGATTGGCTCAGCGTCTGCGGCGGTACGGCGTTGGTCCGGAGTCGCTCGTTGGCGTGTTGCTGAATCGTTCAGCCGAGATGGTGACTGCAGTGCTGGGCGTGCTCAAGACAGGCGGCGCTTACGTTCCGCTCGACCCGGCGTATCCGCAGGACCGTTTGCGCTTCATGCTCGAAGATGCGCGCGCGCAAGTGTTGCTTACAGAAGTCGCTCTGCGCGAACAGTTGCCGTGGTATCAGGGAAATGTAGTTTGTATCGATTCTGATCCAAGTGCAGATGATGACGAGGCAATAACTTTCTCGACTCCAGTCGCTGGACCAGACAACCTCGCCTACGTCATCTACACTTCCGGCTCGTCGGGTAAACCAAAAGGCGTCGCCGTCACACACTCAGCGGTAGTGAACCTCTTGTGGCACATGAGTCGTGAGCCGGGCCTCAGCGCCCGCGACACGTTGCTCGCCGTAACCACACTCTCTTTCGACATCGCCGCGCTGGAGATCTACCTGCCGCTCATCGTGGGCGCGAAGCTCGTTATCGCCAGTCGTGAAACGGCTGCCGATGGTTCGCTTTTGAGCGACACCTTGCAGCGCCGTGACGTCACTGCGATGCAAGCGACGCCAACCACGTGGCGCATGCTTATCGAGTCAGGATGGCAGAACGCAAGTGAGTTGAAAGTGTTGTGCGGAGGTGAGGCGTTGAGCCGCGATCTCGCCGAACAGCTTTTGCGGCACGGCAGCGAGATCTGGAACGTTTATGGTCCAACGGAGACGACCATTTGGTCGACTGTTCAGCGCGTGCACCATGACACGCGCACCATCAGTATCGGGCGTCCTATCTCCAACACGCGAGTCTTCATACTTGACACGCGAGGGCGGCCGGTTCCAACCAGCGCCGGCGGTGAACTCTTAATTGGTGGCGACGGTCTGGCGCGCGGATATCTGAATCGACCCGCTCTTACCGCGGAAAAGTTTGTTCCCGATCCTTTCAGCAACGAGCCGGGCGCGCGGCTTTACCGCACGGGCGACAGCGCGCGATGGTTATCGATTGGAGAAATAGAATACCTCGGGCGCCTGGACCAGCAGGTGAAGATGAGGGGCTTTCGCATCGAGCTGGGAGAGATCGAAACGGCGCTTAATCGTCATTCCTCGATAGGCTCTTCCGTGGTGGTCCTGCACGACGATCAGAATGGCGATAAACATCTGGTCGCGTATTTGGTACCGGCAAATGCTTGCGCGGCGCCGGGCGTCGGCGAACTACGTTTGCACCTTGCGGGACAACTGCCTGATTACATGATCCCGTCCGCTTTCGTCACGCTCGAGCAACTACCTCTAACGCCAAACGGGAAGATCGATAGACGAGCCTTGCCCGCGCCGAATGGCGTCACGTTCACAGCGGACTCGGAATATGTCGCGCCACGAAATGATGTCGAGTCGCTGCTGTTCAACCTGTGGAGTAGCGTGTTGCGGGTCGAACACGTTGGGCCTGATGATGATTTCTTCGCGCTCGGTGGTCATTCGCTGACGGCGACACGTCTCATTTCCCGTGTACGTGAGACATTCAATGTTCAGTTGACGCTGGGCGAGTTGTTCGAACACTCAACGGCCGGTGCGATGGCGCGCATCATCGAGCGGGCCCTGAAATCGGGAGCGCAACTCGCACGGTTACCACGCCTCACTCGCATACCTCGCGATGGTGCGCTGCCGCTCTCATTTGCGCAGCAGCGTTTGTGGTTTCTCGATCGGTTGGAAGCAGGCACTGCCACTGCCTACAACGTTCCGGCCGCGCTACGGCTAACTGGTCTACTCAACATTGATGCGTTGTCGCGTTCGCTGACTGATATTGTGCGGCGGCATGAGGTATTGCGGACAACTTTTCCGATGATCGATGGGCAACCGGTCCAGGTCATCGCCGCGCCGTCGTCGTCTGCGCTGCTGCGGGTGGTGGAGTTGTCAGAATTGACTGAGGACGAGCGCGAAAGGGAAGCGCGGCGGCTGGCAATTGAGGAGGCGCAAACCCCGTTCGATCTCAAGACCGGACCGCTGCTGCGGGCGCAGTTGCTGCGTCTCTCGGATCGAGAACACGTCGCACTCTTCACAATGCACCACATCGTTTGTGATGCCTGGTCGCTCGGCATACTGGTGCACGAAGTCGCCGCGCTTTACGAAGCCTTCGCGCACGATCAAGCTTCACCACTGCCCGAACTCGCGGTCCAGTACGCCGACTTCGCGGCCTCCCAACAGGAGTGGTTGAGCGGTGAAGTACTCGAGAGCCAGCTTGCTTACTGGAAGACGAAACTAGGCGGCGACTTACCGTCGCTTGAACTGCCTGCTGCCCGTCCGCGGCCGCCCATTCCGACGCGACGCGGCCGCACACAGGACTTCATTGTGCCGCAGACGGTCAGTGCCGGTCTCAAGCATTTGAGTCGCGCAGAGGGCATGACGCTCTACATGACTTTGCTGGCCGCTTTCAAGGTCCTGCTCCACCGCTACACAAATCAGACAGACATCATCATCGGCACACCTGTGGCCAATCGAGGCCACGAGGAGTTGGAGCCGTTAATCGGTTTCTTTGCCAATAGCCTGGTGCTGCGAACCGACCTCAGTGGTAATCCAACGTTCCGCGAGTTGTTACTGCGGGTGCGTGAAGTGGCTCTCGGCGCTTACGCGCATGAAGACCTGCCGTTTGAAAAGCTGGTTGCCGAACTGCAACCGGCGCGCGATATGAGCCGGGCGCCGCTCTTCAATGTCGTTTTCACGTTGCAGAACGCACCGCAGGAGGCACTGGAATTGAGCGGGTTGCGGATCGTTCGTGAGAGTACCGGCAACCACGAGACCAAGTTTGATCTCGTCTTCAATCTGCTGGAGGTTGGCGGACAGATCGAGGGCAGCGTTGAGTACAACATCGACCTGTTCGACGACGGTGCCATCAGTCAACTACTCGATCATTTTCAAGTCCTGCTCCAGGGCGTGGTCCACGATCCGGGCCGGCGGCTGTCGGAGCTGCCGCTAATGTCGGAAGAAGAGCTCCACCAGGCGCTGAGCGAATTCAACGACACTCGTACTGACGGCGCACGCGACACTTGTCTGCACCAGCTATTTGAACGGCAGGCGGCGCTCACACCCAAAGCCACTGCCTTGACTTTGAAAAGTCTTGATCTGAGTTACGGCGAGTTGAATACACGCGCCAACCAACTCGCACGCTACCTGCTGGCGTCTGGTGTGGAGCACGGAGCGCTGGTCGGCATCTGCCTCGAACACAGCTTCGAGACCTTTGTCGCGTTGTTCGGTGTGCTCAAGACAGGTGCCACTTACGTTCCGCTCGAGCCTGCGCATCCACAACAGAAACTCCGGCGCACGCTGGCGAGCGCGCAAGTCACGACGCTGATTACGCAGCAGCACTTGAAGGAGCGCTTAGCCGCGTCGCTGCCGGAAGCGGCCGCAACGCAAATTCTTTGTCTCGATAGTGAGTGGGAGCTGGTTTCCGGTTATCCGCATGAGGACCTGCCGCCGCAGGCAAACTCCAGCGAGGCGGCGTACGTGCTCTACACCTCAGGTTCGACCGGTGAACCGAAGGGAGTGGTGGTCACGCACGCGTCGGTGGTCAATTACGTGACGTGGGCACGTGAGATGTACCTGCCTGAACGTGATCCGATCAGTTGTGCTTTCTACTCATCGCTCGCCTTTGATCTCACCGTCACGTCGGTCTTCGCTCCATTGCTAGGCGGTCATCGTATCGTTATCTATCCACGCAAAGGTGTTAACGACGTTCCTTTGCTCGATCTCTGGGACGACAACCAGGTGGAAGTGGTGAAACTGACACCAAGTCACCTCGCGCTCATCAAGACGAGAAACAACATCACGAGCCGTATCCGGCGACTGGTGGTTGGCGGTGAAGCCCTCACGACTGATCTGGCCCGCGCCATCACCGACAGCTTTGGCGGCCACGTGGAAATCTACAATGAGTATGGACCAACGGAAGCTACCGTCGGCTGCATGATTCATCGTTATTCGCCCGAACGCGATTTACGCGTGGGAGTTCCCATCGGCAGGCCGGCGGCGAATACACAAATCTACTTGCTCGATGAGCGGTTGCGTCCGGTCGCGAGCGGCGTCCGTGGTGAGCTGTATATCGGCGGTGCCGGCGTTGCCAGTGGTTACCTGAATCGACCAGCACAGACGGCCGAGCGCTTTGTTCCGGATCCGTTTAGCGCCGAGCGGGGCGCGCGTCTGTACCGTACGGGCGATGTTGCGCACCGCCTTGCAGACGGCACGATCGAATACCTCGATCGGAGCGACGAGCAGGTGAAGTATCACGGCCATCGCGTCGAACTCGGTGAGATTAGTGTTGCGCTGAATGAGCACTCGCAAGTGCGGGACAGCGTGGTTGTCATAACGAAGGACAGCAGCGGCGCTGAGGTGATGGTTGCTTATTACGTGTCGCGGCGCGAGATCGAATGGAGTGAGCTTCGTGCTTTTCTCGCCGAGCGGTTGGTGATCGAGACGTTACCTACCGTTTACGTGCACCTCGCACGCCTGCCGCTAACGCTTAACGGCAAGATCAACAAAGCGGCGCTGCCGGTGCCCGAAACCATAACTCCGCGAACCAGAGAGATCTTCGTTGCGCCCAGAACTCAGACTGAAGAACTGTTGGCCGCCATCTGGGCCAAGATGTTGCATCTCGAACGGGTCGACGTTAACGAAAATTTCTTCGAACTGGGTGGGCACTCACTACTGGGCACACAACTCGTTTCCCGCGTGCACGAGACGTTCAATGTCGATCTGCCGCTGCGCACTCTCTTCGATCGGCCCACTGTCGCGGCGCTAGCGGAAGCGATTGAGGAGCACATGCGCGAGGGCGCGGGGTTGGCCTTCGTGCCGATCTCTCCGGCGCCGCGGGCAGACGATGATCAGTTACCGCTCTCATTTGCACAGCAACGCCTGTGGTTGCTCGATCAACTCGATCCCGGCACCGCGCTTTACAACGTTCCGGTTGCCGTCCGGCTGCTTGGCTCACTCAATCTCAACGCGCTCGAGCTCTCGTTCGCCGAAATGATCAGGCGTCACGAATCGCTACGAACAACTTTCGTGGCCCGCGATGAGCAACCGTTACAAGTCATCGCCCGACCCGGGCCGGCGGATATTGAGTTCACCGATCTCTCGCACCTTGATGCGGCCGAACGCGAAGCAGAGATCACGCGTGTCACGGAAGCTGAAGCGCAACGTCCCTTTGACCTGGCGATCGGACCGCTGCTGCGGTTACGCCTGCTCCGCGTCTCCGAAGCTGAGCACGTGCTCACTATGACGATGCATCACATCGTCTCCGATGGTTGGTCCATGGGCGTGCTGATCACGGAAGTTGCTACGTTATATGAAGCCTACACGCAGGACCGGCCATCACCACTGCCGGAGTTGCCGTTGCAATACGCGGATTACGCCGCGTGGCAGCGCGAGTACTTAAAAGGGGACGTGTTGGACCAGCAACTTTCCTACTGGCGCGAGCAGCTTGCCGGAGCGCCGGTGTTGAAACTGCCGGTGGATGCATCATCATCGTTGGCTAAGAATCCGCAGGGCGCGAGCGTCGGGATCACGCTGGATCGCAAACTGACGAAGCAGTTGCGGGAGCTAAGCCGGCAGGAAGGTGTGACGCTCTTCATCACTCTGCTAACGGCATATCAGGTGTTGCTTGCACGCTACACGGATCAGACGGACATCAGTGTGGGCACACCGGTCGCTGGACGAACCCGCGTCGAAACGGAAGGACTGATCGGATTCTTTCTCAACACACTGGTCATGCGCACGAGGTGGGACGGCGACCCAACCTTCCGCCAGTTGCTGGCACTCGTGCGCGAAGTGGCGCTCGGCGCCTACACACATCAGGACGTACCGTTCGAGAAGCTCGTAGAGGAACTACAGCCGCAAAGAGATCTAAGCCATTCGCCGTTTTTCCGGGTGCTGTTCAATCATTCCGATTTCAAGGGCCGCGAAATCACTTTGCCCGACCTCGTCGTACAGCCACTCACTGACTTATCCGGGCAAAGCGCCAAGTTTGACCTTTCGCTCTACACGGCCGAGGAAGGCGGGGAACTCAACCTGACCCTCGTTTATAAAACCGGCCTCTTTGCCGAGTCGACCATCGCTCGCCTGTGCACCCAGTTGCGCACGTTGCTCGAACATCTCGCCGCCGATCCCGGCCGGCCCATCAGCAGTTACTCGATAGAGAACGAGTCTGAGAATCTCGTCTTAGTCAACGATTTCAACGAATAAAAGAGACTTTCGCTAATCACCAGCGAACTAACGTGGGAGATCCTCGCATGTCAATGAAACAAGGATATGTCCATCAGGTTTTCAGCCGGCTGGCCGAAGAAGACGGAGACCGCATCGCGATTGATGACAGCAGCGGGACGCGTGTGACTTTTGGCGAGTTGGAAGAGAGTGCAAGCAGACTCGCGGGCCATCTGCTTTCGGAAGTTGGCAGTGGTTCGATCGTGGCAATTATTTCTGAAGACACGGTAACGGTAATCACCGCCATCCTCGCCAGTCTCAAAGCAGGCTGCACTTTCGTGCCGTTGGATCCCAACTTGCCGGCCAGGAGGCTGGAGCTGCTCATGGACCAGGTCGCGCCTGCGATCCGTCTCCACAATCTCGACGCTCTCAACTCGAATCACGTTGGTCCAACTCCGCCGCAAGTAACGTCCGCGCCGGACGATATGTGCTACATCTATTTCACTTCCGGCTCGACAGGCAGACCGAAGGGCATCGCAGGCAGGCTTAAAGCCATCGACCATTTTGTTCGCTGGGAGATCGAGACGCTGGGGCTGGGAGAAGGAATACGCGTCAGCCAATTCACGAATCCTTCTTTTGACGCTTACTTACGCGACGCGTTCGTACCGCTTTGCATCGGTGGCACGGTCTGTGTGCCGCCGGATTTCCGGAATGGCTTTGATGGTCCACAACTGGTGAAGTGGATCGATGATTCGCGGATCAACCTGATCCACTGTGTGCCCTCATTATTCCGCGCTCTCATCCATGAAGATTTGCACCCCGAGCAGTTTCCGTCTTTAAAGAACATCCTGCTCTCGGGCGAGCCGCTGTTGCCGGCTGACGTAAAGCGGTGGATGAGTATCTTCGGCGAGCGAATTCGCCTGGTGAACCTCTATGGACCAACCGAAACGACGATGACCAAGTTCTTCCACCTCGTCACGGCAGCAGATCAGGATCGCCGCGCGATCCCGATCGGAAAGCCGATTGCCGACACGAAGGCCATCGTTGTCGACGCACAAGGGAAGGCATGTCCGAAGGGCACAGTCGGTGAGATATACATCCGCACGCCCTACCGCTCGCTCGGCTATTTCCAGCAACCGGAACTGACAAATGAAGTTTTCATCCCGAATCCGTTCAGCAACAAGCCTGATGACATCGTCTACAAAACCGGCGATCTGGGCCGTGTGCTCGACGACGGCAGCTTCGAGTTCATGGGGCGAAAGGATCGACAGGTAAAGATTCGCGGCATCAGGGTCGAGTTAAGCGAGATTGAAGATCTGCTGCTGGGCCATGAGGCGGTCAAGGACGTGGTGGTCGTCGATCGCGAAGACACGAGCGGCAATAAATATCTCTGCGCTTACGTCGTGCTGAGCGGCGAGGTTACGTGGAGTGCTCTCAGGGACCACTTAGCGGAACACGTGCCTGGTTATCTCGTCCCTTCGGCATTCGTCACTCTCGAAACCTTGCCCCGAACGCCCACGGGCAAGGTGGATCGCAGCGCGCTACCTGCGGTTGGACTGGAACAGACGCAACGGGCCTTCATCGCCCCAAGCACTGAGACAGAGCAAACGCTCGCAGGTATTTGGGCCCAGGTTCTTGGCGTCGAGCGCATCAGCGCGGACCACAGTTTCTTCGAGCTCGGCGGCCACTCGCTCCTGGCCACCCAGGTCATCTCTCGAATACGCCTGGTCTTTCACATCGAGATCAGCTTACGCGCCATGTTCGAGTCGCCGACACTTGGTGGGTTGGCCACAAAAATCGATCAAGCGCGCGCTGCCAGTGACGCAGAGGCCGAAAGGATCGCAGGCCTGCTGGAGACACTGGAACAATTATCCGAGGACGAGGCAAAGGCAAAACTGAAAGAACTGAGCCTGGCTGGAGGTTTGTCATGAAGACTAATGCGGAGCGCATTGCCGAGCTATCACCGGAGAAGCGCGCGCTCTTTGCGCGGTTGCTCGGCAAGAAAGAACCAGACCAGTCGGGGCAGACCGTACCGGCCGGTCGCAGAGGCAACGGCGCGCTACCGCTCTCGTTCGCGCAACAGCGGTTGTGGTTCCAGGATCAGTTGGAGCCGGTAACGGCGTACTACAACTTGCCGAAGGCCGTGCGTCTGCATGGCGTGCTGGATCTTTCAGCCCTGGCGCGTAGTTTCGCCGAACTGGTGCGCCGTCATGAGACGCTGCGCACCACATTTCGCATCGTCGATGAACAGCCGGCGCAGGTCGTCTCTCCCGAGCTTGTCCCGGAACTGCCGCTTTTCGATCTCTCACATCTGGACGTAGCCGAGCGCGAGGCCGAGGTCGCGCGCCTGGTTGAAGAAGAGGAGCGGTTGCCCTTCGACCTTACGGCGGGGCCACTGCTGCGGCTGCGCCTGCTTCGGCTCGCCGAGGAAGAACATGTTTTATTGATGACCATGCACCACATCGTCTCGGACGCGTGGTCGATGGGTGTCCTTGTTAAAGAAGTTGTCACTTTGTACTCGGCTTACTCGCAAGGGCAGCCATCGCCACTGCCAGACTTGCCGGTGCAGTACGCCGACTACGCAATCTGGCAGCGAGAGCACCTGACGGGTGAACTGTTGCAACAGCAACTGGATTATTGGCGGAAACAATTGCAGGGGGTGGCGCCGCTGGAGTTGCCGCGAGACAGGCCGCGCCGGTTGGAGCGCAGCTACCGCGCGGCGAATGCGGGATTAAAGCTAACCAAGGAACTAACGCAGAGCTTGCAGGAGCTGGGCGAAAGGGCAGGGGCGACGCTGTACATGACGTTGCTGGCGGCGTTTCAAACCCTCCTGCATCGGTACACGAACCAACTGGACATTAGTGTTGGGTCGCCGATTGCAAACCGCAACCGAGCAGAGATCGAGGGCTTGATCGGGTTTTTTGTGAACACGCTGGTAATGCGGAATGACTTTTCAGGCGACCCGACGTTCAGCCAGTTACTGGGCCGGGTGAAAGAGACAGCGTTGGAC
Source organism: uncultured Blastocatellia bacterium (assembly GCA_946480785.1). The sequence continues at coordinate 517 of CAMLLD010000067.1, read as the reverse complement.
GCTTATGCGAATCAGGACGTCCCGTTCGAGCGGCTGGTCGAGGAGTTGCAGCCTGAGCGAGACCTCGGCCACTCGCCCCTCTTCCAGGTTCTCTTCGCGCTGCAAAATGCACCGCTGGCGAAGGCCGAACTACCGGGGTTCGGACTGAAGGTACTTGAGAGAGATTTTCGGTTCGCAAGATTCGATTTGAGTCTGGTTCTAGAGGATTTGGAAGGCGTGGGTGGTCTACTGACTGGCAACCTCGACCTCTTCGACCCGGAGAGACTCCACCGCTTTGTCGAACATTACGAAGTACTGCTCAAGAGCATCGTTGCCGACCCTGAACAGAGGATCTCGCAGTTGCAGATACTCTCGGACGCAGAACGGCGGCAGGTCATCGACGAATGGAACGAGACGGCACGGGAGTATGCAGGCGCGTCGAGTTTGAGCGAGTTGTTCGAAGCACAAGCAGAGCGGAGCGGAGAAGCGGTGGCGGTGGTGTTCGAGGGTGAGCAGTTGACGTATGGGGAGTTGAACC
>CAMLLD010000066.1 GCA_946480785.1 uncultured Blastocatellia bacterium | reverse complement strand
GGTCGCATACCAACTTACACCCTCTTGCTTTTTACACACAGACTTTTACATCACCATGTCCAATTACTTGGTTTGGCGTCTCAATGTCCTGTGCAAGATTCAGTTCAACGGCCGTTCGAAGACCTTCTCAGCTCTCGCGACAGCAATTACAAGGTTGCTACGGTCACGGAAACTCTCGAGACCCTGACTAGAACCAGGTACAAACTCCGATAAGGATGTCTCTGAATTATTGTAAACACAAAAAATAGCCTTGAACTGAATAACGGCTCCCGCGCTAACGTGTCTGAGGTCTGAAAGAGGCAAAGAATCCCCGGTCGTAGAGGTGCTGCACAGCCTTTTCGATGTGCTCTAAAGTTACCTCGGGAAGAATGATTAAGCCCGGCTCGGCATAGCAGGGAATATTAAGGCGGACATAATCCTGGACCTCTTGAGCTAATCTTACCGGATCTATGAACTCAACCGGATAACAGCTCCCGTCCTGCAATTCCACAAGTGCATTACTCAAATACCCACGAAGCGGCATCTCTTCCCGGCTTCGCTCATCGAAGCCACTAGGAAATATCAGTTTCGGGCGGTAACTTGGATCCGACATGTAACAACCTCATTATTGGGGTATCAATTTTACTTGCTTGACTAGCTCAACGAAACGCTCAAAAGGCATCGGGTTTTTGGGTGTTATCTCATAATGGGAGGGGTTGACGCCTCTTTGTATGATCTGGAGTTCGTCCGGTATGCTCTCCACTTTGTATGCCCCTCCGAATTTCTCCACTTGGGCTGCATCACCATTTAGGGACGGACCACGCGTCGGCTGAACCAAGCCATCTTCCATTCTCACATCCATGTCGCGAACTTCAATAGTTGATCCTCCCCTATATACCGTGACGCTGGGTGCTACGAAGGAGGCAGCGGTGCTCACGACACGGGCAGCTTGAGCATAATCCGACTGTGACATTTGCGTCACGTTTCCGCGCCTTTGTTGGTTGGAGAAGGCCCAAACTTGCGCGCGATTTAACTGATCAACTGAATAGGCGATATAGCTATCATCCTGCTGCTTTACGTAGAGCAGGTTAGTTGGTGTTGTTGCTGCAAGTTTCTTCAATTCCGCTCGCCGTACGTTTTCCTCTGCTTGAACATCCATGTCGGACTGGAAGCCATATCCATTTATCCAGTTTTTGAACTTTTCCCAAAACCCTCTCCCGTCAGGATCGGTCCTAGTAAGGGGCTTATTGTTAACATAGGCATAGCCATTCCATGACTGCGGGTCTCGCGGGTTTAGCACAGCCTGATAATTTGCAGGATCAACGCTACTAAACCTTCCCTGAGCGGATGAGTAATAACGCGCGTTGAAATAATCCAGGCCCGTTTCGACATCCCGTTCCTTCTGGGTGAAGTGTTGCCTCACTCCGTCGCCGCTGGCGTAGCCTTGCGCGCCGCTGCGGGCGGAGGTGGGGGCGAAGAGTTCTTCGCCGAAGGGAAGGTAGTCGTGACGCTTCACGTTGGCGAGAGAGCCGGTCTGGTCCAGGACCATGCGCGGGGTGCCGAGGTGATCGGTGACCAGCCAGTTAACCGAACCCGTGCCGGTACTGCCACCGTTCTGCCAGGCTTCCAGTTCAGTGATGCGGCTGTAGCCATCAACACTGGCGTTGGTCAGGACGCGAATCTTCGTCGTCGTAATTGGATTGAACGTGAACTTACGCCACACCTTATTGTTCCCAGTGACACTGCCACCCGGAATCGTCGTCCAGGCGCTGCCGTTCCAGTACTGCACGTCGTAACCCGTGAGACCGGAGATACTAAAGGTCATTGTTTCTGTCGGCGTTGATGGCGACTGCCAGTTGTCCTGGACCGTGAAGACGTCAATTTCGCTAATGGTTTTGCTGCCGCTGAAATCGACTTGCAGCCAGTCAGGAAAACTGTTTCCCGGATCGGTGTCATTCCAACCTTCACCGGCGCCCCAGCCGGCGCCGCTGCGATTGCCGTTGTTAGCACCGGCGGGAGTAAAGTTCCAGCCGCAACACACGTAACTCGATGACGCGCTGGCCACACCGCCATTGGCAGCAAGAGCCACGTTCACTGGCGGCTCCGCAGTTATGAGCAACTGACCATTGCGATAGCCATACTCTTTCTGCGGGCTCGCAGTCGCACCGTTAGCCGGATACTCGGCTAACAGTTCGCCACCGATGCCATAGACCTGCCATGTCTCGATGCCATTGACAGTGCGCTTAATACGTTGACCCGAGGCGTCGTAAGCGTAGAGTTGGGCCTGGTTGTTGGCGCCCCACGCTGAAGTGATCTTGTTCTCGCCGTCATAAGTGCGATTGCCCGCGCCGGTGTAGGTGTCGTTGGTGAGATTGCCGGCCGCGTCGTACGCCATCGTGCCGGATTGGCCGGTGGGAACAAGGAGCCGATTGCTACACGGATCCGAGACAGTGGCACACGGCGACACTGCAAAGGCTTTGTTGTTGATGCCGACGCCGTAGGTGACAGCGGTGTTGATGGTGCGGTTGCCCCAGCGGTCGTAAGTGAACTGCTGCTTCCACTGCTCCGAGTTGTCCTTGACCTCGCGCGCCCAGTTCAGCCGGTTCAGACTGTCGTAGTCATACTGCTGCCAGCGCTGCGTGTAGCCGGAGATCAGATCGTCATTGGGAATGTAGACATCCTGCTTCTGCAGATTGCCATTGTTGTCAGACATGCTCGAACCGGCGCACATACCCCAGCACTGGTTGCTGTAGTGATTGATGATCGCGCCGCGGTTCCAGGAAGTGTCGGTGATATTGGCGGGATCCGCGGGAGGCTGAGGTGCAGTGTAGGTGTTGCTCTCGCGAATCTCGGCGAGCTGACCACGGCTGTTGTAGAAAAGTTTGTTGTAGACCGGCGTGTTGGTGCCAAACTTCTCTTTGACCAAACCGCCAAGGGGTGAATAGAGAATGTCGCTGGTGTAAGTGCGGGTGGCGCCGTCGCCGAGATTGCCGCTGAGAGCGGTCAGCCGGCCGGCATTGTCGAAGGTTTGTGTAACAGTGTGACCTGATGGATAAGTCAGCGTAGCGATCGCGCCCGACAAGTTGTAGCTCGCACTCACCTGGTAGTTGATCGCGCCGGTTTGCTGGTACTTCAGCGTCTCCCGGCCAAGCACGTCGTAAGCGTAGTAATCGCCATTGCTGCCGGAACCATAGACTTGGGCCACGAGACGGCCGACAGCCGAGCCGCGCGTGTAGGAAGGCGCGCCTGCAGGCAGCGACTGCGTGTCGTAGTAGAAGCGGACTTCATCCGTCGCACCCACGCCCGCGGGTAAAGCCGGACTGTTGTGGGTAGTTGAAGTGGTGGAACTCGAGCCGTTGTACCAGCGGCGTGTTACGCGATTTATCGCATCGTATTCAAAGTGGGTTGAGACGCCGCGCGCGTCCGTCTTCACCACCAGATTGTTATTGTCATCGTACTGGTAACCGACCGTGCCGCTCTCGGGATTGATCGCGGTGCGCAAGCGTGAGAGTGAGTCGTAATTGAAGCTGCGCGTCTGTAAACCCTGCGATACTGAGGTCAGGTTGCCGAAGACGTCATAGCCATAGCGGGTCGGCTGGACGGGAGCAGTCGTCGAGCCGAGATTGCCATTCGCATCCGGCTCGTGAACCTCCACCAAACGGCCGAGACCATCCACCATACTACGGCGCTTCTTTCCCGCCTGATCCGTCACGGTGGTGAACTGCGCGTCGTAAGTAGTCGTGACTGCGCCCGTGAAGACGCCGGTCGGGTCAGTCCACGCCGGCTGCGTCCGTCCACCGAAGGTTGCCACCTCCGTAACCCGTCCAGCGGCATCTTTCGTCACGCGAGTCCAGCTATCGGTACTTGCCTCGGTGCTGCGCCTCGCACTCGAGGTAAGCGTGACGCTGCCCATGGCGTTGCGATAAGCATTCTGCACGGAGATCGTGTAGGTCGTGCCGTCTTCTGTTTGTTCGGTTAACGTCGGGCGGCCCAACTGGTCCGTAGTCGTGCGGGTCTTCAGCAACTGGTCGTTCTCAGCATTGAGGTCTGTGGCGACTACGACCTGTCGCACTGAGTCGAAGTAAGTGGTGGTGACTCGTCGCTGCTGATTCGTGCCGCCGACATTTACTGCCGGCGCTTTGGTAATGCCCGGCCGTCCAAACGGATCAACAGATCCGAGTCGTTGATTCGTGTAGTCGATAGTTGAGACTTGGCCGTTCGCATCCGTTTGACTCGTCACTAAGCCGGTGGACGTATCGTAGGAAGTGAGCGTTGTTTGGGCGCCAGTGCCGTTTTGGGGATCCACGATGACTTTGGTCGGCAACGCATGAGTGGAGTCTTCATAGAATATCTGCGTCACCTTGCCGCGACCGTCAGTGGTCGTATTGACGTTCCCATAAATATCGTAACCAATGCTCGTCGTGATCCACTTGGAATCGAGATCGTCCCACACCTTCTTCGTCGTTAAATTCCCCACAGTCGGCGCCACGCCATAGCTTTGATTGTCGTAACTCAACTGCGCGATTGCGGGACCAGTGGTGCTTTGCTGCAGCGCATTAAGAATCAACGGCGCGCCCGTAGAAACCGATCGCTTCGCGTAAACATTCGCGGACGTGGAACTCGCCGCCTGGTTGTAATGACTGTAGTTGACGACCTTCAGTATCGTGGCGCCTCCGGGTACACCGGTGGGCACACCTACGGCGTCACGCGAGATCCCATTCGGATCAAACCAGTCATAAAACGTCTCCTGGACCACATTACCGTTGTAATCAAAGGAAGAGTACTTCGCCGACATTTTCAGGTTGTTGCCCTGCGCATCGGTGAGCGTGGTGTACTCCTTGTCAACGACGGCGTTGAGAGTCACTACTCCGTTTGGTGCTCTGTTGTCCGAACCGGAGAATGCGAGATTGGTCCAATGGCGTTCCACTTTCGAGAAAGGCCCGACACTGCGGTAAGTCAGTCCCGCTTTGTCCGTGGCGCACCCCGGCGTGTTCGGCATCGAACAGAAAGCGGCTTCAGACGACACCGAGCCATCGGGTCCGGTCACGGTGCCAAAGCTGTCGCCCACGTCGAAGGCCCACTCATCAGTGGTCCCATCGTGCGTGATCTTCTTGTGCGTGATCGCGTTCTGCGAGACGTAATCGCCAATCGACGACGGCATGAGGCTATGGACGCCGTCGTACTTGTAAGAATAATCAACGATGCTGCCGGACGGCGTCTCGATGTGGCTGAGTTCGCCGAGGCCATAAGAAACTGTGCGAGTGTACGGTGCGCCCGGACCGGGACACGAGAATATGGCGTTGTCCGTGGCGCTGGTGCTGCTGTCAGAGTTGTAACTGAACGTGAAACGACGCTGTACTCCCGGCTCCGTTTGCGGAAACACGATCTCGTGGACTACCGTCAATTGTGCAGATAGCACCTGGCTTAGACCACCGAAGTCACATCCCGCTTGCTGAATCGAATACAACTTACCGGCGACCGTAGTGGTCGTCATATTGATATCAATATGCTCTTGCACGCCCGTGACCGTGTTGTACCAGACTTGATACTGTCCCTGGCCGGCGGAGTTGTAAGTAAGTCTCAGCTCACGTCCTGTTTGTTCGTCCTGATAATGAGTGCTGTTGGTGTCCGAGAAGATCTTGATATTGTTGCCGTTTGTATCCTGAATTCGTTGCACGCCGTCGGTCGTCTGAATGATCTGCGTGCCATCAGGCAGGTAAACGGTCCAATCCTGCGTACCGCTGATGCGCGCAAACATGTAGGTGCCGTCGACCGAGTAGTAGCGGAGCGGAGTTCCACTGGGAATGGTGTTGTAAAAGCCTCTGAGGAAATCCTGACCGCCAATGTATGACGACGAATCCGTTGGCCGAAACTCGTGCTCTGAACCGTCGGGCATTCGTAAGACGACCTTCCACCATTGGTTATTGTTCATGAGATCGCGGTCCCATTGAGGCACGCCGCTATTGCCGGGATACCAGAGCCGCCGAAAATCATCATTAGCATTGCGAAAGAAGATCGTGTAGGTCCTACCGATCACCCAGCCGCCGTCAGCGCCCGGTGTATTGACGTTGTAAGGCTGCCAGGTCAGGGGATCGTCGTTCTGCTGGTAACGCGTGACATCCCACACTTTGCTGTTGTATTGCGCGCTTATGGTCCAGGATAGTTTGCCCCCGGCGATTGGTGGCAACGAGGCAAGCGGAATGTGGATATTCAGGTTGCCGTTCAGGACGTTTATGTTTTCGATATCGGAGATGGAGTAGGAGCCGTTCGGCATGAGGCCGCGGTCGGGACGCGAAGCCTGCTGCGCCATCGTGAGGCTGAAAAAGACGAATACAAGCGCCGCGGCTAATACGAATTTTGTCGATCGCTGCCAACAAATCGTGGGAGTGGAAATCATGACGTTGCTCCTGTAATCACGCGTTACTGTTGATTGAGAGAAATGCTGGTGGCGCGGAACTCCATCAGGGTTTGACCATTGCTGGACCACCGCACATGTGACGGCAACGCCTCCTCATCCTGTTTGGTCCATTCGAGAAACTCGACCGTCATTGGCTGGCCGTTGAGCTCGTACTCGACACGATCGGGCAGGTTAGTTGCGGTATTGAGGTAATAAATCCGCCACTGGCTGAGTGGTCGCGCCTCATCCTTCTCCGGCGGCTCCGCGACGCGTACCAGATCCCAGAGTGGACCAGAGTAACCATCGTTAGCGGCGGCTGGCCGGACGTTTTGTGCGATGGTGAAGTAACTCGCGCCGCGCAGTTGTGCGAGTACGAACTGATCGGGGCTGTCCAGCGTCAATCGTTCCGCGAGCAAACGTTCTGCGTCACCAATGAGACCATTGGCAGCTTTAGTTCCCTCTTGCGCATTCCAACTCAGCGCCCGACTGCCGATTAGTAGTTCTATCTGCTCGCCGGTATCTGTTTGCTGCCGCGTAATAGTGAGAGGTTGCGTCGCCCCGGCGAGCATTAAGGTTCCGGCAACAACCGACGTCTCCTTGCTCGTCGCGCTGAATCTCTTACCAAGTTGTCGCGCTACACGAAGAGCTTCCGGTTGCAGAGAAAGATTGCGCGGCCCGCGCCTAACTGCACGCGGTTGCGCTGCACTCTGAAGCGTGCCGCCTTTCCCCGGCGCTGCACGCGTGATCAGAAACGCGCTGGCAACCGTTGCAATAACCAGCAGCGCTACACAACAAAGGACAGTCCTCGACCTGCGAGACATATTTCATCTCCTTAGTGACAGCAACGGCCTACAGTGAGGCCGCGGTTTAGTAATGTTCGTGACGCGGCTGTGCTACGTCGTGCGAGATCTGGGGCTTGAGATCATCTTAAGAGCAACGTCCCTGGGCTCGATCGTTGTTGGTGCAGCAACTCGGAAGGTGAGCTGCAAGTCGGACTGAGTAAGGGGGAGTGGCGCGCACTCTACTCCTCGCATGGTCCACTGTCAATAAAATTGTTTATTGCAATTGCATGACGACATTAGACCAGCGAGAGCGGCAAAGGTTCCCGAAGTCAGCCCTTGCGACTGACGTAGGGATTGTCGCGGAGCCAGAAGCGCCAGGGTTTGGAGATCCATTCTTCAGCGTAGTCAATGCCGATGCGTGGGCCACGCGCGATGCGGCGCGGGGAGATGCGCTCGTATTCTTCGAGCCAGACGCGATCGCCTAACAAGTCGGCGTTGTTGAGGGCGCGATCGATGCCGAGGGCGATGCACAACTTGCCTGGTCCATTCGTGAGGTTGTGGTCGGGATGCTGGTGGCGACGCTCGCGCATCAGTTCAATCCCTTCGACAGGCTCGAGCGCGCGCACCAGAATCGCGTGCGGAATGTCAGGCAAGTTGCAGACGACATTGAACTGATAGTACATGCCGTAAACAAAATAGACGTAAGCGACACCGCCGAGCCCGTACATCGTCTCGGTCCGGCGCGTCCGACGCCCGCCGTAAGCATGCGACGCCCGGTCCTCAGGACCACGGTACGCTTCCACTTCCACGATCATTCCCGAAACTCGTCGACCGTCTTCAGTCGGCACGACCAACAACTTACCGATCAGATCGCGAGCGACGGTGAGGACGTTCGAACGAGTGTAGAACTCACGAGGCAGTTTAAGATTCTTCATCCGTGCAGCTTCCACAACATCGCAACGAAAATAACAAAGCCAATCGCAACCACTCCACGCCGCACCCACAATTGCCCGATGCGCACCGCCATGCTCGCGCCGAAATAACCGCCGGCCAGCGCGCCGAACGCCATCACGAGCGCATCGTGCCAAACCACGAGCCCCGCCCACGCAAAACTCAACACCGCGATGCTGTTGATGCAGATGCCGAGAAAATTCTTGATGCCGTTTGCGCGATGCAGTTCGTTCAAGCCGAGCAGGCCCATCGCCGCAAGCATCAGAATGCCGTTGCCCGCGCCGAAGTAACCACCGTAGATCGCGGAAAAGAATTGAAAGACGATCGCGCCGGTCCACCACAGCTTTGTCGGGTTTCCTTCCAGCGAGCCGAGATGCAGGCGCCGATTGATCAAGTTGTTCGACATGAACAGCAGCGTCGCGAACAGGATCAGAAAGGGAACTTGTTTCGCAAACACCGGCGAGGGCGTGAGGATGAGCAGCCACGCGCCGAACGCGCCGCCGATGAGGCTCGTCAGACCAAGGCGAATCAGAATCGGCGAACTGTTTTCGAGTTCGCGACGATAGCCGAAGAGTCCGCCAAACAAGCCGGGCCAGAGTGCGACGGTGCTGGTCCCATTCGCGACTTTTGGATCGAGACCAAGCCAGATGAGAACGGGGAACGTGATTAGAGTGCCGCCCCCGGCGATTGAGTTGATCGCGCCCGCAGCGAACGCCGCGGTGAACATGGCAAGCCAGGGGAGCACGCGGCCATGTTAAGATTTACTTCGTTCTTACGCCAGTGGACCTCAAAGACAAGAAAGCGAACCACCGCAGGTCGTAGTCACCACGAAGCGACTTAGCGGTTATACTGAGACATCTCCCGTTAACTGCCCCCGCGGAATAAGACACAGACAAGGGCCCCGCTTATGCCAAAAGATGCTCATGAAATGAGCGAGAACGAACTCCGTTCGCGGATTGTCACGCTCGCATTCGGCGGAGACGAACGACTCTTCATCGCCTTCTATCGCAAGCTGCAACAGGGACTGCCGGAAGGGACCGGCATCGTCCTGCGTGGCAGCGTGGTGACAAACGAGCGCCACGAAGACAAGGCGCCGTTTGATTCACAAGGAAAAGGCACCAGCGATCTCGATGTCACGCTCGTCGGCCGCAAGGTGATGGAACTGTGGAACTCGGACGCGTATTACATTCCCGGCCTGCACACGAAGCCCTTGTGTGACAAGGATCCAAACATCGCGCCGAGCCTGGAGTCGTTGCGCGAGTCGTTGCAGGAACTCGTCGGGCGGCCGGTGAACTTTCAAGCGACTTCGAGTCTGGTCCTCTACAGCCGCGACATGTTGTTTGGCGAACCGTACTACGTTGTGGTCCATCCCGCGGAAGATGCATGACGTTGAAGCTGCTCAGTTACAACATACGCTTCGGCGGCACGGGCCGCGAGCAGGCACTCGCCGAAACAATCAACGCGATCGATCCCGACCTGGTTGTTTTTCAGGAAGCGATCTATCCAGACGTGATCGAACGACTCGCCACGGAAACGGGCTTTCCGTTCTGGGCCTCGCGGCGGCACCACTCGATCGGTTTCATCAGCAAACAAAAGATCGCTTATCACGAATGGCACTATCCGGCGGGCGCGCGCCATTCGTTTCTCGAGATCGTTCCCGCTGACAGCGACGTCCGTGTTTTTGGTTTGCATCTCAGCGCGCGGTTTTCGAAGTGGGACGAGCGCCGGCGCGCGCGTGAAATTCGCGCGTTACTCGAAGGGATCAAGCGGCATCAGGACGGCTTTCACGTTCTCATCGGCGACTTCAACACGCTCGCGCCCGGCGAGGTTCTCGAACTGGACCGAATGCCGGCGTGGATCAAAGCGTTAGTTTGGATCAGCGGACGCAAACTACAACGCGAAACGATCCAGTTCATGCTCGACGCCGGTTACAACGACGGCTTCCGCATGCTGCACGCGGAGGACAAGGGCTACACGTTTCCGACGTGGGATCCGCACGTCAGGCTCGATTACCTGTTCGTGCCGCGCACGTTTCGCGAACGGCTGCAAGAGTGTGAAGTGATAACAGAGCCGAATGAAAGGATCAGGGCCGCTTCGGACCATTGTCCGCTGCTCGGAGTGTTAGGCGCCGAATAGCGGCAGCAGCGGAAGCTGCCGGCCGGTGTAACCCGGCGGCAGTTGGATTGGTGTTTGGCTGTGCAGACAAAACTCGGTCGTTGGTCCAAGCGTCATCTGCCGGCCCCAAAGCGCGACGTTCTTTTGGGTGGTAAGCGACGCGAGCGTGTCGTAGAAGTCGCGGTAAGTAACGCCGTCGGGCTTGGCTAACCACACGGCGAACCTCGCTTCACTCAAAACTTCCTGACCCGATCGCAGTCGATACAAACCGCCGGTTCCGCCGGCCGCTTCACGCGCGACGAGGTTGTGTGGTTGTTCGCATGCACCCGAGACCGCGGCGTCGTTCAAAGGATCCATCGCCGCGGAATCGTCGAGCAAGTACCACTCTTCGTAAGCTGGACCACGAGTCTCCAGCCAGCCGGCGTCTTCGATACCAAAGACTACCGAGCGATGAAAGCCGGTTGGCTTGTTGGCCGCGAGTGTGCGATGGAAGCTCTCGAGATGCGCGAGATAAGTCTCGGGAGCGACGCTCGACTGCGGCCAGTGCCAAAAGACGTATGCGAGCATTTGCGACTTTAGCCGTGGGCGCCGCTGCTTTGCGCTTGCATGGCTTTGATGTCGTCGAGCAAAACCCGCTCGTGACCATCCGGATTCACGTCGCGATAGATCTTGCGCAAACGGCCTTCGGGATCGATCACGAAACTGGTGCGTTTCCAGTACATCGTGCCTTTGTATTCACTCTGGCCCACGTCCGCGTTTTTCAGGAACTCGTGGTTCGGATCGGCCAGCAGATCGATCGTAAAAGCAAACTTGTTTGCGAAGTTCTTATGTGATGTGACGTCGTCTTCACTGACTCCGACCACCGCGATGTTTGCATCGTCAAAGTCCTGCTTGCTCGCCGTGAACGACTTGCCCTGGATCGTGCAGCCGGGCGTGTCGTCTTTCGGATAGACGTAGACGACGAGCCACTTGCCTTTGAAGTCGTCGAGACTGACGGTCTTGCCGTCCTGGTTCTGAAGTTTGAAATCTATGAAGCGTTGACCTTCTTCTATAGCCATGTTTGTTCCCCCTCGTGAATTGATTATCGAGACTTTACCACGCGACGGCGTAGCGCGTGCGGCGCGGATCGGCGCCCGCGGCGACTACGCCTGTTTTGGGATCGTAAATAATTACTGTCGGCGCCGACAGCGTGCCCCAATCGCTCTGCATCTTCACTTTGTGGCCCCGGTTTGAAAGTTCCTGAATCGTCTTCAACCCGACGCGCGATTCTACGTTCAACGAACCGGGCAGAAACTCGTGATCGTCGAATGAACTGACGTAGTGCTGCGTGTCGAAGCGCGGCGCTTCGACTGCTTCCTGCGGATTCATGTCCCACTCGATGATGTTGAGCAGCACTTGCAGCAGCGCCTGGTCCTGGTTGTCGCCACCCGGCGTGCTGAGCACCATGAACGGCTCGCCGTTTTTGAGTACGAGCGTCGGCGACAACGTGATGCGCGGGCGTTTGCCCGGCGCGACGACGTTCGGACTATTTGGATCAGTCAACGCGGACTGCAAGCGTTGGCCCATGAGAACACCGGTGTCGCCCGCGACTACAGCGGGTAACCACGCGCCGCTCGGTGTCGCACTGAACATATTGCCGTCTTTGTCGATGACGTTGACGCAGGTCGTGTCGTTGGCGCGTTCGATGTCCGGCACAGTGGAAGCGCGACCGATCGTCTGTACCGCGCTCGCGAGTACAGCTTTCTTGTTCAGCGGATCTCCCGGCTGTTGGGCGAGGGAAGCGTGTTGCTGATCGATCAATGGACGACGCAGCGCGGCGTAATCTTTCGACAGCAACTCGGCCATCGGAATCTTTACGAAATTCGGATCGCCGTAGTAACGATCGCGATCGGCGAACGCGAGCTTGAGCGCTTCGGCGAGTGTGTGGATGTACGCGGGCGAGTTATGGCCCATCTTCTTCAGATCGAAACCCTCGAGTATGTTCAGCGTCTCGACCATCGTCGGTCCTTGCGTCCAGAAACCGGGTTTGTAGATTTCGAAGCCGTGATACGTGGTGGAAACCGGCTCGCCGACTTTCGCGCTGAAGCGGGCGAAGTCTTCGGCCGCGAGCAATCCGCCGTTCGCCTGCATGTAGGCGCCGATGCGGCGGGCGATTGGACCACGATAGAAGTAGTCGCGCGCGGCCATCAAACCGGCGTGACGATTGTTGTGCGTGCCTCTCGCGCCGAGTCGTTCAGCGCGTACGATCTCTCGCAGTGTGCGGGCGAGATCGGCTTGCACGAACATGTCTCCCGGCTTCGGCACTTCGCCGTTTGGCAGGAATACTCGTTTCGCGTCCGGCCACTGCGAGAAGATTGACGAACGCGTGCGGATGTACTGCACGCGCAGCTCATCGAGCGGAAAACCATCGGCGAGTTGAATCGCCGGTTCCATAACTTCGGCCAGCGACTTCGTGCCGAAGTGATCGAGCGCGGTGATACAGGCGTCCAGAACGCCGGGGACGGTCGCGGCGAGTGGACCAGTGGAGGGAATCAGGCCTGCTTTTCTTGCTCCGCTGGCTGAATCGCCGCGATTAACGAAAAACTCGCGCGTGGCTTTCATCGGCGCCTGACCCATGCCTTCGATGACCACCACTTTCTGACCCTTTGGTTTGATCAGGATCGGTACTTCGCCGCCGAAAGAGAAATGCGAAAACTCGATTACCGAGGCCGCGAGAATCGTGGCGACGCCCGCGTCCACCGCGTTGCCGCCGTGCTGGAGTATGCGTAAGCCCGCCTCGACCGAAAGTGGTTGTCCGCCCGCGACCGCGCCGCGTTTACCGCGCACTACCGGCCGAAAAGTGTCGGCGTGTGTTGTGGTCGACGGCGGCAGACCAGCAAAGATGAAGGACGTGGCGAGGCAAAATACAAGCGTGTTTCGTTTTGAGAACATCGGCGGGCCACCTCTTTCGAGTTTTGACGCGCGAATTCTCGTTCTGTTTTGACCGTCAGTCAATAGAGAAGAAAGAGGAAGAAACTTTTTCTGAAGGTGAAACCGGAGTGCTGGTAAGATTGTCTTAGACAAAAAGAGAGGGCACTGACCTCCCCCAAGACCAGTGCCCTTGCCTTTATCTCAGTTCTCCCATGGAGAATTAACGACGGGCAAGATACTACCGGCCCAACGGAAACTGTAGGTTGCATACATCTTGTAAAGCCTTTGCGAGGCTGTAACTAAAACTTCCGTAAAGTTTCACGGCGTCTGAAAAGGTAAATATCGAACAAAATCGCAGGAGAATAGGCCGCCCTTGTCAAACTCACCAACGATCGCGCCGTACGGTTCGTGGAAATCACCCATCACTTCAGACCTGATTGTTCAGGGTTCTGTCGGACTTAGCCAGCCGACCTTCGACGGCGACAATATTTACTGGGTCGAAATGCGACCGACCGAAGGCGGACGCAACGTCATCGTGCGACGTGAGCCTACGGGCACGCAGACGGGCATGACGCCGCAGCCTCTCAATGCGCGCACGCGCGTTCACGAGTATGGCGGCGGCGATTATCTCGTGGTGGGCGGCGTCATCTACTTCTCAAACTTTTCCGATCAGCGCGTCTACCGGCAGGACGGCACGTCAGAGCCGCGCGCCATCACGCCCGCCGAGGATGTGCGTTATGCCGACTATTGTTTAGACCAGGCCCGCAGTCGTTTGATCTGTGTGCGCGAAGATCATCGGAACGCTCCGGCCGAAGCGGTTAACTCGATCGTCAGTGTCGATCTCGAAAACAACACCGAAACCGGTCGCGTGTTGATTGAAGGGAACGACTTCTATTCATCACCGCGCGTCAGTCCGGACGGAACCCAACTCGCCTGGCTTACGTGGAACCATCCGAACATGCCCTGGGACGGTTGCGAGCTCTGGGTTGGGGAGTTTGGTGAAGACGGCTCGTTAACTTCCACGCGCTGGGTCGCGGGCGGCGCGGCGGAATCGATTTTTCAACCCGAATGGTCGCCGGATGGCGTCCTTTATTTCGCGTCTGACACGAACGGCTGGTGGAACCTGCATCGCATTTCGGGCGATGGCCAGATCGAAAGCGTCGCGCAGACGAAAGGTGAGTTGGGCATGCCGCAGTGGGTTTTCGGCATGTCGTCTTACGCGTTTGCCTCGCCGGAACTGATCGCGTGCAGCCACATCGAGCAGGGCGTCTCGACGTTCGGAACGATCGACACGCGCACCGGCAAACTAACCACGATCGATTGTCCGTTCACTGATATTCAGTACGTTCACGCGCGCGACGGGCAAGTAGTTTTTCGCGGCGGCTCACCGACTGACGTGGCCGCGATCATTAAGTTCGACGTCAACACGCGCGAGTTTCAAACGCTGCGCCGCTCAAACGATCTCGAAGTCTTTCCGCGTTACTTTTCAGTGCCCCGTGCGATCGAGTTTCCCACTGAAGGCGGGCTGACGGCGCACGGCTTCTTCTATCCGCCGCAGAATCCGGACTTCCGCGCGCCCGACAACGAGAAGCCGCCGCTGATCGTGAAGAGTCACGGTGGACCAACGGCCGCGGCCTCGACCGCTTTGGCTTTGTCGATTCAGTACTGGACGAGCCGCGGCTTCGCGGTGCTCGACGTTAACTACGGCGGCAGCACCGGCTATGGCCGGCAGTATCGCGAGCGCTTGAACAAGAAGTGGGGCATTGTAGACGTCGACGACTGCGCGAACGGCGCTCGTTATCTCGCGAACCGCGGCGAAGTCGACGGCAAGCGCCTCGTCATTACGGGCGGCAGCGCGGGCGGTTACACGACGCTCTGCGCGCTCACGTTTCGCAACACGTTCAAAGCCGGCGCGAGTCACTTCGGCGTCAGCGACGCGGAAGCGCTCGCCCGCGACACTCACAAGTATGAATC
The DNA here is from genome assembly GCA_946480785.1 of uncultured Blastocatellia bacterium. Next base: position 22,115 of record CAMLLD010000066.1, on the reverse strand, counting down.
GCAGTATTTGACCGGACTGCTTGGTCCATATCCGGAGCGCCGCGACATCTACTACGAGCGTTCGCCGATCAACTTTCCCGAACGGCTTTCCTGTCCGGTGATCTTCTTTCAGGGACTGGAAGACAAAGTGGTGCCGCCCGACCAGGCGGAGAAGATGGTGGAAGCTCTGCGCGCGAGACGTATTCCCGTGGCTTACGTCGCCTTCGAAGGCGAGCAACACGGTTTCCGGCAGGCGAAGAACATCAAACGCGCGCTCGACGGCGAGTTGTATTTTTATTCGCGGATCTTCGGATTTACGCCCGCCGATCCGGTCGAGCCGGTGCCGATCGAAAACCTGCGCCGGAATCAGTAATTGAATGGTGGATCGGAAGCGCTCGCCGGATTGCCGCCGTGATCGGCCGCGCGAGTGGTACCTGTTTGGTCCAGGAAAAATGAAAGCTTGCCTGACTTGCCATACTCGATCGGGACGGCCGTGATCGCGTAACCTTCCGCGGTAACTAAGACCTCAAATTTGTAGTTCTGCGAGTTGAGCGCGGTCTTCTCCATGAACTCCCCGGCCGCCAACTCTTCGAGTGAGCCGTAAGTCGCGTTCTTCTCCTTATATCGTCGCTCGGCGTTGGCGATGCTCCAGAGCGTACTCGTCGCTTCTCTCTCTTTTCCTACTATCGCCGGTGGGTTCGCCATCGCGGCAAGACCCGCAACACTCACCAACAGAACGCTCTTGGGAACGTGCAGTTCGTGCAGCGTACCGAAGCCGTCGTTCGAAAGCGAATAACTAAGCGGCTGCGGTAGCGCCGTCAAACGCGCGAGGAACGCGCGCGCTTCTTCGGACATGCGGGTATTGGGATCGTTGGCCCAGGTCTTGTAGCTCTCGGTGTAAGCCGGTGAGACGTAAATCTGTCCTTGTAGTTCGTGCGGTTGCCAGCGCGTGGAGTTGCGAAACTGCACGTCGGCGGCGAGAGTTGCGCCTTTTAGATATGAGTCGACAACGTGCCGCACGTTGGCGGGATCGTTGGAGAGCACGATGAAGTTGCCGACAAACGCGTAGGCGAACATGCCGGCGTAGGAAACGAGTTCCGTATCTTCGCGTCGTTCGGTCTGGCCCAGCCCCACAGCGGCTTTACCGACAAGACCCTCGACCAGCTTCGGCATCAAGCGCTGCATGCCTTCTTTGTCGCGCAACGAAATCGCGATGAAGGATGCGGGTTTATTCTCTTTAGGATCTTTCGCTTCGTCTTTCGCAGCCGTCGTCCCCGGTGGGCGAGATGGAGCAAACGGGTTGAATTCATTCAATGGCAAACTAAAGGCGACTTCCGAACCCAACAGCGGCAGCAGATCGTCTTTGAGTTTGATCTTCAGCAGCTTCTCCAGCTTGGCTACAGGTGGTTCTGTGTCGCCCGACGCGCTTGCACTCATGTAAGGACGAACCAGCATTTCCGATGGCGGCGCTGCCAGGCGTGCGTAAAACTGCTGAAAATCGAATGCCATCGTGGTGACGAGTTCGCTGTCGTTTGGGATCACACTCGGCGATTGCGGCGCGATCGGCGGCCCCAATTTGATCCAGGACAAGAAGGGCATGGGATCGCTCGTCTTGCCGGCCGCGTCGATCAGCAGCACCCGCAGGTCGTAGGAGTCGTTCTCCGGTGAGAAGCCGAGGGCGATAGCGTCGGGATAGACGGGAAGTCCGGCGAACATGGAGTAGGCAACTGCGTTCATCGCGGCCGAAGCGAGTTCAGCTTGCGCCGAATCCTTTTCCGATTCTGGCTTAACTTCAGGAGCTGGGACCCCTTTCACAACTTCAGTCATCTCGAAGTCAGTTGCGGTTTCAGGGACTTCCTCAGCTTCGGTCTTTTGACCTTCAGCCTTTTGCTTTTCCTCCTGGGCCTTGCGCTCTTCTTCAAATTTCTTTTGTTCTTCGGCCCACTGTTTCTGGCGCTCCTCCTGCTCCTTCTCGATCGCGTTGTAATCTACAAACACAAAAATCGGATCCGACGCGAAGCGGTTGTAAGCGACGCGGAAGTTCGGATCCTCCGCCAGCGGTTTACTACCTGCCGGCCTGAGCTTTTTCAGTTGGACCGGCGCTCCTGATATAAGCAACAACGAACCCTGCCGCTGTAATGCGTAACCGGGAACAGGCGCGGGCGGTTTTTGATCTGCTGAAGGTGGTCGCATTACCTGCTTCTCACCCGGAAACGGCGAGCTCTCCGGCGTCACCGGCGGAAAGACCGTCGGCAGCATGCTGTTCAACGGCGTCTCGAATTTCGCCGCTTCTTCAGGCGAGGAGAATTCGATCGCCGCGACAAACGCGGGCACGTCTTTTACGCTGGGCCACGCCGCAACCAGCATCCGCGAGGTCGTTAACGCGTCCGCATGTGACTTCATCCAGTTAACGAAGTCGACGAAGTCCTTCGGTGGACCACCGAGTTTCAGGACCGGTTCGAGCACATCGTTGACGGCGCTCGAGCGAACCAGGGCGCCAACGCCGCGCACCTCCGCATAGATCTTGAAAGAATCTGCGGCGATGAGATTTTCAAACGTCGGTGGCGCGGGCACGGGCGCGGTAGTTGGTGCTTTTGCAGGCGGCCTCTCCGCGTTACGGCGTTTCTGCTGGCCGGCAACGGGCGTCGTCAGCAGCAGGTTCGAAAGGATTAATATGCAAAGTAGTGGGAGTTTGTGGGGGTTCATTGGGATTACCTTCGCTCCGGAATTCATCATAGCTGGGTTGGGCCACTCGTTGCCAGAATTTATTGGACTGGGGCGGATGAGGGTGTGCAATCCGCGATCCGAGCTCGATGCCACTCGTAGAAACGCTCGCCGTGCGCATTCAGTTCGAGTTTTAGCTTGACCGCTACGCCGGATTTGTACGGTTAAGCACTGAGTAGCAGACCACGGCAACAGTCAAATGAGTGCCAAATTGACATTGCGAATGGACCAAAAAGACTGTTGCAAATTCCGTCGCTCGCGGGTAGATTGCTCAGGTTGCTTACAAGGTTGAGGCGCTCTCCCGACTGCGGGGGCGTGCCCTGCCTTCACCGATAATCGCGGGGGAGGAAGAAACAGTGCCGACCGGAACTTGCCCGGAATGTGATGCTGATGTTCACGTGGATTTGGACACGGACAAGGGCGAAATTGTCAGTTGTGAAGAATGTGGAACCGAGCTTGAAGTAGTTGGACTCGATCCTGTAGAGCTGGATATTGTCGAAGAAGAGACTCTCGACGAAGACGAGGACGAAGACGAGTACTGACAGGGGAGATGGCCGGTTTGCGGTAAGCTGTGGGAGCAGTTAATCGGAAACCGGCGATTCCTAAGGCTTGTCTGCCGCCCGATATTCCGTGCGGCTCTGGCGCAACAGCAAACCCCGCGGTCCCTCAACGCGAATCGTGTGCACTTTTCCATCGCGTCGCTTTTCCTCCGGCGGATAAAAGGCAATCACGTAGGCGGAACTCACTTCTTCAGCGAGCGCCCGAAAGAGCGGCGCATAATCCTTCTCGTTTGCATAGACGTTTCTGCCTCCAGTCAGCTCAGCCAGGCCGCTGACGTCGAGCGGCGTTGGTAGCGGAGTCTGTGTTGACGACGCCATCACTTGCGAAAACGAAGGCAGCGTCACGACAAACACGCTCACGTCCGCAGCATTCGCCCGCTCGATCACCGTCTGCGGTGAGACCGTGTCGCCCACCGGAAAACCATCAGTCACGACCAACACAGTCCGTTTCATCAACCGCCGTTCTTTGGTACGCGGCGCACTGCGCACCAGCATCCGGATCGCGTCGTCAACCGCATCGTACGTGTGCGTCGACAAGCCGTTGGGCGCATCACGCGAGAGACGGTCGAGCGAGTCGCCGAGTTTGTGCGGGTCCGCAGTAAACTTCTGAATCGTCTTCACGCGCATGCCAAACGTCATCACCGCGTAAGCGACGTCATGATTTGAGAGCTGGTTTGAAAACGACTGGAGCGCATACCGCAAGCGGTTCATCTCGTCCGCGGTCATGCTGCCGGAAACGTCGACGGCAAACACGATCGCGAGCGGGCGCGGCTCGCCCGGGCGCTTTTCGAGTTGGAAGAACGAGATCGGCTGTTCGACGCCGTCGGAAAATATCTTGAAATCTTCCTGCCGCAGGTTTCGCATCGGCCGGCCTTCTGCATCCAACGCCGTAACGTCGACCGAGACCAGATCGGTGTCGAATCGCAGCACGTCTTCCGGTTCCTGCTCTTTGGGAAACACTTTACGCGGCCGCTCGGTGTTCGGCGCGGGATCCTGCGGCTTGCCGGGCGCGGCGAGAGCACTCAACAGGAGGAAGAGAAGGGATATTTGCGCTGTAAAAGCCGCGACTCTTTTCGACATTAAAACTTCTTTCTTATTGGTCGGCGTTGGGGATTATACGATATGATTTCGCCCCGGATTACACGGACTTATTACGTGGAGGCATGCTTTTGAAGTTCACTAAGATTCTCTTTACCGTCGTTGTGATGCTCGCGGCCGCGGCCGTGTCGCTCGCACAGGACAAATCAACCGGCGCGATCAAAGGCAAGGTGCGCGTGGAGACGGGTACGCCCGCGGGAGTCACCGTGGTCGTGAGGCGCGGTGAAAAGGAAGTGACGCACGTTTCCACGGAAAAGAGTGGTGAATTTCTCGTGTCGCGTCTCACCCCCGGTGTTTACGGTCTGACGTTTCGCAAGGCCGGCTTGAGTATCGGCACGATTGAAGATGTGGAAGTCAAAGCGGGAAAGACGCGTTCACTCGGCGACCATCTGATTCTCACGATTGATGAAGGCTCGATCGCGTTTTTGAGCGGGAGTGTTTTCACGGCTGAGGGACGCAGCGTGCCGAACGCGAAGGTTGAATTGTCGCGGATTTTGGAAGACGGAACGGTGAAGAAGATCGACGGCCGCATCACCACCGAGACGGGTTCGTTTAAGTTTCGCCTGTCACCCGAGCCGGCGAAGTATCGGGTTAGTGTGAAGGCCGGCGGCGACGAGCCGATCAGCAAAGACGTCGAGATCGACGGCGCGGCAGTTTATCGCGTCGCGCTTTCGTTACCTGCAAAACCTCAATGACGGAAGAACAGCGTGAAGAGTTTCTGACTGCGAAGCAGCTTGCGAAGCATCTACAGGTCAGCGAGTCGACAGTGCGGCGGCTCGCAGCCAAGCGCCGCATTCCTTCCGTTCGACTCACTCCGCGCATCATTCGTTTTCATCTCGACGCCGTGCGCGAGGCGTTGGAAGTTCCGCGTCATCGCATTCGTCATGGTGAATACACCGAGCGCGTTGACGATGCGCAACTTTCGTTTGACGATCTGTTGCTGCTGAGCTAGCGCCGGTTGGGATTGAACTCGACCCACTTGTTATTTTGCTTGATGTAGATCCGCGGCGCGCGAATCCGAAAGCCTTTGCTGAACGCGGGGTTCTCCGCAAGAAACTTCTTCACCGCGCCTTGATCGCCGGTCGCCACCCGCCACTTTCCGTTATCACGCACGAGATACTGCTGCACGACGATCTTGCCTTCGGCCTGAATCGGCGCGACGACGCGTCCGTAAAGCACCGTGTCGACGACGGCGAGATTTCCCGCAACTTTCACGGCGCCGATCTCAAGCCGATCGAGCTGGTAGAAATCCTGCGCGCGCTGCAACGCACTGACGAAGCGATCGCGCGACAAACGGTTGCGGCTTGAGTCGGGGAGCAGATCGTAAAGCTCGGAATAATTGCGCGACTTGAGTTGATCGAAAACGCTTTGCACCGTGCTGCGCACGTCGCTGACATCAGACGCGCGCGCCACCGCGCCCGTAAAACACAACAACAAAACCAAGACTGCCAAACTAACTATCTGTTTCTGTCTCAGTATCAGTTTCCTCATCTGTACTTGTATCTGTTTCATCCCTGCGAAATGTCTCACGCAAACGAGTTCTGTAATTCAAGAACCACGCCACGGCTCCGAGTGTTGCCGCGATGAACGCTTTGTCGTAATCGTTCCAAACGACGAAAAGAATCGCGGTCACGCCGCACAGCCCCGACACAACAATCCAGAACGTCTTCACTTCCCACCTTCATCTAACCACGACCGGGATCGTCAGGTCGATCGTCCCGGGCGCGTAGCAAACCTGATCGTCACATGCCTGGACGCGCAGTTTTGCCGAAAGGTTGTGTTTGCCGGTTTCGGCCGACGGCGCGGCTTTCAGTTTCGCCTTCACGTTGGCATCGCCTTCATAAACTTTCAGCGGCGCGTCGGCGAAGGAAAATGTTTTCGTCACCGGATCCGGGTAAGTGATCGCATCGACCGAGACGCCGCTCGCTGGTGTGAGCTGGAGTTCGGTCGCCTTGAGATAAGAGAAACTCGGCGGGTTCGCGTTGATGTGGTAGCCCTGCTGAATCTGCAAGCGCACGATCGTATCACCGGAAGCGCCCTTCGCGAGCGTGAGCTCTTCGGGTGTTGCCTTCACGACGCTTGTCGACGCGATCGGCGGCGGCGGTTCGTTCTTGTTCGCAGACGCCGGCTGGTTGGTGTCCGCCGCCGGTTTCGTGCAAGCCGCTGACAACAGCAGACAAGCAAAGACAATCAACTTTCTCAACCGAAGTTTCTCCCGTGTGCTCACTGCGAAGGTGTAGCTGACAACGCGTGCGCCAGGCGAATGCGTTTCGCTCGCCGGATAACATAGCGAAGTAGCAGACCACTCGGCAAAAGCACCAGCACGCCGACCGGAATCATCACGATTGCGAAGCGCACGAAGAAGAGCAGGATCGCCGCGCCGACGTCAATGCTGTCGGACATCGCTTCGCTTACGCTGTGACGAAAGCCGCTCGTGGGCACGACGACCATCGGTCGCGGCGTGATGATGTTGATGGTGATGGTTGAAAGTGCGGAGCGGTTTTCGAGAAAGTGTTTGCGGCCTTCGAGTTTTTCGATTTCAGTGCGGACGTCGGCGATCTGTCGTTGCACTTCGAGCGCGTCTTCGACTTTGTGCGCCTGCTTCATGATCTGGAGAAACTGCTGTTCGAGCGCCGTTTGCGTCTTGATGCGTGCTTCGAGATCGATGAACTCTTCGGTCACGTCCTGGCCCGTGATCTTCGCTTCGGGGACGTTGCTGGAGAGAGCGCGAATCTGATCGAGGGCGGCGCCGAAGTGGTTTTCGGGAATGCGCACGACGAGCTTGATATCGAGTGTGCGTTGGGCCGGCTCCTGACTGTCTCGCTGTTTGGCTTCGGACGTGACGACGAAACCGCCGTGCGTTTCGGCAATAGAGACGATCTTTTGTTGGGTGTCGGTGGTTGAGGGGACTTCGATCGTGAGATCGGCGTTGCGAATGATCTTGCGATCGATGGCGGTGGAAGTTTCTTCGGCTTGTTCGGTCTCTGAGAGCGACACCTTTTTGAACGCGACGTAACCCGAAGCATTTTCGGCAGCTCTAGCCTCGTTTTCGGCTTTATCGGCGATCTGGAGTTGATTGACTTGTGGTTTTGCCCCAGCATTTTGGGCCTCCTGCTTGCTGGCCATCCCCTCGGATCCCGCCCTATCGCACGCGGTGAAGCCGAGAATCAACACAGACAACACAGATAAGAAGACCGCAGTTTTGTGGCGCGCAGACGCGCTTGCGCTCGAAAACGGTTCGCGGCTCGTGGGAGATTTCATAACGCACCTCCAGTGAAATGTTTGAACTACAACCTTGGAACGCTGACGCCCGCTACACTTGCACGGCGCGCGTCACGGTCCAACGTGCATTCCCACAGCACCGTTGGTGGGTATTGCTTTGGTCCGAGCTTGTGTGGATTTCGTGCCATGTTATTATCTGCGCCCTGACGGTTCTCCCGGCGCTACTTCGCGCGAGTAAACTCAGGAATCGTCTAGCCCTCAATGCCAAAGACTGAAAGCCTAGATGAAGTAATTGCCCAGAGAGCGGCCGAGTTTGCCGATCAAATTAGAGCTGCGGCTGTGATGGCGGACAAGGAAGAAGAGATCCGCATTGAAGTGGAAAAGCAACTTGCCTTTATTCAAAAAGACGCAGGCGTCAAGCTTGAGGGTAAGCACGAATTCACCGTGGCGCAGGGGCGTGCGGACTCCGTCTATCAACGCGTAATAATCGAGTACAAGAACCCAAAAAGTCCAGGTACCCGTATCGGACCAAAAGGCGAGTCGCCCGGCACCAAGAAGGTCGTCGACCAACTCAAAAAGCGCTTCTACGACATGCAAAGCGAGCTGGGGCATCCGCTGAACTCGATGTTTGGTGTCGGGCTGGATGGCAACTATTTTGTTTTCGTTCGCTTTCGCGATAACAAATGGCAGCCGCAGGAACCTGTCGAGGTTAACAAATACTCCGCGGAACGGTTTCTTTGGGCACTTTATAACCTCGGTCAAAAGGGCAAGCCGTTTTCGTCGGAGTATCTCGCTGGCGATTTCGGCTCCGAATCACCGTTAGCCCAAGACGGCGTGCGGATTCTGTATGAAGCTATTGCCACAACTGATCATCCGAAGGCCCAAGTGTTTTTCAATCAGTGGAAGATCCTCTTTGGTGAGGTATGTGGTTACGATGTAGATAACCCATCGGACAAGATAAAGAAATTGGCCGAATTCTACCGTATTGAACATCGGCGAAAGCTAAGGCCTGCGGAATTACTGTTTGCCGTCCATTCTTATTACGCGATCTTTATGAAGCTGTTGGCTTCTGAAATCGCTGCCTACTTTCATAAGCTTCCCACGCCGCTTCAAAAGATGATCCAAGCTGGATCGAGTAAGGCCCTGAAGCGCGAGATGGAGGACTTGGAACTGGGCAGTATCTTTCGTCATCTCAACATTACAAACTTTTTAGAAGGCGATCTGTTTGCGTGGTATACGTCTGTTTGGTCTGAGTCGATCGAGCAGTTGGTACGTGGAATGGTAGCGCGGCTCGATGATTATAATCCGGGAACTCTATCGGAAGAGCCTGCCAGCAGTCGCGATTTATTAAAAAAGCTGTACCAGCAACTCTTTCCGAAGAGCGTACGCCACGATCTCGGGGAGTATTACACGCCCGACTGGTTGGCAGAGCACGTGCTAAATGAGTTGGAGTACATAGGAGATCCTGACAAGCGTTTACTTGATCCCGCTTCCGGTTCAGGAACGTTCTTGGTGATCGCAATCAATCGCATTCGCAAGTGGTACGACGAGCACCGCGAAGAGACCCGGTTCGGTGAAGGTGATCTTTGCCGCAAGATCCTCGCGAATGTTGTTGGGTTTGATTTAAATCCGCTCGCTGTTATGGCCGCACGCACCAATTATCTAATTGCTATACGCGATCTGATCGGCCATGTCGACAAAGTCGAAATCCCCGTCTATTTGTGCGATTCCATTATGACTCCATCGGAGTACGGTGGCCTCTTCGCCGGTACGCTGGGAAAGGCGAAAGAATTGAGAACCGCGGCAGCAAGGTTCATCATTCCTACAGAAATCGCAACTCATCGAGACGATATAGCAAGATATGCCCAGGAGTTGGAGTTCTGCGTCGCTAATGCGTTTTCGCCTGAAGAATTTCTTGAACGATGCCATGAGGTCGGATTACCTGTCAGCGAAGATGCGCTCCATTCAACTCTCTACAGCGAATTAGTGAAGTTGGACAAAGCAAACAAGAACGGAGTCTGGGCGCGAATTATTAAGAATGCCTTCGCTCCGTTGTTCACGGGTGCAGTCGATTACGTCGTTGGCAATCCTCCATGGATCAATTGGGAAAATCTTCCGGCAGATTATCGGGATAGTACCAAGACTTTGTGGGATCGATACCGTCTTCGCGAACGCACGACAGGTGGGAGTCGCCTGGGAAACGTAAAAAAGGAGTTGTCGGCACTGTTCGTATACGTGTGTGTCGATCATTATTTACCCGTCAACGGAAGACTCGGCTTCGTTATCACCCAATCCGTTTTCAAAACCGGAGCGAATGAGGGCTTCCGCAGATTTGGATGGGACAATAACTCCTTTTCTGTTGAAGAGGTTGCAGACATGTCACTCCTCCAGCCATTTGAGAACGCCATTAACAGAACGGCTGTTGTCGTTGTGAACAAAGGCAAGACTACAGCGTATCCAACTCCTTACCGGCTGTGGGTTCCGAGAGCAGGCAGTTCTCAGCCTGCGGACAGCGAGTTGACAGCAATTCTCAATGACATTGAGATTCATCAGTGGCTCGCGTCGCCAGCCGAGCCGCGCGTTCGGGAAAGTACTTGGTTCACGGCATCCGTATCCGTTTTCCCCATTCTTAAGAAATTCTTTGGCAGTCGGTCTGCGGCGTTGATGGATCGAACTTATGCTGGGTCGTGCACTTGGCTTAATAGCGTATTTTGGTTGGAGCGCCAAAGTTCAGGCCAAGTAAATAGACGAGAAGTATTGGTGCGTAACTTGGCGGATGTAGGCAAAAAGAAGGTTAGAGCGGTTACCGTTGCGGTCGAGGAAGACTTTTTATTTCCGTTACTACGTGGTCGCGACGTTCATGCCTGGAAAGCGCGACCATCGGCGACAATTATTATCCCTCACAAACCAAATAACTTCTCACAGCCTTTCGGACTAACCGAACTTAAACAGATCGCTCCCTTAACATTTGCGTTTCTCCGGACCTTCGAGAAGGACTTGCGGAATCGTAGCGGGTACAAACAAGTACATAAGAATAGATCCGAATATTATGTTGTGGGCAATACCGGAAACTATCTGCTTTCACCGTACAAAGTGGTGTTTAAGGAACTTACGGAGGTCTTTCAGTGTGCCGTGGTCCGTACCCGCATGGGGCAAGATGCATCCGCAAAGCCGGTCATTCCTGACCACAAATTGCTTTTTATCAATTGTGAGAGTCTGAACGAAAGTTATTTTCTTGCGGGGCTACTTAACTCTATTCCTATTCGTTGTGCCCTCTACGGAGCTTCAGTTGGCGTGCAAACACAGAGTTACTATCCCACTGACATTTCGCGCCTGAATTTACCTCAATTCAATAACGCGAATTCACTCCATTCCGAAATCGCAAAAATTTCGAGGCAGTGTCATGAAACCGCTGAGAAGGAAGATGCGAATATGTTGGCAATGTTGGAGAGAAAGCTTTCCATAGCGGTATCCGATCTCTGGCAAATTTCCGAACGGGAACAGCGCGCGATTCAAAAATTTTATGATGAGTTACTATCGCTTCGCGGACCAAGAATGATGAACTTACAAAAGAGCGAGCGTACTGAAGACACTGAATAGGTAGCTCTGCACTACCGTTGCTATACTGCGTGGGACATGGCCTTCGATGCAAAATCGGCGTTAATCATTGAAGGAAGGACGATCGGATTTGCCGAGGGCGATCTCGTTCGCAGCACGAACGATCTATATAAAACCTACGGAGTTGGTTACATCCAAAAAATTCGTGGTGATCAGGCGAAGGTTGAGTTTAATCCCTCCGTCTTCATGCAGCCACCGTATCGCTCGGAAAATAAGATTCTTTACCTGAAAGAACTTGAACGGGTCGATTCACCGCTCGATCGCGCGAAACGTGGAGAATGGGACGAGTCGTGGCGATTTGAACTGAAAATGGCGGCGTCTCGTTTCCTGACTGGCAATAAAGGTGGACAACTCTCAAACGCGCGTACTGAAATTCTTCCCCATCAGATCTTCGCCGCACATCGCGTGGTCTCAAGTCCGAAGCGCCGCTTTTTGCTCGCCGATGAAGTCGGTCTCGGCAAGACAATCGAAGCCGGAATGATTTGGCAGGCGTTGGCCCAGCGCGGTCAGGCACGCCGCACTCTAATTCTTACTCCTGCCGGGCTGACGCTTCAATGGCAGGAAGAGATGCAGGATAAGTTCGGCGCTTACTTTGAGATTTTCAAGCGAGACTTTCAAGCGGTCAATCCACGCATCTGGGATTTAAAAGCCGCTGCTATTGCCTCGATGGATACGCTTAAGCGGCCCGAGCACAAGCGCGCCTTATTAGAGAATCGTAAGTGGGATCTGATCATTTTTGACGAGGCTCACCGGCTAAGTGCAGTCAATTATGGCGGCACAAAGACGGATAAAACACAGAATTATCGACTAGCTGAAGAAATACGTCATAAGCATTACTGTGAAGCGATGCTTTTGCTCACTGCGACACCGCACCAGGGGGAAGAAAATCACAGTCGCTTCAAAAATCTTCTTCTTCTGCTCGATGACCACATGGATTTCACGGGGCTTGATCGACCCACGCTCTTCTCAGGGCACGGAGAAAGGTTCACTGATTTTGTGATTCGTACACCCAAGAAAGATGTGACTGACGCGCAGGGCCACAAGGTGTTTCGGGGCAGACAGACGCACCGAATGCCTTTCAAGATGTACGCGGACGAAGCGCGTTTCTATAACGCAGTTGCAGCGTACATCCGGGACAGCTACAAGTTGGTTGATCGACTAGTCGATCCGACCCATCGACGAGCGGCTGGATTTCTGTTAACCACGTTCCAAAAACTCAACGCGAGTTCGACCGCGGCAATTCAGTCGGCGTTGGCAAAGCGAGTTGCTCGATTGCGTGGGGAGTTGTGCGCGTTGCCTCCACTGGAGATCGAAGAAGAACAATATGGGCTATACGACGATCGCTTTGAGGGCGAACGCGAAGAGCAAGACGTTCTCCTTGATGATCGAAAGATTCGCGAGGATGAAATCGAGATCATTGAGGACTTGCTCGACCTACCGGTGAGGGAAGATAAGAAGCTCACCAAGTTGCTGGAATTAATCGATCTTATCGCGACCGAGAGCGCTCGACGAACAGAAGAAAAGGTTCTGATATTCACCGAATATCGAGAGACCCAGAATTACCTCGTTAAGGAACTTGAGAACAAATACGGCAAGGGCTCAGTCGTAGTGATTCATGGGGGGATGAAGTTAGAGCGCGTGGAAGAAGAACGCTTAGACAAAGAAGTAATCTGGGAGCCAATTGCCAGACATGGAGCTCTCATTGCAGCGACGACTAAGCGTATAAGCCAACGACTGTTTCGCGATCATCCTCAGGTGCGCTTTCTGGTTTCAACCGAAGCTGGTGGTGAAGGAATCAACCTTCAATTTTGTCACATTTGCGTCAACTACGACTTACCCTGGAACCCAATGCGCGTCGAGCAACGCGTCGGTCGCGTGTATCGTTACGGGCAGGACAAAGTAGTTCAGGTGTACCACTTTTTTAATCAAGGCACGATCGAAGACAGGGTTCAGGAATATTTTGAGACTCGCCTTAAGCACGCCGCCGAGGCTATTTCGCAGGTCACCGGCGAAGATCCCGAAGACATTAAAACTACACTAAACGGGCAATTAGAAGAAGAAATCAATGCGACAGAAATTTATCGACGTGCGTTTGTCGAGGGTGATCTGAACAAACAAACGCAAAAGGAAATCGCGGAGGCTGTGCAGAGGGCGAAGCGGGCCTACGAAATTGCGACACAGAGTCTCTTTCGCGATGTGTCGAGCTATTCTTTTGATAACTATCGGAAGGAACTTGCATCAGATTTAACTCTAAGTGACCTCAGCAAATTCACAGAGCGGTTTCTCGCAAAGCATCGCCGCAACTTGCAACAGCGAGATCCATTTGTGGAGTTTCTTGTACCGGACACGCTGAAATCATTTGGCTTGCCTGAGCGATACAAGAACGCTACTTTCAGTCGACAGTTGGCAATCAAACGTAGCGATGCCGAGTTCCTCGCGCTGGGCCATCCATTTGTCGATGCGATGCTGTCCTCTGCAGGGTCGTATGATTTCGGCGGTCTGACCACTATACGTCACATTCGATCGACAAAGTATGCTGGAAAATCCGGATACCTCTTTATCTTTATTGTTCGGCAACGAATCACGCGGGACAGAGGCGATGAATGCCTGTTTCAGTTTGAGCCTGTGTTTGTGTATAGCGACGGAACGATCGATGAGAAATTGTTAGCGCCGGCAATAACTTCTTCCGCAATTGAAACAGATACGACGAAATGCATGCCTCCTGATCCTACTTGCCCGTTTGAGACAGCCAAGACTCACGTCGAAAAGAAGGTCGGTTTGTGGGACTGGGTTGATGATGTCGAGTTTCTAGGAATGAGTTGGGTCGAATTCAAATAAGTGGCAGACTTGCCCCTAACGGATCTCGAACTGCGGCCTAGTCCACGCCCGCTTTCCAACAAATGAAGGTCCTTCTGTCCGAGATGATTTGTCCGTGCTAGTGATGAGCCAGCGATCAAATCGGCGCTGCTGGTCCTTCTGGCGAGTCTCGAAAACGGCGACAGATCTGTAGTGAGTTGAACACCTGTAGCATCGTCGACAGGCAGATCGCGATCCTCGAAGGAGAATTGTTGTCGATCGAGGCTGTGAACTGTTAGTTGCGCGAAATAGTAATCGAAGCCCTCTCCGGTTATCTAGGATCGACTTAGCAGGGTCTGCATCTCCGAAATAGTAATTACATTTTGCGGCTGAATAAGTATCAGCGCCCGAATCCTAGACAAGATCGACAGTAACCTAGATAAGATCGCTGAGGAACTAAACAAAGCGGGGAAAATCCTAACTGCGTTGGGCCGGATGCAAGAAGAGTTTTGTGATACTCAACCGTCGATCAGCAAATGCAAGGAGTGATCTCGGCGGTTCAATGTGCAATTTTGCGGAGTGTAGTTATTTGGCGCTCGAAAACAGATAAGATTTCAGCCTTCCTAGGTAGAAGCCACAAAATCCTAGACGCAACTCGGCGAATGCTAGATGCAACTCGGCGAATCCTAGACGCAAGTCGGACGATCCTAGATGCAAGGGCGAGGATCTTAGACAAGAACGCGGACAATCTTGAAGTGATCGACGCTTTGTGTGCTCCCGCGATCACTCGCCCTCAGAGCTGTCGGTGCCGTCGGGGCGCTTGATGCCGAATTTTTCCAGACGGTACTGGAGCGTGCGGAAGGTGAGGCCTAATAGCTTCGCAGCTTTCGTGATGTTGTAGTCCGTCTGCTCCATCGCCTGTGTGATCAGGTTGCGCTCGACGTCCTCGAAGTTGATGCCTTCCGCGGGTAATTTGAACGTCCCTTCCGACGCTGGGCCAACATCCTGCCGCACTTCCGTCGGCAAGTCCTCCAACGTGATCTTCTCCTCTTCCGCCAACAAAATCGCGCGCTCGATCGCGGACTCGAGCTGACGCACGTTACCGGGCCAACTGTAGTCCATCATCAACTTCTTCGTTTCCGGCGTCAGACCCGTGATCAGACGCGACGTGTTCTTCGTGTGCTTCTTCAAAAAATAATCTATCAGGACCGGAATATCTTCACGCCTTTCGCGCAGCGGCGGCACGTCGATCGACAACACGTTGATGCGGTAATACAAATCATCACGGAAACGACCATCCGCAACCATCGCGCGCAAGTCGCGATTCGTCGCTGCAATCACGCGCACGTCAACACTGATCTCATGCGTCCCGCCGACGCGCCTGATCTTCCGCTCCTGCAATGCACGCAACAGCTTCGCCTGAATACCAACATCCAACTCCGCGATCTCGTCAAGAAACAACGTGCCGCGATCCGCGATCTCAAACAGTCCTTTCTTCTCCGCGTGCGCGCCGGTGAACGAACCCTTCTCGTGTCCAAACAGTTCCGACTCGAGCAGGTTCTCGTTGATTGCCGCGCAGTTCACCGCCTGAAACATCTCTTCCGCCCGCGGCGACTGATTATGGACCGCACGCGCAATCAACTCCTTGCCCGTTCCGGATTCACCGCGAATCAACACGGTCGAATTCGAGCGCGCCACTTTCAAGATCATCTTCTTCACCGTCTCCATCTTCGGCGACGCAGAGATGATCTCGCTGTCGATCGCATCCAGCCGATCGAGCGCGCGATTGATCGTTTCCAAGAGCGCGGCTTTGTCGTAAGGCTTCTCGAGATAATCGAAAGCGCCGCGACGCAGCGCTTCCTTCGCCGACTCGATCGAGCCATGCGCCGTCAGGAGGATCACGATGATCGACGAGTCGTAAGCGAGCAGGTGTTGCAGCAACTCGATCCCGTCCATGCCCGTCATCTTCAGATCCGTCAACGCGAGATCGAACCGGCGTTCCTTCGCAAACTTGAGCGCAGCTTCGCCCGACGCGGCGGTCGTCACATCGTAGCCTTCTTCGCTCAGAATCAGTTCCAGGATTTCTCTTTGCGACTTCTCGTCGTCAACTACGAGGATGCTCTTTCGTGCCATGTCCCTTCTCTTTAGCCGGCAGGATTATCGTAAACGTAGTGCCGCTGCCTTCCCGGGACGCGACGCTGATGGTCCCACCGTGATCGTCGATTGCTTTTTTAACGATGGCGAGGCCCAGCCCCGTGCCCGTCTCCTTTGTTGAAAAATAAGGCTCAAAAACTTTCGAGATATCGTCGGCCGCGATGCCGTGTCCTGTATCGATGACTTCTACCTTAACAGAGTTCTGGCCCGTCTCCGAAAGCTTGATCGAAACACTGCCGCCGTCGCCGTCGATTGCCTCAACCGCGTTGATGACGAGGTTCGTAAACACCGAGCGCAGCGACTCGCGATCGCCCATCACGTGCGGCAGCGTACCGTCCTGAAGAATTCTTGTTTCGATACCACACTCGGAGGCGCGGCCTTCGACGAGACGCAAAGCATCCTCTGCCTCCGCTCTTATATCTAAGTCCTGCAACTCGAGCTTCGACGGCCGCGAGTATTTCAGGAAGTCGGTGATGTGACGGTTGATGCGCCCGACTTCAGTTTTGAGTTGATCGGTAAGCCGCACGAACGTCGCTCGCTTCGACTCATCGGCCGGAGCAAACGAAGAACGCAGGTGATCCAGCGTGAGGTTGATGTAGTTCAACGGATTACGAATCTCGTGCGCGATCGCCGCGGCAAGGCGACCAACCACAGCGCCCTTCTCGGCTTGATGGAGTTGAAACTCGAGTTCGCGAGCGCGTCCGAGTTTGGCGGTCATCTCGTTGAACGCGGATGCAAGCGTGCCCATCTCGTCCCGGCGTTCGGAGTCAACCTGAACATCGAAGTTCCCGCCGGCGACTTTCCGTGCGGCGACGGATAGTTCTTTGATAGGACGGGTGAAGCGCCAGACGAAGTAGCCGGTAATAAGTGTCGTCACCAGCAGCACTCCGAGCGTATATAAGGCCGAGCGGGTGCCCTGGCGCTCGAAGACGTTGGTCAGGATGTTGGCCGAATCGAGCACGACGATTATGAAACGGTAGCCGTTATTGGTCTTTACCGGATAATAAAAGGCACCGGCGGCGCCGAAATCGGCAGTCGTCGCGGGTGGAATCCAGGAAGGAAGTTCTTCTTGTGGTACGCCGGTGTAATGGACGGCGCTGCGAAGAGGCGGCAGTTGGAGGTCCTGAAATTGAACATACTCGGTGTTGTTGTCGACGCTCCGCGGGCCGTACTCACGCTGCAAGCTGTCCAACACGTTGCCGTCATCGTCGACGACGAGGATGTTCTGCACGCGGGCATTCTTGTTATTGAGTAGAGGGTCTTTTTGACTACCGACGATCTCATAGAGGTACTGCTTGCTTTGCAGACTGTTGAGGCCGAGGCCGATTCCGGCCATGATGGCCTGCTCCTGCTCGATGATCATCCGGGCGTTGTTCTTCACCGAGCGGAGGTTGAAGTAGTACTGAATGCCGAGGGTGAGACCGAGCATGAGCGCCAGCAGCAGGAGCAGCCGGGCACGGAAACTTTCGACGAGAGCTGGAAATCTCATGTTTGCAATGAACCGCTGGCTTTCCAGCGAATTATGTATAATCAATTACTTTTTTATTGCCCACGGGAGAGGCACGATGTTATATTCATGTCGGTCTCGAATCAATGTCCCCAGAGACCGCCGTTTAGGGAATCTTCCCACCTCAATGTTGCAGGCAGTTGCCCGAGGCCAGGCTCGAGCAAGGGTTTAGGTATTTTGAACCTGAGGAGAAGTATTTCGCAGTAACTCACCGCCGGTGAGCAATCCCTAAAAGAGAGGTAGTAGGCCCTGATGACACCTAATTTTCATTTCCGTCGGCCTGACCGGTTCGCCTTTATCCTATTTATCCTTTTTGCGCTATGTATTTCCGGTACAGCTTTCGGGAAGAAACGAAGTTCCGCGGGTCGGAGCGCCCGTGCCGAGAGAGGCAGAAGAGCTTCCGCTTCTGATAGACATCGTGGTTCGCGTCGCGGCGGCCGCGAGTCGGCGAGAGCTTCTCGTCGCGGTCGTGGTGGACGTTTGAGTGCGCGTGATGTTCGCCGCCAACGTGCGGTGATCGCCCGTGAACAAGCGTCGGCTCTGAAAGCAATGGAGCGCAAGCTGCGCCGCCCGTTGACCAAGCGTGAACGTGCGGCTGCGTTGCGCGGTGTTGAAGCAAGAAACCGCCGGGCGTTAGCTGAAGCGCGTCGCCGTGCTGAAGCTGCCCGTCGCGCCGCGATCGCGCGTCAGATCGCGATCGACAACGCGATGCGCCAGCAGGTGCAGTCGATGATCGCGAAAGACGATCTGAGTGGTGAAGATCCGGAAGTGCGGCGCGTGGCGATTAACGCCCTCGGCAATCACGCCGGCACCGTTGTCGTGATGGATCCGATGACCGGCCGCGTCTACTCGATGGTCAATCAGGAGTGGGCGCTGCATCGTGGTTTCAAACCCTGCTCGACGATCAAGCTCGTCACCGGCGTCGCGGGACTTTCCGAAAACGCGATCCCGCTCGTTGATACGGCAAACGACGGCTACCGCATGGATCTAACTTCCGCGTTGGCCCATTCCGATAATCCTTTCTTCCAGCAAGTCGGCAGCCGCATCGGCGGCGACAAGATGGTCACTTACGCCAAAGAGCTCGGGCTCGGCGAGAAGACCGGACTGAACGTGCCGTTTGAGTTCGCCGGCAAATTGCCGGAAATCAAGGCGGGCGTCGAGAACCGGCGCATGTATTCGCACGCGGACGGTTTTGAAGTGACGCCGTTGCAACTCGGAACGCTCGTTTCCGCGATGGCTAACGGCGGACGCTTGCTCACGCCGCAGATTCCACACAGCGCGAAAGAAGCAAACAAGATGAGCCCGAAGGTTCGTCGCGTGCTTCCGATCACGCCGGAAGTTTGGCAACGCATGGTTCCGGGAATGGTTGGCTCAGTCAACTACGGCTCGGGCCGTCGCGCTTACGATCCAACGCAGACCGTCGCGGGCAAGACTGGCACGTGCATCGGTGATAACGGTTGGGTAGGTTTGTTTACTTCATACGCGCCGCTCGCGAATCCACGTTTGACAGTGGTCGTGATCGCGGAAGGCACTGATGGTCGCCGACACTTCCCGGCCGCAGTCGCGGGCGAGATCTACCGGCAGTTGAACCATCGCTTCGGCACTGCGATTAATCTGCAAGTTGCGGCAACTGCCGACGACGAAGAGAAGGAAGTTGCGGATCAGGAAGCAGCCGCTGAAAACACCGAGACTGGCGAAGGCGAAGAATCAACCGCGACCGCCAATCCTGGTTCAACTACTCAAGGCGATGGCTCAGCCGCTCCCGCGAAGTCGAACGCCGCGGGAACAACGACAGCTAAACCTGTTACCGCTGAACCAAAGAACACAGTGAAGCGCGTGTTGATGCCGATTCCCAACAAGCCAGCCGAACAAGAGAAGAGCACTACGACGCAGCCAGGCACGACTCCGAAGACTACTCCGGCGCCGGCAAACACTACTGCCCCAGGCGCTCAACGCCCACGTCGCATCACTCCATAAAACAGACTTAAAGAACAGTTTTGATTCTTTTGCGCCGGAACTTTAATCTCCGGCGCAAATTTTTTTGCGAGATTTCCACTGGTAATCGCTCTGTGCTCCTTGACACATTTCCTTGAGTTGCAGGAATATTGCGGACGTTCTTTTTTTAAGAAGCTTCAAGACCAGAGCCCAATCCCCTCGATGATCAGATCGGCAACCGGTCTTTGTATCGATTGCATCCTAACGTCCCCTGAACGAACTCGCAGGGCTCAGCCTTTAGCGCGATTGCTGAATGTAGATTTGGAGGTTTCGACACTAATGAAAAAGATAACGACGTTTTTAATGATCGGCGCAACAGTCGCGTTGCTAGCTTTGCCCGTCGCTGCGACCACTCTGAACGATGACGCAGTTCAAGATCCATGCAGTAGCGTAGAAGGCAAGAACGCGTTGTACCAGGATTTTTTGAAGAATAGAAAAGACGATCAGGCGAAGGCTTACGACGCAGCGAAGAAGTACCTTGCTTGTCCCGCCACTGCTGAAGTAACAGAAGAGCAGCAGAAGATCATCGACTATCTCAAGAAATGGACCACCGCTTACGACGAAGGCGCGAAGGCCGCGAGCTTCGACAAGGTTCTTTGGACCGACAAGAACTACCCGGAAGCTTTCAAACTGGGAGCTGACCGGCTCACAAAAAACCCGGACGACACCTACGTGATGGTGGCCCTGGGAACGAATGGTTACCTCGTCGTTGCGAAGAATCCGGAGCTGGCTGCGCAAGCGTTGGATTACGCGCGCAAAGCGCTCCAGGCCCTTGAAAGCGGAAAAACCCTCGAGAGTTGGGGACCGCTAAATAATAAGGAGACAGCACTCGCTTACTTGAATTTCACTGCCGGCACCTTGACACTCGAGAAGGATCCCGCGAACGCGCTCAAGAACCTGATCAAAGCCGCGCAGTATGAAACGCCGTTGAAGAAATCTCCTTTCACTTATGCTTACATCGCGGGTGCTTACGAGACTGGGCCTTATGCCAAGCAGTCAGAGCAGTACAAAGCCATGTATCTCGGTAAAGACGAGACTCCGGAAAGCAAGCTGGCGCTAGCCAACATCAATCAGTTGGTGGAGCGAATGGTCGACGGTTATGCCCGTGCAGTCTATCTCGCGGGTAACGATCCAAACTTTGCCAAGCAGAAACCGGTGTGGCAGGAGAGTCTGACGACCTGGTACAAGTATCTTCATGACAAATCGGACGCAGGGATGACTGAGTACGTCGCGAGCGTGATGTCGACGCCCTTGCCACCGGAACCGACCCCGATGACGTCGCTGCCGACTCCGGCTCCTGCTGCTACACCGGCGGGAACTTCGGGTGCGACTAACGGCAATGGTACTCCGAGCACCACTGCTCCCGCGGGAACGACTCAACCGGCGACCAAGGCTTCGACCATGCCGACTACGACAACGTCGACCAAGCCTACCGGCAGTAAGCCGGATCGTCCGCGTAACTGAAACAATTTCCCGTCAACCACCCATCGCCGGAAGCGCGTCGCATTTTTCGACAAGCTTCCGGCGTTTGTTATAATCCAGTGCGTTTTGAAAAATCCCGAAACGACTCCCGATCTGGACCTCCTCGAAACGGTTCTGTCCTATAACTTCAACGATCGTGCCTTGCTCGAACGGGCCATCACTCACCGCTCGTGGGCCCACGAGAAAGTTCCGCCCGGTGACGAGCGCCAGGCACGCAAACTTCACAACGAGTCGCTCGAGTTTCTCGGTGATTCAGTGCTCGGGCTCATCGTCGCTAACTATCTCTGCAACTCGTATCCGGCCGGCACCGAGGGTGAGCTCTCGCGCATGAAGCATCGTTTGGTGAGCGCGCCCACGCTCGCGGAAGCATCACAGACTCTGAAGCTCGGCGACTTCCTGCGCTTCGGACGTGGTGAAGAGAAGAGTGGCGGCCGGCATAAGAACGCCTTGCTCGCCGATGTTTTCGAAGCGATCACGGGCGCGATTTTTCTCGACGGCGGACTTGAAGCGGCGACGCAGTTTGTTTGTCGCGCGCTGCGCACCGAGCTCGAAGCCGCGGACCCGTTGAGCGCCGCGAAGGCCGATTACAAAACAATGTTGCAGGAGAAACTTCAGGCCGAGCGCCGGCCGGCGCCGCGTTACGCAGTGATCGAAACCCTCGGTCCGCCGCATCAACGTATCTTCCACGTCGAGGTTTCGTGGGACAACGGCAGCATTCGCGGCGAGGGGCATTCAATCAAAGCGGCCGAGGCCGCGGCCGCACGAGCGGCCTTGGAAGCGATGACCCCCGAGCTCGCCGAAGAGGCAGTTAGTGCAACGAGCAGTGAAGAGGCAGTTTAGTGCAACGAGCAGTGAAGAGGCAGTTAATTCTACGTGCAGTGAATGTGAGTCCGTAATGAGCGGGCCCGTAACGCCTAAGGCGTTTGCTAATGTCAGCCCAGAAACTATGAAGCCGGGTCTCCCGAAGTCGATTTGAAAGA
>CAMLLD010000065.1 GCA_946480785.1 uncultured Blastocatellia bacterium | reverse complement strand
GCGCTCCCCGACCTGCACTCCCGCGAGCACCGTCGCGTGGTAGGTAATGCGAACGCCGTTGCCGATGCGCGTCCGCGGGGTGTCGACTTTGTGGATGTCGTAGATGTCGTGGCTGTGGGAGTAGATGTTGGCGTAGTCGGAGATCGAGACGTCGTCGCCGATGTCGATGCCGCCGCGGTCGTCGAGCAGCACGTTGCGGTGGACGACGACGTTGTTGCCTATTGCGAGGTTGTAACCAAACGACCACTCGACGAAGTGCCAGCACTTGAAGTTGTCGCCGACGCTGCGAAAGATGAGCGGCGCCAGCATGCGGCGGAAGCGATGCCCGAACAGCGCGTTCTGTCCGAGCGGCGAGCGATCGAACATCTGCCACAGCCAGATCATCGGTTTGCGTTCCGCGTAACGTTTGGCGTCGATGTCCGTGTAGTACTCGGGCTCGGTGGTCACGTTTCGCGGGTCGAGCGTATGAAACGCGGCGCGCGCGGCTAACGGCAGATCGTCCGTCCGGTTTCGCGAACACCCAAAATAAATCTCGCACAACGTGTCGCGCACGACGTCGTTCGGATCGGTACGCCCGTCTGTGAGCGACTTTTGTAGTTCAGTCAGAAAACTGTCGTAGTCCTGTTCTGCCAGGGCTTGTGCAGACAATTGGCGGTAAGTCATAAGCGTGGAAGTCGAGTCAAAGTATCACAGGTTTTAGCCGCAGCGAAACACGATTCTGAATTAAGCCAACTTGCCTGACCTTTGGCAGACCGCTACGATGCGCTGCTAATGAAGCGTCTTCGTCTGCTGTTGGTATTTCTCCTACTCGCGGTTTTATTGATTGGCGCATGGCTCTGGATAAGCGCGCCGGGCAAAGTTGACCTCGCCGACTACGCGCCGGCGGATTCGCTCGTCTATGTGGAGTTCAACAGTCTCGCTGACGTGGCGCGCGCGATTCAACAGACGGACGCCTGGAAGGCCGCAGCGCCGATCACTCATAGCAACCCCCCGAACGAGAATCGACTATTCACCGCCGCCGCACGCGCCGGTATTGGACCAATCGAGAGCGTGTTGTTTACGCGTACGCAAGTGGCGCTGGTGGTCGTCGGCCTGAACACGATCGAAGAAGACCAGACGTTGAAACTGCGTCCGGACATCGCATTGATCGCCGAGACGCACACGTCGCGCTGGCGCACGAAATCCGTGATGGTCGACTTCGTCAAACGTCTGACGAACTACACGTACGGCGCGTCGCAGTGTGTTGGACCAGCCGGCGATAACGATCGTTTTGAGTGTTCGTTGCCGGGCGGCGATCGGAAGCTGATCGGCGTGATTCAGGGCACGACGATTATTCTGGCGAACAGCGATAGCGCGCTCGCGAGTTGTCTTGACGTTCGGAAAGGCATGCGGCCGAGCCTGCGCACCGACACTGAATTCGCCGGAGTACGATCGAGCGTCGTGACACCGCAGTCGCTCGCGTTTGGTTATGTATCTGCGGCTAATTCGGCAAAGCTGTTTTCGTGGGCGGCGCCTTTGTTGACCGGTCTCGCGCCGGTCGATCAACAGATGCAGCAGCTCATGGCGACGAATGCGGGAAAGATCTTGCGTGGGCTTGCGTGGACCGCCGTGCCGTCGAACGGCGGCATTGACGATCGTTTTCTCTTCTCGCTCGACCCGGGTGTGGTGACGCGCTTGCAACCGGCGTTTAAAACGATCGCGAATGAGGACGACTTTTGGAAACTCGTGCCTGCTAACGTTCAGTCCTTGACGATCTATCGCAGCGACAACGTGCTGAATGCCTGGGACTCGCTCAATTCCGCCATGTCGTCGAAACTCGACGCGCTGTCCGCGGTGTTGTTTGGTTCGTTGTTGAAAGCTGGTTTCGCGGCTTACGGCATCGACGATCCGAAAGAAGTGCTCTACGCGCTGACGCCGCCGTTACTGACCATGAAAGCCTCCGCAGATGTTGAAGGCTCTGTTCTGATTGGACAATTTACCGAAGAGGCCATGGCGGTTGGATCGCTGCCGCGGGATCTCTCGAAAAACAAGAACGTGCAGATCGTGTATGGGTGGAAAACTGATCCGAATTTAGGAAAGGAGTTCACGGCCGTGATTGCTGATGGTCACGCGATCATCGGCAAGACTGAAAACGTGCGGGCGTATTTGCTGGCGCTGCAAAAGGGCCAAACCGCGGTGACTGAAGAGAAGCAGAAGATGCAGCGAGCTGAGCGTGAAAGCAATGCGGCGATCGTAACCTACGCGAATGACGAAGCGCGTTTGACGAGCTTCATTTCGACATTCTTGCTGTTGCAGGGGCGGCGTCTTTCGAGCGATGAGTTGGTCCAGTTACAGAACACGCTCGGCTCGAGTTTCGCGGCGACCGAGACGCGTTTGAGCGCGGCCGGTATCGAGCGCAAGACGCATTCTGCGTTTGGGCAGTTCGGCACGTTGGCCGCGCTGCTGCAACCTAATCCGCAAAACTCGGTTGCGCACCAATGACAGAATTCAGTCGCGCACCAATGAGCAGTCAATCACACTTTCCTTCCCTGCTGCTCGGCACTCGCAACTCGGGGAAAGTGCGTGAGATTGAAACCATCCTCGGCCGCACCGGACACGTGAGCTCTCACGATATTCCGTGGCGGCTTCGCTCGCTGAACGAGTTCCCTAACGTGGGCGTCGCCGCCGAGACCGCTCCGACTTACGCAGAGAACGCGATCGCGAAGGCGCGGTTCTATGCGCGTGAGACTGGACTCTACGCGCTCGCGGACGATTCGGGATTGGAAGTCGAAGCCCTCAACGGCGCACCCGGAGTTTACTCCGCGCGTTACGCAGGCGAAGGCGCTTCAGACGCCGACCGGCGCGCGCTGTTGCTTTCAGAACTCGCGCGCCTCGCTGAAGTGAATCCCTGTGTCGGCGCCAATCATCGTGCTCGCTTCGTTTGTGTCGTCGCGATCGCAACTCCCGACGGCACGGTACTGAACACTTCCGAGGGCATTTGCGACGGTCACATGATCTTCGAAGAGCGCGGCACAAACGGCTTCGGCTACGATCCACTCTTCGTTCCCGACGGCTTCGATCAAACCTTTGCTGAGTTAACCGACTCCGTTAAGAATCAGATCAGCCATCGCGCCCGCGCGCTTCGGAAAACGCGCGAGTTCCTCATCTCGAACCAAGCGCTGCTTGACCAGCCAACAACCGGCTCTTAGAATGCGTCATCTTCGGGGCGTAGCACAGCCTGGTAGTGCGCTCGGTTTGGGACCGAGAGGTCGGAGGTTCGAATCCTCTCGCCCCGACCATAAGAACAAGTTTACGGCCGCCATCATTGAGCGGTCGTATTTCGTTTTAAACAACTTTCTGGTCCAGAAGTGATCTGCAGCGAAGTTTTCGCAGTTAACTTAATCCACTTTTGACAAATGCTATACTCTCCTGCAATTGAAGGGGACTTACTTGTATGACCCAAACCGTCAGCGTCGACGAAGCGCAAAACAAATTGCCGGACTTGCTGGCACAAGCATTAGCTGGTAACGAAGTAATTATCACAGAACATGGAACGCCCGTGGCGCGTCTCGTACCGCTTGTTGTGCATCACAGGAAGAAGCGTGTTGCGGGTCTCAATCGGGGCACAATTTCGACGAGCGAAGATTTTGATGATTCGTTACCTGATCAGTTTTGGTTGGGCCAGGAATGAAGCTTCTGCTGGATACTCACATCTTCATCTGGTGGGCTGATCAACCATTCGCAGTTTTCAGCATATTCGGTTCAGCTACTGCAGTGATTGCGGAAACCAACTTCCGCGCTAATGGACGGGACGCATTCGGAAGTACAAGTCGCCAGGCAAAAACTTAGCTTCTTGCCGAACCTGTGATTTGGGACTGAGAGGTCGGGGTTCGAATCCTCTCACCCCGACCAACCTTTCGGTTTTTCCACGAACTACTTGTTGAATCCACAGACGCCTAACAACCCAACCTGGTCTTGATCGCGTTTGCTGCATTAATCAGTGCTTGTCCTTGACTCGGAGTGAGTGAGCCGTTGTTGATAAATGCGTTGACCTGATTGATGAACGAGCCGAGTTGACCGCAAACTGCCCCAGTCTGACCCTTATCGAGCTTCGCCTGGGTGCCCTCAAGTTTCTTGATCAGGTTATCGGCCGCATTTTGTGTGAGAGCGTCTCCTCCGATCAGTGCTTGCACCTGAGCAATGAGCGAACCGATTGATATCCTTTTTTGGAAGGCGACTGCTGTAGGACCATTTCCTGTTGGTATGGTGCCGGTCACGGTATTTGTAGCCGTGTCTATCACTGAGATAGTGTTACCAATATTAGGCACATAGACAAGAGTTCCACTTGGATCGATCGCCAGTCCTAGTGCAACTGTTCCAACAGGCACGGTAGTTGTGATGGTATTTGTTGCCGTGTTTATCACTGACACTGTACCAAAAGCCGAATTCGCCACGTAAGCGAAAGCTCCGTCCGGCGTGATGTCTATTCCTACCGGCACCCCTCCGGCTGACGAGTCTCTAATGGGTATAGTGGCGACTATCGAATTGGTTGCCGTGTCTATCACCCGCACGTCGCTGCCTAACGCATTTGACACGTAAACAAAAGCGCCGTTTGGCGTCATAGCTAAGAAATGTGGGACCGCCATTCCCGGTATGGTGGCAACCACCGTGTTGGTTGTTGTGTTTATTATTGAAATGGACGAGCTAGTGCCATTAGCCACGTAGGCGAAGGCCCCACTTGGCGTGATCGCTACTCCAGTCGGATTTAATCCAACCGGCACGGTTGTGACTACGGTGTTGGTAGTTGTATTGATCACCGAGACATTGTCACTAAACTGATTCGTCACATATGCAAGAGCCCCATCCGGCGTAATGGCTACTGCGTTGGGAGCAATCCCGACGGGAACAGTAGCTATTACAGTGTTGGTTGTTGCGTCTACCACCGAGACACTGGCCCCACCAAAATTCGTCACATAGACGAAGGCCCCATTCGGCGTGACGGCTATTCCGGATGGAAACCTGCCGACTGGCACGGTGGCTACTACAGTTTGGGAGACTGTATCTATCACCGAAACGGTGTCGTCACCAGTAGTCGTCACATAAGCCTTAGTTTGAGCGGGCGCCGTACTTGCTCCAAAGAATGTGAGAAACAGTGCCAGCGTTACGAAGCGAATTGTTGTGCAAAAAGCCTGCGTTGAGAATTTCTGTGTGAGTTTGGACATAAGGAATCTCCTTTGTGTGGGTACGAGGAGGACTTCGAAGGCTTTGCGTCTAACAGTGAGTTCCCTGGAAGTCCGTTCAAGCGAAGTCTAGGAGTTTGGCGCGAGGAACTCAAGCCGTATGTCGCGTTGCAGCTGAACAGCGCGAATGTAGCGCCTGATCGTTTACTGGAGCTGAGGAGATCCTTGCGAAGTTCAACGTGTGTGGGTCCGGGGCTTCCCTGCTCTGGCGCAGGTTTGACGTGATCACATCTTCGCACGTTAAACCTCGCCGCATCTTTGACGGCTTGGCCTGCGTCATGACTTTGCAGATCGCGATCACGTCAAGCCAGTCGAACTGCTTATCAATCTTTTGCTCGAGCGTTCCAGCTCTTGCCGAATACTTCCCAGGCTCATTTCCATTCACGTCAAACCTGTGTTCGATCATGTAAAACTCAAACGCGATCACGTCAAACTTCGACTGAAACTTCCACGCTCTCACCTCTCTATGACGCACTCGGAATATTGACAGCCGGCGGAGTTCCAGAGTATAAGCCGCCTGTTCCAAAGAGCCCTCGCGAGCCCGGCGAGTTGCCCTCAGGTCTAGCCAAGGTTGTAAGTCAAAACTCCTCAGTTCACTGGGAAAATGGGAATGACGCTGCTGGTTAATTTCGCCAGATACGAAGCGGGAATACTGTTAGCTGCCTTCGCAGGTGTGATCGCCTATCAGTTCCTGGCGGGTGAGATCACTATGCGCGGCTTGTTGAGCGAGAAAACAAAAGCGGGACTCGGCGGCATGAGTGTGGCGCGCATGCAGCTATTTCTATTCACACTCGCAATGGCTTTTTACGTTCTATCTCAGGTTATCGAGACGCGCAAGTTTCCCGAAATAGAAACCAAATGGCTCTTGATGCTCGGCGGTAGTCACTCAATTTTCCTCGGCGCCAAGGGAATCTCATCGTTGCTTAACTCTGAAGACAGGAACCAATAGAAAGGAAGAACCTCAATGTTGCTTTTGTGGCAAACACCAACACCGATTCAGCAAGATCCCAACTTCCACTTTCTAGCGCTCGTCATGGGTTGGATCGTAACGGTCCTTATTGCGGCGTTTGCGGTCGCAATCATTTACAAGATGATCAAGGGCGACATCAACCTCATGTATTTGATCGCCGGTGCGGACGGAGACGCCAGCCTTTCGCGCTTTCAGTTTCTGGTTTTTACGTTCGTGATTGCGCTTGGTCTGTTTCTCATTATCCTGAGCGCCAATCCACCGACGTTTCCGACCGCGATTCCCGGCGGCATCCTCGCCCTGTTGGGTATAAGTGGTGGATCGTACGTTACCTCAAAAGCCGTGGATGCGAATGCGAACAAGCCGCCCGCGCCGCAGGTCGTACTTCCGCCAGCGCCGCCCGCGCCCGCTGCCGCAGTGGTCGTTAACGCGGCGCCGGACCAAAACGGTTAGGGCAGACTTGTCTGCCCATTGACAACCACTAAAATTAGGCATAGAAGTTACTATCCTTTGTCGACCCCCGCGGCATTGAATCCACCATTCCCGCGCCAAGTCACCTCCTAATCACACCAAGGAGCTTCTATGACTTCGACTCGTAAAATCCAATCCGGGCTGGGACTCGTGTTTTTACTGCTCTGCACAGCGCACGTCGGCGCGGCACAGACTTGCGCCGCGGCGTGGAATTCAACTTCGGTCTACACAGCCGGCATGACGGCAAGCGTTAATGGAGTTAACTACACCGCAAACTTCTGGACCCAGGGACAGAACCCCGCTACGAACAATGGTGGACCAGGCAGCGGTCAGCCCTGGACCAGCAACGGACCATGTAGCGGATCGGGCGGTGGTGGCGGGGGCGGTTCGTGCGCGGCAACCTGGAACTCCACTAGTGTCTACACTGCAGGCATGACGGCTAGTCTCAACGGCGTGAATTACCAGGCCAACTTCTGGACGCAGGGCCAAAACCCTTCGACAAACAACGGTGGGCCAGGAAGCGGCGCGCCCTGGACCATCATCGGAACGTGTAGCGCCTGCACGACTGTTCCGAGCGTGCCTACAGGATTACAAGCCTCGGGCACGACCAGCAACAGCACGAACCTGACTTGGAACGCATCGACTGTTGCAGTCAACTGCGCGTTGACCGGCTACACGATCTTTAAGAACGGCGTAGCGGCGGGCACGACCAGCAGCACCAATATCACAATCAGCGGCTTGTCTCCGGTGACGACTTACTCATTCCGTGTTGCCGCCAACGACGCCGCGGGCAGCTCCGCACAGAGCACGGCGATCAACGTGACGACGCTGAACGGCCCACCACCACCGCCACCATCGGCGAAAGTGTTCGCGCCTTATATCGACATGGGCCTGACTGTCGATTGGCAACTCGCAAACATTCAAACGCAATCAGGCATCAAGGTGTTTACGATGGGATTCATCGTCGGCAATGGCGGCTGCACGCCTACTTGGGGCGGTGTCGGAGCCACCGTAGCGAATGACACGCTGCCGAACGGCAACACGATACTCTCTCAGATCCAGGCTGTACGTGCGGCGGGCGGCGATGTGATCATCTCGTTCGGCGGCGCTTCGGGAACTGAACTCGCGCAAGGATGTAGCACCGTCTCGAGTCTGCAAGCGGCTTATCAAGCGGTGCTCAATAAATACAGCGTCAACGCCAGCACACCGGTGCGACTCGACTTCGATATCGAAGGCGGCGCAACCACCGACCAGACTTCGATCACTCGCCGCAATCAGGCGTTGAAGGCCTTGAAGACTGCGAATCCGGGTCTCGTAATTTCCTACACGCTGCCGGTCCTGCCGACAGGATTGATTCAGAGCGGTGTGAATATCCTGAACAGCGTGAAAACTGATGGACTCAGTCTGGACGTCGTAAACGTTATGGCGATGGACTACGGTTCGGCCAACGATAATGGAGGCCAGATGGGACTTAGCGCGCAACAAGCCGCGACCAACACGCACAACCAGGTCGTGGCGGCCGGTTTGAACGCGAGTATCGGCGTGACTCCCATGATCGGCATCAACGACACGAATACTGAGATCTTTCAACTCAGCGATGCACAATCGTTGTTGAACTTTGCGAATGCCAACAGCTATATCACCCGAATCGCGATGTGGTCTGTAGCGCGCGACAATGGCGGGTGTCCGAACCAGGGCTTTGCATCGCCTACTTGTAGCGGCATTTCGCAGGCTAACTGGGCTTTTGCCAATATTTTCAAGCCTTTTCACTGATAAGTGCTCGAGAGAGTGCCACGACGCTTTCTCTCGTAGACAGACGGGGCGAGGTTTTGGGGCAGCGAGTCCAAAACCTCGCCCCAGCTTTGTAGGTTACGAGCGCGTTGGGCCGTCCCGAAACGGCGCGACCCTCAAAAAACCTAGAAAAATGCTGGTTTTCTTGAAGACTTTGCCGCTTGAGTGTGGTATATCAATGTCCGACTGCTTTTCAATTCTAGTTCTCGTTGGAGGTGTCACACCAGACTATGGCGACAAAAGCCGCTGCAGGCAAGAAGCGCATGACCCAATCCGAAGTTATCAACCACTTTGCCGAATCCACCGGCATGAAGCGAGCTCAAATCAAGGAATTCTTTGACGAACTGTCGACGCTCGCCGCGCGCGAAGTGAAATCAAACGGCGAATTCGTTCTTCCCGGATTCGGAAAACTCGTGAAATCCGAGCGTAAAGCACGCGAAGGCCGGAACCCGGCGACCGGCGAAACCATTCAGATTCCTGCGAAAACCACGTTGAAGTTTAGAGTCGGCAAGGGCATGAAAGATACCGTGCTGCCAAAAAAGTGAAGTCCCGGCACTCTTATTTTTCAGCAAACGGCGCCGCCCCTTATCCTCCATCGGAACCCGGGCGGCGTCTTTGTCTGTGCCTCGCGTAGACCAGCAAAACCTCAGTAGAACGCGCCTTTTCACCCGGCTATAAAAAATTATGGACGGGACGGCACTCCTCGGTTATAATCCCACGTTTCGCTGAACACCCCTGCGGCAATGCGTCTTAAGGCAGCTACGACTTTGGGGTTAAACCCCCAGAATCTAAAGCCTTGTGTGGGTTGTGCGCTGCATTGAGGGCTGCATCCAAGAGGGTGGTCCGAGCATCTATAGTTTATACATTTGAAACGCAGATTCTAATTTGGAGGGGTTCAGGCAATCGTGACTTTTGATACACACCTGCCGCTGAACGAGCGGCTTATGAGAATCGATCATATCCAGGCCCGCCGCTTTACGAAGTTGACCGGCGTGGCTCTCGAGATTGCGACTGAAGGCATCATCCGGCACCTGAAAGCGTGCGACCGAATGGACGTCAATCCGGAGACTTCGGCTGTGCGCGAGATCATCGATGATGCGCTGAATGGTCGTCGCGTGTTCGCGGAAACTCAGGAACAGATCCGCGCGGCCTAATCGCTAATCTCTTTACCTTCTTTCGAGAAGAGGTCGCCCCCGTTCGGGCGATCTCTTTTTTGTTTGTCTTTCGACTTTGGAGTGCGCCGACTCGTCGGCGCTTTGGCCAAAGCGGTGACAAGTCCCCGCACTCCACGGAAACGCGTTGGTGAAACTGCACCGGTACTCGCGGAGTTTGTCGGTTGACCAGACCAGGTACCGGCGTTAACATGCCGAAGCTATTGAATTGACGCCCCTGTAGCTCAGCGGATAGAGCATCTGCCTTGTTGGAGCCTTGATGGGGAACGCGTTGGGAACCCATTGAGTGGACGACCCTGTATGCGGGGACGCCCTGAGAGCCTCCCGGTACTTCGAATCCCGTAATAACTCGAAGTAAAAACCCGCGAGGATTGGGTAATCCGCAGGAAACCTTTGCCAATCAGTTTGCGAGGGGATCCTCAGAGACTATACGGGTCGGGACTGAGATGTCCAAGATATAGTCCAGCCAGCAACCCCGAGCTACAACGGGCGGTCAGGGAAAGCCTGATGCTGGAAGCTAAGCAGAGGGCCGCAGGTTCGAGTCCTGCCGGGGGCACCACACCAACCGAAATATGGCGGCATTAGCTCAGTAGGTTAGAGCGCCAGATTGTGGATCTGGAGGTCGTGGGTTCGAGACCCACATGCCGCCCCAAACCTGGAGCAGATTACACCTTATGCCTGACGAACAAAGAGTAGCTAACAACTCGCAGACGTACGTTGCGGATGCGGATACTTTCGAGTTTGAGACGCTGGAACAGAAGAATGGTCAGGCGACGGTGATCAGGTTTCGGTTAGAGGACCCGAAGTATCACGCCGGTGATGTGCTGGTCGTGTTGAGCGGCAGCGACATTCATTTTCACGGGATGATCGGTCGGCTCGCGGATGGTTGGGCCATCGCCAGCGACCATCGTGGTTCGCTACTCGCAGCGACGGTTCAATAACTCACCGCACGTAACCCGACGGATACGTCACGCGCACACCCGGCGTCACGGACTTCACTTCGATTTTGTGAAATCCCTTCTTCATGTGCGTCGATAAAAACGTCAGCGCCACCTGCTTCTGTAATGAAACGTCCAACTCGCGTATGAACGGCTCAAAGCTCACCGGCGCTCCCGTTCCCTCAAAGAATGCATGCCCGCCAGTCTCATTCGACAACCGCAACAACGAGCTCTGCGCATTTGCCGCCAAGCCGGGATTAGTCGAAGCCACAACCGTCGGCGCGTAAAAACCGTAAATCGCAACGCCACGCCGCTGCGACTCGTTCACCGCGCGTTGCAGATCTACACTCTGCGTCGGCAACGACGAATCGACACCCCGCGAAATATCCAAACCATCTGAAACCAACAGAATCGCCCGCCGGCCCAAAGGCTGCGAGTCAAACTTCTTCAACGCTTCAATCACTTCCACGTAAGGATTGTAAGGACCCGCACTCGCAAACCCACTCGGCGGCCGCAGCGACTTCGACGCTTTCTCCAGGTCGTTTGTAAATTTCTGTTTCACTTGCAGACTGCCAGTACGCAGGTACCCAATCATCACGCGCGAACCCCGCGGCAAGTTACTGATGAAATCCGCGAGCGATTTGATCTCGGTCCCGACTGACGGCACCAGGTCTTCCTGAATCAACACCGCGAGCGTAATCGGCGAGTTCGTGCCGATGCCGCGAATCGAAAGGATCGTCTGCGGCTCGCCGTCTTCGTTAACGGTCAAGTCGACGTTTTGCAGTTCTGTTTCCGGATCCAACTGCCGTGAGTTGACCTTGATAGTGAGTGGGATAACGATCGGGCGGCCGGAAGTACGTGAGCCGTTCGTGCCATCAATGCTCTGCGGTTGAGCAAACACGGACGGGACCGCAAACGTAAAACCGATCACGAAAGCCAGGCGCCATAAGCGACGATAGAAAGGTCGGACGGTATTCATTGGATCCTCTCTTATTGAGTCAGCCCCATTATACAAGCTAAGATCGCAAAACTAAGGAGTGCGGATGACGGAGCTGCCCATAACTCAAGCAGGCGGTAAACTTTCGACCAAAGACGCTGCCACGGCGCGGGTGTTGAAGATTGCCCCGTGGGTCGCAGTCGCAGCGACGACCATTCCGGCGCCCATCGTGTTCCTGGTTCTTTTCCTGACCGCAACGGCTACCGATACCGCCGCTGTTTATCTATTGTTGACGGGCCTTTCACTGACCCTGGGATTCGCTCTGGGATTGCTGGTTGCCGCCATTCTCCTTTTTTACCGCAGAAAATGGCTGGCGAAATTACGCGACCGGTTAGCTTCGGATGGAATCACGGCCAGCGAGGTTGTCTGGTTTCGTTCAGAACTGACCTCGGCCGAACGCGCCGCACTCAAGGAAATCGAGCAAAGCAATCCGCTATTGGCCGATGCGTACCTCGAAACTCTCGCGAGCCGGCTCACCGCCGCGCGCATCATCGCGCGTTCGAAACGCGAATTACTGCGGGTCGAACGACGCCTCAATCGCGCGCGAATCTTGGGCACTCCCGAAGCAAAAGCCCTGGAACAAGACCTGTCCGAAGACCACGACCGGCTGAAACACCTGCTCGGCCAGGCGAACGATCATCTCGCCAAAGCACGCACTCGTTTACAGGTGATCGAAGCCACCGCCAGCCGCAAACTCACGCAGGGCGAAACGGACTTGATGATGCAACGGTTGGGAAGCGCGCAGGACCAGTTGCCGCTCGTACTCGAGATTGCCCAGTTGGAGCAACAGATGCTCCGCGAAAACAACACGCCGCTGCCTAATGATGGCGTGACGCAAAATCCTTGAGCCGATAAATACCCGGGCCCAGCCGCTCCGCAAAACCTTCGTCAACCAACGCCCAGTTTCCCAGCCCTGCTTCCGGCGAACGCAATCCCGTCACCCGCGCGAGCTCACCGCGAAAAGTCATGCCGGCTCCGGCCAGATAAGCGCGCGCAATCTCCCGCAGCGCCACTTCCCTTTTGACTTTCTCTTTCAACTGCTCCGCAAAACGCGCTTCGGGAATGGACCAAATATAGGTAAATGTCGGCTCGTAAAGCACGTCGCTCGGCATGATCTTCAGCGTCTTTTGCAACTGGACCATCGCGCGGTCGAAGCGCGCCCGCTCCTTGATGCCGCTTTCCTCGCGCAAGTCGCGCGTGGCCATTTCCCACTCGCGGCGCATGATCTTGAGAATCGCGAGAGCGTCGGCTGAAAGGACCTGCTTCTCGTTACGGGCCGGTACGCCCCAAAGCGCGTTGAAGAACGGCAGCAGCCGCGGCGCGATGAAAGTCGCATGGCCCTTCACGACTTTGCTGTAGAAGCAGCGGCCGCGGCGCATCACGTCATCTTTGATGGTCCAGGCGAGCCGGCTTTCCGGATCTTTCTGCACGTTGCGCGGCATGTGCGCGTCGCGACGGCCGCAGACGGCGAGGTAAAGCGATGGTCCAGGCCGGCGCGAATCCGTCAACGCCTCACAAAATCCCACGTCCGCGATAAACCGTTCGGCGCTGAAAACATCCTCGACGCGGTATTCGGGATCGCGGCGCCACATCCGATCTCGATGGGCCTCTATTTCCTCAGGCAGCATGGGGCGGATTCTATCAAACTGATTTAGGTGAACCTGTCAAACTGCCTCGATCGGTCAGTCAACAAATCACACCTGATTCGCGCCTTCGCAACCTAAGTTGTTGCAGCGCAGTGACGTAAACGATCCACGCTCATCTGGCACGGGCCCTGCACAAGGGGTCTCGCCCCACCTTGTGTGGGCCACAAGCGAAACCTCAAGTGACGGAGACGACAAAGTGAAATCGATGAAGCTGACAAAACGGTTCCTGACGCTGGCCCTGCTGGCGAACCTCTCATTGGGACCAACCCTTGCGGGCGGCATTGCCCAGGCCGGCGTTCTTAACGGCAAAGGCAAGAGCGCGCGCAACAGTGCGAAACATAACAAGATTGCGGCCGACCTGCTCGATCAGCTCGATAGCGAGAGCGCGAGCAAGCTCGTCAAGGTGATCCTCCAACTTGACGGCAAGCCGAGCGGCCAGTTGAACGCCCTGTTGGCCACAAACGGTGTCAAAATCAGAAAGCAGTTCGCTAACCTCGACTCTTTTGCCCTTGAATTACCCCTCAACGTCGTCAACGCCCTCTCACAATTCTCCGAAGTCGTTTCGATTTCCATTGATAGCGAAGTCATGACCCTCGGTGGGCACGTGGCCCACACGACTGGCGCCGACAACGTGCGCACAATGAGTGCGGATGGCGCGCTGGACGGCAGCGGCATTGGTATCGCGATTCTCGATTCCGGCATTTACGCAGATCACACTTCGTTTCTCGACACGCAAACCGGCCAATCACGCATCGTCGTGAATCAGGATTTCACGGGGGAAGGCCGCACGGATGATCCTTACGGACACGGCACGCACGTCGCCGCGGCCGCAGCCGGCAACGGCATGATTTCAAAAGGCGAATACATCGGTATCGCACCGCGCGCAAAGCTGCTCAACCTGCGCGTGCTGAACTCGAAAGGCACCGGCACGGTTTCGAGCGTGCTCGGTGCGCTGAACTGGCTGATGCAGATGGCGCCGACCTACAACGTCCGCGTCGTCAACATGAGTCTCGGCATGCCCGCGATCAATTCCTACAGATTCGATCCGCTGTGTGTGGCGGTTCGCAAACTCGTCGACAAAGGCATCGTCGTAGTCGCAGCCGCCGGCAATAACGGCAAAAACAGCGCTGGTCAAAAAGTTTATGGTCGGATTCACGCGCCCGGTAACGAACCGTCGGCGCTTACTGTCGGCGCAGTCGATACACACGGTACCGACACGCGCGCTGACGACACGATCGCCACTTACAGCTCGCGTGGTCCGACGCGCAGCTTCTGGACCGACGAGAGTGGCGTCAAGCATTACGACAACGTCATCAAACCGGAACTCTCTGCCCCCGGTAACAAGACCGTTTTCGCCGAGTCTCCGAACAACTACCTCGTCTCGCAGAATCCTTCCCTCGACGCAGGCGTCAGCAATAGCCCGGCCCGCAGACAGATGACGCTCAGCGGTACCTCAATGGCGGCCCCGCTCGCGGCCGGCACGGCTGCGTTGATGTTGGAAGTAAACCCGACGCTCACGCCGAACCTCGTGAAGTCGCTCATGATGTACTCCGCGCAACAGCTCGCTAACTTCAACACGTTCGAGCAAGGCGCGGGCGAACTGAACGTCGACGGCGCGGTGCGTCTTGCGAAACTCGTTCGCACCAGCATCACCAGCTCGACCGCAGTGGGCGCGTCATTGCTCGTCAGCACACCGCCGACCCCGCAAAGCACGATTACGCTTGCCA
This sequence comes from uncultured Blastocatellia bacterium, assembly GCA_946480785.1. Next base: position 22,631 of record CAMLLD010000065.1, on the reverse strand, counting down.
ACGGCGCGTATACGTTCTCGTGGGCCCAGGGCGTGATTCTCGGTCAGACCTACGCGACCGGTTCCGCGCTGATCACGAAGTATCAAAAGGTCTACGCGACTGGCGTGTTGCTCGGCGACGGCGTTTTGGTTGGCGATACGAGAGGCGTGCTCATCGGCGATGTCACGGGTGTGCTGATCGGCGACGCCGTCGGCGTGCTCATTGGCGACACCACCATGCTTTCAGACGGCGTGCTGATCGGTGACAGCATTCAGACCAGCAACGGTACCTCGTTCGGCAACGGCGTGATTTTTCTCTCCGTCGGCGTGCTCATCGGCGACGGCGTCCTGGTCGGTGATGGCGTTTTGATCGGCGATGGCGTGCTGATTGGCGATGGCGTTCTCATCGGTGACGGCGTGCTGATCGGCGATTCGGTCATGCAAGCATTCAACTCCATGCTCAATGGAGACGACACTACCTCAATGGCAATTGTTCCCGACGACAACACAGACTACCTGGGCTACTAAGCACCAACAGCCCACAGCATAAACAGGAACCACTGTCGGAGACGTAGACTAATGCTACACGTACGCACAGAATTCAGAGCCAACGAGCTCAACCACAAACTGGCGCCAAAGGTTGGCAGTGTTTCCGTCGACCGGCTGCTGGATGGCGAAGAAGCCGAAGTGCTGGAGTTTCTCGCGCAACGGCCGATTCACACGGTCGCCATGATGAGCCTGATTCACGACAACGGGCTCGAGAGTCCACTCAATCGCGGCACGTTCTATGGTTGTCGCGACGTGAACGGACGGCTCGAAGGCGTTGCCCTCGTCGGTCACGCTACGCTGATGGAGACAGTTTCCGATCGCGCGCTCGCCGCGTTGGCCCAGGTGGCCCAACAGTGCGCCAACACCCACATGATCATGGGCGAAAAAGAGCGCGTCGCTGATTTCTGGGGTCACTACGCAGCGGCCGGACGCCGGCAGCGACTCGCGGCCCGCGAATGGTTGTTTGAATTGAGCTGGCCTGTGGAGGCCCGCGAACCCGTGATCGGTCTCCGGCCCGCAACACCGGCAGAGCTGGATTTAGTGATGCCGGTGCAAGCCGAGCTCGCGTTTGCCGAGAGCGGTATCGATCCGTTGCAGGTCGATCCGGAAGGCTTTCGCAAGCGCTGTCTGCGACGTATCGAACAAGGTCGCACGTGGGTCATCATCGAAGACGGCAAGCTGATCTTCAAAGCCGACGTCATCTCGCGCACGCAACAAGTCAACTATCTCGAAGGCATTTGGGTATGTGAAGACCGCCGCGGTAACAACAGCGGCGTGCGTTTCATGTCCGCCCTGATGCGACGTCTCCTGGAAGACACGCGGTCCATCTGCCTTCTCGTGAACGAAACGAACAAACCGGCGCTGAACTTCTATCGCAAATGCGGATTTCACTTCCGCGCGACTTACGAAACAATTTTTCTCCCCAGAATGGAGCAGGCCCGGAACTAAAACTCCCCCGATCTGACCTGATAAAAGGTAGCCTCTGACCTCACCTTAACCACTAACTCAAATGTCAGACACGCCCGGCACTACAAGAAACAAACTCTTCGGGCCATTCCTCTGGGTCGTAACCGGAACCGGCTGCCTGGCATTCCTCTTTGCTTGCACGCGTGTCAACGTTCTTCAGTTTGACGCGCGTTTTGCTTTGCTCGTCGCGATGGCGCTGGTGCTGACGTCGCGGATCACGGTGCCGATTCCGCGTTTGAGTTCTCAGATCTCAGTTTCGGATACTTTCGTCTTCCTGTTGTTGCTGCTTTACGGCGCGCCCGCGGCAATCATCGTCGGCTCTGTCGAAGCACTGATTACCTCGCTGCGCTTCAGTCGTAAGTCGCGCATCGTGGCTTTCAACTGGGCGAGCGCCGCCGTGTCGATCAGCATCACGAGCGGTGTGATGACGTCGATGTTCGGCGACGTAGTCGCGCTGCGGGCACATCCGCTCACCGCGCGCTTCGTCGCGGCGATCTGCACGATGGCGTTGACGCATTACGCCGCGAACTCCGGACTTGTCGCGATCGGCGCCGCACTCAAAACAAACGAGCCCATCTGGCAAACTTGGCGTAAACACTATCTCTGGACGTCGATCACTTATTTCTCAGGCGCGCTCGCCGCCGGCGTAATCGCCGGACTCGTCTACTTCATGGGCGCGTATGCGTTCGTCATCACGCTGCCGATCATCGCGATCGTTTTCCTGACTTACCGCACTTATCTCAAACACGTCGAAACGTCAGTCGCGCAAGCCGCACAAGCCGAAAAGCACGTCAAAGAACTCTCACACTACATCGCCGAACAGGAACGCATTCGCGAACAGTTTTCCCAAATGGAAAAACTCTCGGCGCTCGGCGAACTCGCCTCCGGCGTCGCCCACGATTTCAACAACACGCTCGCCGGCATCCTCGGCCGCGCGCAACTCCTGCAAAAAACAGACGACGAGGAGAAGCTGCGCCGCGGTCTGGACATCATCATCAAGACTGCCGAAGACGGCGCCAAAACAGTCAAACGAATTCAGGACTTTGCCCGCCAGCGTCGCGATCACAACTTCGAGCTCGTCTCGATCGATCAAATCCTCATGGACGCGAGCGAGATCACGCGGCCGCGTTGGAAGAACTGCGCGGAAGCTTCAAACATCCACATCAATCTCGAGCTGCTGATCGGTTCGAATGCGATGGTCATGGGCGACGACGCCGAGTTGCGCGAAGTGCTCGTGAACATGGTCTTCAACGCGATCGATGCGATGCCCGAAGGCGGCAAGCTTTCGCTCTCGACGCGCGCCGCGGGCGAGCACGTGATTATCAAAGTGGCTGACACGGGCATCGGCATGTATCCGGAAGTGCGTTCGCGCATCTTCGATCCGTTCTTCACGACGAAGGGCAAAGCGGGACTCGGCCTCGGACTCGCCGTCAGCTTCGGCATCATTCGCCGGCACGGCGGCACGATCGAAGTTGAATCACACTACGGTCGCGGCACGGAGTTTTGCATCACGCTGCCTGTCGCAAAGATCGTTGAAGCACCGGCGACCAAACGCGATCCCGCCGAACAGCCGCCGGAACCGCTCACGCTCACGATGACGCACGCCGGTGAGCTGCCGCCAACACGACTACTCGTCGTCGACGATGAAGACTTCGTGCGCGATCTATTGGCTGACATTCTTGAAGGCGAGCACTGCGAGGTGAAGCTCGCGTCGGACGGCACGGAAGCGCTCGCGCTTTTTCGCGAGCACGAATTTGACGGCGTGTTCACAGACATCGGCATGCCGGGAATGAGCGGTTGGGAACTGGCGCGCGAGATTCGCGAGCTCAACCAGGGAATTCCGATCGCCGTGATCACGGGTTGGGGCGAGCTGGTCGGTTCGCACGAGCAACGCGCCGCGGGTGTCGACTGGGTCGTCGCGAAGCCTTTTACGGCGGATCGAATCCTGGAGCTGGTGCGCGAGATCAATCAGCGTCTCGACAGCCTCCGGCCCGATAAAGTCAAGATCGTCGCCGCGTAAATTTATCTGGTTACATTCGTCTGCCGCTGCTGCGCCGCTCGCCTGACACTCTCCTCCACGACTTCCAACCGAAACGGCTTGATCAAGTAGTCGAACGCGCCCGCGCGGATCAAACTCTGCGCCTGGTCCTGATCGCTCAACCCGGAAATCACGATCACCGGCATTCCCGGGTAGAGACTCAGCACGCGCTTCAACAGTTCACGCCCGCTCAGACCGGGCATGGAAATGTCTGTCAGGACCACGTCGAACGATCGCGTTTGCAACTTTCGCAAGGCGTCTTCGGCGGTGCTTGCCTGCTGACAGTGATGATCGGAGGCGAGCAGTTCACACAGCGTTTCGCGGATCACGTCGTCATCATCAACGACCAGGATATCAGCCACGATGCTCCTCCCAGGTTTTCACCAAAGGCGTCTCCTGGGCACGGACGATCGAGACGTCACCTTTGCATTCAAGTTTTTTGCGTGAGGCGATCTGAGTGGTTGCCGCGCGGCGATAATAACACGAAACGCAAGGATGGTTTCGCTGTGTTATTCTTTCGCCGGAGTTTGATCGATGTCCACGAACGGCAAAGCGATAGTGCGGTTTGTTGCTGACGATCTCTTCGTCGGGATCACACCCGCCGGTCGCGCGCTTGTGCTCGACACGAACTCGCAACGTTCGTCAGCGCCTTCGCCGGTGGAACTGCTGCTCGTCGCACTCGGCTCGTGTACCGCGACAGACGTCGCGAGCATTCTGAAAAAGAAACGACAGCAGGTGACGAGTTACACGGTTGAAGTCTCGGGCGAACGACGCGACGAGTATCCGCGCAGCTACACGTCGATGCACGTTCATCACATCATTACCGGCACAGGCATTTCGGAGAAAGCCGTTGCGCAGGCAGTCGAACTCTCCGAGACGAAGTACTGCAGCGTTGCCGCGACGCTGAGACCGCAAGTAGAAATCCATACGACGTTTGAGATCATCGAAGCAGGACACCCGACACCTGGGGAGTAATCAGTAAGTGTTAAAGAAGATCGCCGTCGCCTTCAGTCTTTCTCTCCTGCTTACAGTTCACGCCACCGCGCAGTCAGGCGGTGAAACGGCGCTCTCCGCTGTGCGACGCAGTGACGCGTCGAGCGCCGGTGCGAGTGTGCCGAAGCTCGCGCCCGCGGAGCACATGCGCCGCGCCGCCGTCTATCTCGCGAACCGCGCCTTCGACGAAGCACGCGCGCATTGGCAGGCGCTCGTCGCCAACTATCCGCAGGACCCGCTTGTTCCCGAGGCTTTGTTCGGCATCGGCCGCTCTTACTTTCTGGCGAAGGATTATCAGGACGGTTACGTCGCCTTCAACGATCTCTTCCAGCAATATCCGAATACGAAGGAAGGCCGCGAGGCCCTGAACTTCAGCGCCGCTTCCCTGCTGCGCATGGGCAAGGCGTCGGAGTCAGCGGCGCGCTATGAGGAATACATCAATCGTTTTCCGAACGGCGAACGAATCGACACGGCGCACCTGAACATGATCGATACTCTGCGCGAAGCGGGACGCCCGGCGGACGCGCTCGTCTGGGTAACAAAGACGCGACAACGTTTCGCGGGCAGCGCCATTGAAACCAATGCAATGTTCGGCGCGCTGCGGCTTTACGTCGCCGAAAGTGATTGGTCCAACGCGATTGCCATGGCGGAAGAGTTGTCGAAACGAAACTTCTCGAAAGCGGTGGACACGAGCCGTGCTGAGGTTGCGTATCTGCGCGCGTACAGTCTCGAGAAGTCGGGCAAGAAGCACGAAGCATTTGCTGCGTATCTCGCGATTCCGGACGGGGTGGATTCGTATTACGGCTGGCTCGCGAGTCAGCGGTTACCGAAGCTCGCGAGTCCGGCGGGCGCGGTTATCGTTGAGAGTCGTGTGGACGAAGTGAACTCGGCGATCGCTCGCGTTGCAGATTCGTATCCCGCGCCTTATCGCACAACGATTCTGAGCGCGGCGAAGGCGCGCAAGCTCGACCCACGTTTCATTCTCGCGCTGATCAAACAGGAGAGCGTGTTCAAGCCGTTCGCGAAATCGCCCGCCGGCGCGCGTGGGTTGTTGCAGTTCACAATCGATGCGGCGCAGAAGTACGCGCCAGGCGCAGGTCTGAAGTCGCTGAGTGAGAACCAGCTTTACCAACCAGACACATCGATCACGCTCGGCGCCGAATATCTCAAGTACCTGGGCCAACTCTTTCCGGAGATGCTCGAACCGGTGGCGGCTTCGTACAACGGCGGCGAAGACAACGTGGCGCGCTGGCTCGACCGCGCGAAGCGCAAAGACCCCGGCGTGTTCACGGCAGAAATTGGTTTTGACGAAACGAAGGGTTACGTGCAGAAGGTGATGTCAAACTACCGTGTCTATATGCAACTCTACACCCCCGACCTGATCCGCAAGTAATTCGTTTTTAATCCGTGTTTCACTGTGGCTCCGGACAGAACCGTTCACGCGAATACTCGTATCTCACCATCAACTCTGCCGCCGGTCTTGAGTCAAGCTCCATATCGATCTCGCGAACGTCATTTCTGACTGAACGTCCAATTCCAGTCGCCGCGTCACTGTCACGTGACGCTTCCGCACGCAGCTTTGGTTGAGCGCCTGATGATGATTGCTCCGACGGCCGCACGATCACCGGCCGATTTCGTTCACGAAAGAACACGGCCGAGATCACACCGAAGTCACCGCGTTGGCCCAACTTCGCCGCATAAGAGTCGCGCTCGGTCGTGAAGTAAAAACGCCGCGCGCGTTCCGAGCTCATCTGCCACCCGCCGATCGTGATCGTTTGATACGGCTCGATCACCCACTTGCTCGCGTTCCACGCGGAGGTTTGCAGTGCATCGATCGTGTTGAGCCCGTCAACCGACAACGCGACCGCCACGCGATCGGGCGACGAGTTGCGCAGCCGCACTTCATACTCCGCTCCTCGCGGCGCTTCAACATACGGACGGCCGTGGCTGCGATACTCCGTCAACGCCCGGCCGTCAACCAGCACCTCGAGCTCAAACGTGGGGTACGGGATTCGCTTGGTCACCCGCTGTGCTGAGGAGTTTTGCGCGGGCGCAATCGTGATTGTCATTGCCAAAAGCAGCATTGCAACAGCAGGTGTCCGCAAGATTCGACTCATGATCTTTGTTCCTCCTGAGAAGCAGTCGAATGAGGAACGGGAGGATGTGTCGTTCTTGCGTCGGTCTAACGTTTCGGTTGAGTAAAAGTCGCGACGAGGCTACAATGGCCCGCGCCACGCCGGGATGAAATAAACTGCACAACGTAATCCGTCAGTGAGGTGAGGCTCAAGAGAAGCTCATGGAGTACGCTCTAACTGCAACCGAAAACGAGGCGCGTGCGGGCTCTTATTACGACCGGATCGCCCGGCTTTACGATCTGACTTTCAAGCTGAACGGTTACGGCCGTTCGCTCGATCAATACTTTGCGCAGCACCCGCTGCCCGTCGAGCGCGGCGCGCGCATTCTCGATGCTGGTTGCGGTACGGGCCTGCTGACACTCGCGTTGCTGCGTGCGATTCGTTGCCCGGTTTCGATCACGGCGTTGGATCTGTCACAGACTTCCGTGGCGGCCGCGCGCAAATCGCTTTACTACAGCCCGGGCCGAAAACGCGACGTCACCTTCACCCAGGGCAACCTGCTCTGTCTTCCTTTTGCCGACAAGTCGATGGATCTCGTGGTCACTTCCGGTGCGCTCGAGTACGTGAAGCTGGCCGATGGATTGACTGAGCTCGCGCGCGTCATCGCGCCCGGCGGTCACTTGCTTCACTTACCGGTGCATCCGAGCGCCGTCGGTGTGCTGCTCGAAATACTCTTCCGCTTCAAGAGCCATCCGCCGCAGGAAGTGAAAGAACAAACGGAAAAACACTTTCGCATCGTGCACCAGTATCGCTTCCCGCGAAAAGAAGCGATCGGCTGGAGCAAGACCGCGATCCTGGCCCAGAAACTCTAAACTCTAAGGCGCGGGCACGAGGCGAATGATCCGATCGTCGTCTGACGCCGGCTTGCCGCGTCCATCCCGGTTGGAAGTCGAGAAGTAAAGGTATCCGTCTGGTCCTTCGGCCACGTCGCGAATGCGGCCGAAGTCTTTGATGATTCCCTCCTGGCCCAACACCTTCCGGCCGTCGAGCGCCACGCGAATCAACATCTCGCCACGCAAACAGCCGAAGAAGAAGTTTCCTTTGAACGACGGAAACGCGTTACCGCGATAGAACATGCCGCTCGCCGGCGCGCACGGCGGCGTGTACTCCAATAGCGGCGACTCGAGTCCGGCCTTCGTTTGCGTGTGATGAATGATCGGCCAGCCGTAGTTCTTCCCTTTCTCGACGATGTTGACCTCGTCTCCGCCTTCCGGTCCATCGAAGCCGCTTGGTCCATGCTCGGTTTGAAACATCAGGTTCGTACCCGGCTGCCAGTCCATGCCCTGCGCGTTGCGATGACCGTAGGACCAGATCTCGGGCCGCGCGTTCTGTTGGCCCACGAACGGATTGTCCTGCGGCACTGAGCCGTCGTCGTTCAAGCGCAGCGTCTTGCCGCCGAGTGAATCGAGTTTCTGCGCGATCTCGCGGCGCGTGGCATCGCCGGTGGTGATGTAGAGCTTGCCGTCCGGTCCAAAACGAATACGACAGCCGGCATGAAACTGCGCGGCGGGAAGGTTCTCGATGATCACCTTCTGATCGACGAAGCCATCCGGCGTTTCGCGATAGCGCGCGACGCGCACTTTATCTCGCGCGTAAGCATACGAGAGATAGACGAAATGATTGCTGCTGAACTGCGGATGCAGCGCCACACTCATCAACCCGCTCTCGCCGCTCGATTCAACGTCGGGCACGACGAACAGCGGCTTCGCGCGTAACGCGCCATTTTCGAAAACCCGCACGCGTCCCGGGCGTTCGGTAAAGATCATGCGGCCGTCCGGCGCCCACACAATGGACCACGGCACCTCCAGGCCACCGATGACTTTCTCGACTTTGAAACGCGTGTTTGACTGCGGCGAGCTTGCAACCTCACCCGCGCCGCGTCCGGCGGGCGGCCGGGCGCAAGCAACACAGACGATGATTACGAGGGCGATGAAAGACCACGAAGATTTTAGTGACACCAGCTTGATCCTAATGTTGTATGTATTCGTGCAGCAGCTTGATCTCGTCGCCCTGCTCGCCGACTTCGACGCGCAACAGATCGCGCATCGAGAGCATGCCGACCCAGCGTTCGCCGTCGACCACCGGCAGATGGCGAGTACCATATCGCTCCATGCGTTCGAGGGCCTGATGCGGAGTCTCGTCACACTGGATCACCGCGCGCAGTTCGCTGGTCACTTCACCAACGCGCACTGCTTGCGGATCACGCTGCGGCACGACGATCCGGTTCATCACGTCGCGCTCGGAAAAGACACCGAGCAGCCGGCCCTCCTCATCGATCACACACACCGCGCCAATGTTTCGCGCAGCCATAAACTCCGCCGCCTCCTGCACGCTGGCAGAAGATCTGGTCGAGTAAGGCTCGCGGTTGCGTATCACATCGCGGATCAGCATCGCCTTTGCCTCCTGATTTGGCTGTGGGGTGCGCTTATTATAGACGCGACGTGGTGTTTAGGGAACGTTATTAAAACAGACTCGCTTGCGCGGAGGGACGGCGGAACGTGGTCGTCGCGGAAGTTTCGTGGGTACGTTTCTTGTTGAAGCCGAGACGCTGCGAATGAATGCGGAAGAGTCTTTCCGTCGCGGCCCAGTACTCGCCTTTGCCGCGCATGCGTTCGCCAAACACGCTCGAGTTCAACTTGCCGTCGCGTGCTTCGCGAATACGGTTCAGCACGCGGTCGGCTTTCGTCGGCAACTTCTCACGCAAACGCTCCTCAAAATACGGCGCCACGCTGCCGGGCAGACGCAGCATGTTGATGAAAGCGAGCTGTGCGCCCGCATCTTTCGCGCGCTGCAAAAGCACTGGAATGTCCGTGCTCAAACCGGGAATCACGGGCGCGATGCCGATGCCGACCGTGATGCCGGCCCTCGCGAGTGCTTCCATCGCGTGAAAGCGCGCTTCCGGCAAAGGCGCGTAAGGTTCTACCGCGCGCGCAGTTTCGACGTCCGTGAACGGGATCGTGAGAAACACTCCGAGGTGCGCTTTGCGGTTCAGTTCCTGTAGCACGTCGATATCGCGCCTGATCAGCGCCGACTTCGTGATGATGCCGACCGGTTGTTGAAACTCGACGCAGACTTCGAGACAGCGTCGCGTGAGTTTGTAGTTTGCTTCGAGTGGAATGTACGGATCTGACGTAAACGAGAAGACGATCTCGTCGCCTTTCCAACCTGGTTTCATCAGCTCCTGTCGCAGCAACTCGGGCGCATTCACCTTCGCCACGATCTTGCGATCGAAATCCGTTCCAGCTCCATAGCCGAGATACTCGTGCGTCGGGCGGCTGAAGCAGTAAGTGCAGCCGTGAATACAGCCGCGATAACAGTTGACCGTGTAGTCGAAACCGACGTCGGGACTGTTGTTGTGCGTGATGATGCGGCGCGTTTCAGTTTCTTCGAAAACTTCGAGTTTGGTTTCCGGAGGTTCGCCGATCCATTCGACGGAATGTGTTAACCAGGGATTAGGCGGGTTCGCAACGTACTGCATGACTTGAAGCTTGCTTATTCATTCGGGACGGTCGCGGCCACCGATTCGATCGCGTTGAAGAAGATGAAGACCGGCTGGCTGTCAGTGCCGAAGGTTTCACTCAGACACACATAGTCGTTCGTGATTTCGATCACGCGGCCTTCGTAGATGCCACCGGAGATCGTCTTAAGATTTACTTTCTCGCCTTTGAAGCGACGGAAAAGGTTTTCTATGTGTTGTCCGGCCATTTAGTTACTCCGTTTGTTTCGCTTCGTTGCCGCGGATCGCTTGCTCGGCGTTGGACCACGTCACAAAGAAGAAGCGGTACTTGTCCGGATCTTCCAGAGTGATGAAGCGTCCGCCCCAACCTTCATCGACCGGCGGCTGCACGTCAGCGCCTCTTTCGATCAGTTGCTCGTAAAACTGGTCAACATCCTCGACACCGACAAACAAGTGTACGCCGCGCCCGCGACGCAGCATCGTCTCGAGATGTTGGGCCAACGTGATTCTCAGCTCGCCGCCGTGCAGCCGCGCCATCGGCGGCTCTGAGTTGAAGTTGACCGACTCGACCGCAAACCCGAGCACCTTTTCATAGAACGCGAGCGACTCTTCCAGACTATTGACCTCGAGAAACAGCAGGTCCAGGCCTTTGATCATCGCGCGTGGTCTCAGCTCGAAAGCACCAGATAAAGGCCGTAGCCCGTAGTGATGATGACGGCCCAAAAAGCAAACTCCTGCAGTTTCGTGTGCCGCTTCAACCGGTTCGTCTTCGGCAACGAATCGTTGACCGCGACCATCGCGCTGCGCGCGAGCAACACGCCGAAGCCCACGACGGACACGGCGAGAATCGCGAGCGGCCAAAGGAACCACATCCATTGAAAGCGCACCAGCACCAGGAGGAAAAGTCCCGCGACGAGACACAACAACGCGCTGAGACATTGGCCCATGACGCCGACGTCGCGCGCCGCACGCTTTGATGCTGGAACGAAATCGGCTCTCGCTCGTGCACCCGTCGCTGTCGCGCGCCAATCGCTTGTTGCTCTCGAATAAGCGCCTGTCGTTCGCGAATCGTCGTAAGCGCGACGCGACGTCGAGTTCTTCAAAACGCCGTACGCTTCGTTCAGCGACTTCATCTGCTCTTCGCTGCCGCCTCGATCCGGATGATGCTTCGCCGCCTGGCGTTTATATTGGCGATAGATGTCGCCCGCCGACGCGTCCTTGTCGACGCCCAAAACGCCATAATAGTCCTTGTTGGAATCGAATTGGCTCATCGCGAATTGCACGATTCTAGAGGCGCGCTTTTCGTTTGGCAACGGATCGGTACGGTCCGTGTTAATCTCTGACCAGGATGGCGCAGTTCGCACCCGGTGACGATTTAATCTTCCAGCTTGAAAGTGGCTTTGGGTTGTTGCGTGTGTTGGCGGTGGAGGGTGAAGGCGCGGGCACGGTGTGGCATCTGCTCGCTTACGACGATTTCTTTCCGGATGTAGAATCGGCCGAAGCCGCGCTCGCTGGTCCAACGCAGTTGCCGGTGCGCAAAGCACACATGGCGCTCACGAATCGCGCGTTTGAACGCACGCCGGCAGCGCGCCTAGGCAATCGTCCTGTGACTGACACGGAGCTGATCGATTATCGCAAGTGGCTCGACAGCGATCGCGAAGTCTCCGATCGCTCAGCGCTGTTGATGCTTGGTATCCGCTAGCTGACCTGGCTTTTAAACTTGGCATCCTTTAAATGAAAACTCGCTTATCACTTTGCTTACAATCGGTTTTTCTTTTATTGGTTTTAATTCCCGCCAACGTGTCGTACGCAGTGCGGGTCGAACGCTCAGTGGACACATGGCAGCCCAAACACTACCTCATCGACATCTCGCTCAACGATCAACTCTCCGAGATCGCTTCCGCAACCGCGCGGATCGACATCGTCATTCTCAAACCAACGTCGCTGATCGATCTCGACTTCGGCGAACTAACAGTTGACGCCGTCACGCTCGACGCCAAACCCGTTACGTTCACCCACAAAGACGGCCACCTGCAAATCACCGCCGCCGAACGCCTCCAGCCCGGCAAACACTTGCAGCTCCAGGTCCAATACCACGGCAAACCAAAAGACGGTCTGATCCTCACCGCCGACAAAGACGGCAAACCTTCCGCAATCGGCGACAACTGGCCCAACCGCGTGCATCACTGGATCCCAACCCTGGACCACCCGTCGGCAAAAGCCACCGTGGCCTTCAACATCACCGCGCCGGCAAGTGATGAAGTCGTTGCTAACGGCCGCCTGGACCATGTAACGACGAGCGGCACGCATCGCCTGTGGACTTACACAGAAAGCGTGCCGATTCCGCCCTATTGCATGATCATCGGCGTGGGTCAGTTCGCGCGTTTCGAACCAACCGAACGCACCGCAACGCCGCTCTCGTATTACGTGCCGCACGTCGACGCGCCACTCGCGATGAAAGGTTTCGCGCCTTCCATTCCGTCAGTCGCCTACTTCAGCGAAACGATCGCGCCGTATCCGTACGAGAAGCTCGCGTTGATTGTCGGCGCGACGCGCTTTGGCGGCATGGAAAACTCGAGCGCGATCGTGTTCACGAGCACGTTGTTCACGCCGCGGTCCTCGCCGAAGATGAGCAAGACGTTTGGCATTCCGATTAGCACGACCGACGTGATCGCGCACGAGATCGCGCATCAGTGGTTTGGCGATTCGGTAACGGAGTCGACGTGGTCCGACTTGTGGTTGAGCGAAGGCTTCGCGACGTACTTCGCGGGACTGTTTTTGCAGCGATACGAGAGTGAGGAAGCGTTTCAGGCGTACATGAAAGACGCGGCGGAGAGGGCGTTTAGTTATGAAAAGACGACGCGCACACCGATCTTCGATCGCGACACTGAAGATTTAATGAAGCTATTGAACGCGAACAACTATCAAAAGGGCGCGTGGGTGTTGCACATGCTGCGTTCGCGTTTGGGCGACGACGCTTTCTTCCGCGGCCTGCGCGCTTACTACCACGCGCATGCAAACGCAAACGCCTCTACAGAAGACCTCCGCGCCGCGCTTGAGAAATCGTCCCGCACTGATCTGCGCGCATTCTTCGCGCGTTGGGTTTACGACAGCGGCCACCCGCAGTATGAGTTGAAATGGTTCTGGTTGGGGAATAAGGAGTTGAGATTGGTCTTGACTCAGCTTCAGCCCGGCAACGCCTTCACGGATCCGGTGCCGATAACCATTTCAACAGCGCACGGCAACCGCGACGTGGTCCTCAAACCCGCGGGCAAACTCCTGATTGAGCGCATCCCCCTGCGCGAAAAGCCGCTCAGCATCGAGATCGATCCGCGGAATACACTGCTCGATGAGTCGACGGTGAAGGGTTCATGACTCAACGATAGGCTTCATCGTCAAACGTGAAGATCTCATAACCCGACAAACTTCCGAGCGAATTTGACACCCTCACGTTGCTTCCCTATCATCCACGAACGTCGGGGCGTGGCTCAGCCTGGTAGAGCGCACGGTTCGGGACCGTGAGGTCGGAGGTTCGAATCCTCTCGCCCCGACCAGTTAATCGGCTATTTACGGCTACCTGTAAAGGTGGCCGTTCGTGTTTTGTGCAGGATTGTGGCACAGCTTAGTCTTACCGTTTAGACTGCGGCATGTTTCGCTCGATCGGTAGCGTTCGCCATCTATTGAATCTGTTATTCTCTACCCGGACATGAAGCTTCTTCTTGCATCCTTTGCTACAGGGCTATTTGTTACCGCCAGCATATTCATAACCGTAGTTTTGGTTAGAGCCTTGTTTAAAGATGATGCTTCGGTAATGTTTGCGGTGTGGGTTTTTGGGTGGCCCATGTGCTTCATGTCATCCTTACCAGGGATTTCCACTCACGCTCTGATTTGGCTTTCGCTGGGGATGGGGATGTTATTGGATAGCGTGTTTATCTCCGGCGTGACTTACTGTGTATTGAGAGCAATCGTCTCAAGGCGAAAGCGAGCGCGCACTGCCCTCCCTCCGCAAGCTCCGACTTTTTGATCGCGTCCCTCCATTGGAATGTAGGGCAAACCCTGCAATGAGCTTTCATGCCAATAGCCCGTATCACACTGACCGTACCAGGAGACGGTCTGCTCGACGAGGAACACGACGAACTTATCGAGTGTGCGGAGGAGGGTAATGAAGGCCAAAAGCATCGTGTAATCGTCACGTTACGCGCTACTCGAGAAATCGTCGCCATACAAATTTTATTCGGCAACGGAGATACAGGCTGGACACTTGATTGTCTTGGTTCCACTCTGGATTGGTTGCAGTCGAACCGACAGGGTTGGTCCAAGCCGACGGCGAAGGATACTACGACAGTCACGATCTGATCCTGCCGCTGGAGTAACCGTCACGCCGGCTGAAACCGCTGGATTTGTGCATGCAGTGTGCCTGCATGGACTACCTACGAATGAGACTCTAAAAAGATCAATGTCAATGCCTCTCGGGTCCAACAAGATGAATTATCTTGTTTTTTGCGCTGATCAGGATGTCAGCAGATCCGAAGTTGGTGGCGGACCCAAGTAGAATTGGCGCGAACGAAACAGTTGACTCGGGAATCACTAGGATCGCCTTCTCCTATGCACTAGAGTCGTCGGACATCGGCCATCAGACACGAGTCGAAGGCAACTGAAAGACTGTCAATAACGCCCGAAGAGTGACGGCAGGACCGTGGCAATCAGAAAAAATAAAAAGACCGCGAGGTGTCTTGATAAGACTCATTATGTTCGAGTACGCCGGCGACGCGCAATTTGCGAGAACGCGAGAACATAACGGGTCTTATCAGACGACCGTCCTGATTGAGTCTTTTGGTTCTTAAACAGTCTAAAGGATTGAAGTTTGCGTGCAGACAACAACGTATCTATTATGTTCATGACTAAGACTGAGATCCTCGAGGAACTACCCAAACTCACAAGATGGAGCGCCAAGAAACCCACTCGAGATTAATTGAAGCTGATGATGCCAATTGGCTTGACGGCGAAGAACCGTTAACGATCGATGAGAAAGCGCTACTCAATGCGCGGTTGGCCGCATACGCGAACGCTCCGGATGCTGGGCGTACATGGAAAGAAGTTGAGGTCCGAATCCGAGCCCGTCTTAGTCAGCAGCCGACGCATGAACTGGCGCCTTAATCGTCACGCCAGCAGCGGAGACTGAAATAATTGACGCTATTTTGTATCACAGCCTGGAGCGTGTCTCGGACTGGGGCTTATTCAGGAATACATTGGACGATTGCGTATGGCACGCGTGTTACTATCATTTTGAATTACTGTAGTTCCCGAGCAATCCTTTCATGCTTTGGTGACTACAAAATGGGACAGCTCCTTAAGCTTTCGACGATCGACCTATTTGCGAGAACTATAATCGTTCGCACATGCCAGAACTAACGTTTACCGTTGATAGTGCGCTCCTATCCGAACTAGGCGAAAAACTTGTTGAGACTGCTCACATTGCTCTGGTGGAGCTAGTCAAAAACGCTTACGACGCGGACGCTACCGAAGTCAATGTCAAGATTATTCCAGACTTCCCATATGGGCCACAGGTACATGTTATCGACGATGGATCTGGTATGAGTTTTGATGACGTCAAGAAATACTGGATGCGAATTGCTACCACTCACAAAAAGGACCAAGACGTATCGTTACGCTATGGCCGACCTCGCACTGGCTCAAAAGGAATAGGAAGATTTAGTTGCCGCCGGCTCGGCTCTACCCTGCAGCTATCGACAACTGCTGCCCTCCACGACGGTCGCTTCGAGCAAACAAATGTGGTCTTCCCTTGGTCCAAATTTAAGCCGGGAAAGTTGATCAGTGAGGTTCACTGTGACGGAACCCGCAAAGTATTAAGTACAGCAACCACAGGGACGACTTTAGTTATAAGCGGGAGTCCGATAGACGAATGGAATAAGCGAGGATATGGCTTTCTAAAGCGACAATTGGCAGTCCTAGCAGCGAACCGAGGTAGAAAACGGCCGGGCTTTGAGGAAGACCCCGGTTTCAACGTAAGTATTGAAGCTCCCGATTTCAAAGAGGATATTAGCAACCTCAGGGAACGACTCATCACGGCTGGTTGGGGCGATTTGAATATACGCGTCAATAGCACAGGCGTCGTTAAGTACACCCTCAATGCTATGAAGGTTGGAGAGAGAGAAGTCACTCACCCAGAACGGTTTCCCGACTTGGCGAGCGTTTCAGCGAAGATAGGAATCATGCCAGCTTACAGTCGAGACGAAATGAGAAAGAAGGACGTAGTTTCGAAGCAGAGCCTGCAGGAGATCGTCGAAGATTGGGGCGGCATCTTCATCCGATATAAGGGTTTTAGAGTTTATCCCTATGGAGAACCCGGAAACGATTGGCTGAACATCGACCGTGATCGCAGTTCACGCAAGACCGCATTGTCTCCTATTCTCCAGCCCTTTGCTGCGAATTTGAGAGGAGTAAATCCGCAACGCGCCCTACTCTCGCTTCTGTCAAATAGGAGCTATATCGGCGATGTGGAAATCGGAGAACGGGCTGCCTCTTCTTTTGAACCGAAGGCCAGTAGAGAGGGATTCGTCGGAGAGGCTGGTATCGGGCAGTTGCGAGAAATAGTCAGATTTGGAATTGATTGGTCCACTATCTATCGTGAATATGCCCGAGCTCTAATTGCTAAAGAAGAAGCTCGAGAAGCACGCGAAGACCTACAAAGCCAACTTGCGCGCGACGTTCAGCCCAAGGAAGTTGTGCAAACGGCGCTCAGAGTGGTTGAGAACGAGGTACGGAATCTCGCAACGTATCTACCAACGACGGAACGTCAACATGTCTTGCGGTCGCTTCAGACTGCCACGCGTGCAATTGCTAAGCATGACGCGTCCAGCCGGGCGGAACTACGCCATCTTCAACTGGTGGCTTCAACGTCTACACTGTTGCTGATTTTTTCACATGAGGTAAAGGCCCTTTTAAGCTGGTTTGAGCAAGTTAGAGTTTCTCTCGATCAAGTCAATAGGCGCGTAGGTAAGTCCGAGAGGGAAAGGATTTCGAGCGTTATTGACGAGTTCGGAACTGTCAAGGAACGACTGCTCGAACTGCTTTCAATGACTTCGCTAATTTCTGTCAATCGGCAATCGGAGCCAGATCGCTTGACCCTTCGACCTCGTCTCGAGAGAGCAATTCGATCTTTTGATTTGATTAGTAGCAACTACAAAATAGAAATTGACATTGATCACGTGTCACCGACTCTACAAGTAGGACCGATGCTAGAAGCAGAACTATTTTCGATTTTTCTCAATCTTCTATCGAACGCAATTAAGGCGGTAATCGCTGCTAACGGACGACGGAAGGTTATGGTAGAAGCGCAGCGTAGAAATTCAGAGGCGGTTATACACGTTCGCGATTCAGGTATCGGTCTCAAAGAAAACAACTACGAAGAAGTCTTTACGCCTTTTTCGTCAGACCCTGAGAACAAACTTTATCGCGGCCTCAATGACAAACTGAATCCAGAAGACGAATACGTTGTGGGAACAGGGAGCGGCTTGGGCTTAAGTATCGTAAGGGAAATTCTTTCATACCGAAATGGCACCATTCGTTTTGTGAAACCAAGAGACGGTTGGAAAGCTGATGTAGAGGTTGTACTGCCGTGACCACATCTAGAAAAATCTTTTGGATAGACGACGACGCCCGGCGTAAACGCACTGCTGATGATATCGGTGCTGATTTTATCAACGTACATCAAAAGGATATAGGGCAAACAGTCGATGATCTTTTAAGACGTGTCCAGCCGTCGCTGATCATCCTTGATCATATTTTGGACAAGACCGCGGGAACAAATCCATTCTTCCAGCGAGGAAGTACTATTGCCGAAGCTGTTAAGGAGAAATGGCCTACTTGTCCGGTGGTTGGGGTGACAAATGCTGACTTCAAGAGCATAGACTTGCGAACACAGCGAGCATATGACGAGCTGTTCCCTTTTTCACACTTCAGAGAATACATAGAAAAGATTCTATCGATAAGGCGGGGTTTCGCGAGCATCGCGAGGACTAAAGCTCGTAGCCCAAAACATCTGCTCGCTCTATTGAAGCCGCCAAGTGACGAAATTGAGCGATTGATCGCAGCACTACCGGAAGATCTAAAGAATTCCTTTAAAGATCTTAGTATCGCGTCGACGTTGTACGCGTGGGTAAGAAAACTGATTGACAGGCCTGGCTTTTTATATGACAAACTCTGGGCCGCCACTTTCATAGGTCTTAATGAGGAGGGACTTAATAAAGTGGCCCATCACTTTGATAGAGCAATGTATAGAGGACTGTTCGCAGTAGAAGCTGATCCGCGCTGGTGGTCGAGTTCACTGGCAACAATTCTGTACAAGCGCTCATCTCCCGAACGTGGCGAACTTTCTTGGCACCTTGGAAGAAGGCTACCGGGGATAAGAGAGGAGGATTACAGTCGATGCTATCGATGCAAGGGTGAATACCCCGAAACAGTTGCTTATCTGGACGCTGCCAGCGACGTGCAACGGCCCATGCACTTAGAGTGCACCGTCCTGCACCCGCGATATAAGCGAGAACTCTATTTTGAAGACATTAGAATGATGCTTGAATAGGATGAACCTCTCGGACTTCTATCCCTCTCCGACAGAGCTAATTGAAAGCGAAATCAGCGTCCTCAATTATCTCAGGAACGACCCCTACATAAAGGAGCACCATGATCAGTTTGCTGATGCGGCCACGAAGTACTACGCGCGAAATAAGACAAAACACTCGAAAGGGTTTGAGTTTTTTTCGTACTTGGATATATGGCACCGACCGGCTCATCAAAAGAAATTGAAGAAAGGAGCGCTGTTTAGATTCTCGCCAAATGTTCGCCTTGTTGTAGCTTCATTAATTGAATTAGAGAAGACTGAATTCCAGAATGTCACTTATTGTCTAGCCGTTTGTCGGCTGGGCAGAATTGGCTTTCCAATCCTGCGGAAGTTCCACTTCGATATAACCGTTGCGAGTGGGGAAGCCAGACAAACATCTCAAGCGCACCCCACTTGCCATCTTCAATATGGCGGTGAAATGGTCCCTCAGATGGCTAAAATGGGCGTTTTGCAGTCGCAGTTAAATCAGCTCAATCCATGGCTTTCAGAGCCAAGAATTTTTTCGTCGCCGATTTCCCTAGCACTTCTAGTCGATATGGCGTTTCATGAATTTCCTGATGAGCGTTCGAAGAAGTTCCGCGATACCAGCGAATGGAAAAATTTAGTTCGAAAACAAGAGTCGTTAGTCCTTAAACCGTTTTTCGAAAAATGCGTTGATGTAATTGTGGATAAGCATGACAGGAAAAGAACACTGGCAGATGAGTTTTATGTCGGGTAGAAACTAAGTTGAGACGTCATGAGACTTGCACTTCCGCCCAGAACATGTACGGTGCCCACACCAAAGGATCTAGCTGAGAGCATTGTAAAGTTCCTTGGCGATGAGTCTCACCTGCGTTGGCTCGAGCCCTCACATGGCACTGGCGTTTTTGTAGAAGCCATAGCTCGATTGAGCGTTCAAAAGGAGCGGGTCATTGCGATTGATCTGGACCCTGTCGTATCACCAGCCGACAAGAAAGCGACAACGTATCGTAGAGTCGACTTTCTAAAATGGGCGCAGACAACTGAACTCAAATTCGACCGAATAGTCGGCAACCCTCCGTACATATCAATCAAGAGGCTACCGCAGAGTCTTCGCAAGACGGCAGCATCTATTCTAGATGTGAATGGCAAAACCATCGGAGTTAATGCAAATCTCTGGTACGCGTTTGTGCTCGCATCGCTCCGTTTACTAAATGAAGGCGGAAGCCTCGCATTTGTCTTGCCCTCATCCGCAGAGTTCAGCAATTACTCCGCCGCAATTCGGAAGTCTCTGCATAAGACGTTTCGTGACTTGGACCTATATCGTTGTACGCGTCCGCTCTTCGAGTCTGTACGGGAAGGTACGATTGTAGCTATAGCGAAAGGGTACGGGTCTGGACCTTGTGTTGTGCGACGACGTCGTTTTAGCTCACGTCAAGAATTAATTCGGGCTCTGACTAAAACCAGGAAGTCGCCGGGACGTATCTGCCGAGTTAACGCCAAGGATGCGTCAGAACTGGTGGCATTAAAATCTGTTGCAAGCATACGTTTAGGTGGAGTAACAGGCGACGCAGCCTTTTTCTTGATGGATGAAGACAAGCGCCAACATTTCAGGTTACCTACATCCGCTCTGACGAGAGTACTCTCAAAGGCTCGACATCTACGATTCGCACAAATTCAAAGGGAACACTGGACTCAGCTAAGAGATTCAGGCGAACGAGTTTGGCTTTTCAATCCAAGCGCACAGTTAGTTCGTGAAAACTCAAAGGTCCAACGTTATCTCGATCTAGACCCGGGTGACGGTGGATGCAACAGAAGTGCTTACAAAATAGCCGGTAGGTCACCGTGGTATCGTACGCCGTTGCTCGGCCGCGCCGATGCATTCATGAGTGGAATGAGTCGCTATGGGCCATATCTTTGCATTAACGAGATGCAGGAATTGAGAGCGACCAACACGCTTTACGTTGTAACGTTCTTTCCCGCGAACCGACAAGATCGGTATCGGTGGGCGCTTGCTCTCATGACATCAATAGCGCAACGCCAGATTCGTGCAATCGGGAGGCACTATGCAGATGGCCTCGTAAAGTACGAACCGGGGCCGCTCGGAGACATAAAGCTACCCACTCTTAAACCTGAAACTGACTATAGATCGCTCTATGAACAAGCAGTTGCAGCGGTCTTGGTTTTGGACCCGGCTGTCGCAAAAGACATAGCTGATTCGGTTCGAATGTAGGTTGTATTGCCGCAAATGCCTGTATCGCTTCGAGCACTTCGACGGTTACAGATCTAATGCCATTAGTCTCGCCATTCAGACTCGCCGAACAATTCTGAGCGAACCTCATTCCATGTGATCAACTCCACCACGCCCGTGTCCTGGATGAGCACGAGAAGACCATTATCGAGGGTCGAAGCGTTGGCGTCTGCCACAATCCTGCCACAAACGAGCTGGTGACAAGGAACACATGACTCTGAGGAACGATCGTTTTTGACCCGACGCCGTTGGTTCGTTCATCAATAGACCTTGGACCGAATCTGGTCCAACTTTACGGGTCGCCCGTGAGGGGCAACGACGATGTACTCAAGCGTCGTTCCCAGATAAACGTCGACGCGTGGGCAAAATTCGTTGTGGCAGATTGTGGCAGGAATAAATGGAAGTGCCGGTAACAGATGTTAACTGATGTGAAAGGTTCAAAACCTCTTGATTTTGCTCGTGGCTGCAACTCGATTCAATCAACTGGTTAGTCTTCATCCCGCATGCTCAAGGCCGTGAGTTGCTTGCGCTCGTCGAGATGTGGACAGCACTGCGCTTCTGGCCGCCTTTAGCGTCACTGCAAAACGATTTCGCAACCATTATGAGTTGCGGTGAGCTGACGATGCACTTAAAGTGGCACCACTCATACCTCAGTCACTGGAGTGATGCGCCTGTTGTTGTATCTACTGAGGTGGGGGGTTGTCTCTCTCACTGCGTCATGGTGCGACTTTGGTTGCGTGTTCACTCCAACCACTCTGCCCACCGGCGCCCACGGCCGCTACTCGAAACCAGTAGCGCTTTCCGGTCATCAAGCTATTAATCGTCTTACTCGCAGACGTCGCAATCCCAACATGCGTCCAACTACCCGGTGTTGCCGGATCGACGCTCGACTCGATCACATAACTGCGCGCATTCGGAACCCGTTTCCAGAACAGATCGATCACCCCGTCGTGCTCTCCCACCGTCGCACCAACTCCGTCCGGCGGCGGTGGAATAGTCGGCGCGGAAGGAGCGGCCTTCGCCTCCATGCCGGCACTCGTAATCAGCGTGGCATCTTTCCCGGCGACGCTTTCAACATACCCGGCGAGTTGCGTCAACAGTTGGTCCACTCGCGCTTCGGCGTTGTTCTGCGTACCGCTGCGCGTCGCCATTTCCGATTTGGCTGCCTGGACCAAGCCAAAGGCCCTCTCCAGTTCATCCAAACCGGTCGCTATATCCGACAATGGTGGGGTCGGACTCGCAAAACTCGCGTTGTTTGTCATCGCCGTAACGATTTGCCGCCCTTTCGCAAGCTTCTCAGTGATTGAAAGTCTTCCGAGATTTAATCTGATTCTGGGCATAACATTTCTCCTTCAATCGAATTGCAACTCGAATCAACCACGGTATGCTTTGAACTCCGCACGGGTTTTCTAAACCCGGACGGGTTTTGTATTGAACTCGACTGAAACTGATTAGCTTGTGACGAATTGCAGATTGAACTCCGCGTGATCTGACTTGAATTCGCGAGATCTTAAACAAGATCTCCGCGATCTTAATCAGTCCACAACCGATTCAATCTGCTTTTCGTCACAGTGTAGTCGAGTGTTAGATGGGACTCGACAACAACTCTGTCTCGATCAGCGCAATCTGAGCATCGACCATTCCATACAGGTTCAACTCGCCGCA
>CAMLLD010000064.1 GCA_946480785.1 uncultured Blastocatellia bacterium | reverse complement strand
GCTACCGGCTCGACAGCGAGCTCGGCCGCGGCGGTATGGGCACTGTTTATCGCGCGACCGATCTGCAACTACAGCGCGACGTCGCGGTCAAAGTTCTTTCGGCAACCAGCCGGACGTCCGAAGCGCGCGAACGTTTGATTCGCGAAGCACGATCGGCGGCCGCGCTCAATCATCCACACATCGTCACCATTCACGACGTCGGCGAAGAGAACGGCCTGCCGTTTCTCGTGATGGAGTTCGTGCCCGGACCACGTCTGTCGCAAGCGCGTCCGGTGGAGCTCGCGCGCGTCGTGGAGATCGCGACGCAGATCTGCGCGGCGCTCGAACACGCGCACGCAAACAAGATCGTTCATCGCGATCTGAAACCCGACAACGTGTTGCTGTCGGGCTCCGGTATTACAAACAACGTGAAGCTTGCGGATCTCGGGCTTGCTTTGCCGGCTTACGGCGCGCGCATCTCGCGCGCCGGCATGATTGTCGGCACGGCCGCTTACATGGCGCCGGAACAGGCGTTGGGCCAGCCGATCGACGGCCGGACGGATCTCTACGCGCTCGGCGTTTTGCTTTACGAACTGAGCACCGGTCGTCTTCCGTTCACCGGCGACGATCCGTTGACGATCATTTCGCAACACGTCCATGCGCCGGTGGTGCCGCCGCGCGTGCTGCGCTCGGATATTCCGCGCGCGCTGGAAGCGATCATTCTTCGCTTGCTCGCGAAAGATCCGGCGCAGCGTTTTGCTTCGGCAAGCGAAACGCGCGCGGCGCTGTTGCAATCGTTGACCGGCGACGGTGATCTCGCAACCACCGAAACACCTGCGGCCGTCGCGATTCTCGAAGCACTCTCGCGTGGACGTCTAATCGGCCGCGCCAACGAACTCGGCGAAGCGCGCGAACTGTGGCAGCGTGCGCGCGAAGGCCACGGACATGCCGTCTTGCTGAGCGGCGAACCCGGCGCGGGTAAGACGCGACTCGCGCGCGAGATCACGATTCAGGCCGCGGTCGACGGCGCGCTCGTGCTCACGGGCGGCTGTTACGAGTACGAAGCGACCACGCCGTACTTACCGTTTGTCGAAGCGTTTCGTCGTTGGACGCGCGAAGAAAGCGACGACGACAAACTCCGCGAACTCTTCGGCGACACTGCGCCGCAACTCGCGAAGTTCGCGCCCGAGCTCGTTACGCGTCTCGGTCCGTTTCCCGACAATCCGCAGCTCGCGCCGCACGAAGAGCGGCTGCTCTTCTTCGACGCGGTCGCGAAAGTCTTCGCCAACATCGCGCGCCGGCAGTCGTTGCTCTTCTACGCCGACGATCTGCACTGGGCCGATCATGGCACGCTATGGTTGCTCGGCCACCTGCTGCGCCAACTGCGCGATGAGCGCGTGCTGATCATCGGCGCGTATCGCGAGACCGAGCTCGATCGCACGCATCCGCTGGCGAAGTCGCTTGTCGACTGGAACCGCGAGCGGCTGGTGACGCGCATCGTGCTGCGCCGCTTCAACGAGGCGGAAACCGAAGCGCAACTCGATGCGCTGCTCGGCGAACATGTCAGCGGTGAGTTTGCGCAAGCGGTGCATCGCGAGACGGAAGGCAACCCGTTCTTCGTCGAAGAAGTTTTGAAGGCGTTGATTGAGAAGGGCTCGGTGCGGCGCGAGAGTGGGCGCTGGCGGCGCTGCGACGTGGACCAGTTGGTGATTCCGCAAAGCGTGAAGGAAGCGATCGGTCATCGACTCAATCGCGTCAGTGAAGACACGAATGAAGTGCTGCGCGTGTGCGCGATTCTCGGCAAGATGTTTACGTTCGACGACCTCACCGCCGCGGCCGAACAGAACGAAGACGCGCTGCTCGATGCGCTCGACGAAGCCACGAGCGCGCAACTGATCTCCGCCGGTCATGACGAATCGTTCAGTTTCACTCACGACAAGATTCGCGAGGTTTTGTATGAGGAGCTGAACCCGATTCGCCGCCGGCGTCTGCACCGGCACGTGGCCGAAGGTCTCGAAAGAAATTGCGAGCGCATGCAGTGCGCGGTCGAGAAGCTGGCCCATCACTACATCCAGGCCGGCGATCACGAACGCGGCTTGCAGTACGCCAAACAAGCGGCCGCGGAAGCGGAACGTGTCTTCGCATTCGACGAAGCGGTCGCTGCTTACACGCGCGCGCGCGATTGCGCGGAGGCTTTGGGTCTCATCGAGGAACAAGCGGCGGCGGAAGAGTCGATCGGCAAGGCTTACATGCTGCACGCCGAGACGACGCTGGCCGCGGAACATTTCGAACGCGCGCTCGCGATGACCAAAGATCCCGCGACGCGGGTGCGATTGCTGTGTCAGGCGGCGGCGTCGCTCGTAACGACCGGCGCGCCGCGCGGCATCGACTACGTGCGCGAAGCGTTGGCCGTGCTCGATCCGGAAACGAATCCGCTCGAAACGGCGAACGCGTTATCGACCGAAGCGCGTTTTCATCATCTCGCCGGGCGTCACACACTCGCACGCGAGTTGTTGCTGCGCGCAGGGGAGATCGTGAAGCCGACGGCGGAGAGCGGCGAGAGTATCAGCTCGTTTGCCGCGCCGATGATGGCCCAGATCTACGCCTACACCGCGGGCACTTACCAGCACTCCGGCCTCTTCGACGACGCCGATGTTTGGGCGAGGCACGCGGTCGAGTTCGGCGTCAAGCACAACGTTCTGTTTGCGCAAGCCGCGGGCACGGAGTTTCTTGGCGAAGACGCGGTGCACAAAGGTAATTACGAAGAGAGTCTCGAATTCGCGAAACGCGAGATCGCGATTGCGGAGAAGTTACATTCGCGCGAGCGACGCGCGTGGGTGCATTTCTACGAGGGCCAGGCGCATTTCTATTTAGACCGCGTCGAGCGCGCTGTCGAAGAGTTTCAACGTGGGGCTGCGCTCGCCGAAACGATTGGCGAGAAGCGTGTGTTGGTGTTGCTGAACGTGGGCCTCGCGATCGCGCTCGCGAGATTGGGCGACTACGACAAAGCGTTACGAACCGCGACGGCGAATCTCGAAAGCGCCGCATCGATCGGTTTGCTCTACACGCACTTCGAAGCGCTGCGCGGCCTCGCCGAGGTCCATTTTCGTCGGGCGCAAAGCGGATTGTATGAAGGAGCGCTCGCTGAAGCCGAGCGCGTGTGCCGGCAGGCGGAAGCGCTGATCGAACCCACCGAATCGCGTGTGAGCCGTTTGTGGCTCGGACCATTATTCATCGACGTACTGGTAGGCCAAAACAAACTCAACGAAGCGCGTGAGAAACTCACGACCTATGAAACTCTCGTCAGCGAATGCCAGGCGCCTCGCTTCGTCACCGAAATCGCCCGCCTCAAAACAGCCGTTGGTTAGCCACTCTTCTTACTGACTACGGCTGCTCATCGCGTCGCCGTTTCCGTTCTTTAGATAACGATCGAGAAAATCGAGGATCGCCTTGTACGCGCGGATCTCGTTCGCTTTTTTCGTGAAGCCGTGACCTTCGTTATCGAACAGAACGTATTCGACGACGCCGTTGCGCTTCCTGATGTTTTCAACGATCTCGTCTGACTCGGGTTTGATCACGCGCGGATCGTTCGCGCCCTGCAACACGATCAACGGCCGCACGATCTTGTCCGCGTGAAACAGCGGCGATACCGCCCGCAGGTTTTCCAAATCCGTATTCGGATTGCCAATCTCCTTGTAGAGCGACTTGCGGAACGACTCCCAATACGGCGGTATCGATTGCAGCGTGCGCACCCAATTCGAAACGCCAAACAGATCCACACCAACCGCAAACTCCTCCGGCTTGAACGCCAGCGCCGCAAGCACCATGTAACCCCCGTACGAACCACCCGCGATCCCGATCTTCTTCTCGTCAACGTAACCGAGCGACGCGAGATACTTCTTCGCCTCGACGCAATCCCATAACGGTTCGCGTCCATGCTTCCCATCATCGGCGGCGAAAAACGTCTTGCCGTAACCACTCGAGCCACGATTGTTCACACCCAGAATCACGTAACCGTGATTCACGAGATACTGCGTCAACGGGTTGTAGCCCACGCGCGTCTGCCCGCCTGGTCCACCGTGAATCACGAGCAACGCCGGCACTTTGCTCTGCGCGCTCGCCTGTTTCGGCTTGTAAAGAATCGATGGAATCTCGAGACCATCGAACGACTTGTAACGAATCACCTGCGACTCGACCAGATCGTCCGGATTGATCTCGGGATTGAGACTGTTCGTGAGCCGCGTCGCTTTCTTCGTGGCGAAGTTGTAGACGTAGAGATTGCCCGGGCTGCGATCGCCGTTGACATAAAACGCCATCAGCTTTTCACTGGGCGAGATCCTCACGCCGGTGATGTCCGCGTTCGGCAGTTGCGGCAACGCGACCAGCTTACCCGTCGCCTGATCGTAAATCTTGATCTTCGTGCGCGCGTCCTCATTGATCGCCACGACGCGATACTTCCCGTTGCGCGAGAAGTACGTTGAGGAAACGTCCCACGGCGCTTTCTCGACGACCTCCGTTTTGCCGGTGTTGAGATCGTAACGAGCGACGTAATTAAACTCACTGCCGGCATCAGTGAGAAAGTAAAGATACTTCGAACCGACATCGAAGGTTTGCGTGCTGTTCGCGACGTCGCCCGTGTGCGTCGTGATGTTCTTCAACTCTTTCGTCGCGACGTTGTAGATATAAACGTCCGCATCCGCCTGCGAGCCGCCGTTCTTATTAAACGCGATGAACTTCTTGTCGTTGGAAATGTCGCCGATGTCGAGACCGGTATCGTCTTTGTAGATCAGCGACGGCTTGAACGTGTCGATCGGCATCTCGTAGATGTCGAAGAAGCGCGGGTCGCGTTCGTTGGTCGAGAAAAAGAACGACTTGCGATCGTAGCTCCAGCCGTTGAAATTGGCCTTCACTTTATCGCCGGGCGTGAGGTCGCGTTCGGCGCCGTCGAGCTCGCGCAGCTAAAGATGACTGTTCTCGTTGCCGCCGCGATCGTACGTGTAGAGAATGCGCGCGTCGTTGGGAAAATAAGAGACCGCAAACGTGCTCTCTTTCGCGTTATGAGTTAGCTGCGTCGCTTCGCCGCCCGCGACCGGGACAGAGTAAACATTGAAGATGCCGGTCTTGTTACTGTGAAACAGGATCGACTTCTCATCCGGCGAAAACGAGCTGCCGCCGAGACGTACCGTGTTCATGAACTGTTCGATCGTGTATTGCTTGACTTGTTGCGCGAATGCAGCGGGAGCACTGACGACGATTAACGCAAAGAGAACGACAGGCGGGAGTCTTCGGGCACGAAACATAGGGCTGTCCTTCTTTCAAAGTGGGTTCGTTTGCGGGTAAAGTAACGCCAATCTGGAAATAAGCCAAGATCGCCAAGCGAAAGATGTCCACCGAACCTCAGGAACAACAACTCTTCCTCAAGTGCCTGCTCGAAGCGAACGTCGACGGCATCATCGCGTTTGATCGCGACTGCCGCTACACGACCTGGAACCGCGCGATGGAACGCATCTCGGGCGTGAAGCGCGAAGACGTGCTGGGCCAGCGCGCGTTCGAGCTCTTTCCCTGTCTTCAGGAAACGGGCGACGATCACTACTACCACGAAGCACTCGCCGGCCGCAGCGTCGTCGCGGAGAATCGCCCGTACACGATTCCGCAGTCGGGCAAGGGCGGTTACTACGACGGCTACTACTCGCCGCGTCACGATGAAAACGGTGAAGTGATTGGCGGCGTTGCGATCATTCGCGACGTGACCGATCGCAAACTCGCCGAAGCTTCGACGCTCGACGATCAGAAGCGGCTCGCTTTTCACGTCGAGAACACGCCGCTCGCAGTGATCGAATGGAGCCACGAGTTCAAAGTGCTGCGCTGGTCGCCCGCGGCGCAACGGCTCTTCGGTTGGCAGTCAGACGAAGTTCTCGGCCGGCACTTCAGCGAGTGGGAATTCGTCGTGCCCGAAGATCTCGACGCCGTCAACCAGGTGGGCCAACGGCAGAACGAAGGCTACGAGCGTCACGGCATCTCGCGTAATCGCAACTACACCAAGCTCGGCAACATCCTGCATTGCGAGTGGTACAACTCCGCGCTTTACAACGAAGCGGGCAAACTGATCTCGGTGCTGTCGCTCGTGCTCGACGTGACCGTGGCGCGACGCATCGAGGAGGCGTTGCGGAAGTCGGAAGCGCAGTATCGCTTGTTGTTTGAGTCGAACCCGCAGCCGATGTGGGTTTACGACGTGGCCACGCTTCGTTTTCTGGCCGTGAACGACGCGGCGATTCAGCATTACGGTTATTCGCGCGCTGAGTTCTTGGACATGACGATCGCAGACATACGTCCGGCGGAAGACGTGCAGCTACTCTCGGATTACATCGCGTCTGCGACTGCGGAAGTGGATCACGCGGGCGAATGGCGTCATCGCAAAAAGGACGGCACGACGATCAACGTCGAGATCACCGCGACGCGTCTCAGCTTTGCGGGCCGGCGCGCCGAGTTCGTGCTGGCCCAGGACATCACCGAACGCAAGCAGGCGGAAACCGCGTTGCGTATCAGTGAAGATCGTTATCGCGACCTCGTCGACAACAGTCACGAACTGATCTGCACGCACGATCTCGAGGGCAACGTTCTTTCGGTTAATCCGTGGGCGGCGCGTGTGCTCGGTTATCCGCGCGAGCGGCTCGTCGGGATGAACATCCGCGACGGTTTGCTGCCGCAGTATCGCGCGCAATTCGATGAGTACCTGCGCACGATGAAGACCGAAGGCGCGGCGCGCGGCGTGATGAAAGTGCGCACCGCGAGCGGCGAGACGCGGCTGTGGGAGTATTACAACACGCTGCGCACCGAAGGCGTGGAAAGGCCGATCGTGCGCGGCATGGCCCACGACGTGACCGAGCGGCGCGAGGCGTTGAAGCGCGAGAAAGAAGCGCGTCTCGAAGCCGAGGCTGCGAACCGCGTCAAGGATGAGTTTCTTTCAACTCTGTCGCACGAGCTGCGCACACCGCTCACCGCGATCGTCGGCTGGTCCGATCTTTTGCTGCACGACGAAGTGGCGCCGCACAAACGGCGCGAAGCAATCGAAACGATAGCGCGCAACGCCAACTCGCAGGGACAACTCATCAACGATCTGCTCGAAGTCTCACGCATCATCACGGGCAAGCTGCGGCTGGAGTTTGCTGAATGCGAACTTGAGTCGGTGATTCAAGCGGCGGTCGAAGCGGTGCGGCCAACGGCGGAAGCGAAAGGCGTGAAGTTACAGATCCTGCTCGAACCTGATAGTGGTTCAGTGTTCGGAGATCGCGAGCGACTGCAACAGATCGTCTGGAACCTCTTGTCGAATGGCGTCAAGTTTACGCGTCACGGCGGGCTGGTCCAGGTTAAGCTGCAACGCACTGAAGCGCAGGTCGAGATCGTTGTGACGGACACCGGCGTCGGCATCAATCGCGAGTTTCTGCCGCACGTGTTCGAGCGTTTTCGCCAGGCGGATGGCTCGACGACGAGAAACTACGGCGGGCTCGGACTCGGACTCGCGATCGTGCGCCACCTCGTCGAGTTGCATGGCGGCACTGTGGTCGCGGATAGTGCGGGTGCGAATCGGGGCGCAACGTTCACCGTGCGCTTTCCGGCGATGGTTGAGACCGGTCAGGAGTTTTCGGTGACGGAGTTGGTGAAGAGTCCGGCCGCTGTCGTGGAGTCGCGCGATCGGAAGCAGGTGTTGCATGGGTTGCGCGTGCTCGTCGTTGATGATGAGTTTGACGCGCGCATGTTGGTGGCAACGATGCTCGAAGGCTCGGGCGCGCAAGTGCTCGCGGTCGCGTCGACCGCCGAAGCGCTCGACTCGATGGAGACGTGGAAACCGGACGTGCTCATCGCCGATATCGGGATGCCCATCGAGGATGGTTACAGCTTGATCAGGAAAGTGCGGGCGCTGCCGCACGAGCGCGGCGGGCGAACGCCGGCGCTGGCGTTAACAGCTTACGCGCGCGACGACGATCGCAAACGAGCGCTCTCCGAAGGCTACCAGGTGCACCTCGCAAAGCCCGTCGACCGCCTCGAGCTCGCCTCAGCGATCGCTGGTTTGCGGCATGTGGGCGCTGCGCAAAACTAGGTCGGGTTGCACAAACTAGGTGGGGTTGCGCAAAACTAGGTGGGGTTGCGCAAAACTAGGTGGGTGCTGCGCAAACCAAATGGGCGCTGCTCAAAACTCGGAACGCCGGCAGTGGGTCAGTTGGAAATGATCCACTACCCGGAACGCCGAAGGCGTTCACGAATCCGAGCCCAGGGTTGGAGCTAGCAGCGACAACCCTGGGGAAGGCCATCAACAGAGCCGAGCAAACGCTGAAAGCGTTGGCGAAACTGGCGCGCGATCTTAAGCCAACACTTTCAGCGTTCGCGTGCGTTCTTCTTTGCTTACCCAGGGTATGAACCCTGGGCTGGAATTCGCGAACTCCTTCGGAGTTCAAACTACTCGTACCGGAGCTATTAACGCCGGCTTAGTCGCAACTGCCGAGGGTCTCGCGCAAGCGGCGCCAGTGATGGCCGTTGCGTGCGAGCATTTGATCCGCTGCTTCGGGGCCGTCGGAGCCGGCCGCATATTTGGTTAGCGGCGGAGCGCCCTCCGCGGCCCACGCTTCCTCGATCGGCGTTATCAAACGCCACTGCGCCTCAACCTCATCGCCGCGCGTGAACAGCGTCGCATCACCCTGCATCACGTCCAGCAACAACGTCTCGTAAGCCGCCGGCGGCTCGACGCCGAAGCCCTTTTGATAACAGAAGTCCATGTCGACCGTGGTCGTGTTCATTTCGAATCCCGGCCGCTTCGCGCCGAACGTCACCGAGATGCCTTCGTTCGGTTGAATGCGGAGCACAATGCTGTTCGGCTCGAGTTCTTCGGCGGGCGTGCGCGCGAAGAGCGCTTGCGGCGTGCGTTTCAAGTGCACCGCGATCTCCGTCAGGTTGCGACCGAGACCCTTGCCCGTGCGCACATAAAACGGCACGTCGGACCAGCGCCAGTTGGAAATGCGAAACTCCATCGCCGCGTACGTCTCGGTCTGCGAATTATTCGCAACGCCTTCTTCCTCGCGATAACCCTTCACGCGTTTGCCGTCGATCTCGCCTGGTCCATACTGGGCGCGCACCGTTCGTTCCGCGACTTCCTCCGGTTTCAGACGACGAATCGAACGCAGCACCTGCACCTTCTCCTCGCGCACCGAATCGGCGTCAAACGCCACGGGCGGTTCCATCGCGGTGAGCGTGAGCAGTTGCAGCAAGTGGTTCGCGACCATGTCGCGCAACGCGCCCGACTCTTCGTAATAACCCGCGCGACTACCGACGCCGGCCGTCTCAGCCGCGGTGATCTCGACGTAATCGACGTAGTTGCGGTTCCAGATCGGCTCAAACATCGTGTTGCCGAAACGAAAGACGAGTATGTTCTGGACGGTGTCTTTGCCGAGGTAATGATCGATGCGATAGACCTGGTTCTCCGCGAACACTTCCGCGATCTTCGCGTTCAACGCGCGCGCAGATTCGACGTCGCGGCCGAACGGTTTCTCAATGACGATGCGGCTCCAGTGCTGTTCGTCCTGCTTGTTCAAGCCCGCTTTGCCGAGGCCTTCAACCGCCGCGCCCATCAGCGAAGGTGGAATCGCGAGATAGAACAAGTGATTACTACTCGCGCCGCCCTCGACGAGCTCTCCAAGTAACCTCGCAGTATTCGCGTATGTGCCGTCCTCAGTGAGCTCGCCCGTCGTGTAGTGGATGCGTTCGGCAAACTTGGACCACTCCGCTTCGTCGCCGTCCTTGCCCACCGTCGTCAAAGCCTCGTGCATCGACGCGCGAAACTCATCGTCACTCATCGGCGTGCGGCCGATGCCGAGAATCTGAATACTCTCGAGACAGCCTTCGCCGCGCAAACTCCAAAGCGCCGGCATCAACTTGCGTCGCATCAGATCGCCGGTCGCGCCGAAGATCACCAGCACACACGGCTCCGCCTTCGGCAGCGCCGGCGCGCCCATTCGCACCGGACTCGGTTCAATCAAAACAGTCGACATAATGAAAACCTTCTCTAATTATTTACGCTGATTATTTCGCGGGCCGCTCGACGTGTCCGCCAAACTGAAAACGCATCGCCGAGAGCACCTTGTTTGCAAACTCCGCTTCACCGCGCGAGCTGAATCGCTGAAACAGCGCGGCGCTCAACACCGGCACCGGCACGCCTTCCTCGATCGCCGCGTTGATGGTCCAACGTCCTTCGCCGGAGTCAGCCACGCGGCCCGAAAAACCTTCTAGCTCCGGACTGTCGGCAAACGCGATCGCGGTCAGGTCGAGTAACCACGAAGCGATCACACTGCCGCGCCGCCAAAGCTCCGTGATCGCGCCGAGATCGAAATCGTAAACGTAATGTTCGGGATGGCGCAGCGGAGTTGTTTCCGCGTCCGCCGTGCGTTCCAATTTCCCTTCGTTCGCGTTATGCAAAACGTTCAAGCCCTCGGCGTACGCGGCCATCAATCCGTACTCGATGCCGTTATGGACCATCTTCACGAAATGGCCCGCGCCGGCTGGACCACAATGCAAGTAACCTTCAGACGCAGTGCTCGCCGCGCTGCCGGGTGTCGGCTCGATCGAACCGCTGCCGGGCGCGAGCGTTTTGAAGATCGGATCGAGATGCGTAACCACGTCAGTCTCGCCGCCGATCATCTGGCAATAGCCGCGTTCGAGTCCCCACACACCGCCGCTCGTACCGACGTCAACGTAATGAATACCTTTGTCTTTTAATTCACGAGCGCGACGAATATCGTCGATGTAATAAGAATTGCCGCCGTCGATAATGATGTCGCCGCTCGTCGCGAGCGCGGCGAGATCGTTGAGCGTGGCGTCGACGAGCGCCGCGGGAATCATCAACCAGATCGCACGCGGCTGTTGTAGTTTCGCCATGAAATCTTCGAGTGACGACGCGCCGATTGCGCCGTCTTTCACGAGACTCTGCACCGCTTCCGCATTGCGATCGTAAACGACGCATTCGTGATTCGCGCGCCGCAGACGTCGCACCATGTTCGCGCCCATGCGCCCTAAGCCAATCATTCCTAGTTGCATTAGAAGCTCCGATCCGCGTTAATCTGTGGCCGATTCTACCTAAACGTTGAGGAGCCCTCCAGATGAGACACCTGAGCCTGCTCTTGTTTCTGATTTTTGCGGCGCCCGTGATGGCGCAGCGTCCGCCTGTGCTGCCGACGGATCGCGTTTTCGATCTGTCGCATCCGTTCGATGCGAACACCGTCTATTGGCCCACCGCCGAGCCTTTCAAACTCGAAACCGATTTCGAAGGCGTGACTGACAAAGGCTATTTCTATTCGGCGTATCGCTACTCGGCTGCGGAACACGGTGGCACGCACATCGACGCGCCCGTGCACTTCGCGAAAGGACATCACGCCGTCGACGAGATTCCGTTGGAGCAACTGATGGGCAACGGCATCGTGATCGACGTCACGGCTCAATGCGCGGCGAACCGCGACTATCTCGTCAGTGTGGCGGATTTTGAAAACTGGGAGCGGCGCAACGGACGCATCGCGCCCGGCACGATCGTGTTTCTGCGCACCGGCTTCGCGAAATACTATCCTGATCGGAAGATGTATCTCGGCACGGATGAACGCGGCGCGGAGGCGGTGCCGAAGCTGCATTTTCCGGGGCTCGATCCGGCGGCGGCGCGTTGGTTAACGCAGAATCGATCGATCAAGGCGATTGGGCTCGACACCGCGAGTATCGATCGCGGGCAGTCGACGTTGTTTGAGAGTCACCGCATACTGTTTGAGAAAAATATTTTCGCGCTGGAGAACGTCGCGAATTTGGACCAGTTGCCGGTGAAGGGGTTTTCGGTGATTGCGTTGCCGATGAAGATCAAAGGTGGGAGTGGTGGGCCAGTGCGGATCGTCGCGTTCCGGTGACACAGATGAACACAAAAGTCTTTGCAGATGCAGCGGCAGTTGCGCGGGCTGCGGCAGAATACTGGGTAACGTTGCAGCCGAAGTCTGTGGCGCTGTCGGGTGGTTCGACGCCGCGCGTGTTGTACGAGCTGCTTGCCGATCCGAACGAACCGTTTCGCGATCGGATCGCATGGGACGAAACGCATTTCTTCTTTAGCGACGAGCGGCACGTGCCGCCGGATCATCCGGACAGTAACTACCGCATGGTGAACGAAGCGCTCTTCTCACGCGTCCCCGTGCCAGAGCAAAACGTTCATCGCGTCCTTGCGGAAAATTTCAACGCTGAAGACGCAGCCAACGCCTACGAGGCCGATCTGCGTAAATTCTTTGGCGAAGCCATCCCGGCTTTTGATCTACTTCTACTTGGCCTCGGCGAGGACGGCCACACGGCTTCTATATTTCCAGGTTCAGAAGTTCTTTACGAAACACAGCGCTGGGTTGCTGCACCGTGGGTTGAGAAGCTGAACACCCATCGCATCACGATGACGCTGCCCGTGCTGAACAACGGCAAGTCGATCGTCTTCCTCGTCACGGGAGCGTCGAAAGCGAAGATCTTAAATACAGTGATGAACACAGATCGAAACCCGGATTTGTACCCGGCTCAGGCGATCTCGCCAACTAACGGCGCTGTGTCCTGGCTCGTCGACGAAGCAGCCGCGCGTCTCTGCTCGATCAATAACTCCTCAAACGCCCGCGCCTCCAACGACTTGCTAAACAAAAACCCCTGAACCACATCACATCCCAGCGAACTCAAATACTGAAGCTGCTCCTGCGTCTCGACACCCTCCGCAATCACCGTCAGATCAAGCGCATGGCCCAACGTAATGATCGCGCGCACGATCGCCGTGTCGTGCGGATCTTTACAAACGTCAGACACAAACGTCTTATCGATCTTCAACGTATCGATCGGAAACCGCTTCAAATAATTCAAGGACGAATAGCCCGTGCCGAAGTCGTCAATCGCCACCTTGATCCCCATCAGCTTCAACTCGTGCAGCTTCTCGATCGCCTGCTCCGGCTCTTTCATGATCGAGCTCTCGGTCAGCTCCAACTCCAACCAGCGCGGGTCGAGGTTCGTCTCTTTCAAAATCGCCGCCACCGACGAAATAAACGTCGCTTGTTGAAACTGCCGCGCCGAAAAGTTCACCGACAGACGCATCGGCGCGAGCCCCTTGTCCTGCCACGCCTTGTTCTGCAAACACGCGACGCGCATCACCCAATCACCCAGCGCGATGATCAAGCCGCTCTCTTCAGCTAACGGAATGAACTCTGCCGGACTGAGCATGCCGAGGCTCGGATGCCGCCAACGCACGAGCGCTTCCATGCCGACGAGATGAAAATCGGGAATCGTGACTTGCGGCTGGTAGTGAACGATAAACTCCGAGCGTTCGAGCCCGCCGCGCAAGTTGCTTTCGAGCACGAGCTGTTTGAGCGCGCGCGTCGTGCCGCCCGCCGTGTAAAACTGATAGTTGTTACCGCCCTGCACCTTCGCACGATCGAGCGCGACGCCCGCGGCTTTCAACAGACCTGCCGTGTCGCGATCGTCGTGCGGATAAAGACTGATGCCGATGCTCGTGCGAACGAACACTTCCTGCTCGTCGAAGATGAATGCCTGATCGAGCACTTCCTTAATCGCGCGCGCAGCGTTGGCCGCGTCCTGCGCGCGGGAGATTTGCGTCAACAGGATCGCAAACTCGTCGCTGCCGAAGCGCGCGATCGTGTCGCTCTCGCGCACACAACTCGACAAACGTTGGGCCACAGATTGCAGCAGCCGATCGCCGGCGGTGTAGCCGAGCGAGTCGTTGATGGTCTTGAAGCGGTCCAGGTTGACCAAGAGCACGGCGTGCATCTGATCGCTGCGGCGCGAGTAAGCGATGGCTTGTTTGAGCCGGTCTTTGAAGAGCACCTGGTTCGGCAGGTCCGTGAGCGCGTCGTGATAGGCGAGATGATTTAGTTTGTCCTGCGCCTGCTTCTGTTGCGACAGATCGACGACGAAACACGCGATCTCGTCGTCATGCAACGCCGCCGCAAACAGTACGGGCACGATCGACCCGTCTTCACGCACGAGGTCTTTCTCGTAAGGCGCGCACGCGCCGAAGGCCATTAGTTTCTCGAGCGCTTCTTCGTCGAGCTGATGATGTTCGGGCGCTGTGAGCGCGCGCAGCGTAGCGGGCAGCGCGTCGCGTGTGTAGCCGGCGAGACTCAGGAAACTCTCGTCCGCAGTGATGATGTTCCCTGACAAATCAGAGAACACAACGCCAATGAGATTGGTATCGACGAAACGTCGCAATGCGGCATGCAGCCGGCTCTCGTAGCTTTCGAAGGTCATCTGATTTTCCGAGGAAGGTGAGTAGGCAAGAAGGGCTGGCCGTCAACCCGTGAGTCAGGTTACCAAACAACGGCCAGCCAGTTCAACGACTTTATTTTCGAGCTACAAACGTTCTTTGATGTACTTCGTCATCAACCCAAAGAGGTGTCGCTGC
The DNA here is from genome assembly GCA_946480785.1 of uncultured Blastocatellia bacterium. Next base: position 24,524 of record CAMLLD010000064.1, on the reverse strand, counting down.
GTGCCGGGGCCTTCGAAGATGCCGTGTGAACGGTTCGGGTACGACATCATCGAGAATTGCTTGTTCGCCGCGATGAGGGCGTTGATGAGCTCTTCCGTGCCCTGGTAGTGAACGTTGTCGTCGCCCGTGCCGTGAATCACAAGCAGGTTGCCCTTGAGATTGCCGGCGAAGGTGACGGGCGAGCTCTCCTTGTACTCATCGGGATGATCCTGCGGCAGACCGCAGTAACGCTCCTGGTAAATCGTGTCGTAAAAACGAATGTCAGGCACAGGCGCAACCGAGACGCCCGTCTTGTAAACATCCGGATAGCGAAACATCGCGTTGAGGGTCGACGAGCCGCCGCCACTCCAACCCCAAATCCCGATCCGCGTCGCATCGACAAACGGCCACTTCGCGATCGCGCGCGCCGCCGCGGCCTGGTCGCCGGAGTTTACGATGCCCATCTTGCGATAGATGATCTTGCGCCACGCGCGGCCGCGCGGCGCGGGCGTGCCGCGATTGTCGACACTCATCACGACGTAACCCTGTTGGGCGAGCATTGCATGGTACATCCGATCGCGGCCACCCCAACGATCGAGCACCGTCTGTCCCCACGGCTCGCCGTAAACATGAAACAGTACCGGATACTTCTTCTGCGGATCGAAGTCGGGCGGCTTGATCATCCAGCCGTCGAGTTGCACGCCGTCACCGATATCGACTTTGAAAAACTCCGTAGCGGTCGGCTTCAACTTCGCGAGCCGCTCCTGCACGGCCTTGTTATCGATTAACGTGCGCACGACTTCATGCTGCGGCAGTCGCACGATCTCAGTCACCGGAACAGTGTTGAAGGTAGAGAAAACATGAATCGCGTAATCGCCGCGCGGTGAAACGTCGTAGTTGTGCGTACCGGTCGCGCTCGCGGGCGTGAGCCGCTCTTCTTTGCCCGCGCCGTCGAGGCGCACGCGATAGAGATAACGCTGCGTCGCGTTCTGCGGTGACGCGGCAAAGTACATCCATCCGTTTTGCGGATCGACTCGCTCAACCGAGATGACGTCGTAATTACCCGGCGTGATCAGTTTCACATCGCTGCCGTCGCGCGAGATTGAATAGATGTGGCGCCAACCATCGCGCTCACTCGCCCACAGAAAACGTTTGCCGTTATCGATCCACTCAACGTCGCCGCGCGCGAGACCCGTCTTGTCCCAATCGATGTCGCCCCACGAAACGTCGACCCACGCGTCGTCTTTCTCAGTCAACACGGGACGCACTTTGCCGGTGCGCGCGTCGCCGTACATCAGCACATTCGTATTCTGCAGCCGATTCAGTTGTTGAATGACGACCTCGTCATTGCCTGCCCATTCCATGCGCGGCAGGTAGTTGTTACGCGCATCGCCGGGAACTTCGAACCAGCGCGTTGGACCACCGCTCGCACTGATCACACCGACACGCGCGGCGGAGTTTGTTTCTCCGGCTTTCGGATACGGAAACGAAGTGATCACCGGATAGAGCGCGCTCGTGTTGTTGATGAGCTGCATCTCCTTCACGCCTTCGGAGTTGAGCTGCCAGTAGGCGATCTGTTTGCTGTCAGGACTCCAGCGGAAACCGTCGCGACAGAAGAGCTCTTCTTCGTAGACCCAATCGAAAGTGCCGTTGACGAGGTAACGCGAGCCGTCGGTGGTGAGCTTCGCGATGTAGTTATCGCCGAAGAGATTTTCGACGTAGATGTTGTTTTCGCGCACGTAGGCGACGTGCCGGCCGTCAGGCGAAAACTTCGCAAACATCAGCGACGACGGTTTCGCGTCCGGGCCGCCGAGCTTGCGCAATGAGTTGTCTTTGAGATCGAGCACCCAGTAATCGCCACGCGTATTGCTGCGCCAAACGCGTTCTGAATTCGTGAAGATGAGCAGCTTCTGCTCGTCACCCGTCATCGAGAAGTCTTCGACGAGCAACGGATTGGCCGCGCCCGCGGGCGTGAGTTTTTCCGCTGAGACTTTGACGGAGCGATCGCCAGTAGCCGCGTCGTAACGGACGAGATCGAGAAATTCTTTCTTCCCCGGCGAAGGCTCGAGCGCGAGATAACCGCTGCCGTTCTCTTGCCAACGCACTGGTCCAAGCGAGCGCGTGCGATACGTGAAGATCGAATCGACGGTTAGCAGCTCGCCTTGCTGCGCGAAAACCGGTACCAGCAACAACAACAAAATCGGCAGCACCGTAACTCTGCGTCCGAGCACCTGAAGCCTACGCCTCATAACTTTTTTCGTGTCCATCTGTGGCCTAATCACCTCTTCCAATAAGGGCTGCGATCGCGGCGATCATATCGGCCTGTTCGATCGGCTTCGCCATGTGTTGATTGTAACCAGTCGCCAGCGCGCGCTCGCGATCCTTGCGCGACGCATATCCCGTCAACGCAATCGCCGGCAACTGTCCGCCCTTTTCCGGCGGCAGCGCGCGCAGCTTGCGAATGAGTTCATAACCATCTTCATCCGGCATGCCGATGTCGCTGATCAAAAGATCCGGCACGTCCGTCGAAAACACGCTGAGCGCTTCCGCCACCGACTTCGTCGAAGTCACACGCGCGCCGTAACGCTTCAACATCGCGCCGAGCAGTTTGCGCGAATCGTCGTCGTCTTCAACGAGCAACACGTGCACGCCGTCGAGCCTGATCGAACCTTTGCGACTACGACGCCGTTCGACTTCGCGCTGCCGCTCTTCCGCGCGTGCCGGATCGCGTCGCTCCTCCGCGAGCGGCAGTTCGACGGTAAACACAGAACCCTCGCCGAGACCGCTACTCTCCGCGCTGATGCTGCCGCCGTGTAATTCAACCAAGTGTCGAACAACTGCGAGCCCGAGTCCGAGTCCGCCCTGCTTGCGCGAGATCGAACCTTCCGCCTGGCGGAAACGATCGAACACGTACGGCAGGAACTCCGGCGCGATTCCCTCACCCGTGTCCGCGACGGTCAAACGCACCGTGGGACCAACGCACCCGAGCCTGATCGACACCACGCCGCCGCGCTGCGTGAACTTAATCGAGTTTGACAGCAGGTTCCAAATCACCTGCCGCAGTCGATGCGGATCGCCTTTTACGAGACAAGTGCCGCTCGTCTCGGTGCGTATTTGAATTCCCTTCACGTCGGCCGTCGGCCGCAACGCATCGATCGCGGCTTCGACAATCGGCGCGAGATTCAACGGATGCAGATCGAGACGCAGATTGCCGGTGATGATGCGCGAAACGTCGAGCAGATCGTCGATCAAGCGCGCTTGCGAACGCGCGTTGCGCTCGATGGTTTCGATCGCGCGCGACGCGTTCGCGCCTTCAACTTCGCCGTTGCGAATCATCGAGGCCCAACCGAGGATCGAAGTGAGCGGCGTGCGCAACTCGTGTGAGAGCGTGGCGAGAAACTCGTCCTTGAGTCGATCGGCTTCTTCGGCGTGCTTGCGCGCATCGCGTTCGCGGATGAGCAATGCGGCGCGATCGTCTTCCGTTGCTTTGCGCGCGGTCACGTCGAGCACGAGCGACAACACCGAAACAAGATTGCCGCGGTCGTCGTGCAGCACGGAGTTGTACCACTCGCAAAACAGAACCGAGCCATCGCGCGTGTAGTTGCGATTGCGTAGCACGCCCTGCACTTCGACGCCTTCGCGTTGACGGTTCGTCACCAGCGCCACCGCATCGACGTCCTCCGCGAAAACAAACTGCCACTCATTCACGTGTTTGCCGATCACCTCATCGGCTTTCCAGCCAAACAGTCGCTCAGCCGATTCGGACCAGCGCGAGACGCGAAAATCACTGTCCCACTCGATCACCGCGAGCGGCGAGCTTTCGACGTGAAAAGCGAGCTGACGATACGCAGTGTGGGCCGCGTCTTCAGCCTGGCGTCGCGCAGTAATGTCGGTGATGATCGCCACGCCGCCGATCACATTTTCATCGTCGTCGGTCAACGGTGAGTAGCGGCTCTCGAACACACCGCTGCCCGATGGCCCATAAGGATGTCGCTCGTGAACGGACTCACCGCCGGCGAGCGCCGCCGAGATACAACTCTCTCCGTCCTCCGTGCGCAAAAACGGAAAGATCTGAGCTACGTGTTGGCCCAGCACCGCTTCACTACTCAAACCCGAGATGCGCTGCATCGCGCGGTTCCACGCGATGATGCGACAGTCGCGATCGAACGCGAAGATGCCGTCAACGCTCGCGTCGAGTAGACGCTTCAATAGAATTGGAGATTCGTTCACCAAGCAGAGAGTCTATAGTTACAGAGATTAGTGTTACTTGCCGGTGAGTAACATCAAACCCGTAGCGTCGCGCACAAGAATGTTCGAGCCTAACAACACCGGTGTCGCAAAGGTTGAAGACTCGGCCACTTCGTAGCGGCGCTCGACCGTAAACGCGGGCGCATCGCGTTTCGCCACGATCAACTCCGCGCCATTTGTGAGAAAGACGACGTGTCGGGGCGTCAGCAATAATGAGGCGTGTTCGCCTGCGCGTCCTTCGGTGGCCCAGCGGATCGCGCCGGTCTTCTCGTCGAACGCGACAAACTGTCCCTTCTTCTTCGATGAATGAGCGTAGACCACGCCGTCAGCAATAACCGGCGAACTCATGTACATCGCGATGTCGGGATTCTTCCAAACTTCCGTTGCCTGCCACTTGCCGTTCTGTTCGGCGATCGTGAAAGCATGTGTGCCGGGCCGGGAACCGGAAACGATCAAATGAGTGCCCGTCCAAAGCGGCGTGGAAATGTTCTCATGCCACTCGTCGGGAAACGGCACCGACCACAACTCTTTACCGCTCTTCGCGTCGAGGCCGACAATCACTTCCTGTGTCAAGGCGACGATCTGCGCTTGCTTGCCTGTTTCGATCACGAGCGGCGAAGCGTAACCTGGTCCAACTCCGCTCCACTCCCACTCGGTCGCGCCGGTCGCGGGATTTAAACCCAGAATCTTGCCGCCGTGAACGTCGCTGCCGACTTCAACGACGAGACGTCCATTCACGGCGAGTGGCGACGCGGCGGTGCCGTAGAAGAGTTTGCTCGTGTCGATCGACGGCGAGAAATCTCGCGTCCATAACTTACGTCCGGTTGCTGTGTCCCACGCGTTGAGCATGCCGGTCACGCCGAGCGTGAACAGGCGATCACCGATCACGAGCGGAGTGGCGTGTGGTCCTTTCGCCATCTCGACCGCGTACTGGTTCTTCTTGAAACCCGCCTGGTACTTCTGTTCCCAAATCACTTTGCCGTCGGCGAGATTGATCGCGGTAACGACTTCTTCGGGATCGCGACGGCTGTGAACAAACGCGCGGCCGGCTGAGACGACCGGAGATGAGTAACCCTCACCGATCTCGACGCGCCACACGCGGTCCAACTTTTCGGGCCACGTCACGGGCGCGTTCTTCGCCGAAACGAAGCCGTCGCGGTCGGGTCCGCGCCACTGCGTCCATTCCTGCGCGCTGGCCGCGGGGGCCACCAGCAACAACAAAAGCACAACTAAGATTGCGAGCTTGGGGTAAATCATGGGACGGCGATCATAACATCCACAGATTGCCACGAACAGGTGTATCCTTTGGAGTGCGGCGGCTTGACGCCGCTTTCACCTCGCTAGCGCGTGATTCGGGCAAAGCGGCGTCAAGTCGCCGCACTCCAAAGAGGCGAATTCCGAGATGATTTTGCTGGGACGAGTGGCGTTGCTGTTGGCGTTGACCGTTTCCGCGGTCGCGGCGCAGTCTGCCGACATCCCGCCGACACCCGAGGTTTTTCAGGTTTTCGAGTTGCCGCTGACCCTCACAAATCCCACGCTCGTGAAGACGAAGCATGGCTATCTGCTGAAGTGCGTGCTCGCGAACGCGTCCGAATTTCGGCAACTCGGGTTCAGATATTCGTTGGCGATCGTCGGCGCTGATAACACGAGCAGCGTGACGAGTCACAACGAGGCCTTCGCGCTTTCACCTTACCAGACGAAAAACGTGACCTTCAAAACGCCGCTGCGGCTGAAGCTCAAGGGCGACGAACGTCTGGTGCTGATGGTCGAACAGGCGATCAGCACGGATTACGTTTGGGAAGTGGTCCAAGCGAAAGAAGCTTTGGCCAGTTACATCAACGGCGACTACACCACCACGCCGCGCGTGCTGCGAATGCTGAATGAAGTCGACTCACGCGAGCCGTTGCCGATTATCTATCGTGATTTACCGCGCCACTAAGACTGCGCTTTGTTTGTTCGTCGTTTTCCTGGCGGCGGCGTGTTCGTCTACGCCCGCAACGCGAACGAAACCGGCACAGGCGCTTACGACGGCTGAGGCCAGCACCGCTGCGGGTACGACTGGTCCAAAGCCACCGACGTCAACGGATTTTGACCGGCACGTCGCGGAGTTGAAGAAGAAGTTGCCGTCGAAAGATTTTACGATCGTCGTGCAACCGCCGTTTGTCGTGATTGGCGATGGGCCGGCTGCGGAGGTGCAGCGACGCGCCGACGACACCGTGAAGTGGACAGTCGACAAACTGAAGCAGGACTACTTCACCGAAGATCCGAAAGAGATCCTCGACATCTGGCTCTTCAAAGACGCCGAGTCGTATGCGAACAACGCGCAACTGCTCTTCAACGATCTCCCCGCCACGCCTTACGGCTACTACTCGCCCGAACACAAAGCGCTGATCATGAACATCGGTACCGGCGGCGGCACGCTGGTCCATGAGATCGTGCATCCGTTTATGGAAGCAAACTTCCCCGAGTGTCCGCCGTGGCTGAATGAAGGAATGGGATCGTTGTACGAGCACGTCGGCGAAGAGAACGGTCATATTTATGGTTACGTCAACTGGCGTTTGCCGGGTTTGCAGAAAGCGATTCGCGCCGGAAACTTGACTGCGTTCGAAACGTTGATGGGCCTTGATGCATACGCTTTCTACGGCGATCACACCGGCGTGAACTACGCGCAGTCGCGTTATCTTTTGTATTACCTGCAGGAGAAGAAACTGCTGGTGAAGTTCTACAAACAGTTTCACGCGCAGCAGAAGAAAGATCCGAGCGGCTTCCAAACGCTCAAGACGATCCTCGGTGAAACGGACATGGTCCAGTTTCAGAAAAGATGGGAGCAGTTTGTGTTGGGATTGAAGCAGGACTAACGAGCGGCTCAAATCACGTCAGCGAAGTTCTTGCGCGTTCGCGCGAACCACCAGTAACCAAAAACGAAGAAGAACAGAGCGATGGCGGTGAAGTAAGCGAGGCCGCGCCAGTCGGGAGCCAAGCCGTCAAGAAAAATATTTCGATAACTGCGCACGAGCGTCGTGAACGGATTGACGTTGATAAACCAGCGAAAGCGTTCGGGAACGATCTGTTCCGGATAGATGATCGGCGTCAGGTACATCCAGGCCATCAGCAGCAACGTGACGCCCTGTGCGATGTCGCGCAGAAAAACTCCGAGCGACGCGATCAGCCACGCCGCGCCGAGCGTTAACAGCAGTTGCGGAATCAACAGCACGGGCAGCCACAGCGCGGTCAGTTGCAAATTCTGGCGAATGACGACGATGCCGATCAGCAAAGCGATCGTCGCGAAGAGTTGATTGCCGAGCGCGGCAAACGCCTGCGCCGCCGGCAGAGTTTCCAGAGGAAAGACGACGCGCTTCACGAGGTTCGCGTTCGCCACGATCGTGTTCGACGATTGCTGCACGGACTCCTGAAACATGGACCACGGCAGGAGGCCGCAGAAGAGATACAGTGCGTAGTCCCAGTTTGAATCGCTCGCGCCGAAGCGCGCGCCGAAGATGCCGGCGAAGATAAACGTGAAGATCGCAATCATTACGATCGGCGTCAGCACGGCCCACGCGATGCCCAGCGCCGAGCCTTTGTAACGCCCCGCGAGATCGCGGCGCGCAAACGAAAAGATCAGATCGGCGCGCGCCGGCAGTTCCCACAACGGCCGCCAGATTCTTGTGTGAGCAGTTTGTGTCGTCGACATTTGCTTACGAGACAGTGCCAAGCCCGCGCCAGCTATTCTTGTTGTGCCAGGTGATCGTCACGTCGCGCGCCCCGATGTCGCGCCACCACTCTTCAAACTCCGCGCGCGAGATGTAGAACGCCGTCGGCGCCACCAGATGATCGAAAACGATCGTGTGCTGTTCGCGCCAGCCAAACGGCGCGATCGCTTTCAGGTAGTCATTGTAAAAAAGATGCCGCGCGAAAGACGAGCCGTTGCGATTTAGTGGTCCATAGACGAGCTTCGTCGCCAGATAAAGACACGCCGCGGGAATTTTCGACAACTGCAACAGCGCGCGTTGGTCTATCCTCGACGTGACGCGCTCGCGCACCGGATTCACAAAACGCGTGATCCATTCGTTGTTCTCCGCGCCGTAGATCCACGCCGAGATCTGTCCGCCGGGTTTCACTTTGGACGCCAGCGAGATGAAGCCCGCGCGCGGATCGGGTAAGTGGTGCAGGACGCCGACGGAGAACGCGTAATCAAACTTGCGCGCGAGCGGCAAGCGATAAATGTCGGCTTGAATGATGTGCGCGTTCGGCAACGAACGCGTCGCGGCAAACGCTGTTTCGACCGCCGCGCTGAGATCAATGCCGATCACGTCCTGCGCGCCCCAACGCGCGGCGAGTTGCGTGTGCCGTCCCTTGCCGCAACCGCCTTCGAGCACGACCTTGTCGCTGAAAAATTCGGGCGTGACTGGCGCGATCCAACCGAGAAACTGTTCGGCGTAGCGCGCGTCTTCCTGCGTGAAGTGTTGCCACTGCCAACCGAAACCCGCAGCGGTCGCGCGTTTGTCGCTTTCGACCTCGGCGAGATCCGCAAATCGCGGCACACCGCGGGAGATTGGAAACGACGTAGCGCAGTCGCGGCAACGCAAAGCGCCTTCGATTATTTCCTGCTGCTCAGTCTCGTCGACCGAAAGATCGAGGGAGCCATTGCACGACGGACAGACGAGATACGAGAGTAGTTTTTCCTTCAAACCCGGCTAAGACTTCTTGAGTGGATTGAAACTTCGCGGAGCAACTATAGCATCCTGCCGCGAGTTAGTTGCATTCACGCGGGTCGTGAGTGGTGAGCAGGCCGAAGCGGTTTTGATACTCCGCCGAATTCAGGAAGCCGCAGGTGACCGAGCGCGCGATATCGGCGTCGCGCAGTGGTTTGTTCTTGATCGTGTTCAGCCACGTGGCGAAACCGCTGTCGTCGGGATCGCGCCGAAGATAAGCGAAGTAGTGCGACAGGATCAGCGATTGGTTGTACTGCGCATCGAGCAACGGCTGTTGCGCGATCACTTTCGTCAACACTGCGACGCGGCCGTTTGGATCGTCAGCCAGATCGAGCAACTCCGTACGCAGCGAGCCGAGATCGACGTTCGCGTTCTGCGTCAGCGACGATAGCACCGCATCGACAAACTCCGCCGGTTTCATCGTTTCCGGAAAACGCTTTTTGAATTCAGGCCGCTGCACAAACGCGAGCATAAACGCGTTGCGCGCGTCGTCTTTCGGTTGTTTGAGTGCGGTACGATCACTTTCAAACTCCGCAAACTTCGGACGCCGTCCAAGCGCAGAGGTGTAAAGCGAGTTTAGGAAAGCCGCGCTCGACTCGAGCTCGTTGTCGGCAAATAGATTGGTGGAAACTTCGACGCGCCGCGCGCGCAGGCAATCGCTCTTGCCGTTACATTGCGCGAGTTGGGCCACCAGCTTATCAACCGTCGCCTGGTCTGCTTCGTGGCCGCTGACATCGAGATACTGTTGGTTCACGAAGAAACGGAAATCATCGACCGGATTCGCTAGCGCGGTGTTCGCAGCCGGATCGATCGTGATCGCGCCGGGCACGTACGCAAGCTCACCCGAGTTTGACTGCAAGCGAACGGTGTAATCGCCGAACGGCGCATTCGGCGCGACTTGCAGCTCGACGCTGATCACCGGAAACGGCGTCTGCAGTTGTTCGCGCGCGAGACTCGCGGGATCGACCGTGAAGTACGGCGAGTTGACGACGATGCTCGTGCCGGGCACTTGGTCCACACCTTCACCGCCGAGATACAGCTTCACGCGTTTGCCGGGCTCGAGCGGCAAGGCCACTGTCGAGAGCTCGGCGTTCAGTCCGATAAACTTCGGGTTCAGCGAAGCGGCTTGCGGCGGCACGAGGTTGAAGTTCAGCGGCGTAGCGCCGGTGCCCTTCACCGTCACCTGGTTCGACAATTCGAAGCTGCGAAACTTCGGCGCGCTAGCAACGACGTCGGGAGAAGTTGGCGAGACCATGACGCGATACTGTCCGGCGGCGAGTCCTTCCAGTTCGTAAGTGCCGTCGTCAGCGGTGGTGGCGCTCGCCATCACGCGTCCGGTCGCGAGGTTCTCGGCCCACACCGTGACGCCGCTCAACGGCTTCAACGCGCCGGGCGCGCGGTTGTCAAACAATCTTCCTTCGATGCTGCCGAGTCGTTGGCCCGGGCCATAAAGGCTGCGGATCTTTTGCCGGTCGTCTTCACTCAACGTGCGCTCCGTGACGGCGGGCAAACCGAACGTTCCGTTGAACGCCTGGCGGCCCTGCATCGTCGAACCGAGCACCGCGGAATGTTCGAGACCGAGCAGGTGGCCGATCTCGTGCGTGAACGTTGCTTCGAGATCGTAAGTGCCCGGCGTGCCGTCGGTGGAAAACTGGAGCTCCGTGCCGTCTTCGGCGCGCGGCTGCGGATTGATGCTGATGTCCGCTTCGGCGATCGCGCCGGTCTCGGAGTTGAAAAAGATGCGCGTGCGCGCGGTGGTCGAGTCTGAATTGAAGAGCTCGTTGTCGGGCGTGTCGGCGATCGTGATCAGGCTCACGCCGTCGCCGCCGTCGGCAGGACTGACGGAGGTTGCGGCGGTCCAGTTCACGACGAAGTTGATGTTCGCGAGACTGGACCAGCGTGCGAGCGCGCGTTTCGCAGCGCCGACGACGTCGCTGTCGGGTTTGATGTTCGCGCCGGGCGTGAGCAGCGAGTTAGAGAATGAGATCTCGATGGTCCGTTTGGGCCAACGAATACGACGCGCAGTTTGCGGAGCGGGATCGAATTCGGAGGAGTCGCGCGTTTCCAGCCGCTCTCCGGCGCCGAGCGCCAGAAACAGCACCACACTTGCGATGATGGCGGCGGGATAATGCATTTAGAGCTTCCTGGCGAGGAAGAGTTATCGCGAAAAAGCCTGGGAGTTGGAAGGCTGGGGAACCCAGCCAACGGGCGCATGGTAGCACGGCACCCGCCCCACAGCGAAGGGTTTTTCCTCGATTTGGAGTGCGGCGACTCGACGCCGCTTTCACCTCGATCGCGTGTGATTAAGGGTGAAAGCGGCGTCGAGCCGCCGCACTCCAAAGTTACTGAATCGTTATGTGTGGTGCGGTGGCGGCTGGTCGACTAACAGTCGTGACGGCCGGTGACGTACTCGTGAATGTCACCTGTATCGGCACGTCGCCCGCGCCCGCTAGTGAAGCCGGCAGCGTAAACTGAACGATGTCGAAACCGGGCATCTCCGGGTTCGGCTGCACCAGCACGATGTTCTCCGCCGGCAACACGGTCGTGCCAATCGTCACTGACACCTCCGTCTTCACAGCGAATCGTAATCCCGTAACGTTCAACTCGATCACGGTAGGCACACTTGTCCCCGTTGCGTCATTCGACGTAACACTGAACGGCTCGCTCGTGCGCGCGTTGGGATTGGTAACGTTGAAAGCAACCGCGCGCCCTCCCGCATCGCCCGTGGTACTGAAAATGTCAGGTTGAGCAATCGTGAGATTCACCAGCCCGTGCAGGATCGTGTCGCTATTATTTCCGCTGTTGAAAATATTGACCGCGACATTTTCGAGAGCTGACGACGCGCCAATCGGCATCACGAAGTTGATCTGTTTCTCGGCATCGCCAACGAAGTAAAGCCCGGCCGCGTAACCATTGAATGATATAGACACACCGTTGAGCTCGATCGGCAACGCCGGACTGCGCAACGTTTCTGAAGCACAGCCGTTGAACGTCGTGCACGGAACCGCATTCGACGGCGCAAGCGAAACGGTCGAACGAACAATACTCAACTCACCCGGCGCGAGCGCAAAAGGCTGGCCCGGCACCGGACTCGGAGTTGGCGTCGGTGTCGGCGTCGGACTCGCGGTCGGCGCAGGCGTAGCCGCCGTGACCGGCATATTGCTGGCGCCCGTGAAGAACGAAAGCGCCGCATTGGAAACCGCCGTTGGTTGCGGACTCAGCAGATAGAACAACTCCGCCGAGAAATCCAAATTGCCACCACCGAGATCGAGACCACCAAGCACGAACGCCATGCGTTTGCGCGTGTCGCTCGTCACCGGCAACGTGCCGCCGAACGTTTGGCCCGATCCCAAAGCGGGCGTGTTCGTCAGGCGATTGAAACTCTGCGTCGTCGAAGCCGGCAGCGAAGTCAAAAAGATCTGCGCGGTGCGTTGCGGGTTGAGTCCTTCATTGTCCTGCGCGGCCGCGGGAAACGTTCCATCAGGACGGAAGTTCAACGCCGAAGTGAACACGAGACTCGCCGGCACGAGCCCACCGTTGTAATCGGTGAACGTCGGAAAACGGGCGATGTCACTAAACGTCGTCGGACGCGGCGCGACTTCGACAAACGTATCGGTCGCCACCGTGTAAACAAACATTCCGAGCAGCGTGCTCGTCGCCACCGCATTCGACTTCGGATCGGTCGCGCGCGATTCAAACGCGATGAAGCCGCCGTTGCGACTCATCCGCCGGCCCGGGCTCAGGATGTTTGTGTTGCCGCTGCCGTTCTGCGTGCGCGTCACCTGGCGAATGTTACTCAGCCCCGTGCTGCCGGCGTTGGCAAAATAGATCTCCGCATTGCCGTCAGCATTGTTGTTCGCAAGGTTTGCGGAGGAAATAAAAGCCACCAGTGATCCGTCAGCCGAGAGCGATGGATTACTCTGAAAGACGAGTCCGACCCCCGGCACTGCGTCCTGCGTGCTCGTGCCTTGCGCGAAAGCCGCGCCGCTGACGTTATAAAAGAACAGTTCCGGATTGCCGTCGGCGTTACCGACACTCGGCACGAGATTGCGCGTGGAAATGAACGCGAGAATGTTGCCGTCGTCGCTGATCGTGGCTTCGCGATTGTCGTCGGCAAAGAACGGCGACTTCGTCGTCGAACCAGCCGAGGGCACACGGCTCGCGGGCGTATTCGTGACTTGGGTAAACGTGCCCGCGGCGAGGTTCTGTCGAGGCAGATCCGCGCCGAGCGTTAAATCAACGTCCGCCGCTGCGAAGCGATAGATCCAGATCTCCGAGTTCCCGTCCTGCGCGAGAGTGCCTTCAGTGCCGTCGAAGTTCGCGGGGTTCGGCGCGTTCGAGCTGAAGACGATCGTGTAGACGCGTTGACCGTCAACCAACTGCGGCGCAAACGAGATCATCGGTCCGCGATTGGCGATTTCGATTTTCACTTGCGTCGGGTCCGCGGGAGTCGGCACAGGGCTCGGCGTCGGAGTCGGACTCGCAGTCGGAGTGGGCGTGGGACTCGGCGTCGGTGTCGGCGAAGGACTCGGAACCGGATTCGGCACGTTCTTCGTGTTGGTAAGCTGGAAGATACGACGTTGCGCGTAATCGGCCAGGAAGATCTCGCGATTGCCGTCGGCATTATTTCTGCCGTCGATCGTCTTCTCGGTGGAGAGGTCGCCGTTGGAAACAAAAACGACGAAGCGGCCATTGGCAGTCATGTCGCCGATGCTTGTGTTGAACGCGGCAGTCGGGACCGACGTCAACTGGACCACGAAGGGATCGGGGGTCGGCGAGGTGGTCTGGGCCGACACGGAGGCGAGGGAGCTACCGAGGACGAGACACACGATGCTGGCGCACAATAACCAGAAACCTTGCTTCACAAAAGCCTCCGCTAAAAACTTAGATAAGAGCAGATTAGATACCATCGGGGAGCTAGAAGAACGGCCATTCTAAGGGGAAACCCACAGTCCCGCAAGCTGCTGTGCAATCCGCCCGATCTGTGGTAAATCACCTTCATGACCAAGCGCGCACTGATTACGGGCATCACGGGCCAGGACGGCAGCTACCTCGCCGATTACCTGCTCAACCTCGGCTACGAGGTCCACGGCCTCGTGCGGCGTGTCGCGCTCGAAGCGCCCGAGACGCGTTTCAGCCGCATCGCCCACATCCTCGACCGCATCACGCTGCATCCGGCGAGTCTCGAAAGTTACGCCAGCATCTTTCACGTACTGAGCAAGCACGACTTTGACGAGTGTTATCACCTCGCGGCGCAGAGCTTCGTGGCGGAGAGTTTTGCCGACGGCTTCTCGACGATGAACATGAACATCAACGGCACGCATTACGTGCTCGCCGCGTTGCGCGAAGTGCGGCCGCGTTGCCGTTTTTACTTCGCCGGTTCGAGCGAGATGTTCGGCAATGCGAGCGAGGTGCCGCAGAAAGAGACGACGCCGTTTCAGCCGCGCAGTCCGTACGGGATTAGCAAACTCGCGGGGTTTCATCTAACGAGGAATTATCGCGATGCGTACAGTCTGTTTTGTTTGAGCGGGATCTTGTTCAATCATGAGAGTCCGCGACGTGGATTGGAGTTTGTTACGCGCAAAACGACGAGCACGGTCGCGCGGATCAAGTTCGGACTCGCTTCGGAGCTGAGGATTGGCAATCTCGAGGCGCGGCGCGATTGGGGTCACGCGGTCGACTACGTGCGCGCGATGCACGCGATGTTGCAGCAGGATGCGCCCGATGATTTCGTGGTTGCGACCGGGGAGACGCACAGCGTGCGCGAGTTGTGTGAGATCGCGTTTGCGGAAGCGGATCTCGATTACCGCGAGTTCGTGAAAGTGGATGAACGGTATTATCGGCCGGCGGAGGTGGACCAACTGATCGGCGACGCGTCGAAAGCGCGGCGTGTGTTGGAGTGGGAACCGCAGTACACGTTTCGCGAGTTGATCAAAGAGATGGTCGCTGCGGATCTTAAGACGCAGGCCGCACAGGTCTAAAGTTGCTCAGGTCTAGCGGTTCACAGGGCTAGCGCTGCTCAAGATTTTTCCGCAACCAGGAGAAGGTTCTTTCCGAGCGGCGGCGTCACTGTCGCTTCGAGTCTCTTCGCAATCGGCACGACCGCCTGATCGTAAAACCTCACCGCTCCCGGTTCCAGCTTCCTCGATTTCAAGAGCCTGTACTTCAACCACCACGGCAACACGCCGAACAGATCGAAATAGCGCGAGCTGAGAATCCTGAACCCGGCAGCGCGGCACTTGCTCTCGAGATCGCTGCGCGAATAACGCCGGTAATGATTGATCTCGCGGTCGAAACTTCCATACAACCAACTCAGCGCCGGAACGAATATGAACACTCGCCCGCCGGGCCCAAGCGTCTCGGCCATTACGCGGATCTCGCGCTCGTCGTCAGCCGTGTGCTCCAGCACGTTAACGTAAACGATCGAGTCCGGCTGTTGCCGCGTACGAATCTGCGCGGCGACGCGATCGAACGTCTCGTTGTAGAGTTGCAAATCAATCGAACCGAAACGCTCGCGCGCGTGTTCGGTGAGCTGCGCGAACATCGACACCGAAGGCTCAACCAGCGAAATCGATTGCGGCCGCCGTTCGCAAAGCAGTTCCGAAAACGAACCCGTGCCCGCGCCGACTTCAACCACTCTCGTCCCGAGGTAAGGCGCAAAGCTCCCGAGTATCCAGCGATGGTAGTTGACGGCGAAAGACATCGCCTCGAGGTCTTTCCCGACGTAACCAACGCTTTCTGACATTCAGTTGAAAATTTTCTGTTTGCGGTTAACCGGACACGCTGTCGGCTTTAGCGGGGGCGGCGTTGATCTCAGGCAGCTCGGGTTGGCGCGACGTCGCACCACGTTCCGGCAGCTCGCGAAAAGCCGCGGAAAGGCCGCAGAAGAGATTGAACCTGATGATCAACCAGAACGCGATCATCCCGTCTTTGAGCCCGATTTTCTTCCCTTCCTCGTAGGTGCGTCCGTAGTAACTGATGGGCACTTCATAAATCGCACAACCAAGCTTCGCGACCTTCGCGGTTGATTCCACTTCGAAACCAAAACCCCGCGACGTGATCACCATGTTGCGAATGATACTGCCGCGAAAAGCCTTGTAACAGGTTTCGATGTCGGTCATGTTCAGGTTCGTGAAGAGGTTTGAAGTGAACGTCAAAAACTTGTTCGCGAGGTAGTGATAGAAATAAAGCACACGCGTCGCTCGGCGTACGAGAAAACGCGAACCAAACACGACATCAGCGCGTCCTTCGAGAATCGGTGCGATCACGAGCGGAATCTCTTCGGGATCGTATTCGAGGTCTGCATCCTGCACGATCACGATCTCGCCGCGCGTCGCCGCAAAGCCGGATCTCAACGCCGCCGTCTTGCCCATGTTTCGCTGCTGGCTGATCAGGCGCACGCGCGCATCAATGCGGCTCAGCGACTGGGCCACTTCCGCACTGCGATCGGTGGAACAATCGTCAACGATAACGATCTCGAGTAGTTGCGGCAGCAGCAGCAGTTTACGGACCACTTCAGCCAGCGACGCTTCTTCGTTATAGACAGGTATAACGACAGAAAGGCAGGAGCGATCTGGTTGATTGGCAAGGGACATCGCCCGTACTAATTATCACAGGCGGCGGCTTTTCCGATACTCTTCGGCTCAAAAATTCTTGACAGTGGTTGTCACTCAAGACTAGAGTGCCGCCGTTCCTTTAAGCCACAGTAGCAGGTTTAGAAATGAGCGGACCCGCCGCTCAAATAGACCACCATCCTTTCAGAACCACAACGAACGAGTGTAGGAGAACCAAAAATGCATTATCCAAGGCCCACGAATCGCCAGAGGAGGAAGCTAGTCAGCCTCGCGACGATTTTCTTTATGTATTTCTGCATGCTCCCCCTTGTGCCATTTGCACCTTCGTCCCACGCGGCGCCGGTAGCGCCGCCGCCCCCGCCGCAGGGCGACAACATAGTCAGCATTGCCCCGGGCTCTGCTTATCGACAGACGAACCTTATTTCGGACGTGCCGGGTCTCGCGCCGGTGCTCGATCCGCTGATGGTGAATCCGTGGGGCTTGACCGTCCGCGGGACCAGCCCGTTCTGGGTCGCCAATAACGGCACCAGCACAACGCAACTCATTCGTGACAACGGCACGCTGCCCGTCACGCTGAATCCTAGCCCGCAAACGATCAACATCCCGGGTGGCCTGCCGACTGGCGCGGTAGGTAACTCCACCAGCGATTTCCAAATCACGCCGCCGGGTGGCGGCTCGCCCGCAGCCTCTAATTTCATTTTCGACTCGATCACCGGCAACATCGTCGCGTGGAACGGCGCGAGTGGCGCGTCGGCACAAAACGTCGTCTCGATGCCGGGCCACGTCTGGACCGGACTCGCCATCGGCGCCAGCACTACCCCTGTCGGCAATCGTCTCTACGCCGCAGACTTCGCAAACAATCACATCGACGTCTTCAACGGCACCTTCACCGCGACGACTGTCACCGGCGGCTTTATTGACGCGACGATTCCGGCAGGCTTCGCTCCATTCAACATTACGAATCTGGGCGGCTCGCTTTACGTCGCGTACGCAAAGGTCGGCATGGACGGTAAAGATGAGGAAGGCGTAGGCAACGGCTTCGTCCGCAAGTTCAATACTGACGGCGTCCGCGATCTTACGTTCGCGATCAATAACGGCGCGCTCAACTCGCCCTGGGGCATGGTCATCGCACCGGCTTCTTTCGGCATTTTTGGCGGCGCGCTGCTCGTCGGCAATTTCGGCGAAGGCAATCCTTCGATCCACGCTTACAACCCGACCACCGGCGCGTTCCTGGGTACGTTGCAAAACGAGGCCGGCGACGGCATCGTGATCGACGAGCTGTGGGCCCTGCAATTCGGTAACGGCGGCAACGGTGGTGACGTGAATACGCTCTACTTCAGCGCCGGCATCGGCGAAGAGGAGCACGGCCTGTTCGGTAAACTCAATCCCACGACAGCCAGTGCTACTTCGTTGATTCAGTTCGCGACGTCGAACTTCGGTGTTGATGAAGCAGGCGGACACGTTGATTTCACCGTGAACCGCACCGGCGATACAACCGGAACCGCAAGTGTCAACTACAACACTTTCGACGAGTCGCAAGCCGGCCACGCGTCTCAGAAATCAGACTACGAAATCGCCGAGGGCACACTGACCTTTGCAGCGGGTGAGACCTCCAAGACTTTCCGCGTACTGATCGTCGATGACAAATTCGTCGAAGGTGACGAAACCATCGATCTGATGCTTTCAAACCCGACCGGCGCAGGCGTCGGACTCGGCAGTCCTAACACGGCGCAGATCACAATCCTGGACAATGACTCCACTCCGCCGGTAAGCAATCCGGTGGACACGAGCTCCTTCTTCGTAAGGCAACACTATCTCGATTTTCTCAATCGTGAACCCGATACTGCCGGTTTGAATTTCTGGGTGAACCAGATCGAATCGTGCGGCGCTGATGCGGCGTGTCGAGACGTCCGACGAATCAACGTTTCGGCAGCGTTCTTCCTGTCGATCGAGTTTCAACGGACAGGCTATCTCGCGTACCTGACTCATCGCGCCGCGTTTGGCGCGAATGCGTCAGGGTCGCCGGCGCCGGTGCTCTACGGCAACTTCGAGCGCGACGTGCAGGCGCTTCAGCGTGGCTTTGTGTTCGGCCAGGCGGGCGCGGACGCGGTGCTCGAAGCGAACAAGGTCGCGTACTTCAACGAGTTCGTCACGCGTCCCGAGTTCGCCGCGAAGTATCCGTCGACGTTGACGAACGATCAGTACGTCGATGCGTTGCTCGCGTCGGCAAACTTGTCGCCGAGTGACTTCATCGTCAACCTGACAAACTCGCAGGAAGTCCCGCCGACGAACCCGACAACCACCGGCGGCAACCCGAGGCCGTCATCGTTCGGTACGGCGCATTTTACGGTTAACGGCGCTGGTACAGCCGTAACGATGCAAGCCACGGTCAATAACATTGACTTCACGGGCTCGCAAACCGCGGACACGAACGACAACCTGACCAACGCGCACATCCACGCCGGAGCGGCCGTTGGACCAGGCGTTAACGGTCCGGTCGTTTGGGGCTTCATCGGTACGCCGTTCAATGACAACAATCCGAACGATGCGGTCGTGACGCCTTTCGGCTCCGGTGTTGGCGGCAACGTCAGCGCGAAGTGGGATGCGCCCGAAGGCAACGGCACGACGTTGGCCGCGCAGTTGGCCAACCTTCAGACCGGACACGCGTACGTCAACTTCCACACCACGCAGTTCAGCGGTGGCGAGATCCGCGGCAACTTCCCGAACACGCAAGGCCTCCGCGATTCACTCGTCAACGGACTGAACAACATGACGCTGACACGCGCGACCGTGCTTCGCACGATCGCGGAGACGCAGGCGTTGAATGACCGCGAGTTCAACGCGGCTTTCGTAACTATGGAGTACTTCGGTTATCTCCGCCGAGATCCGGATACTTCGGGCTTCAACTTCTGGTTGAACAAGCTGAACTCATTCGGTGGCAGCTTCATCAACGCCGAGATGGTGAAGGCGTTTATCACTTCCTCCGAATACAGACAGCGCTTTGGTCCAAGCTAAGGACCACAAACAACAGAACAAGTCAGGAAGGGGGCAGCGCCCCCCGCTTCGACAGAGCGGGGGCGTGGCCCCCTTCCTGACTGTTCACTTCTCCTGACTGTTCTTTCAGTGCTACATTTCGCGCATGGTTTCCGCCCTCGGCGTGGAAAATGTCTCCAAGCAATATCGCATCTACGACCGTCCGGCCGACCGGCTGAAAGAGTCGCTGACGCGCGGCCGCTTGCGACGCCACCGTGAGTTCTGGGCCTTGCGCGACGTCAGTTTCGAAATCGAAGCGGGAACGACTGTCGGCATCATCGGACAAAACGGTTGCGGCAAATCCACGCTCCTGCAAATCATCTCCGGCACACTCACGCCGACGCACGGAAACGTCTGGAGCCAGGGCCGGATCGCTGCGTTACTCGAACTCGGCGCGGGCTTCAATCCCGAGTTCACCGGCGTGGAAAATGTTTTCATGAACGCTTCGTTGATGGGTTTCTCGCGGCGCGAAACAACGAAGCTCTTGCCGAACATCGAGCGCTTCGCCGAGATTGGCCAGTTCATTCGTCAACCGGTCAAGACTTATTCGAGCGGAATGTACGTGCGCCTCGCTTTTGCGATCGCTGCGAGCGTCGAGCCTGACATCCTCGTGATCGACGAAGCGCTCGCGGTTGGCGACGCTGTGTTTCAGCATCGTTGCCTGCGACGCATCAAGGAGCTGCACGATCGCGGTTGCACCGTGCTGTTTGTCTCGCACGACACGGCCGCGGTGCGCGCGCTTTGCGACCGCGCGATTCTGCTCAATGCGGGACGGATGATCGCAGATGGAACTCCGGCGGATGTGCTGAACGATTACCAGCGCATCGTGATGGAGCGGCAGGAAGCTTACGAGGTTGATACAGCGACCGCTGAGTCTGCGGAGAGTAAGCCGCCGTCGACGGTGCAATACACTTATCGCCATGGAGACGGCAGCGCGACGATCGTCGAGACAGAACTTTGCGACAACGCCGGGCGGCGCGTGCAGATCGTCGAAACCGGAGCGCCGTTAACGACGACTGTCAGTGTTCGTTTTGAACGAGAGGTTGAGTCGCCGGTGATCGGTTTTCTGATCCGCAACCGTCTCGGGATTCATGCGTATGGGACGAACACGAGGGAACAACAGATTCAGCTTGGCAGCGTGCGCAGCGGTGAAGTGGTTTCGATTCGCTTCGCATTTCGCTGCTGGCTCGGTATCGATGATTATTCAATCTCGTTTGCGGTGCATAGTCTCGACGGCCAGGCGTACGACTGGGTCGATGGCGCGTGGTTCTTTCGCGTTGTCAGTGCGAATGTGACCGAGGGCGTGGCCAATCTCAACGCGACTGCAACGGTGGTTACGGGTCGCGGCAGCGAGAGTCGAATGGAGACTGAAAGCGTCAGCTATGGTTGATGACGAAGTTGTAGAGATACTCGCGGAGATCAAGCGGCGCGTCAGCACCGCGCCGGAAAAACCTCCCGCCGCGACTTCGGGCGCGCTGGGGAGTTCCGCGCCGGCAAGTTCGCCTGCATCAGCCAGTTCGTTCTCCACGCCGTCTCGGTTGAATGGCTTTTCGGGTCTGTCGGTGATGGCCCGTGCATGGGACCGTCTGCCGCCGGTCGTCAGCAATCGCACCGGAACGCTCGCGCGACTCGAGCTCTGGATCAAAGAAAAGTTCAGGGCTGCGTTTCGCTGGTTCACGTGGGAACAAGTCAACTTCAACGCCGCGACGCACCAGACGCTGCTCGAAGTGGTCGAATCACTGAAAGCTTACGAACAACGTCTCGCGGAGATCACCAACGCGCTCGAGGCACAGCGCGAGAAATTGGACCACGAGTTGAAACAGCTCTCGTCAACCGTGCCTTCATTGACGACGCAAATCGAGCAGGTCGATCGCAAACAGCTCGCGCTCATCGCGCAACTGAATGCGCGCCTCGAAGGACTGTCACAGTTGGCAAAGGATCAGCACGCGGAAACACACGCTCGGCTCGCCGAGGTTACGGCGGAATCTCGCGTGAGAGATGAAGAACTGAGTGACGAACAACGCGTCTGCTACAAACAACTGTCGCTCGAACTGAGCGAATCGCGCGTACTCGAAGACCGCGCGCGCCGCGAGCTCGAAGCGCGCCTCGACAAACTGGAAACTAAAAAGTGAATCGGCTCTGTCTGGAAATCCACCTCTCCCTCTCACCCGGCTTTGCCGGGTGAGAGCGGGTGCGGTTCTGAACGGTTTCCGCTGCCTTCATGACTTCTGCTAACGACAACCTGTACCGCCGCGCCGGCATTCACGATCTCGGCGAGTTCTATCGCACCAAGTTCGTCTCCGATGAGGTGCTGGACGAACGCTACTTCAAGCCGCTCGATCGTTTCGACATGCGCTTCGCGCGGACGATGTGGGTCTACGACAACGTGCGCGCGGGTTCGACGGTGCTGGATCTCGGCTGCGGCGCCGGCATGCTCGCGCTGCTCAAACGCAAGGGCGTGACCCTCGTCGGTGTCGACGTCTCGGCGGAATGTGCGAAAGCCGCGCGGCGCAACGGCTACGACGCAACCACCGCGGCGCTGCTCACGAAGCTGCCGTTTCCCGATCACAGTTTCGATTACGTTGTGAGTCTCGACGTGTTGGGCCATGTCGCGGGGGAAGAGAAAAATGCGGTGCTGAGTGAAATCAGGCGCGTGCTGCGACCCGACGGTGTGACGCTGCACGGTATCGAGTGTACCGATCGCGCCGGCAGGCAGCGGACCGAAGAGATGAACGAGGAAGAGTTACGGCGCTTCATCGAGATCGACGGACACGTCGGTCTCGAAGAAGAACAGGAGCACGCCGCGCGCTTCCGCGAGTTCTTCCCGCACGTCGCGTGGGAGCCGCGCTATGCGTTGTGTTTGAGCAGCGAGGAGTTCATCAAGCAGGCTGACAAATACGGGCTGCCGTTTGAAGACGACTTCATCGACTACCTGCGCGAGCTTTCGTTCAAGGAGCGCCGCGCCTTCGACATGGCGATGGGTTACGTGTTCAGCAAGATTTCCGATTTGCACGTCAAGCTGCCGAAGGCGGGACTTTACGTGCTGCTCAAAGCGTCGCCTTCGCCGCTCGGTTCGTTCTACAACGAGCATCGCGATCGCCGCGACCTGTTTGCGACGGCTAACGACGAATCGATCTCCGCGCTCGATCGACGCAGCGACGTTCGCTTTGACAATGGCTGGTTCGAGCCTAACGTACTTCCACCCGTTGCACGCTGGATGGGAAAACGCGGCCGCATCAGTTTTCGCGCCGCGCAGATCAACGAGATCAGCCTCGACGTAACTACTCACATGCCGAATCTTCGCGAGCAGCCGCTGGAGATCGAGATCCTGCTCAACGAGCAAAGGCTCAACGCCTGTTCTCTCTTTCGCAACGGCTGGCTGACGCTGCGCGCGGATGTGCCCGCCGAGCTCCGAGCGACGGCAGACTACGTGCTCGAGTTACGCGCGAGCCGCACGTGGCAGCCGCGTCCCAACCCCGAAGATCGGGACCAGCGAGACGACCGCGAGATATCGATCGCCGTCTGCAACGTCGTGGTCCAATGACTCGCCGATGATTCGCAACGTCCTGATCTGCACGACACAAGTTCCGTTTACGACTGGTGGCGGTGAATCGCACGTCGAAGGACTACGCCAGGCGTTGCTCGCCGCGGGTTACAACGCGGAAGTCGCGGCGCTTCCCTTCAAGTGGTATCCGCCGACGGAGATCATGCGCAGCGCGCTCGCGTGGCGTCTGCTCGATCTGAGTGAAGCGAACGGGAAACCGATCGATCTGGTGATCGGGATGAAGTTTCCCGCGTACCTTGCGGCGCATCCGAAAAAGGTGTTGTGGATCATGCACCAGCACCGCTCGGCTTATAACCTTTGGGGCACGCCGTTCGACGATCTGTCGACCTATCCTGAAGGCGCGCGCGTGCGGCAGTGGATCAGAGACTGTGACAATCGCTTCATCGCGGACGCGCGGAAAGTCTTCGCGAATTCTCAAACCGTTGCCGAGCGACTGAAGCACTTCAACAACATCGCGAGCGAAGTCTTGTATCATCCGCCGCCGCGCGCGGATCGACTGCACGCCGGAGAAACAGGCGACTACGTTTTTTATCCGAGCCGGCTCGAGCCGCAGAAACGGCAGGAGCTTTTGATCGAGGCTGCGCGTTATTTGCAAACGCCGGTGAAGATCGTGCTCGCAGGAAATTCGCGCGACCCGCAGCATTACGCGTCGCTGGTGAAAAAGTTTGACGTTGCCGATCGCGTCTCGCTGCGCGGTTTCGTTTCGGAGAGGGAGATGATCGAGTTGTACGCGAACGCGCTCGGCATCTGTTATCTGCCGTTTGACGAAGACTACGGTTACGTGACGCTCGAAGGAATGCTGTCGGGAAAGCCGGTGATCGTACCGGTGGATGGTGGCGGCGCAACCGAATTCATCAGCCACGGCGAAGAAGGTTTGATTACCGAAGCCGAACCCAAAACGATCGCCGCGGCAGTTGATTCGCTGTTCGCCGACCGCGAGCGCGCACGCGCGATGGGCGCTCGTGCGCTCGAGAAGATTCGCAGCTTCGATCTCTCCTGGTCCAACGTCGTCGAGAAACTGATCGGCGCCGCGTGACACGTTACCTCGCTAACACTTTCAGTGTTGGACCGTTCTGCTGTCTCTTACCCAGGGTTGCGGCAACCCTGGGCTCTAACTAGCGAACGCCTTCGGCGGTCTCGCTTCTTGCCTGAAGTTTTCATTCACACCGGGCTTCAGCCCGGTCTTAGCGCCGCAGCCTTTCTCAGTCACACAGGACTTCAAGCCTGTGTTGGCCGCAGCCTTCCTCAGTCACACAGGACTTCAAGCCTGTGTTGGCCGCAGCCTTCTCATTCACACCGGGCTTCAAGCCTGTGTCGGCCGCAGCCTTCTCAGTCACACAGGACTTCAAGCCTGTGTTGGCCGCAGCCTTCTCAGTCACACAGGACTTCAAGCCTGTGTTGGCCGCAGCCTTC
>CAMLLD010000063.1 GCA_946480785.1 uncultured Blastocatellia bacterium | reverse complement strand
CGCCGGCGCGAACGCGGTCGAAGTTTCGAAATCGATCTACCAGGTGATGCCGCAGATCAGCACCGAGCTGCCGGGCTCGATCTTCATCACGCCGATTTACGATCGTTCACAAAGCATCGTCCACTCCGTCGCCGACGTGCAGGCGACGCTGATCATCGCTTTCGTGCTCGTCGTGATCGTGATCTTCGCTTTTCTCGGCCGCGTAACCGACACGTTGATTCCCGTCGTGGCGCTGCCGTTGTCGTTGCTGATCACGTTCATCGCGATGCGCGGGCTGGGTTACAGCCTCGACAACCTTTCGCTGATGGCGTTGACACTCGCGATCGGCTTCCTCGTCGACGACGCGATCGTCTTTCTCGAAAACACCGTGCGCCGCATGGAACACGGCGAGAAGCCGTTTGAAGCCGCGATCAGCAGCGCGAAGGAAATCAGTTTCACGATCATGTCGATGACGATTTCACTCGCGGCCGTGTTCATCCCGCTCGTGTTTATGAGTGGACTCGTCGGCAGGATCTTCCGTGAGTTTGCGATCACGATCGTGATCGCGATCCTCGCGTCGGGACTCGTGTCGTTGACGTTGACGCCGCTGATGTGCGCGCGGCTGTTGAGTCATCGCGGCGAGGGCTCGCGCAAGACGTGGATGGAACGCGTTATCGGAGGTATCGAGAAGCGTATCCTCGCCGTGTACGGCGGATCGTTGTGGTGGTTTCTGCGACATCGCTGGATCTCGCCCGTGATCTGGATCATCTGTCTGGCGGGCACGATCTGGCTGTTCATGCTGGTGCCGAAAACCTTTCTGCCGCCGGGCGACAGCGGTGTGATCTTCGGCGCGTTCATCGCGAAGGAAGGTTCGTCGCCCAAGCAGATGCGCGAGTATCAGGACCGCGTCGACGAGTTGTTGCACCAGGAGCCAAACGTCGTCACTGACTTCACGATGACGGGCGCGACCGGTTTCCTCGCGTCGAACCAGGGCATCACGTTCACGTTTATCGGTTCGCCCGCCGACACGAAGCGAGCGCCCATCGCCCACGTCACTGCGGAGATGATGGGCAAGCTCAACACGATTCCCGGTTTGATGACGTTCCTGCGCCCGTTTCCCGTGCTCGAGATCAGCACTGGTGTGACGAGCCAGCAACAGGGCCAGTATGCGTTTACCGTCTCGGGCGCGAACGGTAGCCAGGTTTACGAAGTGGGCCAGAAGCTGATGGCCAGGATGATGACGTATCCCGGTTTTCTGAGCGTGTCGTCTGACTACTTCAACAACACGCCGAACCTGAACATCGACATCCGCCGCGATCAGGCGAAGACTTACGGCGTTTCCGAAGCGCGCATTTTGTCGTTGCTGCGCACGGCCTATTCGCAAAACTACTCTTACCTGATTAAGAAGCCGGAAGACCAGTATCAGGTCATTCTCGAGATGGACGACTCGGTGCGCGAGAAGCCGGAAGACCTGTCGCTGCTCTACATCAAATCAGACGACGGGAAGAACCTCGTGCCGTTGCGCGAGCTCGTCACGTGGCGCTCGACGCTTGGACCACAAACGGTGAACCACTTGAACCAGTTCACCAGTATGTCGCTCTTCTTCAACCTCAAACCGGGTGTTGCACTCGGCGACGCGACCAACTTCATCACGAAGTCGGCCGCCGAGATCGTGCCGCAAGGCGTGCGCGCGGAGTTGCAGGGTGAAGCGCAAACGTTCAGCAATACGGTCAGTAGCCTGACGATCCTGATGGCCCTCGCAGTGTTCGTGATGTACGTGATACTCGCGATTCTTTACGAGAGCTACGTGCATCCGCTGACAGTGCTGTCGACTTTGCCTACAGCGCTCGTCGGTGGTTTGTTGACGCTGATTCTGTTTGGCGAGGAAGCGTCGCTCTACGCGTTTGTCGGCATGTTCATGTTGATGGGCATCGTGAAGAAGAACGGCATCATGATCGTCGACTTCGCGCGTCATCGTGTGGAAGCGGGGGAAGCTGCGGACAAGGCGATTCACGACGCGAGCATGGATCGTTTTCGGCCGATTCTCATGACGACGCTCGCGGCCGTTTTCGGCGCGGTGCCGATCGCGCTGGGTTACGGCGCGGACGGTTCGTCGCGGCGGCCGCTCGGACTCGTGGTGGTTGGCGGTTTGATCGTGTCGCAGTTCATCACGCTCTACATCACCCCCGTGATCTATCTCTATCTCGAAGAGTTTCAGGAGAAGGTTTTGGATCGCACATCGTTCTTCCGTTCGCGGCGTTCGCACAAACCCGTGCTGGCGGAGGGCGAAGCGGGTGATTAAAGTTCTACCACTCTAAAAGACGGGGAGAAACTGCAAATGCGTTTTGGCATAGCGACGTTGGTCCTTACCGCGCTGATGCTGTTGGCGGCGTGCGGAGATCCGGCGACAAATAAGAGCCGGGCGGTCACGGGTGAGGCGGCGCAAGCATCACCGCAGCCTTCACACGCGGGCGGGCAGAAGTATTTAATAACTGCTCAGAATTCGAAGATCGAGTTTACGGGTTCGCAGGTGGCGGGTAAGCATGAGGGATCGTTTCAGAAGTTCAACGGCGAGGTCGATTACACGGGCCAGCCGGAAACGAGTCGCGTCAATGTCACGATCGACACGAGCTCGTTGAACGCCGACGATCCGCAGTTGACCCAACATTTGAAGACCGCGGACTTCTTCGACGTCGCGAAGTATCCCACTGCGACGTTCGTTTCCACTGCGATCAATCCCGGCGGTGATAAAGGCGCTTCGCATACCGTCACCGGCAATCTGACGATGCACGGCGTGACGAAGTCGGTGATGTTTCCGGCAACCATCTCAGCCACGCCGGACGCGGTGAACGTAGACGCCAACTTCTCGATCAACCGCAAAGACTTCAACATCAACTACGCGGGACCGGCTAACAATCTGATTCGCGATGACGTGGTGTTGACGTTGAAGATCAACGCCACCAAAGGGTAGGTAATTTGTATTGGGGCGGCTGGCAAGCGCCGCCCCAACACACTGACAACTACGTTTAGCTGAACACCGCGGAAATACTCTCGATCTTCTGCCGCGCGGCAGGCGAAAGCGACTCCAGCGTCTCGAGCACTTTCTCATGCGTCATGCCCGTACCGAGGTAAGTCCAGCGGTTCGCCTGTAACTGCTGCCGGCGAAACTCCTCCCGCTGACTGTCCTTCAACTCCCGGCCAATCGTACGTTCGAGACTGTCGAGATCGAACTCCACTTGTTGTTTCAAACCACCGTCGATGAACCCGCCGATCGCAAGATACTCATCGACGCCCTTCATGATCTGTTCTTCGTCACGACCTTCAGCCAGCGCCGCAACCATCAACGTGTCGATCTTCGCGTGCTGCACTTCTTCGATCCAGTGATGTTTCAGCAGGCTCTTGAACTGCGGATCGAGTTGCTGATCGTCTTTCACGCTGTCCGTGTAATGTCGCTGCACCATCCACTCGATATGCAGCGTGGTGATCGCCACGCCGAGCGGATCGTGGGCCAGGATCGCACTCGCGATCGCCGCTGGTGGCCCAATGACTTCACAGTGCGTGCCGAATCCGTCTTCAAACTCCTGCCGGAAACGCTTGAAGAGCTGAATGTGCTTCGCTTCTTCACCGGCAAACTGCAGCAACGCGCGCACGCGATAATCGTCGCCGTTGAGTTGCGGCCGCGCGTGGTCCAACACGAAAGGCAGGATGAACTCTTCCACGAGGCCGAAGATGCACAGGTACGCGTTGCCGCGAATCTGGTTCAGAATCAGCTTCTCTTCGCGATCGAGAAACGCGAGCTCCTCGACGCGCGCGAGCGACTCAGGCATGAACGGCTTGGTGAAGTCGAGTCGCTTCTCGCCACCGATAATGTCTTCAATGCGCCAATGGCAAACTTCCGTTGCGGCGAGGGTAGACTGATAGGTATATCTATCGAGCATTTTTGGAACACCTCCTTCAGGTTCCTATTGTCTCTAACGCGCAAAAAATCGCGGTTGGGGTACAAAGCAATTTGAATATCGCGGGCGAGCGGCTAGACTGGCGGGCTGATGGCCGAAGACCTGTCGCGTTATCACCACCCGATTACGAGCCTCTTTGCGAACGATAATGACTTGGCGCGTTATCGGCTCAGCGACGAACAGGTCGAGTTTTACCGTGAAAACGGGTATGTCGCGGGCATCAGGATGTTGAGCGACGCACAACTTGAGGTGTTGCGCGACGAGCTCGCGGCCCTCGTCGATCCGGCGCATCCCGGTCACGAACTTTTCTACGAGTACAACGCCAACGAATCCGCCGATCCCGACCAGATCCTGTTTCACGCGCTCGGTGCGTGGCGCATCAAGCCCGGCTTGCACGATCTGCTGTGGCATCCGGCGTTTGTCGTGCCGGCCTCGCAGCTACTCGGTGGCGCAGTGCGCTTTTGGCACGATCAGATCTTCTACAAGCCGGCGCATCACGGCGGCATCGTGATCTGGCACCAGGACTATTCCTATTGGACCAGAACGACGCCGCTGGCCCATGTGTCGTGTTGGATCGGCTTGGACGATTCGACGCGCGCCAACGGCTGCGTGCATTACGTGCCCGGCAGTCATCACTGGCAACTGCTGCCGCGCGCGAGTTTCGCGAACGACATGGACGCTGTGCTCGACTCGCTTACACCTGCACAACGTGCGGAGTTCAAGCCGGTGGCGATTGAGCTAAAGGCCGGTGAGTGTTCGTTTCACCATCCGTTGATGGTCCATGGCTCGTACGCGAACCACACTGCTCGTCCGCGCCGCGCGGTCGTGCTGAACGCATTTCGCGACGGCGTGACCTCGGCTTCGGATGCGCCGTTGCTGGAAGGTGTGCCGCCGATTCCGGCTGGTGAAAAGATGAGCGGGCAGTTCTTTCCGTTGTTGTTCGATCCTGCTACGTCAAAATAGTCGCCGCCACTGAAACGCAACACTGTAATTAAAAAACTGCGACCTCACTGGAAACTCTCCGCGGTTTAATAAGCTCAGCTACAAACATCAATAGAAAGGGGAGTGGTGATGACAGCAAACGCCGCATCCACAGCGCGTGGAAAGCAGACTTCGACGCTATTCAGGACCGCCGAGGCTTTCTCGAGTTTTTCTGTGGATGACATCAAACGAGCAAAAGAATTTTACGGACAAACACTCGGATTAAAGGTTTCGGAAAACGCCGAAGGACTCGAACTCGAAACACGAGGAGGTCCCGTTTTTCTCTATCCTAAACCGAACCATACCCCGGCATCTTTCACCGTTCTCAACTTCGCCGTCGACGATATCGAAAAGACAGTGGACGAGCTCAAGGCTTTGGACGTGAAGCTCGAGCACTATGATCTGCCCGACATCAAGACCGATGAGCGAGGAATTTTCCGCGGTCATCCCGGACCACAGATCGCGTGGTTCAAGGATCCGGCGGGAAACATTTTGTCAGTGTTGCAGCCTAAGTGATATGTCCAGTTAAGTGATGTAGTTTTTATCCCTTCCTTCCGGCGCGAGTCCGGCGGGAAGGGATATTCTCCTCGCTCAGATTGGTCTCCGCTTTGGCCTGGTGACGTGGAGCGGCGCCGAGCGTTTGCGGGTTCTCGTGCTGGCGCATCTGCTTGTTCTTCTTCTCAGTTCGCTGGTGGTCCTTCTTTTGTCGATCTTTCTCTGACATCTCACCCTCCTGGTTCTCAAGCTTTCGTCGTCAACGCCTGCGAGCGCGGTGTCGCATCGCCTTCTTCGTACACCACTGCATTCTCGTCTGAAATCCGACGGAGTAACCCGCCCACGCCGCCGAGCTGCGCCAGCCGCGTGTCGTCTTCGATGAACGTCACGCGCGCGGACGACAACAGGTTCGCGCGGCGTACGAGCTCGTCGGCGATGATGCGTTGATTGAGTTCCGGCAGCGGCTCATCCGGTTCGTAAAGCTTCAAAACCTTTTTCACTTCTTCTTCGTCGTAGACGAGGTTGTTGGCGGCGGCGACGATCAGCATCTCTTCGACCTGTCCGTTGAAAAGCGCCGCGAGCGTGTCGGCCACGCCGGCCACGCCGAGATCGTCGGCGCGATACTCGTTCAAAAGACGTTCGACTTTTTCCATGTCCGTCACTGAATCATGACGCTTGAAGACTTTCGCCGTCTCTTCGAGCAGTTCGTGTTCGGGCGTGTCGATGCCAAGACTCACCGCGTCGATCACTTTTTCCGAAAGCGCCTGTGGCAATTGATCGCGAAACAGCGGCACGACCGTTTCTTCGTCGCCGGCGAGAATGATGTGCTCGATTTCTTCGTCTCTCACGATGCGTTCGAGCACGTCGACAACTTCCTTGATGTGGTGCAGGTGATAGTTCTCCTCGTGTCGCTGATAGCGCGCCTGCGACCAGCCGCCGACGCTCGTGCGTTTTGTCTTCACGTTCTCGACCGACTCCTCTTGCACCGCCTTACCGGTCGCGAACACGAAGATGCGCGCACGGTTCGTATCGGCCAGTACGACTGCGTAGCGGCGATACTCATCGATCACGCGCGCGAGCGGATACACGTGCGGACGATCCGCGACGAACAAGCGGTTGCGCGTAAACGGCGCTTCAAACGTGCCGACTTCGAAATAGTCGTTTGCCGCCGAGCACGCGAAGATCGCGACGCCGTTGAGTGACGGCTCGATGCCGTTCTCGAGATAGGCGAGCAGGCGTTCTGAGTCGCGATCGAAACTCTCGCGTTCGGGCGTGCGCGATTCGTAACTCTTCGCGCGTTCGCTCAGTTGCTTGCGCACGTAAGGCATGAAGGTCCGTTTGCCATGCTCGTCGGCGCGCGCGTCGAGATAAAGACTGAGCACCGGCGCTTCAGCCGGTTCGAATTCCAAAAGTTTATTGAGCAACTTTTCAGGGTTAGTGGTCTCTGTCGCTTGTTTCGCTACTTCTTTAGCTGCGTCTGCCATGATTGTTTCCTCTTCGGGGCGTGTATGCACACGCATGTACTCGTACCGTACGTCGAGCGAAGTCTCCTGTTTAGTTACAGAGCAAAACTCGCTCGCAATTAAAGCCGATGAATTTCGTGAGATAGCGCGGCAACCGCGATGCCAACGCGCGCGCGTACTCTTGTGCTTAGCGGAGCACGAGTTGCTTTCGCCAATAACGCCATGAACT
The DNA here is from genome assembly GCA_946480785.1 of uncultured Blastocatellia bacterium. Next base: position 32,241 of record CAMLLD010000063.1, on the reverse strand, counting down.
CAAAAAACACGACAAACCTTCTCGGACTCGGGGTAGCTGTTGGCGGCGCGTGGGCACTCAGATCACTCTTACGCCGCGGGCGCGGTTACGACTTTCAAAACAAAGTGGTGCTTATCACCGGCGGTTCGCGCGGGCTAGGACTCGTGCTGGCCCGCGAGTTTGCTCGCGAAGGCGCTCGTTTGGTGCTCTGTGCGCGCGACGAAGATGAACTCGAGCGTGCGCAGCTCGATCTCGAGAGTCGCGGCGCGGAAGTGATGACGCATCGTTGCGACGTGACGAGCCGTGAAGACGTGTTGCGGATGATGGCGGCGATTGAGAGTCGTTTTGGCGACGTCGACGTGCTGGTCAACGACGCCGGTGCGATTCAGATGGGACCACTCGAAGTGATGACGCAAGCGGATTTCGAGAAGGCGATGAACATACACTTTTGGGCGCCGCTGAACACGATGATGGCCGTGTTGCCGCGCATGCGGGCGCGAAAGAGCGGCCGCATCGTCAACATCTCTTCGATTGGCGGCAAAGTGAGTGTGCCGCATCTCGTGCCTTATTGTGCGAGCAAGTTTGCGTTGACGGGTTTGTCGCGCGGGATGCGGACTGAGTTACTGAAAGACGGCGTCTTCGTGACGACGATTTGTCCCGGGCTGATGCGCACGGGCAGTCCGCGCAATGCGGGTTTCAAAGGGAAGCATCGTTACGAGTACGCGTGGTTCAGTATCAGCGATGCGTTGCCGCTGGTTTCGGTCAGTGCCGAGCGGGCAGCGCGTGAGATTGTTAATGCGTGTCGCAGCGGCCGCGCGGAGTTGGTGATCTCGGTGCCGGCGAAGCTAGCGGTGTTGTTCGACAATATGTTTCCCGAGCTGACCTCGGATCTCTTCGGGCTCGCGAACAGGTTCCTACCCAGTCCCGGCGGCATCGGCCAACGCGAAGCGAAAGGGAAGGAGAGCAGCTCCATCTGGTCCCCCTCCTGGCTGACCACACTCAACGAGAGCGCCGCGATGCGCAACAACGAGGTGCCGTCGTCGTAACGGGCGGAACTCTCAGGGCTCTATCGAGGTAGACAGTTGATCGGGAACATCAAAGGGGTCGGGAACGCCGAAGGCGTTAGCTAATGCCAGCCCAGGGTGAGCGTAGCGACACCCTGGGAAGAGTTTATCAAGAGAACGTGCAAACGCTGAAAGCGTTGGCGAAAATCTCGAAGCGGGTTCGCCAACGCTTTCAGCGTTTGCGCGCGCTTTCCTTTTAGTACCCAGGGTATAAACCCTGGGCTGGAATTCGCGAACTCCTTCGGAGTTCAAGCGCTACACAGGAGTTCAAGCTCCACCCAGGATTTCAAGCTCCAACACATGCTAAATCTCCCACACATGCGCGTGCGAGTTTTTGGCAAGCGTTCGTTGAGACTAAGAATTGTGCAAGCCCCTCGTTGAGGCTCACAACAAGGTTGCGCATGCGAGGTGTTCAGACGTGGCTACGCGGCGGCGCGCTTGCGCTCGACGATGGGGCGTTGCTTGCGCAGGTCGTAGCGGGCGCCGGCGGGGAGGATGTGCAGCGAGAGATCGTGAAGCTCCAGTGGCTCACCGTGCTGGAGATCCGCGAGGTTGGTGTGGGTCATTGGACCACCATCGACGATGATCACTGAGCCGCTGCCGATGACGCGAAACTCAGTTCCGTTATTGACGAGAATCGCGGTGTCTTCATCAATGCCAATGCCGATGTCCTGTGGATAGTGCGCAACGGCGGTCATCAAGCGCCCGCAACGTCCGCGTTGCGAGAAGTGCGTGTCGATAATCGTGTCGGCGATGAAATCCAGTCCTGGTCCGATCTCAACGTTGCCAAAGCGCGGACTCTCCTCCGGCTTGCCGGAGATGAGCATTGATTTCGACATCATGGCCGCGCCCGCACTCGTGCCCGCGATCACGCACCCGCTACAGTGTCGTTGCTTGAGCGTGTCCAGCATTGTCGTGCCGCCGAGCAGGGAAGCGATGTCCAGTTGATCGCCGCCGGTAAAAAAGATTCCGGTGGCGTTTTCGATTAGTTGTAGTCCTTTTTTCGACGCAGTGTCTTCGCGCATCGAGATGTCAAACGCTTTTACACTGCCCGCGTGCAAGCGCCGAAAAACTTTGCGATAGTCCTTGATCGTTTCTTCAACTTCCTTCGTGGCGACGGTCATGATCACGATCTCAGCGTCATCGCCACCGGCAAGCTCAACAAACTTCTTCAGGATCTCGCTCGCGTTTTCCTTATCTTCGCCGCCGCCAATCGCCAGCACTCGCTTCGCCGTCACTGCGAACTATCCCCCTGTAATAGATCTGTCTCACAACTGCGGCTGTGAATTCGAACGCCGTGACGGCCCGAATTGCAGCGTCGATCGCGCACTCGCCGCGCGCGCAATCCTGCGCGGACCGGGTTCAGCAGAAACTCCATTGATCGACTGCACCGGTTGCGCCGCGTAATTCCGGAGCACTCGCTGCAACGGTTCGAGCTCTTCATAGAACACAACGATCACTTCGCCGCGTTGCATCGTCTTCACTGCCTCTTGCAGTGCTTCGCCAACGTCGGGCACGACGTGACATTCGGTTTGCGGCGCTTCGCTGTGCGCAGCGTCGCAAAGAAGTTTGGCGACCTCGCCCCTTTCGCGCCCTCTCAGATCGCGATCTTCGCGAATGATCAGGCGATGAAACCCGCGCGCGGCAACTCGACCCGCGTGCACGATCAAACTGTTGTCGCGATCGCCCGGCACACCAATCACACCCGTCACGCGCCGGTCTTCCCACTTGCTCGCCATACGACAGATCGCTTCGAACGCATTCGCGTTGTGGCCGTAGTCGACCATCACGTGACCGCCGTTCAACCGATAGAGATTCACGCGGCCGGGGTTGTTGGTGTAATTGCTGAAGGTCTTCAGGCTGTTAGCGATCACCTCGCGCGGCACGTTCTGCGCGCGACACGCGGCGATCGCCGCGAGTAAGTTCGCGACCTGAAACTCAGCGAGGCCGTTCATGGTCGCGGGGACTGAGGACACGTCGATAATCTTGTGCGTTTCGTCTCTCGTGCTTTCCACCAGCCAACCATCGACTAACAAAAACGCGGTACCGCCGTCGCGCAGGTGCTGCTGAATCAGCGGATTGTTCTGGTCGAGCGAGAAGTAGACGAAGCGCTTCCTGCGCTTCGTGACGGATTTCTGCCGGCCCATCCCAACGACGTACTCGTTGTCAGCGTTCAGCACGAGCGTGCCGCCTTCACACACGCGTTCCGCAACGAGCGACTTGATATAGACGACGTCTTCGATGGATTGAATGCCGTCCTGGCCGAGATGATCTTCACCGACGTTCGTGACGACGCCCACGTCAGACCAGTCGTAACCAAGCCCGCGGCGCACAATACCACCGCGCGCAGTTTCGAGCACCGCCACCTCAACCGCCGGATCCGACAACACTGTCTGCGCCGATGCTGGACCAGTCGTGTCGCCTTCAACGACACGGTCGCCGTCAACGTAAATGCCGTCGGTCGTCGTCATCCCAACCGTCTTGCCGAAATTCTGAAACACGTGGCTGATCATCCTCGTCACGGTCGTCTTACCGTTGGTGCCGGTCACGCTGATGATGGGAATGCGGCCTGTGTCGCCGTCGGGATAAAGCATCTCGACGATCGCGCCGCCCACGTCGCGCGGTTTGCCCTCACTCGGAAAGCAGTGCATGCGCAAACCCGGACCAGCGTTCAACTCGAGAATGCCGCCGCGTTTTACGGGTTGCGAAATGTCTTCACCGATCAGATCGACGCCGCAGACGTCGAGTCCGGCGAGACGCGCCGCGCGCTCGCACATCGTCTTGATCGACGGATGCACTCGATCCGTCACGTCTCTAGCCGTTGCGCCCGCGGAAAGATTCACGCGTTCCGACAACATCACTTCTTCGCCCACGGCCGGAACGTGCTTTGTCGTCAAACCGACGCGCCGCAGATGTTGGACCACTGAATGATCGACGCGGATCTTCGTTAACGGTTTCTCATGTCCTTCACCGCGCAATGGATTGTTGTTCTCCACGTCGATGAGTTCTTTGATCGTGTGCTTACCGTCGCCGGTGACCGTGCACGGCGTGCGCTCACTCGCGGCGATCATCTTGTTGTTAACGACGAGCAAACGATAGTTGCGGCCCGTCAACAACGCTTCAACCAGCACCGACGGCGAGAACGAAGCCGCTTCGTTGTATGCCTGCTGCATCTCCGCGTCGGTTTCGACGCCGATCGTGATGCCGTTGCCCTGTCGTCCGGTCAAAGGTTTGACGACGACCGGAGGGCCAAGGTCGTGCATCGCCGCCACCGCCTCAGCGGCTGATTTCACGACCCGGCCCTCTGGAACCGGAATGCCCGCGCGACTCAACAACACCTTCGTGTATTCCTTGTCCTGCACGAGTTCGACACCCGTGGCGCTCGTGCGATCCGTCATCGCCGCTTGAATGTGATGACGCTTCTTTCCATAACCGAGTTGGACGAGACTCTCTTCACCTTCGCGACGCCAGGGAATGTTTCGCCGTTCGGCTGCTTCCACGATCGCGCGCGTGCTGGGACCAATCTCTGTCTGCGCGGCGAGCTGTTTCGCTTCCCAAATTTCCTTGCCGACGGGAAACACTTCCGAGTTGAGCACGGCCGTAACGAGACTCACCGCGGCTTTCAGCAAGTAGCGCGAAGCCTGCTCGGCTTTGTACTCGATAACGACGTTGTAGATGCGCGGCTCGCCGGAGTAACGCGTCTTGCCGTGATTGGCGCCGACCTCCGCCAGCGACGCGAGCTCGATCGCGACGTGCTCGACGACGTGACCGAAGTAAGTTCCTTCCTGCAGCCGTTGCACGAAGCCGCCGCGGTGTCCAAGACTACAATGATGATCGTTCAGACCCGGCAAACAACCGAGCAGTCGATCATTGAAACCTTTGAACTCACGAGTCTCTCTGCCGTCGAGATCGCCGAGATCCAGGCGCATCAACAGTGCCGGGCGATAGCTATAGATGTTCGGGCCGGCGAGAGTTCGAATCGTTTCGATCTGCATACTTGCGTGCAAGCGAACTATGTGCCCGATGCGTGATTAAAATTGATGTCCGATCAGTTGCGCAGCTTATGATGAGGAGGAAAAAATTGAAGTACGATGGCGTACATAACTGCTGTGCTTTCATGTACTTGGAATGATCACGACGCGAGTTGTTCCTGTACCAAAAGCAGCCGAGATGTCGGTCAACGAGCAACAAAGAACGTTTGACTAACATGGCACCTGACTTGCTCAACGATAGTCAAAGATTTTATGAAGACACCAGCGATCACCCGACAACCAACGCACGCGGATCGACTCGCTATCAGGCATCGACCACCAGGTCAGCCGGTGATGCATCAGGACTGGGGCAAGCTGCTGTTCATGCACTGGCGCATCGATCCGAATCTCATTCGCCACCTCGTTCCGAACGCGCTCACGCTCGACCTTTACGGCGACGCCGCGTGGATCGGTGTCACGCCGTTTACGATGTGGGACATACGCGCATTTCCACCCGTCGCGCCGGCGCTGCCCGGGCTCGACTCGATGCACGAGTTGAACGTGCGCACTTACGTTCACTACGACGGTGTTCCGGGCGTGTGGTTCTTCTCGCTCGACGTGAACAGTCTCATCGCGGCGACGACGGCGCGCGCGTTCTTCCATCTGCCGTATCACCACGCGGAGATCGACTTCAGCGGCAAGCGCAGTTTCAAGTTTCATTCACGGCGCAGTTCCGGCGCGGACGCGGATCTGCGCGCTTCGTGGACGGTGGGCGACGAGCTTCCGGTTTCACAGCCCGGCACGCGCGAGTTTTTTCTGACTGAGCGTTATTGTTTGTATGCGGAGAGCGACGGCGACATCTATCGCGCGCGCATCTATCATCAGCCGTGGCCGTTGCGCCAGGCGACGCTGAAGAGCCTCGCGACGAACATCTTCGAGGTGAATCGTCTGCCGGTGCCGAAGACCGAGCCGATCGTTCACTATGCGGAGGAAGTGAACGTCGATATCTGGTATCTCGAATCAGTGGAAGACGTTTAGGATCCGTGCTTCAGCATGTCGTGATGAATGCGCGCGATCTCTTCGGCGGGAACTTTCGGCTGGCGATCGTATGTGAGCAGGCCATTGATCTCCTGCTCGATGTCGGTCAGTTGCGTGTAGCAGAAGCCGGCCAGAAAAACTAACTGCGCGATGCCTTTCATCAGGTCGCGATACTTCTCAACCAACTCTTCCGGCTTCTCAAACGAATCATAAAAACGATAAAGCACGTCGCGTTCTTCCGGCGGGATGTCCGGCGGAATCGTAAGGAAACCGCCGACCTCGGACAGCACGATCGGTTGTCCGCGATACTTCGAGCCGCGTGCAAAGAGCGGCTTATCGCCGATCCACACGGTCGCGGGCAAACTGCCACCCGCAAGTGTTTTCTCATAACGCTTCACCAGAACTTCCGAGGAAGGCGAGTAATCGTGAATCGCGCACACGTCGGCAATGTCGGTATGTTCCCAGCCGTCGTTGTCGATCACAGGACGGGTGTCGTCGAGACGGCGCGTCGTGCGCACCATGCGTTCGATGAAGGCATACTGGCCGGCGTGTTGTTGGGCCAACTGCGGAAAGCCCATGCTTTCGTTCACCGGCACCCACGCGACGATGCAGGGATGGTTGTAGTCGCGCCGCACCGCGCGCTGCCACTCGGCGGATAATTTTTCTTCAGCTTCCAGCGACCACTCGCGCGCGTTCGGCATCTCTTCCCAAACCATCACGCCGAGACGATCGCACCAGTAGAGCCAGCGCGGGTCTTCGATCTTCTGGTGCTTGCGCACGCCGTTGAAACCAAACGCTTTGGCCCAACCGATGTCGGTTTGCAAGGCTTCGTCGGAAGGCGCGGTGAGCAAGCTCTGCGGCCAGTAACCCTGGTCCAAAATCATTTGCAGGTAAACGCTCTCACCGTTCAGCAGAAACTTGCCGTCGCGCAGCTCGATGCCGCGCAGGCCGAAGTAGGAATTGACTTCGTCTAGCAATTGTCCGTTGTCGTAGAGCCGAACTCGTATGTCATAAAGATGCGGTGACTCCGGCGACCAGAGTTTGGCGTAAGGAATACTCAGGATCAGGTGGCCCGTGGCGACCGCAGTACGCCCTTCGCCGCGCGTCACGAACCGGCCCATGTCGGTCACTTCTGCCTCGATGCGCCACGCCGCCGACGGCGCGTGCAGGTAAACGATGATCTCGACGAGATTGCGATGCGCGTGGCCCACGATGCGCAACTCTTCGATGCGCAGCGAAGGCACGGGCTCGAGCCAAACGGTTTGCCAGATGCCGCTCGTGCAGTAGTAATCGATCTCCTGCGGTATGCCGCTGACGGATTGTTTGCCGCGCGGCTGGCCGGGGTCCTGTTTGTCCTCGACGCGCAAGGTGAGGCGATTGACGCCCGGCTTCAGGAAAGGTGCGATGTCGAATTGAAAGGGCACGTGGCCGCCCTGGTTGTGGCCGACCTCCTGACCGTTGATCCAGAGTGTCGATGAATAATCGACGGCGCCGAAGTTCAACAACATGTCGCCGTGCCAGTCCTTGGGAATTTCGAAACTGCGCGCGTACCACATGTACTCGTGAATCGATTTGTCGTTGATGCCCGAGAGCGGTGTTTGGTAAGCGAAGGGCACGGTGATGCGTCCCGGCAGCGTGCGGCCGTCGGACCAGCCGAGCTGCAGTCCCTGGTTCGCATCGTCAAAGGCAAACTCCCACTCGCCGTTGAGATTGAGCCATTGGTTGCGAACAAATTGTGGGCGGGGATATTCGGGACGAGGAATCGCTTCAGTCATAGACAGGATGACAAGATTAACAAGAGTTGCAACAATTCAGTAGTGGACTACTAACCCTTCCTTTCCTAAACGTACATCCTGTTCATTTTGTAATCCTGTCGTTCGAAAAAGTATTGTTCCAAACCCTGCTCCAGCGACGGCATCAACGTGCCGCGCTCACTCGATAACGCACTGAACGCGGGCCGCCGGGCCGCGAGACTCAATGAAGCGTTCGGCCGGCCGCGCACGTGCGCGTGATTGCTGCCGCCCATCTCCGCCGCCATCTTAGCAAAATCGGCCCACGTGGCCGCGCCGCCGTTTGCAAGATGCCACACGCCGTGTTCGCCGTCTATTAATAAATCGAGAGTCGCGTTCACTAGATGCGGCACGTACGTCGGCGAGATCGTCACGTCGTCGGCCGCGACGAAGTGATTGCCCATCGAGAGCGTCCGCAACACCGCATGCACGAAGTTGTACTCGTCCCACGGTCCAAAGAAAGCGCTCGTGCGGATGATCAGGGCGTCGGAAAACTGTCGCAGCACTTCCGCTTCCGCGCGCGCTTTGCTCAAACCGTAAACATTCAACGGCGAACCCTGATCGCGTTCGACGTACGCTTCATTCTTCTCGCCGTTGAAGATCAGATCCGAAGAGAATGTCACGAGCGGAAGCTCGCGATCGGCGCAGACGGCGGCCAGATTTGCCGGCCCGGAAACGTTCTCGCGCATGCAGCGCTCGACATCGTTTTCCGCGTCGTCGACCCGCACGTAACCGGCCGCGTTGATGATGGCCCACGGTTCGAAACGTTCGACCGCGGCTTTCACTGACTCCGACTGGGCGATGTCGAGCTCCTGCCGCGTCAACAGGTAATAAGAAAGTCCGCGTTGTTCGCAGATACGCGCGAAGGCTTTGCCTAGTGTTCCCGTCGCGCCGGTGATCAGGAGGGCGCGGCCGAGCGTGCCGCTCGAGCTCGTGTGTCGCACGCTCGCGGTGATCTCGTGTGAATTGTCGTTTGCGCCGCGCGGGTGCAAGCGATCGAAACGCCGCCACCAGCCTGAGCTATCGAGCACCGGATGTTCGAAGTCTTTACCGGCGGCGAGTGTTTGCATCATCTTCGCGAGCGCCGTCGCGCGCGGCACACTGCCGCGCAGATCGAACACGCCTGATTCGTAACAACCGTCGTCTCTCGTCAAGAGACTGTTCCAGTCAAATGAACCAAACACCGACCAGGCCGTGACCGCGCGAATATCGACTGCTTCGTTACGCAGCGACTGTGCGGCGTTCCAGATTTCTTTGAACCAGCGTAGTTGTTCTTCGCGCGTGCAGGCGAGATGTGCTTCGGTGATCGCGAGCGGGCGCTTGTAACGTTCCCACGCTTCCTTGATGATCGCCTTCGGCTCAAGCATGCCGTGCGGGAAGGCGCGCACTGCTTCCACGTCCGCGTACTTCTGCCGGCCGTTCCCGCCGTGACACGAGACCGCATAACGCGCGATACGATGGTCCAAGAAGCGTTGGCTCGTGACGTAGTGATTCAGGCCGAGAATGTCGGGCGGCAACGGATTGTCGCGGAACCATTGAAGCTCATCAGTCTTGATACCAACGTGCCGAAAATCCCGCCACATCCGTTTCTTGTTGTTCAGCTTGCCGGTCAACAAGTCGAACGTGAGCCAGCGGCGTTCGTTTTCGAACTCCGCCTGATACGCGAGCGGCCGCGTGCTGTAGGTCTTGCCGAGATCTTCCGTCTGGATCAAACGCGCGCGCGGATTCACTTTGCGGATCTCGCGCATCGCGAGCACGGTGGCCCGACACTGCGCCAGCATCGCTTTCGCAAACAACAGCGCGTCCCGTTTGTGTGGATACCAGTGACCGTAAAGACAACTGAAGCGCGCAGTCGTCAGCGGTTCGTTGACGGGCGTGTAATCATCGACCCAGGGAAAACGTTTTGCGACCGCCGCGGCATACTGAGCCAGCTTTTCCGGAAACTCGGGATCGAGAAGATTGGTGTAGGGTGGTCCACTGCCGTGATGCAGCAGTCCGACGATCGGGTTGATGTCGAGCCGGCGCAGATGGTTGAGACGCTCGTCGGCCCAACGCCAGTCAAACTCGTCGAGATTGTGCGGGGCAGTGCGCTCCCACAGAACGGGATAGCGCACCGTCTTTACACCGAGTGACGCGAGGCGATCGAGATCGCTGACGCGTAACGCATGCCCGCTGCGTTCAATCTGATCCGAATAGTTATCGCCTACCCGATTAACTGTCGCTTCTATGCCGGCCCAGAGCGCTAGCGCTGGTTCGGCTTGCACCGCAGAATCTCTCATTTCAAACACATCTAAGTCTGGGTCACGGGCTGACGCTGGGGCGGCTGCGTGCGCGGGCTCGGCAAAGGATGGCTCTTGCCGTTCCCATTTCCGTTTCCATTCGCCGTGCGCGCGATCCCACTCACCATCACCAGTGCTTCTTTGCGCTTCACGCTGTGCATCTTCGAGTAAACAGTCAAAGCCTGGGCCACGATCTGGTCCATGTTGTAATACTTGTACGTCGCCAAACGACCGACGAAATGCACGCCCGGCGTCGCGTCCGCCAGGGCTTTGTAGTCGTTGTAGAGCGCCGCGTTTTCTTTGCGCGGCACCGGGTAGTAAGCGTCACCCTCGTCACGCGGAAACTCGTACACGATGCTCGTCTTCGAATGTTCCTGGCCCGTCAGGTATTTGAACTCCGTTACGCGCGTGTATAAATGCTCGTTCGGATAATTGATCACCGGCGCCTGCTGATAAACCTGAACGTTGTGCGTTACGTGTTTGAATTCCAGCGAACGATACGGCAGCTTTCCGTAACGGTAATCGAAGAAGGCATCGACTGGACCAGTGTAAATCATCTCCCGAAACGGAATGTCCTTCTCCACTTCACGATAATCACAATTCAGCAAAACTTTGATATTCGGGTGGTCCAGCATGTTCTCGAACATGCGCGTGTAGCCGTGCAACGGCATGGCCTGATACGTGTCGGTAAAATAACGGTCGTCACGATTGGTGCGCGTGGGAATGCGCGAAGTCACGCTCGAGTCGAGCTCCGAAGGATCGAGTCCCCACTGTTTGCGCGTGTAGTTGCGGAAAAACTTCTCATACAACTCGCGGCCGACCTGGCTCACCACCACGTCTTCCGACGTCTTGATGCGTTCCACCGGCTCGGCGACTTTCTTGAAAAACTCTTCCACTTCAAACGAGGTCAAACTCAAGCCGTAAAGCGTATTGATCGTGTCGAGATTGATTGGTATGGGAACAATCTGGCCGTCCACGCAAGCGCGCACGCGATGTTGATACGAGCGCCACTCGGTGAACCGCGATAAGTATTCAAAAACTTCGCGCGAGTTCGTGTGAAAGATGTGCGGTCCATACTTGTGGACCAGGATGCCGTCCTCGTTGTAATGATCGTATGCGTTGCCGCCGATGTGCGGACGTTTGTCGCAAAGCAATACTTTCTTGTTCGAACCTCTCGCCAGTCGTTCCGCGAGTACACTGCCCGCGAAACCTGCCCCTACAATCAGATAATCAAACACGGTCGATAATCCCCCCTCGTTATAAATTAAGCTGCCACACCGCTGCCACGGCCCGCTTCGGTCCGCGCCAGCAGCGCCGCGCGTGTCTTCTTCGCCAACGTGTCGTCGATCAATTTGGACATGCGCGCCCACGTTTCATCCCACGACATCGTGGCGAGAAACTCGTCGACCGTTTTCAGCCACTGCTTGCGTGGCGTCTTCGCTTCAAGCAAATTTTCAGCCGCAGCGATAAGCTCGTCTGCGTTGCCCGCGATCTTGACCAGGCCCAACTGACCATACGGAAACATCACGTCGCGAATCGGTGTCGAGACGACGGGCTTTCCGGCTGCGAGATATTCAGGTGTCTTGGTCGGGCTGATATAGCGCGTCGATTCGTTTTGCGCGAACAATAATAACGCTACGTCCCAGCCGGCGATATACGACGGCAGATCCTGATAGCTCTTGCCGCCGAGGTAATGAATGTTTTCGCGCTTCGGCAAAATCGCGGGATCGATCTTCACCACTGGTCCAATGATCACGAAGTTCCAATCAGGACGGCGTCGCGAAACTTCGTCGAGTAGTTGCACGTCGAAGCGTTCGTCGACGACGCCAAAGAACCCGAGACGCGGATGCGGAATATCTTTTTGATCTTCCGGGTCAGCCACCGTCTCGCGCGCTTGCATGAAGTGGTTGCGATCGATGCTGCTGGGAAACGCGAACACCGAGTGGTGCTGGTTGCGCTTCGCTTCGTAAAGACTCTGACCGCCGGTGAAAACCAGGTCCGCCATCTTAAACAGCTCGCGTTCGCGCATCGTCAAACATTGCGGCGCGCCGCTGAAAGCGGAGAGTTCGTCCATGCAGTCGTAAACGACCGCGAGCGGACGCAGGTGTCGCGTGAAATCGAGCGCCATCGGCGTGTAGTACCACGCGACGTACTGGTGAATGTCGTGGTCCACGAGCATCCGCAGCACCATGTCATGCAGCACGGCCGTCTTCGCCACTTCGCTGCACAAGCCTTGCGGCAAATGCGGGACAACAACTTTCAAATTAGTTTCGCGTTCGCTAACGTCAAGGCACATCGTGCCGTTATCGAAGACGGGTTCTTCAACAAAGAAGACGCGCCGATCCTGAGCGCTGCGCTTCAACAGGTGTTGCGGACGTTGATAGACGAAATCCCAACGCAGATGCGAAAAAACAATCAGGTCGGGTTTGCGAGTTCTGGCGTTTGGAGTTTGATTATCAGCGTACACGAGTTTCCCCCCTGCAGAGCAGTAGTTCTGGATAAAGTTGTCGGAGATATCTTCCGGTTTAATCGGAGCTATATCTCGTGCCCGACGGAAGAGGATGCAGCCTGAATCGAGTAATCTAAAATGCGATTCGGCGGGATGCGTCTCTGCGACTCTATAAGACCGAGCTTATGATCTTCAATAAAGATGTCATAAGTGTCGCCAGATCGTCATTTTAGATTCCTCTAACGCGCGCGCTTTATTTCAATACGACGGACCAAGCGCGTCGTTCATCTCCGTCCTAAAACAATTAGCGGAATTGCCGCCGTGAGTACTCAGCAAATTAGATGCCCGAGCTTGATCTACTTAGATCGTCGGCGTCGATGGTTGCAGTAGCGCGTCTATCTGTTCGCCAGCTGACATTTCTACCGGTTCTAATCCTCTGCGAAAGATCCGCGCGCCTGAAGATCCTTTCAACAACGTTTCTCCGTTCTCGATGCGCAGCATCGCGCCTTCACGCAGTGCGGCGACGGGCGTGTCGTTCTCTTCGAGATACTGAAGCAGTCGTTGTTCGCGCGTCTCTCCCATGTGAGTAGAACTTGGATCAGTATCGAGATAGTGAGGATTGATTTGAAACCAGACCAGGCCGAGTGCGTCGAACGAAGGCGGCTCGACGATCGGCATGTCGTTGGTTGTTTTGATCGTCGGCGCGGCGACGTTTGAGCCTGCACTCGAGCCGATGTAAGGCATTCCTTCGCGCACGCGCCGGCGAATTATTTCCAGCAGATCGTGATCGTAAAGAGTTTTGAGCAGGCGAAACGTGTTACCGCCACCGATGAAGATTGCCTCAGTGTCTTTCACCGCGCGCTGCGGATGTTTCGCAGTGTGAATTGATGAGAGCTCGTAGCCCATTTTTGCGAAGCGCGTTATTGCCGTAGCGGCGTATGCGTCGCGATCCTGAAGCGCGTACGGCACGAACAGCACGCGTTTCACATCGCCGACAAAATCGCGGATTTCACTCTCCGCGTGATCGAGATAACCGCTCCCGTACAACGTCGAATTACTGATCAGTAACAACTTCATCGCTCAACTCCTCCAACGAGCTTCGTGTGTTCGCTAGTGTACATAACAATCAGCATCTGCGGCGTGTTTGCAAACGCAGGCTGTATTGAAAACAGCCGAATAATGCGACAACACGCGCGTGGGCCCATTCGCGCGGGGCGGCATTCAAGTTGCGATTCGGTTTGTGACTAAACTTTTAACAAGGAGGCAGTCATGGACAGTAGAGCAAAGGCCTTTGGTCACGCAATTCATCCGATAATGATCGTTTTTCCGCTGGGGCTTTTAGGGACTGCTGCAATCTTCGACGCACTCTATCTCTTTACTTACAACAACACGTGGTCGACCGTTTCGTTCTGGATGCTGGTCGCCGGACTCATCGGCGGCTTAGTCGCCGCGGTGTTTGGCTTGATCGACTTCCTGAACATTCCGAACGACACGCGCGCCAAACGCATCGGGCTTTATCACGCGCTGGTGAATGTGTGCGCGTTAATTTTATTCGCGTTCGGTTTGTACCTCCGTTGGGACATACCACTCAGACCGACGACGATTGCGTTGGTCTGTTCGTTCCTCGGCCTTGCGGTCGCGATGCTGGGCGGTTGGTTTGGTGGTGAGTTGGTTGAACGGCTCGGCGTCGGCGTTTCGCCGGAGGCGAACCTCAACGCGTCGAACTCGTTGACTCACGGTAAGGCTTTTGACATGGACGTTCGTCAACACAATCTACACCCCACGCGGTAAGGCGGGCACTATCACTCGACAAGGAGATTTGAAACGATGGCGAAGGCAACGAAGGCAAAGAAATCATCGAAATCATCAGGCGGACACGAGGCGCAGGTCACGACCGATCACGAAGAGATCCGGCGCTGGGTGGAAGAGCGTGGTGGCAACCCGGCGGTCGTGAAGGGAACCGAGAGCGGCGACTCGGCGCTGTTGCGCATCGACTATCCGGGGTTTTCAGGCGAAGGCAAACTCGAACCAATCGAATGGGAGGAGTTCTTCGAGATCTTCGACGAGAACAACCTCGCGTTTCTTTATCAGGAGCAAACCGCGGAGGGCGGCGAGAGCCGCTTCTCGAAGTTCATCTCTCGCGACGAGAGTGAAGAGCGCGACGAAGAGTAAGACCGTTAGCTTAGGACGTCAGCTTTGGACCGTTAGCTTGGACCGTTAGCTTTGCGCAAACCGGAACGCCGAAGGCGTTAGCTAATGCCAGCCCAGGGTCGGAGCGTAGCGACCACCCTGGGGAAAGGCCAAAAAGAGGGCGCGCAAACGCTGAAAGCGTTGGCTAGAATCTGGAGCGCATTTCGCCAACGCTTTCAGCGTTCGCGCGCCTTTCTTTTGGGTACCCAGGGTATAAACCCTGGGCTAAAATTCGCGAACTCCTTCGGAGTTCAACCTCCAACACAAGCGTGGCGTGCTTATTGAATGGCCCAAGTGATGGGTACTTTTGAAAGACCACAGTGACGAGTACTTACTCATCGAGTCTCACGCCGCGGAATAATCGTTGGCCAGCGAGAGAAGTGTAGAAACCGAAAACCACGAGAACATCGCGGCGTTTCAAAACACAGCGGCCTCGCCCAACTAATCCACAGATTACGCAGATGCCTAATAACTAATCTGTGTAATCTGCGGATGGCCTTTTGCGTTTGTGGCCCGGCGCAACGATAATCGCCCGCAACATGCCAACACGCAGAACTCTTTACCCCGAAATCGAACCATACGACAGCGGGCACGTTCGCGTGTCCCCTGTTCACGAGCTTTATTACGAACAGTGCGGCACGCCCAACGGCAAGCCGGTCGTCTTTCTGCACGGTGGACCAGGCGCCGGACTCGTGCCCGACTATCGCCGCTTCTTCGATCCCGACGCTTACCGGATCATCCTCTTCGATCAACGCGGCGCGGGCCGCAGCCGGCCGCATGCGTCACTCGAAGACAACACGACGTGGCACCTCGTCCAGGACATCGAAATGATTCGCGCAGAGTTCGGCGTCGATCAGTGGCTCGTGTTTGGCGGTTCGTGGGGCAGCACGCTCGCGCTCGCGTACGCCGAAACGCATCCCGAAAGAGTGCGCGGCCTCGTGTTGCGTGGCATCTTCCTGTGCCGTCCGCTCGAGATCCGCTGGTTCTACGAAGACACTCGCGGCGGCGCGAGCGCGATCTATCCCGACAAGTGGGAAGAGTACGTGCAACTCATTCCCGAGTCGGAGCGCGGCGACATGGTCAACGCTTACTACGCGCGGCTGACGAGCGAAGACGAGTCGGTGCGGATGAAAGCGGCGCGCGCGTGGTCCATGTGGGAAGGAAGCGCGTTGCGCTTGTTGCCCGATCAGAAGTCGATCGACGAGTTTACCGAACCGGAGAAAGCGATCGCGCTCGCGCGCATCGAGTGTCATTACTTCGTCAACAACTGTTTCTTCGAAACCGACAATTACCTGAACGAAAACGTCGATCGCATTCGTCACATTCCATCAGTGATCGTACACGGGCGTTACGACGTCGTGTGTCCGGTGATGAACGCGTGGGATCTGCATCGCGCGTGGCCGGAAGCGGAACTGAACATCATTCCCGACGCGGGTCACGCCGCCACCGAACCCGGCATCGCGGACGCCCTAATCCGCGCCACCGACAGTTTTCGCTGAGGTAACTCACCCCGAAGATTTCCAAAGTTTCCTGACCCAAAACTCCATCCTTTCTCGCTATCTGAGTAGGAGAGGGAGATCGGAGTATGGGAAGACGGAAGCGATTTCTCGAATTGATGCTCATCGCAGCCGCCGTGATGGCGGTCGTGCTGTCAGTGGCTTACACGGACCGCCCGGACGTGCGGACCGAATCCGCGACGCCGCTGAAGTTTGAACGGACGCTCGCGCGTTACGAGCGCGGCCGCTATCTCGTAGAGAGCCTGGCCCATTGTTTCCAGTGTCACTCGGAAGTCGACTGGCAAACGCCGGGCGCGCAACCAAAACCCGGGCGCAGAGGCGCAGGTACGATCTTCGTCGAAGACGGAATGGAGTGGCTCGTTGCGCCGAACATCACGCCCGATCTCGAGACCGGCGCAGGCAGGTGGACCGACGAACAGTTTGCGCGCGCGATT
Source organism: uncultured Blastocatellia bacterium (assembly GCA_946480785.1). The sequence goes on along the minus strand of CAMLLD010000063.1, from coordinate 15,530 downwards.
CGCGAAGGCATCGGTCATGACGGGCGACGCCTCTTCCCCATGATGCCTTACATGAACTTCCGCCAGATGTCGGATGAAGACCTCGCGTCGGTCATCGTCTACGTGCGTTCGATCGATCCGGTGCGCAACCTCGTGCCGAAGACGACGATTCCCGAAGTGATCAAAGGCACGCTGCCGCCGCATCAACCGATCGTTGGACCAGTGGCCGGTCCCGACATATCTAATCCAGTCGCGCGCGGCCAATACCTCGTGACTCTGGGCAACTGTCTGTCGTGCCACACGCCGATGAACAAGCAGGGCCAGCCGTTGATGCAGTTCGCGTTTGGCGGCGGCATGAAATTCAAAGGTCCGTGGGGTGAAGTGACGAGCGCAAACATCACGCCCGATCCGTCAGGCATTTCTTACTACGACGAAGCGCTGTTTGTGAAAACATTGCGTACGGGATTCGTCGGCGCACGCAAACTCAACTCGGTGATGCCGTGGGGTTACTTCCGCAACCTGACTGACGACGATTGAAAGCGATCTTCGCGTACCTGCGGACGTTGAAGCCGGTGCAGCATCGCGTTGACAACACGGAAGAGCCGACGGTTTGTGAAGTGTGCGGCGGGCGACATGGTTTCGGTGATCGAAACCATCATCACTCTGAATAGACACAAAGAAACCTAGGAAGCGGCGGCCAAAGTACGCGCCTCAGTGTCGACTTTGCCCGCCGCGGAGATCCCGAAATCGATTTCAAAACGCGCGGCCATGCGATAGAGCGTCTTGCGATTGATACCGAGGATCTCCGCGGTGCGTTTGCGGTTGTTCCCCGTGGCTTCGAGCACGTGCAACACGTAGCGTCGCTCGATCTCGTCGAGGTTCGGTAAACCGGAAAAGAGCTCGGCGAGATCATCCGCGCCGAGCGGCGGCGTGTCCGCAGCCGTTCGCAGTCGCACGCGCTGCGGCAGATCGTCCGTCGTGATTCTGCCTCCCTGGCTCAACGTGATCGCGCGCTCGATCACGTTCTCGAGTTCACGCACGTTTCCCGGCCACGCGTAATTCGTCAGGCAGTGCATCGCTTTTTCGTCGAGCGCGAGCGGCGCGGGACCGGGAGTGTGCTTGCGCAGGAAGTGCGAGACGAGCAGATGAATGTCGTCGCGCCGCTCGCGCAAAGGCGGCAAGTGCAACTGAATCACGTTCAGTCGATACAGCAGATCGGAACGAAACGCGCCCGCGGCTGAAAGTTTTTCGAGATCGGAATTGCTCGCGGCGATCACGCGGGCGCCGACTTTGATCGGCTCCGCGCTCCCGACCGGCACGACTTCACGCTCCTGCAACACGCGCAACAGTTTCACTTGCAGACCCGCGCTCGTCTCACTGATCTCGTCGAGGAACACGGTTCCTTCACCCGCCTGTTCGAAGATGCCGCGCTTGTTCGCGATCGCGCCGGTGAACGATCCCTTCACGTGACCAAACAGTTCTGACTCGAGCAACGTCTCGGTGAGCGCGCCGCAATTCACAGCGACGAACGGCGCGGCCGAACGCGCGCCGTGATGATGAATCGCGCGCGCCACAAGCTCCTTGCCTGTTCCCGATTCCCCAGTGACGAGCACTGCCGCTCGCGAATCGGAGACGCGCGCGATCATTTTGTAGACTTCGAGCATCGGCGGCGTGCGGCCGACGAGTCCCGAACTCCAATCCTCTTCATCAAGCTCCGACACAAGCTCTTTGCGATTTCTATCAGCCAGCGCGCGGCGCACGATCGCCACGAGCTCGTCGATGTTGAAAGGCTTGCTGATGTAATCAAACGCGCCTTCTTTCACAGCGCGCACCGCCGTCTCCATCGAGCCAAACGCAGTCATCAACACGACCGGCGTTGACGGATACTCGCGCCGGATAATCTCCAAAAGCGAAAGCCCGTCGAGCCGCGTCTTCATGCGAATGTCGCTGAGCAGCAAGTCCGGACGATGGCGCGCGACTTCGACGAGGGCGTCCTCGCCGCTTTTCGCAAACGTCGCGTCGAAACCCTCACGCGTGAAAACTTCACACAACAATTCACACGTGACCGCATCGTCATCGACCGTCAGTATTTGAGGCACTTTATGCGACATCGAAACTCACCTCATTGAACTCCGTCACCGCAAACAGCGACGTGGCCACCGGCAGCACCAGCCGAAACTCCGCGCCTCGATCGACGTCCGTCACACACTCGATCTCGCCGCCATGCTCGACGATGATCTCGCGCGCGATCGCCAGGCCCAGACCGCTGCCGGACTGCTTCGTGGTCCACATCGGCTCGAACAGATGATCCTTCGCATCCGGCGCAATGCCGACACCCGTGTCGCTGAACCGCACCTCGACCAAACGTTCAGCGGTTAAGTAATTCGTCACGAACTTCATCTCGCCGCCTTCCGGCATCGCGTCGAGACTGTTGTTTACGAGATTCAGAAACACCTGATGCAGCGCTTCACGATCGGCGCGCACCGTCGGCAGTTGTGGATCGAACTCGCGCGCCACGCGGATGTTTCTCGATTCAAACAGTGGTCCAACCAGCAGCAGCACTTCTTCCACAATCTGGTTGATGTTCGTGAGCTGCAGGTCGATCGGACGGCGATGAGTACGTTCGAGCAGACTCTTGACCGTTTGCACGATCGAAGCGAGTTGCGAGTTGATGATCTTCAAGCGGCGTTGGGTGTCGCCGCACTGCCGGTGATTGCGCGCGAGTAGTTGTAAATGTCCGGCCATGGCGTTAAGTGGCGTGCCGATCTCATGTGCGAGTGACGCCGTGACCTGGCCGATCGCCGCCATGCGTTCGGCGTAAGAGAGACGTTGCTGCGTGCGCATCAGGTTGCCGTTGGCCGCGCGCAGTTCCGCAGTCGCGTGGTTGACTCTGACTACCAACTCGCTGTTGAGGCTGCCGATCTCCTGCAACAGTTGCTCGCGCTCGCGCGATCGCGCCGTGATCTCGTCCATCATCTGATTGAAGCCGGCGGCGATTTCCCCAAGCTCGTCGTCGCGATAGACGGGCGAGCGCGCGGTGAGATCGCCGTGGCGAGCGTCGTTCATCGTCTGCACGATGTCTTTCACGGGCTTGCGGAAAAAGTAGACGAAGATGAAATAGAGCAAGGCGACTGACGTGATCACGCCGCCGATCAGGATTAGGTTGTAATTGCGATGCAGGCGGCTGACGAGTTGGCGGTGCGCGCTCTTAAGTACGAGCGCTTTGATCGTGCCGCTGTGTTGGGAGTTTTGCACGGGCGCAGTAATCAGCCAGTAATCACCATTGTTCCAATTGATCTCACTCGAAGATGTGGCAGCCGTTGAATCGCCGGTGTCCCACGCCGCGAGCAGATTGCTCGTGCCCGAAGCAGTCGTGGCGACGAGTTGCGGACCTGATGGTTGATCTTCGTAAACGTCGATCTGTTTGAAGTCGCGCCGCGAGCTGATGACGAGTTGCATCTCCTGCTGGATGTCCGCGATATCCGAAAAATAGTCGTACTGGGCGATGCGATCGCGCAGCGCCAGCGTTTGGCTGAGCGCGTTGTCGTAATGATCCTTTTCGACCAGCGAGCGGACGCGGCTGTTGTGCAGGTACGACGAGGCCAGCACGATGAGCGTCATCGAGCCGGTGACGAGCAGGAGAATCTTTTGTTGGAGGTTAAGTCGCCGCAGCATGGTTGCGAAAGACCGCGGGCAAATTCCATGCAAGATTGAAATGTGAATTTATGTTGTGGGTTAACGGTTCTTTGGTGTGTGCGGCGTGTGGCTTTTTTGCCGCGTCGGGTAAAAGAGCCTCACTCCGCGTCTGACGAGTCTTACAAGATCGCCACATATAGAGGCAAAACGGTCACTGACGCCGTGGCGCAGTGTTTTCTAAGGGCGCTCGTATGGACGAGCCAACGCCGATGGAGGAAGTTACTGAATCACGGGACCAGGACGAACCGCCGCCACCAGTGGTCCGACCGGTGCGCAAACGCAGTCGCAGACGCTGGGTCATGCTGGTCATCGTGCTGATCCTCGTCCTCATCGGATTTTTCATATTTCAACGTCGCAAACAAAGCGGAGTTGCGGTGGTTAAAGCGGCCAACGCACCGCCGGGAGTTTCGATCACCACTGCCGTCGTGCAGGAGGGCAGCATCGGCGTTTATCTCAACGCGCTCGGTTCCGTCGCGCCGTTGCAGACAGTGACCGTGAAGAGCCGCGTCGACGGTCAATTGATGAAGGTCAATTACCGCGAAGGGCAGATGGTCCGGCAGGGAGACGTGCTCGCGGAGATCGATCCGCGGCCGTTCCAGGCGGCGTTGACGCAAGCGCAGGGCGTGCTCGATCGCGACACTGCGCTGCTGGAAAACGCGAACCTCGATCTCGCGCGCTATCAGATCGCTTACAGCAAAAACGCGATTCCGAAGCAGCAGCTCGACACGCAGCTCGCGACCGTTCATCAGCTCGAAGGCACGGTCAAAAACGATCAGGGCCAGATCGAAACCGCGAAGGTGCAGCTCGGTTACACGCAGATCACCTCGCCGATCTCGGGACGCGTCGGCCTGCGGCTCGTCGATCCCGGCAACATCGTGCACGCGTCGGACACGAACGGCATGCTGGTGATCACGCAACTGCAACCGATCAGCGTGCTCTTCAGTGTCGCCGAAGATTACCTGCCGCAGATCCGCGAGCAGTTGCGTCGCGGCAACCGGCTCGTTGTCGATGCATTCGATCGCACGCAACAGACGAAGCTCTCATCCGGCGTTCTGCTGACTTTCGACAACGAGATCGACACGACCACCGGCACCATCAAACTCAAGGCGACGTTTCCGAATGCCGACAGCGCGCTGTTTCCCAACCAGTTCGTCAACGCGCGTTTGCTGCTCGATACGCAACGCAATGTGATTCTCGCGCCGAACGCGGCGATTCAACGCAACGCGCAGGAAGCGTTCGTCTACGTCGTGAAACCGGATCAAACGGTCGCGATGCAGAACGTCACGCCGGGCACGACTGACGGCAACGTCACTGCGGTCGAAGGATTGAATGCGGGCGACGTTGTCGCAGTCGATGGCTTCGACAAGCTGCAAAATGGAGTGAAAGTCGTGGTGCGCGGTGCGAACGGTTCCTCGGGAACGTCGGGAGCGAACGGAGCCTCGGGAACACTGAGAGGCACGCGATGAGTCCGTCGCGGCCGTTCATCCTGCGGCCCGTCGCAACGTCGCTCTTGATGGCGGCGATCTTGCTCGCGGGCATCGTTGCGTATCGCCAGCTTCCCGTTTCGGCTTTGCCGGAAGTCGATTATCCGACCATCCAGGTGATCACGTTTTATCCGGGCGCGAGTCCGGACGTGATGGCGTCTGCTGTCACCGCGCCGCTCGAAAGACAGTTTGGCCAGGTGCCCGGCCTGAACCAGATGACTTCGACGAGCTCGGGCGGCAGCTCGATCATCATCCTACAGTTCTCGCTCGATCTGAACATCGACGTCGCTGAGCAGGAAGTGCAAGCGGCGATCAACGCGGCGTCGAATTTCCTGCCCAACGATTTGCCGGCGCCGCCGATCTACAGCAAGTCGAATCCCGCTGATGCGCCGGTGCTGACACTCGCGCTCACGTCCAACTCGATCCCGTTGACGCAAGTCGAAGATCTCGCCGACACACGGCTCGCGCAAAAGATTTCGCAACTGCCAGGCGTTGGCCTCGTGAGCATCAGCGGCGGCCAGAAGCCCGCGGTGCGCATCCAGACGAATCCCACCGCGCTGTCTTCGTATGGTCTCAGTCTCGAAGACGTGCGCACGGCGTTACAGCAAACGAGCGTCAACCAGGCGAAGGGTAACTTCGATGGTCCAAAGCAGTCGTACCAGATCGACGCCAACGATCAGTTGCTCTCGAGCAAAGACTATCGCTCAGTGATCGTCGCTTATCGCAACGGCGCGCCGGTCGTGCTGTCGGACGTCGCCTCGGTGATCGACGGCGCGGAAAACGTGCGGCAGGCCGCGTGGATGAACAACGTGCCGGCGGTGATCGTCAACATTCAACGACAGCCGGGCGCGAACATCATCCAGGTCGTCGATCGAGTGAAGGCGCTGCTGCCGCAATTACAAACGACGTTGCCGCCGGCGGTGCAGGTCTCGGTTCTCACGGACCGTACGATCACGATTCGCGCGTCGGTCAAAGACGTGCAGTTCTCGCTCATGCTGACGATCGCTCTCGTCGTGATGGTGATCTTTCTCTTTCTGCGCAATCTTTCGGCGACGATCATTCCGAGTGTGGCGGTGCCGTTGTCGCTCGTCGGCACGCTCGCCGTGATGTACCTGCTCGGCTACAGCCTCAACAACCTGACGTTGATGGCGCTGACGATCTCGACCGGCTTCGTCGTCGATGATGCGATCGTGATGATCGAGAACATCGTTCGCTATCTCGAAGCCGGCGATACGCCGATGGAAGCGGCGTTGAAAGGCGCGGAGCAGATCGGGTTCACGATCGTGTCGCTGACGATCTCGCTGATCGCGGTGTTGATTCCGTTGTTGTTCATGGGCGACATCGTCGGGCGTTTGTTCCGCGAGTTTGCGATCACGCTGAGCGTGACGATTCTGGTTTCGGCAGTCGTGTCGCTGACATTGACGCCGATGATGTGTTCGCGACTGTTGCGCGAGCACACGGAACAGGGATGTTTTTACCGCGCGTCCGAGCGAGTTTTTGAGAGAGTGATCGAGTTTTACGGCGCGACATTGCGCTGGGTGCTGCGTTATCGCGCGATCACGCTGCTCGTCGCTTTCGGCACGCTCGTGCTCACGATTTTGTTGTATGTCGTCGTGCCGAAAGGTTTCTTTCCGGTGCAGGACACGGGCGTGATCCAGGGTATTTCCGAAGCGTCGCAGCGGATTTCGTTTCCGGCGATGGCCCAGGAGCAGCAGAAACTCGCCGAAGTCATTCTCAAAGATCCGGCGGTCGAGAGTCTCTCGTCGTTCATCGGTATCGACGGCACGAACACGACGCTCAACAGCGGCCGCATCCTCATCAACCTGAAACCGCTGGCGCAACGCAACGCGAGCGCGACCGAAGTGATGAACCGTTTGCAAAACGCTCTCGCGCAGGTCGACGGGATCACACTGTACATGCAGCCGGTGCAGGATTTAACGGTTGAAGATCGCGTGAGTCGAACGCAGTATCAATACACCCTCGAAGCGCCCAATGCGAGTGATTTGAATGCGTGGACCACTCGCTTCGTCGCGGCGTTGAAAACGCTGCCGCAACTCCAGGACGTTGCGACCGATCAGCAGACCAGCGCCGCGCAGACGACACTCGTCATCGATCGCGTCACCGCGTCGCGGCTCGGCATCACACCCGCCGCGATCGATCAGACGCTCTACGACGCGTTCGGCCAGCGCCAGGTCTCGACGCTGTTCACGCAGTCGAACCAATACCACGTGATCCTCGAAACGCTGCCGAATTTTCAAAGCAGTCCGGCGAAGCTACAGGACATCTACGTGCGCTCGCCCAACGGCACGTCGGTGCCGCTGAGCACGTTTGCGCATTTCGAATCCGGCACGGCGGCGCTAGCGATCAATCATCAGGGACAGTTTCCGGTGGTCACGGTGTCGTTCAACCTGAGGCCGGGCGCATCGCTCGGCGAAGCGACGAATGCGATCGAGCACGTGCAGAAAGAATTGAACATGCCCGCATCGATTCAGGCGTCATTCCAGGGCACGGCGCAGGCGTTCAAAGCATCATTGACGAACGAACCGCTGTTGATTCTCGCCGCGATCATCACGGTCTACATCGTGCTCGGGGTGCTTTACGAAAGCTACATTCACCCGCTCACGATTCTTTCGACGCTGCCGTCGGCGGGGGTCGGCGCGATTCTCGCGCTCTTGATTTTCAGATCGGAACTGACGGTCGTCGCCATCATCGGCATCATCCTGCTGATCGGCATCGTGAAGAAGAACGCGATCATGATGATCGACTTCGCGCTCGACGCCGAACGTCACGACGGCAAGCCGCCGGAGGAAGCGATCTACCAGGCATGTCTGCTGCGGTTTCGCCCGATCATGATGACGACGATGGCCGCGTTGCTCGGTGCGTTGCCGCTCGCGCTCGGAAGCGGAACCGGATCGGAGTTGCGTCGCCCACTCGGCATCACGCTCGTCGGTGGCTTGCTGTTGAGCCAGTTACTGACGCTTTACACGACCCCCGTGATCTATCTCTTTTTCGACGCCGCCGCGCGCCGCATCTCCGCCTTCCGCGGCAAGCGCGCGCCAGTGGTCCAACCCACACCCGAGGCGTCATGAGTCTTTCGTCGCCATTCATTCACCGGCCGGTGGCAACGGTTTTGTTGACGGCCGCGATCGCGCTCGCGGGCGCGGTGGCGTTCAAGCTTTTGCCGGTTTCGCCGCTGCCGCAGATCGACTTCCCCACGATCTCGGTGCAGGCGAATCTCCCGGGCGCGAGTCCGGAGATCATGGCGTCGTCTGTCGCGACGCCGCTCGAAAGACAGTTGGGCCACATCGCGGGCGTGACGGAGATGACTTCCGCGAGTTATCTCGGCTCGACGAGCGTGACGTTGCAATTCGATCTCAACCGCGACATCGACGCGGCCGCGCGTGACGTGCAAGCAGCGATCAACGCCGCGCGCGGCTATCTGCCCGCGAACCTGCCCAACAATCCGACTTATCGCAAAGTGAATCCGGCGGACGCGCCGATCATGATCGTCGCGCTGACCTCGGACGTTTACGATCAGGGCAAACTCTACGACGCCGCTTCGACCGTGCTGCAACAGAAGCTCTCGCAGATTCCGGGCGTGGGCCAGGTCGTCGTCGGCGGCAGTTCGCTGCCGGCGGTGCGCGTCGATGTGAACCCGACGCAGTTGAATGCGGCGGGTCTCAGTCTTGAAGACGTGCGCGCGATGCTGAGCCAGCAGAACGCGAACCTCGCCAAAGGACAACTCGCCGACAACAACACAACCGCCGATCTCGCGACCAACGATCAGTTGTTGAAAGCCGTCGATTACAAGCCGCTGATCGTCGGTTACCAAAACGGCGCGGCGATCAGGTTGTCCGACGTCGCAAACGTGCAGGACTCAGTCGAGAACCTGCGATCCGCCGGTTTGGCGAACGGAAAGCCGTGCGCGCTCGCGATCGTCTTTCGTCAGCCCGGCGCGAACATCATCGACACCGTTGACGCCGTGCGCGCGGCCTTGCCGCAACTCAAAGCCTCGATTCCTTCGGCCATCAATCTCAACGTCGTTACGGACCAAACGACGACGATCAGAGCTTCGGTGCGCGAAGTGGAACGCACGCTCGTCATCTCGATCGTGCTCGTGATTCTCGTCGTGTTCGTGTTTCTCCGAAGCCCGCGCACGACGCTGATTCCCGCGGTCGTCGTACCGGTTTCGCTCATCGGCACGTTTGGCGTGATGTATCTCTGCGGCTACAGCCTCGACAACCTGTCGTTGATGGCGCTGACGATCTCGACCGGCTTCGTTGTCGACGACGCGATCGTCGTTATTGAAAACGTGACGCGCCATCTCGAGCAGGGAATGCGGCCGTTGCAAGCCGCGCTGCTCGGCGCGAAAGAGATCGGCTTCACGGTGTTGTCGATCAGTATCTCGCTGGTCGCGGTCTTCACGCCGTTGCTGTTGATGGGCGGCATCGTCGGCCGTCTGTTTCGCGAATTCGCGGTGACACTCTCAGTTGCGATCGTCGTTTCGCTCGTCGTGTCGTTGACGACGACGCCGATGATGTGTTCGCGGTTGCTGAAACATCAGCGCAAGCACAACCGGCTTTATCGCGCGAGCGAGCGCGTGTTCGATTGGACGTTGCGCGGTTACGAACACGGCATGACGTGGGTGCTCAAACATCCTTTGCCGATCCTGCTCATCCTGCTGTTGACGATCGGCTTGAACGTTTACCTGCTGATGATCGTGCCGAAGGGATTTTTCCCGCAGCAGGACACCGGACGTTTAGCGGGCGGCATTCAAGGCGCGCAGGACTCGTCATTTCAGGCAATGAAGCAACGGATGGCGCGTTTCGTCGACATCATCAAAGCGGATCCCGCGGTGGCAAACGTGGTTGCGTTCACGGGCAGCGGCGGTGGCACGACGACGAACACCGGTCGCATGTTCATCGCGTTGAAGCCGCTCGAAGAGCGCAAGATCGGCGCGGATGGAGTAATCGCGCGTTTGCGTCGGCCACTCGCGCAGGTCGAAGGCGCTTCGGTTTTCCTGCAGGCGACGCAGGACCTGCGCGTCGGTGGCAGAAGCGGTAACGCGCAATACCAGTACACGATTCAGAGCGAGAACCTCGACGACCTCGTCAAATGGGGTCCGCTGTTGCTGCAGCAGTTGCGCAAGCTGCCGGTGCTCACCGATGTCAACAGCGATCAGCAGAACAGCGGTTTGCAGGAATCGCTTACTTACGATCGCGACACGGCCGCGCGGCTCGGGATCACGCCGCAGTTGATCGACACGACGCTTTACGATGCGTTCGGGCAGCGGCAGGTCTCGACGATGTACACGCAGTTGAACCAGTACCACGTCGTGATGGAAGTCGCGCCGGAGTTTTGGCAGAGTCCCGAGGGTTTGAAAGAGATCTATTTGCGCCCCGCGAACACAACGAACGGCGCAGCGAACGCGACGCCTGTTGCACCACTCAGCCGAACAGCTACTGCAACGCCCAGCGCGACACCCGCTGCGTCACCGAGTGCAACGCCGAGCCCAACGCCGACAGCAACACCTCGTACAACAGTGGTGCCGTTGAGCACGGTCGCGAAGTATGGACCAGCGACCGCGCCGCTCGCGGTCAATCACCAGGGCCAGTTTCCGGCCGTGACTTTCTCTTTCAATCTCGCCCCGGGCGAAGCGCTCAACGACGCGATCAAAGCCATCAACGACGCGGAACAGACAGCCGGAATGCCTGCGACGATTCACGGCAGCTTCTCGGGCACGGCGCAGGCGTTTCAATCATCACTGGCGAGCGAACCGCTGCTGATCGCCGTCGCGTTGCTCGCGGTCTACATCGTGCTCGGAATTCTTTACGAGAGTTATATACATCCGATCACAATTCTCTCGACGTTGCCGTCAGCGGGCGTCGGCGCAGTGCTCGCGCTGCTGATCACGCACACCGATCTGAGTCTGATCGCGTTGATCGGCATCATCCTGCTTATCGGTATCGTGAAGAAGAACGCGATCATGATGATCGACTTCGCGCTCGCCGCCGAACGCGGTGAAGGGAAGAGCTCGCGCGATGCGATCTTTCAGGCGTGTCTGCTCAGGTTTCGTCCGATCCTGATGACGACGATGGCCGCCGTGCTCGGCGCGTTGCCGTTGGCGCTCGGAACGGGCACGGGTTCGGAGTTGCGCCGGCCGTTGGGCATTTCGATCATCGGCGGTTTGATCGTGAGCCAGATGCTGACGCTGTTTACGACCCCCGTGGTTTATCTGTATCTCGATCGTTTGCGGAATGTTGGAGTGAGGAAATGGGTTACCAGCTTAAGATTGCGGCCATCACGTTGATCGTGTTCGCGCTGTTCAAGTCGTGCGACAAGGCGCCGAAGTACGCCAAGCCCGGAGTAGCAACGCCGCCGGCGTTCAAAGAGATCTCACCCGACATGTTCAAGGAAACGAAGGACTGGAAGTTTGCGCATCCGAGCGATGGCGTGATTCGCGGCAAGTGGTGGGAGATGTTCGGCGATGCGAAGCTAAACGCGCTCGAAGAACAGGTCAACATCTCGAACCAGAACATCGCCGCGGCTGACGCGAACTTCCGCGCTGCGCGCGCGATTATCAGAGAGTCGCGCGCCGATTACTTTCCCACCGTTACGACTAGTCCATCGATCGTCGTATCGCGGCAGTCGGCTGCGAACACGCACTCAAACGTTTCCCCGGGACGGATGATCACGAATTACACGTTGCCGTTCGACGCGACGTGGGAACCGGATCTGTGGGGTCGCGTGCGCAACACCGTCAGGGCGAGCACCGCTGAAGCACAGGCGAGCGCCGCCGATTTGCAGAACGTTCGTTTGAGTGTCGAAGCGGAGCTCGCGTTCGACTACTACCAGCTACGCTCGAATGATGCGGAGAAGCGTTTGCTCGACGCGACGATCGCGGCGTTTCAGCAGCAGTTGGAATTGACGCGCGTGCGTTTTCAAACGGGCATCGCGTCGGATGAAGACGTGGCGCAGGCGGAGACACAACTCGAAACTACGCAAGCGCAAGCTACCGATCTCGGGATTCAACGCGCGCAACTCGAGCACGCGATCGCGTTGTTGACGGGCCAACCGGCTTCGACGTTCTCGCTGCCCGCGGAGACTGAGGCGGAGCAGCCGCCGGGGATTCCTGTGGGCGTGCCGTCGCAGTTGCTCGAACGCCGGCCGGACATCGCGGCCGCGGAACGGCGCGTCGCGGAAGCGAATGCGGAGATTGGCGTGACGAAAGCCGCGTTCTTTCCGTCGCTCGTGTTAAGTGGAACGGCGGGGTTGGAAAGCACTTCCATCGCGAGCTGGTTCACGTGGCCGGCGCGTTTCTTTTCGCTTGGTCCAACGTTGAGCCAGACGTTGTTCGACAAAGGCCGGCGCGCCGCGGCGACCGAAGTCGCACGCGCTGATTACGACGCGACCGTGGCGACCTATCGGCAGACGGTGCTGACTGCGTTTCAGGAAGTTGAAGATAATCTCGCGGCGTTGCGGATTTTGCAGCAGGAACTCGAGCAGCAGAACACGGCGGTGGCGTCAGCGCAGCGTGCGCTGCAACTCGCGACCGATCGTTACAAGTCGGGGATCGACAGTTATCTGAACGTGATCACCGCGCAGGCGACGCTGCTTTCGAATCAACGCAGCGCCGTGAATTTGCAGATGCAGCAGATGACGGCGAGTGTCGAACTGATCAAAGCCCTCGGCGGCGGTTGGAACGACACCCAACTCCCAACACCGAAAGAGCTAACCCAAAAACAACACCCGCAGCCATCCCCAACACCAGTGACGCACTGAACCTCGAGTGATTCTGTGTGGCCTTTTTACCGGCGCTAGTAAGAAAGCCTCAACGTGGACCACGGTGCTTTGCTCGCCACCTCGTCATGGCCATTGTTTGCGGCCAAAGTGAGTGGTCCATTGCGTGGCATGGCAATTCCAAGCTGACGACGCGGGTTCCAAAAACCAATGAGTACGGATGCCAAACTAGGTACGGATGCCAAGACTAGGTACGGATGCCAAAAACGAATTAGTAGAGGAGAAGTCATGAGAAGGATTTTCACCGCGATCGTTGCAACAGCTTTTCTGGCGTTGGCGATCACCGCGCCCGCGCGCGCACAACTTCCGGGTACTGCGATGCGCGCGAACATTCCGTTTGACTTCATCGTGAACGGAAAAACGCTTCCCGCGGGTAATTATGAAATCAAACGGCTCAACGACGAACCGGAAGGTTTGATCATTCGCAGCGTCGATAACAAACACGATCATGCTGTGTTTGAGACGGAATCGACGCAGCAGAACCGAATGCCGCGACACGACGAGATCGTGTTCAACCGTTACGGCGATAGCTACTTTCTTTCGGAAGTGCTGACCGGCGGCATGGAGACGGGCCGGCTACTGGCGCCGACGCGCGCTGAACGTACACTCAGGCGCGAGACGCAGATGGCCAGCAACAATGCGCAGCCACAGACGGTGAGCATCGCGTTGTACTAAAACAAGTTTCACTTTCGCGGGGGCGACGCAGTCAAACTCTCGCGCTGGCGGCGACCAGGAGGGGCAGGGTCTCCAGGTCGCCGTCAAAATTTTAAAAGCCCTCGAACTCCTTTTCGTTTCAGCTCTGCCGCCTCACATCCGGCGGCAGAGTAGCAGCGTCAAAACTATCAACCAGCGCAAACGATCACGGCACGACTTCGAAGCTCGTCGTGTTCGAAACCAGCATTGGACCATCGCAACACGCCAACCGCCGCTGGATCGTCAGCACATACTTTCCCGGCGGTAACGGATCGTACCAGGGCTCGCCTTCGCCCGTTGCCGGATCGTCGGAGAGTACGAACCAATCGACGATCTTCGATTCGTTCGGTTTAAGCAGTATCGCCTGAGGCAGGTTCTCTTTTTCGCAGATATGATTTTGTTGTGCACTCAGACGTTCTTCGGATTGCGACTTCATGTAGGGCACCGGCTGCCCGTCTCTCGTGAGCCGGGGAACGTTCTGGTAAATGTCCGACGAGACACAAGCGAAGACCTGATCGTTTGACGTATTCGTCATCGTGATCGCGATCGGAATCTGCGCGCCGGCTTTGTAAACAGTCGTCGGTGGTCCAAAAGTGCTTCCCACCGTCGCGATCGAGACTTTGATCGCGCGTTCGGCGTTCGTCGTCGCCGGCACACTCGCAGAAGTGAGTGATTGGACCGGCCTCGGTTGATTAGTCGTTTGCGGTCCTGCGGCCACGCACGCCAGCAGCGTCGAAACCGTCACCGCGGATGTCATTGCTTTCATAATCCCTCCCGCCGAAACCAGAAGCAAAAACAGTTCCCGACTGCACCAGCAGTTTGGGCGTTTCCGGTTGCGCGACTGTGGCGGGTACGGTGCGGACCTGTGGTCGGTATCATTAGTTAAATAGACCAGTTCTTCTAGCATCTCCGCGTTTTGAGTTAAGGGCCAGGCGCCCGAACGTTGAGTCGCCTCAAGAGGCGGAGGAGCTTATGCAAGTCAATTTGCGAAATTTGTGTTTTGCGTTGCTGGCGGTGGCCGTTGCGTTCACGTCAGCCGTTGCCCAGGAACAGGAAAAGGAACCGGAAGACAAGACGCTCGCGCCGTACTTCGTCGTCAAGGGAGATCCGTCGGTGGATCACCTGCCGCTGAAGGACACGCGCGTCGACATTTCAGTGTCGGGTGTGATTGCCGACGTTAAGGTGCGGCAGATTTATCGTAACGAAGGCGCGCGGCCGATTAACGCGTCGTATGTGTTTCCCGCGTCGACGCGCGCGGCCGTCTACTCGATGCGCATGCAACTCGGCAATGAAATCATCGTCGCGAAGATCAAAGAGCGCGAACAGGCGAAGCAGGAATTCGAGAAAGCGAAGGAAGAAGGGAAGAGCGCTTCGTTGCTCGAGCAACAGCGGCCCAACGTCTTCTCGATGAGTCTGGCCAACATCATGCCGCAGGAGCAGGTGGAGATCGAGTTGCGTTACACGGAGCTTTTGATTCCGACCGAGAACGTTTATGAGCTCGTGTTTCCGACGGTCGTTGGACCACGCTACCAGTCGCCGCAGGACAAGAACAAGCAGGAAGACGCGTTTATCCAGAGTCCTTACCTGCACCAGGGCCAGCAGCCGCCGAGCGAGCTGCACATCTCGGCGCGCATCGCGGCCGGCGTGCCGATTTACGATCTGAACTGCCCGTCGCACCAGATTTTTCCGCAGTGGCAGAACGGCGTGGCGCAGTTGACGCTCGACGATTCGAAGCCGTTTGAAGGCAATCGCGATTTCGTCCTGCGCTATCGACTTGCCGGAGATCAGATCGCGTCGGGTCTGCTGCTCTTCCAGGGCGCGGACGAAAACTTTTTCCTCTACATGGCCCAACCGCCGCAGCGCGTCGCAGCCGAAGCC
>CAMLLD010000062.1 GCA_946480785.1 uncultured Blastocatellia bacterium | reverse complement strand
CAGACCGGACATTTCATTTGTTAATTTCACCGGACACATCATGTGCTAACGACACGACGCTCAAATTACTATTGACGCGGCGCGGGATGTCGATTATAAAACGCGCCAAGAACTGCCGTCCCTGTGAGTTCCTCGCAAAACTCACCCGATCCGTTCTTTCTTTTTTCTCACATGTAACGAGCCCTGGACCATGACTAAATTGAATCAACCCCCAATCAAGCCTCCGGACGTGAAGCCTGTGAAGCGTTTGCCGATGGTCGGCTGGTACGATCCACGCCAACTCGCCAAGACCGGGGTCGAGGTCGCTGTCTCCACCATCTTCGGCCGCCACTCCGATCACCGGCTCGTCGAAGCCATGGCCGCCGGCGACGACACTGAAGATTTCTTCGACTACAGTTGCTATTACGACGACAGCGGCCAGGAAATTATTCCCGATCAAACCCGCAAGCGCGATTCAATCTGGGTCGATTACGTCGGTGACGTCGGCGACGGTTGGAACTCAACTTACGCCATCGCCTACAACCTCGCGAAGTGTGAAAACACCTTCACTTACACCGACTCTAAAACGGGCAAAACTCTCAGCGCGCAAACCAAACGCGGCGACGTTCTAATCTTCGGCGGCGACGAAGTCTACCCGACGGCGAGCCGCGAAGAATACGATCAACGACTCGTCGCGCCCTACGAAACTGCGTTGCGCTACTCCGATTCGCCGTCGCCACACGTCTACGCGATTCCCGGCAATCACGATTGGTACGACAGTCTCGTCGCGTTCACGCGCCTTTTCACCGCGCGGCCGTGGTTCGCCGGTTGGCGCACACGCCAATCGCGCAGTTACTTCGCGCTCAAACTCCCACATAGCTGGTGGCTGCTCGGCACTGACCTGCAACTAGGCTCAGACATCGACAAGCCGCAGATGGAATACTTCCAAAACCTCACCGCGCACATGGATGACAACGCGCGCATCATCCTTTGTCACGCCGAACCGCATTGGATTCGCGCGGCGCAATACGGCGGGGACGACCCAAACTACAACGAGAGCAATCTGAAGTTGTTGGAAAAACGGTTGGGCCACTCGGTCGCGGTCTTCATCGCCGGCGACTTGCATCATTATCGCCGTCACGAGTCGGAAGACCAGTCGACGCAGAAGATCACCGCGGGCGGTGGCGGCGCTTTCATGCACCCGACACACTGCGGCCGCCTCGGCAAGAGTCTCGACGTGCTGATCGAAAAAGGCCTGCACGAAAACGAGGAAAGAAAATTCAATCTGAAAGGCTGCTTCCCTTCGACGAAGGATTCGGGTCGCGTGACGTGGCGCAACCTGTTCTTTCCTTATCTGCCGCAGAACAAGAGCCGCACGTTCGGTGTGATGACGGGTCTTCTATATTTGCTGCTGACGCTGCCAATTCTTTACCTGCTGCACACTGGCGAACTGAACCTCAGTCAGTCGTTCAACGAGCTGACTTACACAACGGTCAACGGCGTCTTGCATAGTCCGCTGTCGCTATTCGTCGTGGTGCTAACGGTCGTCGGGTTCGTCTTCTTCACTGATACTCACTCAGCAATCTATCGCTGGGTGATGGGCGTGTTGCACGGCATAGCGCACGTACTCGCCGCGTTTGCTGTGGCCATCGGCGTCGCGCTGTTAACTGAAAAACTTTCCGGCGGCGATTGGATCTGGCAGCTCGGTTGGTTCGGTGGAAATCTTTCGTTCCCGCTGGACATAAAGGTTGGATTCGCCGGATTTCTCGTCTTCGTCGGTGGCTTCCTGCTGGGCTCGTTGATTATGGGCGCTTACCTGCTCCTCTCGCTGAACCTCTTCGGCCGCCACGGAAACGAAGCATTCTCATCGCTCGGCGTCGAAGATTGGAAAAACTTCGTTCGGCTGCACATCAACGAACAGGGCGACCTGACAATCTATCCGGTCGGCATTCGTCGCGTGCCGCGCAAGTGGAAACAACGCAACGGCACAATCGGTCCCGAGCTCGAACCCGATCCCCAGGACCGCCGCGCCACTAACGCCGAATTGATCGAACCGCCGATCGTGATGAAGCGAGCAGCCACGGAAACCGGCGTCAAGGCAGATCCGACCGCGAAGGCCACCGTGTCATACGACAACAACGGACAGTCACAGAAAAACTAAGAGGCCACAAAAGATGGGCAACGAGTTTGACGCAGTCATAATCGGTTCCGGTTTCGGCGGCTCAGTGATGGCTTATAGACTTGCAGAAGCAGGTCTGCGAGTTTGCCTGCTCGAGCGCGGCAAGCCTTATCCGCCGAACTCGTTTGCGCGCGCGCCTTACGATCTCGGCAAAAACTTCTGGGATCCGAGCTCGGGTCTTTACGGCATGTTCGACGTCTGGTCGTTCAAACGATCGGGCGCGCTTGTTTCGAGCGGTCTCGGCGGTGGCTCGCTAATCTATGCGAACGTGCACCTGCGCAAGGATCCGCAGTGGTTCAAGGAAGACAAGCCAGACGGCTCTTACGAACCGTGGCCCATCAGTTACGAAGATCTCGAGACTCACTACGGCCGCGCCGAGAAGATGCTCAACGTGCAGAAGTATCCGTTGGACCATCCGCCGTACAACCAGACACTGAAAACTTTCGCGCTGCGGGAAGCCGATCAGAAGCTGCAACTCGATGACCACTCGACGCACCAATGGGAGAAGTTGAATCTCGCGGTCAGCTTCAGGGTCAAACAGGTCGGTAATCCTGATGAGGACGATGCGGCGAATCCCCCCGTCGTCGGCGCGCAGGTTCAGGAAGATTATCCGAATTATCACACCGTCACGCTGGGACGCGAGATGCCGCGCTCCACTTGCCGGCTCTGCGGCGAGTGTGACATCGGCTGCAATTTCGGCAGCAAGAACACGCTCGATTACAACTACATCACGGCGGCGATTCATCAACGGCCATATCCCGCGCAAGTCGAGACGTTGTGCGAAGTGAAGAAGATCGCGCCGCAGGAAGCGGGCGGTTACCTCGTTGAGTTCGCACGTCACAACCCGGGTGCGATCGATCCGTTGACGGGCAAGTGTCCGCCACCGCCGCGCTTCACGATCACGTGCGATCGTCTAATCATTTCCGCGGGCACTTTCGGTTCGCCTTACATGCTCCTGAAGAACCAGGCGTACTTCCCTGCACTCTCGCAAAAGACGCTCGGCTCGCGCTTCTCCGTCAACGGCGATCTGTTGTCGTTCATCATCAAGAGCATGGAACAGAAGAACGGCAAGATGGTCCCGCGCCGTCTCGATCCGAGTTTTGGTCCGGTGATCACGAGCGCGATTCGCGTCGGCGACACGCTCGACGGCAATGGAGCGCAGGGACGTGGCTTTTACACCGAAGATGGCGGCAATCCGTATCTGTTGAGTTGGTTTTCCGAAGTGTCGGGACTGCCGAGCTTTCTGCATCGCTCGTTGAAGTTTGGGAAGATGGCGTTGAAGTATCGGCTCGGTTTGAATAACGACGCGAACCTCAGCGCCGAGCTTTCCGATCTGATCGGATCGGCGAGCGATTCGATGAGTTCATTTCCGGTGCTCACGATGGGCCGCGATTTCGCTAACGGCCGTTTGTTTCTCAAAGACAACCTGCTCGACTGCGACTGGTCGCAGGACAAATCGCAGGCGTACTACGATCGCGTCATTCGCGTGGGCAAAGCGATCGCGCGCGCGCTGAACGCCGAGTATCTCGACAATCCTTCTTACCAATATTTGCACCAGGTGATCACGGCGCATCCGTTGGGTGGCTGTCCAATGGGCCACACGGCGGACGACGGCGTGGTCGATTCTTACGGCGAAGTTTTTGGTCATCGCGGGTTGTATGTCGTTGACGGTTCGATCATGCCCGGACCAGTCGGTCCAAACCCGTCCCTGACGATCGCGGCGATCTCCGATCGCGCCGCGGATCACATCATCGATCAATTCAAAGGAGCAAGACCATGAGTAACGGCAACAAGAAGCGTTCGTTAATCCTTGCCGGCGGCGGCATCAAAGTCTCTTTTCAGGCCGGAGTGTTGCAAGTCTGGTTGGACGAAGCGGGCCTCACTTTCGATCACGTCGACGCGGCGAGCGGCGGCGTTTTCAATCTCGCGATGATGTGCCAGGGGATGACGGGCAAGCAGATCGCCGACAACTGGCGCAACATGAATCCGAAAGGCGGCGTCAGTTTCAATCCCGCGAACTTTCTCAACCTGCTCTACGCAGAGTCGCTCTTCACTCTCGATGCGTATCGCAAGCATGTCTTTACTGGCTGGGGTTTGGATTGGGACAAGATTCGCGGCAGCAATCTCAACGCGACCTTCAATGTTTTTAACTTCAGCGACAAAACGCTCGACGTGATCGAGCCGAAGAATATGAGCGAAGACTTGCTCTGCGCTTGTGTGTCGTTGCCGATGTGGTTTCCGCCCGTGCACATCAACGGCAAGACTTACATCGATTCCGTTTACATGACTGATGCGAACATCGAGGAAGCGATTCGCCGCGGCGCGGACGAGCTTTGGGTCATCTGGACCGTCAGCGACAAGGACGAGTGGCATCCCGGCTTCGTCGCCAACTATTTCCAGATCATCGAGACGACGGCGGACGGTCATTACAAAGCGATTCTCAAACGCATTGCTGATAACAATGCGGCGATTGCCGCGGGACAGACGGGCGAGTTTGGTCGGCACATCGAAGTGAAGGAGTTGAAGGCCGACATCGCGCTGCATTACCTCATCGACTTCAGCCAGGATCGTTTGGCTGAGGCGGTGAATCTCGGTGTTCAGCGGGCGCGCGAGTGGTGTCGAGAGAACAATATCGAGCTCAAAGCGCTGCCGGGTGAGTTTCCGACCGACGTGCATACCGTGCAGACGAAGGTCAGTTTCACTGAAGAGATGAAAGGCTTCTTCACGCTCGGCGAGCTCGATTACGAGCGCGGCGCGAACGTCGGCAAACAGAACGACACCGACATCATGTTTCACCTTACGATCACGGTTGATGGTGTGAATCGTTTTGTCACGGATCCGCAGCACGATACGGACGATGTGAAGGGTTATGTGCGTTCTTCGGTGCTCGGCGGGCAACTGCCGGTTGAGAGCGCGAAGTTTAATTTGTTTGTGGACGATGCGGACCCGGCGATCAAGCGGATGTTTTATCGGTTGTTCTTCAGGGATTCGCAGGGAAATCCGTTGACGCTCAGTGGGTTCAAGTTTGTGAAAGACGATCCGGGGTTTGATGTGTGGAGCGACACGACGACGCTGTTCACGCGCGTGTTGAATGGGCACGTGAGTGAGGCTGACGAGAAGGCCGCGGCGAATGATCCGGAGAAGTTGAAGCAGATGGTGAAGGGATCGGGGATCATTCACATCCACTTCTTCGACTTCATGAAACAGCTCACAACCTTCCGCGCGGAAGGCCCGACCTTGTCCGATCGTGCGTCGGCGATGTCGCGCTTCGGCAAGTTGTTCATGGGCAAGTTATGGGACGTCTACGCCCGCAACGTACTCACGTCGAGCCCGTTTTAAGGCGATCACATGGCCCAAGCGAACCCTTCAGTCGTACTCGAAAACAGCAGCGACCAGAACCGGAGCGATCTGGCGAAGAAGGATCGTCTGCTGTCGTCAACCGAGATGGCGCCGGTGCAGGGCACGGTCGATGTAAACGTCCCAATCGACGTTTTGTGGGAGGGCTTCACGCACGCGAACTGGTGGCCGCGCTGGAACAAATGTTTTTTCTGGGCGCACAACCGCGATCTGCAACTCGGACAGAAACTGATCTGGGCCTTCCAGCCGATCCGCCCGTGGTACCTCTACAAGATGTTTGCGATCGCCAACATCGTCGAGTTGCACGACGGGCGGAAAGTCACGTGGGAAGTCACGGCGCTGCCCGGCTTCTACGCGCGCCACACCTACCACATGGAAGACCTCGGCGACGGCCGCACGCGCTTCGGCTCCTGGGAACAAGCACACGGCGCGCAAATCAAATTCCCGTTAACAAAAAAATTCTGGGTGGCCCACTTCACCTTCGTCAAAGACCGTTCGCTGCAAGGCGCACAACAACTCGAAGCCGTTTATCGACGCGAAGGAAAGATCACGAAAGATAAACTCAAGCCAAAACGTTACTGGGGTTTTTGGCTGGTGGTGTGTTTACTGCTGTTGCTGGTCGCCGCGGGCGGTGTCGCGCTCTCCTTCTATATAAAGTACATGCGCCCGACGCAGATCGCGCTCGCGCCCGGCGTCGACGTCGTCACCGCCGGCGGCGGCAACTCCCTCATCGTTCACGACGGCGCCGATCTAATGGTCCTCGACACAAAGTTTCCGCCAGCCTCAGATTGGCTGCGCAAGCGCCTGAGCAACGAGTTCAACGAACGCGTCAACATCGTCGTCAACACCCACTATCACTACGATCACACACAAGGCAACACCAACTATCCGAACGCAAAGATCTACGCCTACAAAACCGTGCCCGAGCTGATGATGAAACGCGATCCGGACTGGTGGAAAGATCACCAAGCCGGCGTGCCGACCGAACTGGTCAACAATACGCGCGCGTTCAAGGTCGGCAATCAGGACGTCTTCCTGTTCTATCCCGGTCCGGCCCACACGCACGGCGATCTCTTCGCCTACCTGCGCCGCGGCGACAAAGACATCGTCGCCACGGGCGACATTGTCTTTCACACTTACTACCCGATGATGGACCTGCTCGACGGCGGCATCGACATTCCGGGTCTCATCCAATCCGTCCGCATGCTCGCGACGAAGTATCCGAACGCGACCTTCGTTCCCGGTCATGGTCCAATCGCCACCGCAAACGATCTCAACCATTACGCCGACTACCTGCAATCTCTCTGGGACTCAGTCGCAAAGGCGCGCCAAAGCGGTTGGACCGAAGAGCAAGCGGTAAAAAATATCGATCTTTCCCAGTGGAACCTGACGAGACTTCCCTCTTTTCACGGCGGACACCTCTGCTGGGCCACCGCCGAAACCAACATTCGCTGGGTTTACCAAATCCAGTCGGGCGACACCAACAATCCGCGCAAAGACTGCACCTTCTAGTGGAGAAGCAATGATCGATCAACAAGTCAAGCAGACGAACCAAACAGAAGCTCTCAACACGTCGCTTCAATACCCGCTGTTCAGCGCGTTCTTCAACCGCCGCTCGCGCCGCGTGAGCAAAGGCATCAAGTCGATGCCCGCCGGCAGCCTGAGTTACAACTCGGACCAGAAGCCACAGCCGCTCGATCCGTTGGAAGAAGCGTTGCTGATCGCCGCGACCGGCATCACCGGCGTGACGATGCCCGACATGCCGTTCACGTCGGAAGACGGCAAACCACTTGTGGGTTCGCCGATGCTCGAGATCAACGGCCGCACCGCGAGCAGTCCCGATAACGCGCAGGCCACACACTTCTTCATGATCAACGACTCCGGCACTTACCTGCTCAAGAAACCCGACCACGTCGATCCGCACTATTTCCAGGGCGAGTTAACGCCGCAGAAGCTGATCGATTACGCCGAGCAGTGCAAAGTGCGCGTGTTGGACCAGCGGCTGGAGTTTCCGCGGCAGTATCCGTGCTACATCGGGCGCAACAAGTACGTCTCGAACCTTCCGGGCAGCACGCTGTTCGTGCCCGTCGTCGATCTGACGAAGCAGTACATCAACGGCCTGATGTTCCTGCTTTCACAGCCCGACGGTTTTCGTCCGTCGTTTATCGACGACTGGAATTTCTATCGCCCGGCAGGCGTGAAGCGCTGGATCAAGAGCGGGTTTCTGAACAAAGACCTGCCGATTCCGCTCGGTTACACCAACACGTTTCGCATTCACATCGAAGCCGACATGCTGGTGCAGAACCTGTTGCTCACGATTCAGGCGCTGGGCTTGGGCGGCTGGGTGCACGCGGCGTTTATCGGGCCGCTGCTGCTCGGCGACGCCGAGTACGCGCAGAAGTATGGACCAGGCTTGAACTTCCGCTACGTCAAGGCGAAGAAGTGGAAACGACTGACGAAATTCATCGTCCCGCCGCCCGCGTGGCGCGACAATCCGGTCGGCAAAGACAAGCTGCTCGAAGGTCACTGTCCGCCGTACTTCGAGAACATGGACGCGGCCGTCGACGATCTGCTCAAACATAAATACGGTCCCGGCGGTCTCTACAAAGACCCGCAGTATCTCGACACCGTTTTCAAACCCGGCCTCGCGCAAAAGTTCATCGACGAAGTACCGCACTATTCAGACGAAGTCGTCGCGTGTGTGAAAGACGTTTGCAACTACATCTACAACACGTACGGCCGCTTTCCGGCGCACGTCGATGCGTGGCACGTGCCGGGTGTTTGGGTGCAGGCGCACCATTTGGATCTGAACTATTACGATCAGCTTTATCGCGGTGGTTATTCCGACACGCAACGAAACCACCAACAACTCTGGCACGGTGCACAGTAGCTCAGTCGTGAGGTGTTTATGAAACGCATTCTTCAAATCGCCGCGATCTGCATCAGTGCTTTGCTGCTGGTCGTTGTGTTCGTCTTCATCTTCATGGAGTCGCGCTGGGCCAAGCCGCGGCATTACGAAAACCACGAAGCGTTTTTGTATGGTCCAACGGGCACGGAGCTGATGCCGCTCGCCGTGTTCGAAGTGCTGCCCGATATGTTTCCCGACTACTTTCAGCCGGCGGGAAAGGAGGCGGGCGACTGGATCGATCAATTCGGCTTCAATCGCGGCACGCCGAACGTCAACGAAGGACTGCCGCTCGGATTCAGTATCACCAACTATCGGCCGAAGTCGGGCGCGCCTTCCCCCGTCTCGTTTGTCGGCTTTAGTTGCTCGATGTGTCACGTCTCGCAGATCCGGCGCGCCGACAAACCGCCGGTGCTCGTCGAAGGCATGGGCAATTACTCAGTCGACTTTATTGCGTGGGTCGATGCGGTGCGCTCGGCGCTGCTAAACGAAGATCGCATGACGGTCGACGCGATCAGCGAAGCATACGAGAAGAAGTTCAATCGCCCGCTGAGCTTCGCCGACAAGGCGATGATCACGGTGTGGCTGCCGGGCACGCGCAAGTTTTTCAAAGACAACCTGCCGAAGTACGACGAACCGTTCCACGGACTCGCCGTGCGCGACTCGCGCTACATGCCAAACGGGCCGGCGCGCACGCAGCCGTTTCGCAATCTCATTCGCATCGTGCTCGATCGTCCCGCAACGAGCGGCGACAACGCGTTCTGCAAAGTGCCGACGCTTTACGAACAAGGCAATCGCGTTTGGGGACAGTATGACGGCAGCGTCGGCAATCGCTTGAGTCGCAGCGTACTCGCCGCGATCGCCACGGGCGCGACGATCGAAAACCTCATCGTTCCGGACGTGAGCAACGGCGTGATCGGCGCGGTCGATTACACGGTGACGCTCAAAGGCCCGCGCTACGAACAGATCTTTCCCGAAGAGGCCGCGAAACTCGACGCCGCGAAAGTCGAACGCGGGCGACAGGTTTACATGCAGTACTGCCAGTCGTGTCACGGCTCTCGCAACACGCAAACAGGTAAGTGGGAGAATGGCCCGATGACGGGGCAGGTCATGCCGATCGAGCAGATCAGGACCGATCCAGAGCGCGTCAACTTCCGTTACAACGAGAGTCTGCCCGATGCGCTGTACGCGTTCTTCCCTGACGGCCATCCGTTGCGGCCGAAGCGTGAAGACATTCGGCCCGGACCGGCGGGCACGACGCGCGGCTACATCAACCAGCCGATCGAATCGGTGTTTGCGCGCGCGCCTTACCTGCATAACGGCGCGGTGCTGACGCTCGCGGAGTTGATCAATCTGAAACCGCGTCGCGCGGTCTTCTATCGCGGTGCGAACACTTACGATCCAATCGACGTCGGTCTCGCAACTCCGCTGCAACCCGAAGCCGCGATCTATTACCGGTTCGACACGGCCATGAGAGGCAATTCCAATCAAGGCCATGACTATCCCTGGGCCTATCATGGTCCAGGCTGGAACCAAGCCTCGTTGGAAGATCTGCTCGAATTTCTCAAGACGATGTGGTGACGAAATGGAAACTCTCAACAAACGACACATCACGCTCACGCAGTTCACTGCGACCTTCGTACCTTTCGCGCTGCTATTGTGCGCCGCGTTGATGGCGCCGGAAGCGCCGCAGATCCTCGACAATCATCGCGCGTACTACAACATCGAACTGCTCGTCTATTACCGCACGATCTTCAGCATCTGGCTGACGATGGTGTTTCTCATTGCGGCCGAGGTGCTGTTCTTCTGGCCCGGCGATTCGCCGTCGCGACGAAACTATTGGCTGCTGTGCTGGACGTTCGGCTTCCTCGCCTTCGCGGTCCATTTCTATTACACGATCGGCGTCATCTTTCACGGCAGCCTGCGTGAGGTTTACGCGAAGCAGGGCGTCGTGATCGCGACGAGTAATCTGTTGGACTTCGCGTGGTGGGGTTTCGATCTCGCGCTCGCGTGGTTCGTGACGAAAGAAGCCAGGTGGATCAGGGTGCAACGCGTACTCGCGCACGTCTACATTCCACTTACGTTCTTCGTCTCCGCGGTGGTGATCAAGCGCGGTTTCGTGCGCGGGCTCGGCATTCTCATGACGGTGGCGATCCTCGGCACACTCGCCGTGCGCTTCATCAGGCGCAGGCATGCGCAATTGATCGTGAGTCCAAGCCGGGTGTAAGGAGGCGATATGAGCGCGACTGCAACAGCGACGCCGGTTGAAGCTAATCTTGCTTCGACGAACATCCTCAATCACAAACACCCCGCGGTGAAGCTCGTCGTCGACCAGCTCAGCGCGTCGCAACCGACTCCACGCGCGTTTGTGCAAGCGGCGCATCGTTATCTCGGCGAGAAGATGAAGGCCGTTTACTCGATCGACGAAGACCGGCCGGTGTCCGAGACGCTGCGGCTCAACAACGGTTCCTGCGGGCAACGAATGGCGGCGACTGAAGCGCTCGCCCGCGGTTACGGTGTGCCGACGCGCGTCCGTGCGCTGTGGCTCGATCACAACTTCTGGAACTCGCGTTTACCGTTGCTGCGTTTCTTTCTGCCGAAACGCACGTTGATGCCATGGCCGCAATTCTTCGTCGAAGGAACGTGGGTCGATCTCGATGAACTCTTTGGGCCAATCGCCGAGCTGGCCGCCAACTCGCCGATCAAACATGCGTTCACGAACCGTGGTGAATCGCTCTTCGACGCGGTGCGCCACACGCCAGTCGACTTCTTCGGCAAGCTGAAAGGCACGCCTTACGCTTCGTACGATATTTCCAAGGTCGTGGTGGAAGACGGTGGTATATTTCAAACGCGCGACGAACTCCTCGCCCAGGAGAAAAAACCCGGCTGGCTCGGCCGGCTCTTATTCAACACGCTCTACGGCGGCCGCAACATCCGCCGCTTGCCCGAATGAAGAACGCTATCACTTCGCCCGTTCAGCACCGAACCCCAATCGACAACCTAAGGAGAACCATCGACGATGCCTGACATTCGTTACGTCTGCATGTCTGACATGCACCTGGGTGCGCAGAACAGTTTGCTCACTAACCTGACCCCGAACAATTTAAGCAACGATACGAGCGTGCCGAGTCCCGTCTTGACCTCGCTCGTGGAATGTCTCAGAACATTGATCGGCCAGAACGAAGGTAAAGAGAAACCGACTCTCATCCTCGCCGGCGACGTGCTCGAGCTGGCTTTGACGACCGAAAACATCGCGGCGATGGCGTTCGAGCGTTTCATCGAACTGATCTTCCCGCAGAATGGCGAGCCGCTCTTTAAAGAAGTCTTCTATCTTCCCGGTAACCACGATCATCATCTTTGGGAAACCGCGCGTGAAACGCAGTACGTCAACTTTCTCGCGACACCCCGTCAAGCGCCGGGCAAGGAACTCAAGGTTCCCTATCACACGACGAGCATGTTTAATGTGAACCCCGTGCCGTCGCTCTTTCTCAATGGCATCATCCACCGTTATCCGCACCTCAAGGACCAACAGATCGGTACTCTTTATCCGAACTTCGCTGTGTTGTCGGAAGATGAGCGGCGCTGCGTGATGTTCACCCACGGGCACTTCGCTGAGTCGATGTATCTGCTGATGAGCACGATGCGCAAGTTGATGTTTCCCAGTGCGGCGCGCCCCGAATTGACCTGGGACTACGAAGCGGAAAACTTCGCGTGGATCGATTTCTTCTGGTCCACCATGGGACGTTCGGGCGAGGTCGGGACTGACGTCGAAGTCGTTTACGACAAACTACAAAGCGAGACGCAGTTGCGGTTGATGGTGAATAACCTCGCGGCCGGCTTAGCAAACAGGCCGGGCCGAGCCGGTTGGCGAAACTGGATTGAGGCGCGGCTCTTGAAGCGGGTTTTCAATCTCATACTCTTCGCCGCGAAGAATGCGGAGCGCACGCAAACGGACGACTATCTCACGGATGATGCGAAGCGAGGTCTCAAGGCCTACATCGAGGGACCGTTGCTGAAACAGATCATGATTGAGCGCGATCAAAATCTCCCGCCGCAGTGTTCGTTTATCTTTGGTCACACGCACAAGCCCTTCCAGACGCAAATGCGTTTTGCCGGTTACGAGCCGGGGATGAACATCTACAACACTGGCGGCTGGGTGATCGATAGCGATAAGCCGCATCCCCTCGTTGGCGGCGCAGTCGTGCTGATGGACGAACATCTCGATCTGACGTCGCTGCGCATGTACAACGAGCCCGACGCGACGAATACTAAAACCGCGGTGAAAGTCGAAACGGCAACGCTGCCTGTCGACGCTCCGAATCATTTTCACGAACGCATCGTCAGCCTCATCGATCCGAGCAAGGATCCGTGGCAGACGTTCTCGAAAGTCGTGATGGCTGAAATTCCGCGACGGGTGGTGAATCTGCAGGCCAAGATCGCGCAGTGGGATTAGTGGTATAGTTTGCACTTTCGTGCATTCCAAAACCACTGGGATCCTATTTATGACCAAAACTCGGCGGCTTCCCTTTCTGGGCATTGCTCTGCTCAGCGTCTTAATCCCTGCTCTGAATCCGAGCGCGCAACAAGTAGACCCGAATTTTTACTCGGGTTTGCACTGGCGCATGATCGGCCCGTTTCGCGGCGGGCGCGTCAACGCGGTCAGCGGCGTCGTGGGCCAACCCGACACTTTCTACTTCGGTTCGGTCGGCGGCGGCTTGTGGAAATCGGCAAACGCGGGCCGTACCTGGTCCCCCGTCTTCGACGCGACTAACGTCGCTTCAATCGGCGCGATCGGCGTTGCGCCTTCGGATGCGAACGTCGTCTACGTCGGCACCGGGGAGCCGGATATGCGCGACTCGATCGCGTATGGCAACGGCATCTACAAATCGACCGACGCCGGCAAGACGTGGAAACATCTCGGCCTCGAGAACACGAAACAGATCGGACGCATCATCGTCGATCCGAAAAACCCGAACACGGTTTTTGTCGCGGCGCTCGGAAACGCTTACATGCCGAATCCCGACAGGGGCGTCTATCGTTCGCGCGACGGCGGCGTGACGTGGCAGAAGGTTCTCTTTAAGAACGAAGACGTGGGCGCGATCGATCTTTCTTTCGATCCCGTCGATTCGAAAGTTGTGTATGCGACGTTGTGGAACGTGCGCCGTCCACCATGGTTCATCTACGCGCCGGCGAATGGACCGGGCGCGGGCATCTTCAAGTCGCTCGACGGCGGCACGACGTGGAATGAAATCTCTAACGGGATTCCGCTCGAAGGTCGCGGCCACATCGGCATCGCTGTCGCGCCGAGCAATCGCAATCGGATCTACGCGGCGGTCGATGCGAAAGACGGCGGCATCTTCGTGTCGAACGACGCCGGCGCGACTTGGACCAGGCTGTCGAGCGACAAGCGTCTGTGGGACCGCGGCTGGTACTTCGAGAAGATCACAGTCGACCCAAAGAACCCGGACGTGGTCTACGTGATGAACACGTCTGTCTATCGCTCGACCGATGGCGGCAGGAAGTGGACGCCGATCAAAGGCGCGCCCGGCGGCGACGATTATCATCAACTCTGGATCAATCCCGACGATCCGAAACGCATGGTTCTCGGCAGCGATCAGGGCGCGATCGTGAGCGTCGACGGCGCGATGACGTGGAGCTCCTGGTACAACCAGCCCACCGCGCAGATCTATCACGTCGCCGCCGATTATCGTTTCCCTTACTGGATCACGGGGGCGCAACAGGACAGCGGCGCGGTCGGCACGCCGTCGCGGAGCAAGCACGGCGACATTTCGAATCGCGATTGGGAAGGTTTGTGTGCCGGCGGCGAATCCGGTTACACCGCGCCCGATCCGCTGCATCCCGAGCTGCTGTTTGGCGGCACTGTGTCGCGTTGCAACGTGCTTACGGGCGAGACGAAGAACGTTTCGCCTGAACGCGGCGGAACGCAGGGACAGTTTCGTCATGCGTGGACGCAACCGCTCGTCTTTTCGCCGGCCGATCCGCACGCGCTCTATTACGCGAACCAGTTTCTTTACAAGACGACGAACGGTGGCGAGAGTTGGACGCAGATCAGCGCGGATTTGACGCGCGACGATCCCGGCATGCCGTCGAATCTCAACGAAGCTGCGGCGGCGGATGCGCCTACCGATAAGCGTCGCGGAGTCGTTTACACGATCGCGCCTTCGCCGTTGCGCGCGCCGATGATCTGGATAGGCACTGACGATGGTTTGATCCAACTCACGAACGACGACGGTAAGACCTGGCAGAACGTCACGCCGCCGGCGCTGACGTCGTGGAGCAAGGTCGTGATGATCGAGGCCGGGCACTACGACGTGAACGAAGCGTTCGCCGCAGTTGAACGCCATCAACTCGGTGACTACGAGCCGCACATCTATCACACGCTCGACGCGGGCAAGACGTGGAAGGAGATCACGAGCGGATTGCCCGCCGGGATTTACGTGCAAACCGTGAAGGAAGATCCGGTTGAACGCAACTTGTTGTTCACCGGCACCGAGCGCGGTGTGTTTGTTTCATTCAATAACGGTGGGCGGTGGCAGTCGTTGCAATTGAATCTGCCGCCCGCGTCGATGCGCGATCTCGACATTCAGGGTGACGATTTGATCGTCGCCACGCACGGCCGCGGGTTCTGGGTGATCGATGACATGACGCCGTTGCGGCAGTTCGGCGATGTGTCGAAGGAGGCAGAGGCCTTTCTGTTTCGACCGGCGGAGGCGATTCTGCTGACGCCCGGCAGTGACAACGGCACGCCGCTGCCGCGCGACGAGCCCATCGCTGAGAACCCACCGTTCGGCGCGATGATTGATTACTACTTGAAGTCGAACGCGAGTGGTCCGGTGACGCTGGAGATTCTGGATCCGGCTGGTGATGTCGTGCGGAAGTATTCGAGTGAAGACAAACCCACGCCGGTGAACCTCGACACACTGACAATTCCCGCTTACTGGATTCGTCAACCGGAAACGCTCTCGACTACCGCGGGCATGCATCGCTGGATCTGGGATCTGCGTCCGACGCCGCCTGCGCGTCCAGCCGGTGGCGCTGGTGGAGGTGGATTCGGCTAACGGCTGACGGTGAGAGCAACACGCAACCGTTGGTCGTGAAAATGGATCCGCGCCTTCGCTGATGAAACCGATCTCTCAAACAGCATTCTACTGTTGTGGCGTGCGCATGCAGGACGCCGCGAGCGACAAGCCTGTTTGCAACGACGTGTACGCGAAGGTCTTCATGAACGAAGAGGGTTTGCGCATCCTCGAGAAGTTCAAAGACGAAGTCAATCCGAACACGTCAAACGTCGCGCGCGCTCGGCTCATTGACGACCTGCTGCGCGAAGAACTGCGCGCGAATCCGAACCTGCGCGTTGTGCTCATAGGCGCGGGCTTCGATAGTCGCGCTTACCGGTTGAACGGCGGCACGTGGATCGAGCTCGACGAGCCGCAGGTGATCGCTTACAAAAACGAGCGCCTGCCCGCGTCACAAGCGCAAAACCCGCTACAACGCATTCCGATCGATTTCTCAACCGAGTCGGTTGAAGAGAAATTGTCCGCGGTCGCCGACGATGGTGGTCCGACAATCGTCGTGATCGAAGGTGTGTTCATGTATCTCCAAGAAGAGACGATTCGGCAGTTGCTGCAAACGCTTCATCGTCTCTTCCCCGAACACAAACTGATTTGCGATCTGATGACGCGGAAGTTTTTCGAGAAGTACGGCCGTTCGATTCACGAAAAGCTCACCGGCATGGGCGCGACGTTCAAGTTCACCGTCAACAATCCCGAAGACCTGTTCCTGCGGAACGGCTATCGGCGAGTTGAGTGTATTTCTGTCGTAGAGAAGTCGGCGGAGTATCAGTTGCGAAAGATCCCGAGAATTCTTGCGCGGACCATTTTGCGGACCTTGACGAGTGGTTACGCGATCTACGTGTTCGCTTCGACGTAAACGATTTCCTGATCGTTCGCAGTTTTCGCACGCGATCTTCGTTATAAGGCAGCGTCGAATTCTCCAGCACCGAGTAGTGGAGCTTTCGATCGCGGTCGTATTCAGCGAGCAGGAACACGAGCTTCTCGCCCATGAAGGTTTCCTTTTTAAATCCCGCTTCGGCGCCGTGGAAGTATTCGATCGTGTCGCCCTTCTTTAACTTTCCTTTGAATGGTTCGATCACTTCGCAAACGATTTTCCAGTTTTCGTAACCGCCGATGCGAGCGGTGATCTCAGCCTGCTGAATGCGCACGTGGGCCACGACCGCGACCGCCTTGTAATCGTTGCGTAGATAGCCGAGCGACGGCCAGTTATCGTCATCCTGGGCCGGCAAAGAAACCGGCAGCGTGATGAGAACGAGCAGGGTGGTTAGCGCGAGTTTCAGAATCGACTCCTTCGAAGCTGTGCTAAATTACGCCACTATGAAAATCGACCGTCGTAGTTTCATCGCCGCCTCGTCTTCCGCCGTCGCGTTCGCCAAGAGCGACTTAGCTTTCAATGGACCGCGTCAGCCGTCGCCGCAACGACGGCAGGTGACAGTTTATACCACGGCTGAGAACACCAATCACCGCCTTTCGCCCACCGGCACAGTAACTTTCAAATCGCTGGCCCAACCATTGGAAACGCAGATCTGCGTCTTTGTCGATCCGGCGAAACAGTTTCAAACGATCCTCGGTGTCGGTGGCGCACTCACCGACGCTTCCGCTGAAACGTTTGCCAAGCTCCCGGGCGCAAAGCAACAGGAACTACTCAACGCTTACTTCGATCGCCGCAGCGGCATCGGCTACACGCTCGCGCGCACCAACATTCACAGTTGCGACTTCTCCAGCGCGAGCTACACGTACGTCGACGAAGGCGACAAGGAGTTGAAGTCGTTCAGTGTCAAACACGACCGGGAGTTTCGCATTCCCTTCATCAAGCGGGCGCTTGCCACGGCCGGCGGGAAACTCAACATCTTCGCGAGTCCGTGGAGCCCGCCGGCGTTCATGAAAGACAACAACGACATGCTGCACGGCGGCCACCTGAAGCCGGAGTTTTACGACTCATGGGCCAACTACTTCGTGAAGTTCATCCGCGCCTACGAAAGCGAAGGCATTCCGATCTGGGGCCTGACGATCCAAAACGAACCGATGGCCACGCAGAAATGGGAGTCGTGCATTTACTCCGCCGAACAGGAGCGTGACTTTCTCAAGAATCATCTTGGGCCAACGATTCGCAGAGAGCGGCTCGCGGACAAGAAGATCATCGTCTGGGACCACAATCGCGATCTCATTTATCAGCGCGCGCGCACGATTC
The DNA here is from genome assembly GCA_946480785.1 of uncultured Blastocatellia bacterium. The sequence continues at coordinate 22,628 of CAMLLD010000062.1, read as the reverse complement.
TCGACGACCCGAAAGCCGCGCAGTACGTTTGGGGCGTCGGTTATCACTGGTACGAGCCGTGGAGCGGCGGCGAGCCGATGTTTGACAACGTGAAGCTCGTGCGGGAGGCGTTTCCCGATAAGCATCTGATCTTCACCGAAGGCTGCGCCGACTCGTTCACGCCCGAGAGACTCAAAGATTGGAAGCTCGGCGAACTCTACGGGCGTTCGATGATCAACGACTTCAACAGCGGCACGGTCGGTTGGACTGATTGGAACGTATTGCTGGACGAGCAGGGCGGACCGAATCACGTGCAGAACTTCTGCTTCGCGCCCGTGCACGCCGACACGCGCACGGGGGAGTTGGTCTATACCAACTCTTATTACTACATCGGGCACATCTCGAAGTTTGTCGCTCCGGGTGCGAAGCGCATCGCGAGCTCACCGAGCCGCAGTCCGCTGCTTTCGACTGCGTTTCTCAATCCCGACGACACGATCGCGACGGTGGTGATGAACAAGACCGATCAGAAGATCGCTTATTTCTTGTGGCTCGACGGGCAGGCGGCGGAAGTCGAGAGCTTGCCGCACTCGATTCAGACGCTCGTGTTTTGAACTTAGTTTAGTTTGACGCCGACGCCTTCGTTCGGATCGCGGCGGAAGAAGCCCCAGAGAATCATGATCAGGCCGATTACCGCGACGCCGGCCACGATGTAGATGCCATACTTGCCGACGAAACGCGAGCTGAAGACTTTGACGAGGACGACGGCCAAGAGAAAGTAAAAGAGTTTCTGAAGTGGTCCACGGCGGAAAAGCCACATCGGCCGACTCGGCACGTGGGCCAACGCTTCGTAGGACGCGAAGTCTGGCACTGACTTCTGTTCGGTCGCAGGAATTCGTTGCTCCGCGGCAGCTCGTTGCTCCGCGGCAGCAGTTTGCGTTCGTTGGCTGGCGACTTTCGGCGCGCCGCATTGCCAGCAGTGCGCGTACTGATCTTCAATCCCGTTGCCACAGTTGCTACAGCGCCACATGATTTGGCGCAAGATATTATTCCTTTGCGGCGTGTAGTCAAGGGCTGAAGGGCCGCTGAGTTGGTCCGCGAAGCTCAGATCTTTCGTGAGTCGTAAGCCCAGTGCAAAACCGCTTGCCGCTGCTTCGGCCGGCATTCGACTTCGCGTGGCGGACAGTGCTTCTTGATCTGCGCGATGTGACGCCGGATGGCGCGCCAGCGTTTGATTTGCCGCTCGTCGTCGGGACAGCGGCGGCCCATGTAGTAACGGCAGTACCATTGAAACCAGCCGCGCGGATCCTCGTGATAGATCCAGCCTTTCTTGCGCCACACCGCCAGCGGCGCCGAAGCGTTCACGCCGAAATAGTTGAGCTTCGCATCGCGGCGCCGCGGCGACAACTTCGCTTTGCGAAACCACGACGCGGGAAACTCGTCTTTGCAGTCAGTCATGTACTTCCCACCGAACACACCGAGCTCGAGCATCTCCTTCGGCGTGAGCTCCGGCGTGAATTCCGGATCAAAGTTCTTGCCAATCGGCTCCGTGCAGAAGTACACATAACCCGACTGCATTCGATCGTTCACTTCAACGCGCCGCTTTTTCATTGACTATGAAATCACTCGCTCTCTTCGCTGCTCTGTTCGTGCTGGTTTCGGCCGCCCACGCGCAGCGAGTTGATCTGATCGCAAACAGCGATGGTCGGAAGACCGTGAGTCTCGACGGCCAGTGGCAAACGATCGTGGATCCTTACGAGTCGGGCTACTACGATTATCGCTATCAACCGAATCCGAACGGCTATTTTAAGAACGCCAAACCGAAAACGAAAAGCGACCTCGTCGAGTATGACTTCGACAGCTCGAGCACGTTGAAAGTGCCGGGCGACTGGAACACGCAGTCGGATCAGTTGTTCTTTTACGAAGGCACGGTTTGGTACAAGAAGTCGTTCGATTATCAACGCCGGCCGAATACGCGCGTGTTCGTCTACTTCGGCGCGGCGAATTATTCGGCAGACGTTTATCTCAACGGCGAAAAGCTCGGTCAACACGAAGGCGGCTTCACGCCGTTCAATTTCGAGATCACGAACCTGCTTCGCGACAGCGGGAACTTTCTGATCGTTAAAGTCGACAACAAACGCCGGCGCGACGCCGTGCCCACGTTGATGACGGATTGGTGGAACTACGGCGGACTCACGCGCGAAGTGAAGCTGATCGAGACACCCGCAACGTTTGTTCAGGACTACTTCATTCAGCTGCAAAAAGGCTCGCGCGAACGTGTTGTTGGATGGATAAGATTGAACGGCGCGAGGCTCAAGCAAAATATCACTGTGAGCATTCCGGACGCCGGGGTCGCAAAACGATTTACCACCGACGCAAACGGAACGGCTTTGGTCGACTTCGCTGCGAGCTTGAAGTTGTGGTCGCCTGAGAATCCGCAGCTCTACAACGTGATGATTGACGCTGAAACGGACCGGGTGCGCGATCAGATCGGCTTTCGCAGTATTGAAACGAGAGGCACGGAGATCCTGCTGAATGGGCGGCCGATTTTTCTGCGCGGCGTGTCTATTCATGAGGAAGCGCCGTTTCGCGGCGGGCGTGCGTACAGTCGCGAAGATGCGCAAACGCTGCTCGGTTGGGCCAAAGAGCTCGGCGCGAATTTCGTGCGGCTGGCCCACTATCCGCACAACGAGCACATGGTGCGCGAGGCCGATCGGCTCGGGATCATGGTCTGGTCGGAGATTCCGGTTTACTGGACCATTCTTTGGGAGAACCAGGCGACGCTCGAGAATGCGCGGAACCAGTTGAGCGAGATGATTGCGCGCGACAAGAACCGCGCCGCGGTCGTGATTTGGTCCATGGCGAATGAGACTCCTTTGAGCGACGCGCGTTTGTCGTTTTTGCGGAATCTCGCCGCGTTTGCGCGGAGTCTTGATTCGACACGGTTGATCTCGGCGGCAATGGAACGTCACTACGTCGGTGAGACCACGCAGATGATCGACGATCCGTTGGGCGAGTTTTTGGATGTGCTTGGGTGTAATGAATATGTCGGTTGGTACGATGGTCTGCCTGAGAAGGCTGATCGACTTGAGTGGCGCACGAAGTATGAGAAGCCGCTGATCATGAGCGAGTTTGGTGGCGACGCGTTGTTTGGAAATCACGGTGATGTTTTGACGCGTTGGACCGAAGAGTATCAGGAGGACCTTTATCGCCATCAGATCGCGATGCTGAAACGCATCCCGTTTCTACGCGGCACGACGCCGTGGATTCTGATGGACTTCCGTTCGCCGCGCAGACCGTTGCCGAAAGTTCAGGACTACTGGAATCGCAAGGGTTTGATTTCGAATCGCGGTGAGAAAAAGAAGGCGTTTTACGTGCTCCAGCGGTACTATAGCGACCTGCAGAAATAACCCCGCGTGTCTGTTCAGAAAGGAATGAGCGTCATGGTTAAGCAGACGATTTCTCGTCGCGGTTTCTCGAAGCTGATGGGTGTGGGTGGTGCTTACGCGTTGGTAGCGGGAAGCGGGCGTGGGTCGGCGGCTGCCTGGGCGCCTGCGTCGGTACGCGCTTCGGTGTCTGCGTTGGCGGCAGAGGCGACCGCCACGGCGAGCGTTGTGCGGCTGAGCTCGAACGAGAATCCTTATGGACCATCCGCGGCGGCGTTGAAGGCGATGACGGATGGGTTCAGTCTCGCGTGGCGCTATCCGGATGAACATGCGGACCTGCTGGTGGAGGAGTTGGCGCGGATAAATGCAGTGCCGATGGAGCAGATACTGCTCGGTGATGGCTCGGGTGAGATTTTAAAACTCGCGGCGGCGGCGTTTACGAGTCACGACAAGAAGATTGTTTTAGCGAATCCAACGTTTGAGGCGATCGGGCGTCATGCAAGTGTGGCGCGCGCTGAAGTCGTGAAGATCGATTTGACGTCGAGTTACGGCCACGACCTCGCGAAGATGCTCGCGGCTGCGAACGGTGTCAGCGGTAGCGACGGCGTGAATAGCGCCGGGCTTGTTTATATTTGTAACCCAAACAATCCGACCGCGAGTATCACGCCCAAGAACGACCTTGCGGAGTTTCTGGCAAAGGTGTCGCCCGCGACGACTGTCCTCGTCGACGAGGCTTATCACCATTATGTCGAAAGCAACGAATACGAGAGCTTGATTCCGCTCGTGAAGCAGTATCCGAATCTGATCGTCGCGCGCACGTTTTCGAAGATCTACGGCATGGCGGGGCTGCGCTGTGGTTACTGCGTCACGCAACGCGCAAACATCGAGCGGATGCGGACGCATCAGACGTGGGACAGCGTCAACATCATGGCGCTCGTTGCGGCGCTTGCGAGTCTGAAAGATCCGGAACAGGTTACGCGCGGACGCAAGCTGAACAGCGAAGTCAAAAAGAGCGTTTGTTCTGAGCTCGACGCACTCGGCTATCACTACATCCCCTCGCACGCAAACTTCATGATGATCGACCTCCGCCGCGAGGTGAGACCCATCATCTCCGCACTGCGCACTCGCGGCGTGGAAGTCGGGCGTCCCTTCCCCGCCCTCCCCAACCACCTGCGCGTCACCATCGGCACCGCCCCCGAGATGAAAGCGTTCCTGTCAGCGTTTCGCGAAGTCATGGTCTAAGCGACGCCGCGCTCAGGTCTAGCAGAACTCTGATATACTGCCGAAACTTTCGGTGGCTGTTACCTCACGACCGCGATGACTTTTGAATGGGATCCGCTTAAGGCCCGGCTAAATCTCTGGAAGCACGGCGTTTCGTTTGCGGAGGCGAGCACTGCTCTATGATCCTCTTTCAAAAACCGCCTCAGACCCAGACCATTCTGTGGATGAGTATCGTTTCATTACCTTTGGCCTATCAGCGCGGCAAAGACTGTTAGTTGTGTCGTATACTGAACGCGATGAGGTAATCCGATTGATTAGCGCTCGATTGGCGACCCGCGGCGAGCGAGAAATTTATGAAGAATATTAAGCGAGACCTGGATGATTCGTTACGGCCTGAGTACAGGCGTTCGGATTTCGGCGAGATGGTCCGAGGTAAACATGCCACGACCCAAGTCGAACTCGTTCGTTTATTAGTTGCGTGTATCGGTGAAGATGAAAACTTGACAATTAGCTACCATTCCACGGGCGATCACGTTACAACTCGCAAAAGAGGAGATTGGACCTACGAATTCGACGACGCGTCTCGGGTTACTCTGCGTTTCTGGCTAAACAGCTTCGAAAACCTTGACGAAGCAGTAGCAATTCCAGCTCGTTTTATCAGTTCACGAGAGACGCTTGATCTTAAAGATCTCCTACTTCAACACGTGCGAAATCTGAAGACGCGGGTAAACGAATTGAAATAAGGTCGCAGCGTTCAATCACATGGTTGTAATTCACTGTTATCCGATAGTGACACGGATATGAGATTTCTCCGGGGCTCTCGCTTTCGCGGAGATGCGGACCTCTACGCTGTGGCCCAAACGAGTCAACACGGCGAATAAACGATCGACGGAGAAGCCGGAGAGTTGGCCTCGCAAGAGACGCGACACCTTCGGCTGATCCAGGCCGATCCGTTCTGCTGTTTGCGATTGGGTCCAACGCCTCTCTGCGATCAACTGCGCAATCTTGCTGGCCAGCTTCGCTTTCAGCAGACGTTCTTCTGAATCCGCAAAACCGAGATCAGTGAAGACGTTGCCGCTGCCCGTTTGAACTTTCTCACGTCGGCTCGTGGCTTTGCGTGTTCTCGGCCGCTTTGATGTCGTTTTCATGCAGAAGGTCCTTGTATGGAGTGACGCCGATGGTAGTCTGCCGCGGCCGTCTTCAACCGTTGCTTGACGAGATCAACATCAATTTTCGGTGTAGCCGCACCTCTCTTAGATTTCTTTTGAAAGGCATGTAGCACGTACACCACGTCAGCATATTGCACCGTGTAAACAGCACGATACGCATCACCATGGTGATCTTCGACTACTTCCAGAATCGCTGCGCCGCCGAATCCGCGTAGCGGCTTCGCCGAAAGAGCTTTTTGCCCCAACTGAGCTGATACAACGCGTATCCCATTGCGTCCTTCACTTCAGCAGGAAATGACCTGAGATCCTTCAGCGCGGATCCAACCCAAACGAGGGTCTTGAACTTGTGAGGTTCGTTCACTGACGTGATTATGCTTTATGTGGCATGACGGCGCAACAACGAACAATCTTCCCGAAGATCGCTGGCTCTGTCGTATACTGGCGCCCATGTTTACACGACCAGCGAAATGGTTAATGTTCGCGACCTGTCTGCTGCTAGCACTCACCTTCGTAAGCGCAGAGCCGCGAGCGCGGGAGACGGCGACGAGCGAGAAGGCTGAGATGCGTTGTGGGTGGTTTAGTAATCCGACGCCGGCGAATGCGTCGCTTTACGATCGAGATGATGAGTGGATCATCTCCGTGCAGGGTGGTTATCAGGCTGAAGGAGACTGGCCGGAGTTTCCTCCAAAGGAGTGGGTCGAAACGAACGTACACTATGGCTACGGTTGCGCCTGTCTGCGCGTGCAGGTGGACCACTCAAACAAGCAAGTGGTCAAAATCGAAAGCGCGCAAGCACGCCCTCTGTCCGTCTGCCGCCGCGACGGCACGCTCCGCAAGTGGGACTTCAAGTGATCGCCATGCGCTTGCACACTGAGCCAATCCGATGAAGCCGCCTAGTTCACATTCGCGCGAGACGCAGGACATCACGCGTGCGTTGCGGCGCGCGGGACGACGGGCGCTGGAGATGGGGTTGAAAACCGGAACGCCTGTTTATGTAGTCGAAAACGGGAAGATTGTTGATCTGACCAAGCGGAAGCGAGCGGAGACAAAAGCGCAGAGCACAAAGCTGAAGGGGACAAAGGCGACTAGCACAAAGGTGCAGAGCACTGAAGCGAAAAGCACAAAAGCGAAGACGACCAAAACCACTAAAACAACAAAACCCAACCCAAACCACGCCCCTCTTCACGTTAACTTCATAAAATACCTGCGCCACACAAAAACGCCCGAGCCCAACAACACACCAAGCCCACAAATCTGCAAAGTACTCATCAGGAAGCTCCGCCAATAAGCGGGCGGGGAATACGCGAAAGTCCGCAACACAAACACCCCCTGCCCATTGTTCGCACCGCCTACATTGTTCGCAGCGCCTACAATCGAGTTGCCGGCGCACGCTCCGCTCGTGAGCGTGCCATCGCCATCTTTCGCATACACACGATAAACGAAACCGGGTTCAAACGCGGCGTCACATTCATTGCCATCGGCGAAAATGGCGACGAACGCTCCCGTGGACCCTTTCAAAGATCTCGTCACCTTGAACGTGGAGGCATAGGCGAAGCGCGAGCTCAACGGTAAGCTGTAGGTGCGAACCAGCTCACCTTCAAATACAACATCGGCGTTGTTAGAACTCTCCACCGGCGATAGCGGAAGACAGTTACACGCCAGCGCAGTCTCGCTGGCCACCAGCATCAACAAAAGAGTCGTCGGAAATAGAGCTAACCGCATTTCAATTCACTCCCCGTGAGGAGCACATTGGATTCCCAGTGAGGAGGACATCGGATTCCCGGTGAGGCGCGCATTATATACCCAACGCCGAAACAAATCTCGCGCGACACCCGTAGTATGCGACAATCTGTTCGAACAGCCGTCTCAACCTGAACAAGCTACGTGATCACGATGACTACACAATCTCCCAGACTACAAAAATTTTGCCGAGCATATATTTTTTCGGGCACTGCTTTGCGCGCCGCAGCGTTCGTGTGCGCGCTGCTAACGATGCCATTGATGGTGCGCGCCCAAGACAACGCGTGGCCGCAGTTTCGTGGCCCGCAGTCGAACCCGGTCGGCACTCACGCACAACTCGCCGAACACTGGTCCAAGACGGAAAACGTGGAGTGGGCGCAGGAGATTCCGGGACGCGGCTGGTCTTCGCCAATCGTCACCGGCGGCAAGGTCTACCTGACGACCGTCACCACCGACGGCAAATCGAAGCAGCCCCAGGCCGGCACTGAATACAGCAACGAGTACGTCGCCGAACTGCAAAAGCAAGGATTGTCAGGCGAGGAAATCATGAAGCGCTTAACGGAGCGCGACCTCGAACTGCCGAATGAAGTGAGCGTCCACTACCTGCTCTATCGACTCGATCTCAAGTCCGGCAATGTCGAATGGAAGAAAGAGTTTTACACGGGCCATCCACCGGGCGGGCGTCATCGCAAAAACAGCTTCGTTTCCGAGACACCCGTCACCGACGGAAAAAACATTTACGTGTTCGTCGCCAATCTCGGCTTGTGGGCGTTTGACCTGAAAGGCAACATCACCTGGACCACTCCGGTCGAAGCAAACCCAATCTATCTCGATCTCGGCACCGGCAGTTCGCCCGCACTCGCCGGCAATCTGCTCATCGTTTTATGCGACAACCAGAAGCAGCAGTACGTCGCCGCTTACGATAAGCAAACGGGCAAACAAGTCTGGCGCACGGAGCGAGATCTCGGCAGCAACGACCCGCCGCGCCAACGATCGGGCTGGGCCACGCCGTTCATTTGGCAACACTCGCTGCGAACAGAAATCATCACGCTTGGACCGCAGACGGTGGTGAGTTACGACCTCAAAGGCAAAGAATTGTGGCGGATGTCTGGAACAGCAATCACGCCGGTGCCGACGCCCTTCGCTTACGAAGGTCTGCTCTATATCAACGGCGGCCGCGGACGCCCCCTGTTTGCGATCAAACCCGGCGCCTCCGGCGACATCACATTGAAAGAGGACCAGACATCAAACGATTACGTCGTCTGGTCGCAACCGCGTGGTGGAACTTATCTGCCATCGTCAGTCGCTTACGACGGAGCGATCTACACGCTCACCGAAACCGGCATCCTGAACCGTTACGACGCGAAGACCGGCAAGCAGACTTACAAAACCCGTATCGATCCCGCCGCCACGGCCTTCACCACTTCGCCTTGGGCCTACAACGGCAAACTCTTCTGTCTCAGCGAAGAAGGCCAAACATTCGTCGTCTCTACCGGCGACGAGTTCAAGTTATTAGGCGTCAACAATCTCGACGATTTCTCACTCGCGTCGCCCGCGCTCGTCGGTGAGCGTCTGCTGATCCGCACCGAACACCGTCTCTATTCGATCCGCCGCAAAGGAGGAGCGTAACCAAAACTCACGACAACTCAACCGCTTTCAAAATCCGCGCGATGCCGCGGTTGATGTGCGTGCCTAACGCCACGAGGCCGAGCACGACGATCGAGTAACAACTCACGGTCGAGATCAGCAGCAACACGTGCAAGCGATTCGAAAAGTCGGCGAGCAGCAAAAAGCTCACGATGAATGCGCTCTCCACGATCACCGCGCCGACGAAAGCCAGTTTGAAGTTGCGTTCGCTGCGATCGATACGCGCCAGCGCCGCGGCTCGCACGCTATCAAGATCTACCTTCTGGGCCATCGTAATTCCCTCCCTTATTTATGAACCACCGAAAAGACACCAAACACCATCGCGATAAACTCGATCACCGCAAGTACGATCAATATTCGTTTCATCTCATCTCTCCCTTCTCAAAACTCTGGCGCAGACACCTGAGACCATAAGCCAACCTCGATTTCGCCGTGCCGACCGGAATATCCAACACCGCCGCTGTCTCAACGAGCGATAGCTCGTGCAAGTAGAACAACACCACCACGGCCCGGCTCGCCGGCGGCAGATCACTAACCAACTGTGGCAAACTCGCGATCAGCTCGCGCGAAAATTCACTGTCAGTCTCGGCGGCCGGCACGTGCGCCAATACTGCTTCGTCACGCACCTGGTCCGTCCAACGCCGCTCACGATGCAAATAGCGAAACGCTTCCCGCGAAGCGATCTGATAACTCCACGCCCGAAACGCCTGCGGTTCGCGCAGCCAGCGCAGCTTCCGGTAAATGCGCATGAAGACTTCCTGCAGGATGTCTTCAGCCAGGTGCTGGTCGCGGACGAGAGTGACGACATAGCGAAACAGCGGCTCCTGCACACTTCTGAAGAGCTCGTTGAGAGCCTCGTGGCTGCCGGACTGCGCCTGCAACACCCACCAGCTTTCGCGCTGCGATGCTGCCTCATCGGCCATGCATTTATATGACCCGCGGTTTTGAGATTAGGTTCGAAACAAATTGTCAGGCGTGAAGACTAGCCGATCCGCGCGTAATGTCGTAACTTAGTTTTCTCAACTCATGCGCTTTAGAAAACTCAACATCATTGCAATCGCGTGCTCTCTGCTGGCGGCGTTCTGCGTCGCATCACTCGCGTTTGGTCAAAATCCACCGCCAAAAACAACCGTCGATGCCTCGTCGGAGTCGCGCCCGTTGACACCAGCCGAACGACGCGGCCGCGCGCTCTTCCTGCGCGGCGAGAGTGCGAGCAAACGCGAGATAACGGCGGTCGTCAACGATCTCGACGTGCCTGCGACCACCGTTCCGTGTGCGGGTTGTCACGGCCGCCGCGGCGAAGGCAAGACAGAGGGCGGCGTCACCGCGGGAAATCTCACGTGGTCGAACCTGATCAAGCCGTACGGCCATACGCATCCGACGGGTCGCAAACACGGACCATTTACCGAGTCATCGTTTGCGAGCGCGGTCGTGCGCGGCGTCGATCCGTCCGGTAATACGATGGTCGTCGCGATGCCACGCTATCACATGTCGATCGAAGACATGAACGACCTCATCGCGTATATCAAGCGGCTCGAGTTCGATCGCGATCCGGGCGTGACTGCGGAGAGTATCGACGTGGGCGTGCCGTTGCCGACGAACACGGCGCTCGCGGAAACGGGCCAATCGATCCGCCAGGCGTTGACGGCATACTTCGACGAGCTGAACTCACACGGTGGCATCTACAACCGCAAGATCAAACTTCATTTCACCGATGCTGCTACCACTGAGGTCGCCGCCGGCCTGCGCGCGCTCGCGAGTCAGAATCAACTGTTTGCGTTCATCGCCGGCATCAGCGCCGGCGCCGACAAACAGTTAGCGCAGTTTGCGCGCGACGAAGAGATTCCTTTCGTCGGGCCCGCGACGTTACTGCCGCAGATCGAGCATCCACCGAATCGTTACGTTTTCTACCTGCTGCCGGGAGTGAGCGAGCAAGCGATCGCGCTGGTGAATTATGCCGACCAGCAGTTGGAGATAAAGAAACAACACGTCGTGCTACTGGTTCCGAACGGTGAGCTGGCCGCAGCAGCGGCCGACGCTGTCATCGCGCACGCGAAGGAAATCGGCTGGACTGACGTAGTGAAGATTCCCTACTCGTCTGAAACTTTCGATGCGAGCAAAACCGCACAGCAACTAAAAACCGACAACACTGCCGCGGTGTTTGTGTTCGGCGCGGGCACAGACATCGAAAAATTCGCGACGGCGGCAAACGCGTTGCAGTGGTCGCCGTACATTCTCTCGCTCGGTGTCCTGTCGTCGCAAACGCTCGCCGCGAATCTCCCTTCGGCGTTCACGAAAAAAGTCTTTCTCGCGTTTCCCACCGTGCCCGCCGACATATCGCCCGAGGGCGCAACCGAATATCGCAGTCTCGTCGAGAAGTACAAGCTTTCGCCGAAACACGCCGCCGCGCAACTGGCAGCTCTCGCTGCCGCGAAAACGTTCGTCGAAGGCTTGAAGCGCGCGGGAGCAGACTTGAGCCGCGAACAACTAATCACCGCTCTCGAAGGTCTCTACGACTATGATACCGGCCTGACGCCGAAACTGATCTTCGGTCCAAATCGACGCGTCGGCGCCTCAGGCGCCTACGTCATCACCATCAACGCCGACAAGAAAGAATTCGTCTCGACGAGCGGCTGGATCCCCGCGAGCTCAAACTAACACTTACTTCAGAGTTTCTAATTGCAGGCGACAGGCGTGTTGGACCATGAGCGTATTGCGGTTGCTGAGTGCGCCGTCGTGGCCGTCGTCGGGAAGGAGATACGCGCCGTCGTCGCCTTCCATCAGGTGGCCCAATTCGTGTAACAGGATCAAAGCTCGCGCCTGGCGCGTGCCCGGCTGAAAACTGCCGACATCGGCCGGGAAGCGGCGCAACGAGTCCAGCCTTCGACGATAGAACGAGCCATCGCTGTTGACGACGGCTTTGTCGAACAGTCGATACGATAATCGGGTGATGGGGTTGTGAATTATTCGTGGCCTGCCCGTCATCTCAAACGAGAGTTCTTTGAGCAGCCGGTGCGATTGTACGAGTGGCACGAAACCGTTGAGTACGGTCGTGGCCTTGCGTGGTCCACCGTAGAACTCGCTGCACGAGTTTTCGTCGCTCAGAATCTTAAAAACGTCCGCGTAGGCCTGCGTCAGTTCCCAATCCTTGTGTGAGAACACGAGCGGCTGCGGACGGGCCTCGGAAGCGGCGACCACTTCTTCAGGCGCGGCTGTCCTGATCTCACCTTTCATGTCCTGCATCGGCAACTGCACCGGTAGTAACAACAGAATAATTAGCAAACCGCTGGTCCAAAGCGACATTTCTTACCCCCGGGAAACCAATTACTGATGGCGTAATTGATAACCGGGCGCAGGTAGAGACGTATTGGAAGAGGCTAGCAGCCGTGTACGTGGTTAGCTTTTATTTGAGACGCCCTGCGAGGCGCGAAATTCAGCCGGGGTGAAGCCGGTGTGCTGCTTGAATTGATGACTGAAGTGGCTCTGGTCGTAGAAGCCCGCGGCGGTGGCGATCTCAGCGATCGAGTCTTCACTCTCGGACAACCGTTTCATGGCCCACTCGAGTCGCAGTTTGCGCAAGTACTCGCCGACAGTCGAGCGATAGTATTTCTTGAACGTGCGGGCAAGGTGCGTCGGATGCACGCCGACAGTGTCGGCGATCTCGACCAGATTGAGCGGATCGTTGAAACGTCCGTGCAGCAGATCGCGCGCGTCGCTGAGCCAACGCGGCGCGCGCAAAGGCGTCGGCACAAGCGATCGCGATGCGTGGCCAAGCAATTCCAGCATCAGCCCTTCGACGATCACAGACGCGACGCTGTCTTTAATTCTCGACTCGTGATAAATGCGCAAGGCGAGCGCGGGCACCGGGCCACCGGCGTAGAGTCGATTGCCTTCAAACACGCGCGCGAAGTGGCTACACGCCGCGAGCCACTTGTTGTCGAGCTCGATCATGAAGCCGCGATGCGGTAACGCGCCGTACTGGTTTGCGTGCTTTACTTCCGGACCGCGGATGATCGCACAGCCGGGATTCACGAGCACGCGCGTGTCGTTCATGATCTCGTAGGATTCACCGCTCAGGGACAAACAAACGCTGGCTGTGCGATGAACGTGAGTTGGAATCGTGAGGTGAGGCGCGTGCAAAGTTTCGGTTAAGGTCAACGAAGACAGTTTGAGCGTGCAGAGGTCCGTGCGGACACGAGGCGGCGGCAGCAGTGATTCGAAGCGTAGCGGGCGCATATTCCTGCTCGGATGAAAGGGACAGTCGGTCTACGATGTCAGCGGCAGGAATGTTCGCGTGAATTAAGAGCTCGGGTCCGCGCATGGTTTCAGCCCGAACCACTGAAACGCTTTCGCGGGATTCCCGTTCATGGTCACGACTTCGAGCTGGTCCAAAGCGACCGCTTCAAAGTCGCGCGTGAGCGTTTCGATCCACTTCGGATCGTGATGCCGCACGGTGACGCCTTCGGGCAGATCGAAAACTCCGTAGGTCCCATACTTCGGTTCGTCGCGTGCATAGCGCGTGAGGTTGCGCTCGTCTTCCTGTAACCACAGGTCGCTGATGTAAAGCAGTCCGCCCGGCTTCAACACGCGGCGCAACTCAGCGACGATCGCTCGTTGTCCTTCGTCTGTCGGCACACACGTGAGGACGCTAAACAACAGCACGGCATCGACCGAGCCATCCGGCAACGGCAGCGACGCTGATTCGAGTTGTTCAAACACGATCTCGGGAAACTGTTTCCGCGCGGACTCAATCATCGCGGGGGAGAAATCGAAACCAACGAGATCAGTGTATTCCGCCTGCAGCAGTTCGCCGAGGCAGCGGCCGTAGCCGCAGCCGAAATCGACGATCAGACTGTCTTCAGTCAGCCACTGGCGTATGCGTCGCAGGTTGAGCGGGTGCGCAAACGACTTGCGCGCGCCTTCGGTATTCCAGTAATCGAGTTGGTGATCCAGATCGAGCATTGTTCTGGTATATATGAGCGCGCATGAAATATCAATTCGCCATCTCCCTGCTCGCGGTGCTCGGACTCGCATACGCGGCCACCGTCTTAGGCCAAACTGATGAAACGAAGTTCGACGCGGCGCAGCCGAAGATCACTACCGTCTCCGCGATGCGCGCCCGCAAAGCGCCGCAGACCAGCGCTGAAGAAATCATGCGTTTGAAACTCGGCACGGTCGTGAGCGCGATCGCGCGTTCAAGCAACCAGGACACAATCAGCGGCAAAACCGATTACTGGTACCGCGTCAATCTGTCGAACGGTGGCACGGGCTGGCTCTTCGGCGGGCTGCTGCTCGACTATGACGTGCGCGAACGCGAACAGCTTCTACGCACGATCATCGAAGCGCGTCTGAAAGCCGAGAATACGGATTTCAGCGACCGGCAGGAGCTCTATAATCTCGCCGCTGACGCGCTTACCGAAACAAAAGATCCGAACACACGCGCGGAGTTTGAGCTCTTCAAGTTTTTGGCCCTGGCGAAAGTGGCCGAGGCTTTTCCGAATAACCTGCAAGACAAGTCGCCGTATCGCGAGTGGCTAAAAGCGCACAACGCCGCGGTCGTCAATAACGAGTTTGCTGGCGGCTACAATCTGCGCAGCGACGTGCTCTGGAACCTCGAAACGAAATATCACACGCTGCCGATCTCCGATCGCATCGCGTGGGCGGCAGCGGAGAACATGGAACCGTCCGATTGCGAAGGTGACGAGGTCTGCGACTTCTTTCGCACTACCGGCGAGATCAAGTATTTGAACCTGCACCCAAACGGCGCGCACGCCGCCGAGGCGCTCAAGAACCTGACCGAAGCACTAACCGACGACGTCATTAACACGGCCAACAGCAACGGCGGCGATCAGTACCAGGCTGAAGCGCGCACCGCTCTGCGAAAAGAACTCGCTTCACTTCGCGCCGCCCTGGTGAAAACATCTGCTCCGGAAAAATCGGAGCTTCTGAAAAAACTCGCGCGCATCACTGCGCGGTAAACACAACCAACTACTGTGACTACAAACTCCCCGACTCACTCGCCAAAACTGCGCGACGGCTTCGACCTCTTTTTAATCAGCTTCCTGATTTTGTTTCTCGAACTCGCGGCTATTCGCTGGTTCCCGGCGCACGTCCTTTATCTGACGTTCTTCACCAACATGGTCCTGCTGTCAGCGTTTCTCGGCATGTCCGTCGGTTGTTTGGCTGCCGGGCAGAAGCGCGACTATCTCAAGTGGACGCCGCTGCTGCTGGTCATTGTGATGGCGGCAGCTATCGGCGTCGAAGTCAGCAGCGGCTCGTTCGTGAAGTTCGTCGACGTTGGCAATCAAACTCGGCCGGAGCAGATCTACTTCGGAACGGAGTATCAGAGTCAGGACCTGTCGCGCTATGCGATCCCGGTCGAAGTGCTTTGCGGTTTCTTCTTTCTCGTACTGGCCTTCGCCTTCATCGGTCCGGGGCAGGAGCTCGGCCGCGCGCTGAAACGCTGGCCCAACCGGTTGCAGGCTTACAGCGTCAATATCGCCGGCAGCATTGCGGGCATATTGATCTTCGCTGCGTGTTCGTGGTTTCAGGTACGCGCGTTGTGGTGGTTTCTGCTGGTCGCAGTCGGGCTCGGCTATTTCTACTTCGTCTCGCCCGCTCACCGCTTTCAGACGCGAAGAATTGCCTGGACTACGCTGACGGCACTACCGCTGTTGCTCGTGATCTATCTCGCCGCGTTTGTGCCGACGCACAACGACTATCCGGGCCAGGCGAAAGCAGAGCAATTCTGGTCGCCATACTATCGCATCGACTTCAAAGAGGCCGACCTCTCGCTCTCCGTGAACCTGATCTATCACCAGCAGATGGTTTCGCGAAACGAGACTTTTCCGGCGTACGCGCTGCCGCATCTGATCAACCGCGACGCAGGACGGCCGGCTTTCGCAGACGTGATGATCATCGGCGCGGGTTCGGGCAACGACGTGAGCCGCGCGTTGCAATGGGGCGCGAAACACGTCGACGCCGTGGAGATCGATCCCGCCATCTACCGTTTGGGCCAGGCACATCATCCGGACCAACCGTATGCGGATCCACGCGTCGAGATTCACAACGACGACGGCCGGAATTTCCTGCGTGCCACGGATCGAAAGTACGACCTCATCATCTACGCGCTTGTCGATTCGCTCGTGCTGCACAGTGGCTACAGCAACATTCGCCTCGAGAGTTTTCTGTTTACGCGGCAGGCGTACGAAGATGTGCGTCGTCATTTAAAACCAAACGGCACGTTCGTGATCTACAACTACTTTCGTCAGGGCTGGCTGGCGGCGCGTTTGAAACAGGGATTGGATGAGGTCTTCGGCGCGGACAATTCGATCGTGATGACGCTGCCGTACCGCGAGATAATTGAGCCGGAGAGCGCGACGTTTGGAGATTTCACGATCTTCTTCGCGGGCGACACGGGCCAGTTACGCGACACCTTCAAACACCATTTTGGTTACTGGCTTCGCACCGGCGAGCCGCCGACGCCGGCGTCGCCGAACGGCTTCCAGTTGGCGGACGAGCAGATATCGTATAGCGTGCCTATCCCGTCTTTGCAGACAAATGCAGATCCGGCAATCAAACTGGAACGGTTTGGGCTCGCGAAGGTTTTAACGCCTGCCGAAGGTATAAGAACCGCCACTGACGACTGGCCGTTTCTTTACTTACGCAAACCGATGATCCCGACGCTGAGTTGGCGTGGCATGGTGATCATGGGCGGCCTCGGGCTGTTGCTGATTTGGTTCTTCTCGCGCAAGACGATCGCAGATGGCGCAACCACCATTTACAACTCGCTCAACCTGCAACTCTTCTTCCTCGGCGCGGGCTTCATGCTGATCGAAACAAAAGCGGTCGTGACGATGGCGCTGCTCTTCGGCGGCACGTGGATCGTTAACTCCGTCGTCTTCACGGCGATCCTCGTTATGATTCTGCTCGCAAACCTCTACACGTTCAGATGGAAGCCGGCGAACCTCTGGCCTTACTACACGGCGCTGGTGATCAGTCTCGCCGTGAACGTGATCGTGCCGCTTGATGCTTTCTTAGGAATGAGTCGCGCGGTTCAGGTGCTCGGATCATGCCTGCTGGTCTTCACACCGATTTTCTTTGCCGGAATTATTTTTGCGGGATCGTTCAGGAGGAGCGCGAACGCCGATACTGCTTTCGGTATGAACGTCGCCGGGGCCATGATGGGCGGACTCGCTGAGTACAGCTCAATGGCCCTCGGGTTCAAATACGTCGTGCTGATCGCGCTCCTCTTTTATATCGTTTCCGCGGTGGCGTGGACGCGAGCTAGAAGCTCTCCACTCCTCGGAACCCACCCTTCGCCGTCTTCATGATCCAGCCGAGCACGCGGGCGGTGTCGTAGCAATAGCCGAGGATGTAGTTGCACGTCGAGAGACAGTGCTTCGTACATTCGACTTTCATTTCATCGAGTTGCTTCACGTCAAACTTGTGGTTCCCAACCACGCCCCAATCGTGCGTCGCTGAATACATCGGGAAACACGGCGCGAGCGAACCGTCAGTACGAATGATGAGTGAATTTTGACCGGCGCGACACTGCCATTCGGGAGTCTGGCCCCGCATCAACAGCTTCATGTCGTCCATGTGCTTGATCGGATTCACCATCTTGTAGCCTTCGTTCTTGCGCTTGTCGTTGAGATAGTCGAGCAGCGCATCGACCTTCGGCCAATCGTCGGGCGTCAGGTACGTTTCGTTTTCGTCGAGATGTTTGAAGTGGTCCTGCTCGGTCATCGGGGTCTCGTTGATGTGGTAGTCAGTCGCGATCCCGTTGGCGCGGGCAATCTCGGTTAGTTCAACCACATCGTCCATGTTGTTATGGCAGATGTTGATATTGAACATTACCGTGTAGCCGTAAACTTTCTGCTTCTTGATGAGATAGTCGAAGTAAGGACGGATCGGATCGAGTGCTTTCGGGAGCGACTTTCGTTCCTTCACCGAGTCGACCGCGAGGTTAACAGTCGCCAGACCAGCGTCGCCGAGTCGGTCGATCACGTCGGGCTTCATCAACCGGCCGTTGGTCGGCAGATAGACGAAGATGTCTTTCATCGCGCTGTAGTAGACGATCTTGTGAATGAACTTAGGGCGCAGCAGCGGCTCGCCGCCCATGAGCGCCAGCACGCGCGAGCCGATCGAATGCAGCCAGTCGATCGAGCGCTTCGCGACGTCTTCGGTCATTCCCTTCACCTTGTTGTCGTAGGACCAGCAATAGTGGCAATCGAGGTTGCACTTCCAGTCCGTGAAGAGGTACGGGATGATCGGCCGCAATTCTTTTCTGTGAGAGGGGTAGCGCGAGCGGAAGTAGGGCGCGCCCCACGTTTTCCACATGCGCACGCCGTTGAGCTTGAGATACTCCTTGTGGGTCATCTCTTTGGCGTCGGGACGCTGCGGATACGGCGGCTCGGGCAGGACCTCTTCGGGTTTGGGCTCGAGTTTGTCCCGGCCGGGCCGCTTGTAAAGAATCTGGTGTAATTGCGGGGCGATGCGGAAAGGAGGTGCGCTGGTTCCTGAATTACCTTCGCGAACAGTACTCATCTTGTCGGTCCTCTATGGGTGGATAAATTGCTTCAGGCAGAAGCATGATTGCTGCAAAGCGGATAGTTTAGACCAAGAATCGCCGGTGTCCAAACGTATTTTGCGGTTTTCGGGAAGTTTTTGGGCTCAATGCAAGGTTTCGTCGCTCATCCTCTTCTCATGGCGGCTTTCAATCTCTTGCATAAGTGTTTCGAACCGCTCGTCAGTACGCAAGGACTCCCAGGCCGGATTCGATCTGAACCAGGGAAGATTTTCATTACCCAGCGCGATTGCCTTTCTTAGCCATTTGAAGGCTTCGTCAGCTTCTCCCTCTGCTGCGTAAGCACTGGCGAGCCAGTACGGCACATCATGATCGAGACGGGCCAACTCTTTTACCCGATCAGTTAACTGTGCCCGCGCCGCTGCATGATCGCCACAGGCGCTCAGACACTGAGCGTATAGCGGACGAATGGCTTCGATTTGCGGGTGGTCGAGTAATACCTTTTTGAACAGCGCCCTGGCAACTTCCCATTCGCCTTTCACTGTCAACAACTGGGCCCGAAACATATTGAGCACTGGGTGGTTCGGCTCAACATCTGCTCCTCGATCGAGTTCGAACTGGGCATCGTCATAGCGGCCCTGGTACATGAATATGCGCGCTCGGCTCCAGCTAATGACTACCGCCTCAGCCGGATTAAGACGCAAGGCTTCGTCGAAGCTTCGTAATGCTTTATCGTATTCCCCGTCGAGACGGTGAAAGACCCCACTCACGAACTGAACACTGGCATTGTTAGGTGCTTCACGACGAAGGTCCGTGAGCCTTTTACGTGCCTTCCGCGTCTCTCCCTGAGTCCGGTAAACAAAAACCATGTACACCTGTGCTTCGCGAATTTCAGGATCGAGTGACAACCCTCTTTCAATTGCGTTCCGCGCGAGCACCAGATCTTCAGCATTGCCCGCTGTTTTTAAGATCCGTTGAATGTGGCACCCTCCTAAAGCACAGTGAGCTAGAGCAAACTTTGGATCAAGTTCAACCGCACGGTGGAAGTGTTTGATGGCAGCCTCGATGTCCTCATTTGCAACCGTATGATAGATATACCTTCCCACTCGATCTCTACCACGCAAGTATTCTTCGTACGCGGCGGCGTTGGTTGTGGCGTGACCGGCGAGGTCAACGTGCTCATCCGAATTAAGTCTCAGTTGCAGCCCTTCAACGATGCGTTGAGCGATGATGTCCTGGACCGTGATGATATCCCCGGCGTCTGAATCAATTCGATCTCCCCAGAGTACCCGGCCCGTTACAACGTCCAGCAGTTGTACGGTAACGCGAACACGCGCTGCTGAGTGTAAAAAGCCGGCGACTACTACGGCATTCACCCTCAATTCGCGAGCTGCCTCAAGTGGGTCCTTCGTCTGTCCTATGTATCTCGATATCGCGGACGAAGGTCGCACAATCAATGAACGCAAGCGCACCAGCTCAGTGATTACGGCATCCGCTAGTGAAAACTCATAGAAGCTAACTGCTGCGTCGTTCATCAGGTTCTTGAATGGTAAGATCGCGATACTCTTCACTTCGTCTTCGACCACGGGGGCGGCTCGATGTTCACTCTCGAGGTCGTGCTGCAGGTTTTTCAAATCAACCAAAAACTCTTTGACTGTCGAATAGCGGTCTTCCTTATTCTTGCGGAGAGTTTTCCTGACAATCCTTTGTAGTTCTGGAGGGACATCCGGCGAAAAGCGAGAAAGGAGTGGCGGCTCGGTCATGAGCACTGCTGCGAGTACATCGTTCTTCGTTAGACCTGTAAAGGGCGCGTTTCCGGCAACCATTTCGTAGAGCACCACACCGATACTCCAGATGTCGCTACGACCATCAATCTCAAATCCGCGGGCCTGTTCTGGTGACATGTAGTTAACGGTTCCCACTACTATGCCTGGCTCGGTCTTCACTTGCTCGATCGTTTCTGCTTCGAAATCAACGCCGCCGCCTTGAGCTTCGGTTAATTTCGCCAAACCAAAGTCCAATACCTTGACGTAGCCGTCAGCTCGCACCATGATGTTTTCCGGCTTGATGTCACGGTGTACGACGCCGGCTGCGTGCGCTGCAACCAGAGCCGATGCTGCCTGAACACAGATATCCAGAATTTCAAGAAGTTCGAGGCTGGTCCGCGAGACGTAATGACGCAGGGATTCGCCGTCGACAAACTCTGTCGCTATGAAGTGATGTTCCCTCTCCGATCCAATTTCGTAAATCGTCAGGATGTTAGGGTGGTTAAGACTGGAAGCGGCGAGAGCTTCTTGTCTGAAACGATTCAATCGATCTTTATTGGCAGCGAAGTCCGCGGGCAGCAGCTTGAGCGCGACTTTTCGGCGCAACTGCAAATCGTCCGCGAGATACACTTCACCCATCCCACCCGCTCCGAGCAGGGTACGAACTAGGTAGCGTCCGATTCTTGTGCCATCAGGAAGAGACATGGTTGTCGAGGTGGACGGTCTCTTCTAAAACGCAATTTAAAGATCGTAATAAACGATCTGGACACGAGCTCGATGAACTTAAAACGATCGGTTAGGCTGATGCTCCACTAATGAGAGGTCCAGTGAGCTCTGGAACGATGGCTGGATCTTACACATCTTTGCTAGCTACCGCAAAAACACTGCGATAATTGCGCAAGACAAGTCGATGGAAGTTTTTCGCTGTCCCAGGTGCCACGAATTCATCGCTGCTGATGCAACGAAGTGTCGCTTCTGCTCTGCTCCGCTTGACGCTGAGACAGTGAAAACCCGCGGTGGCGGCTCAAGAGAAAGAGAATAGGCTATATCGACGGAGACATTATGCTCGACACATCCTTATTGGAGTAGGCGTGTTTGCTGTCGGCTTAGTCATCAAACTGGCCACGTATACAGCAGCGCTCTCTTCCCTGCGGGCTGACTACGTCTATTCCCCGCGGTATGGGCTCTACTACTACGTCACCTATGGACTAATGCTACCCGGAGGCGGTGAGTTCATCTATGGTTTAGCTGGATGGTGGGATGAACTTAAATGAGGGATCTACTAGATCGCTTACCGATATGACGTTCCATTGCCGATCCGAATTTCCCACGACGAGTGAATTTGTATGAGTCGCGCAACGATTAGGCAGCACTTCAAAGGGTCTCGCGGCGAGAGAGTGAATCCGTCTTGAACCATCGCCTCGCTGTCTTATCCGGTTCCATTTAAAATCGCTTCCAAAGGGCCTGCTGTCTGCTACTTCGCCTGGAACGTTCTTTTCGAGAGTCTTGTTCCTGAATACGTCTGTACTCATCAAGAGGTCCTATTTCTCTGCCAATGCCTCCCCAGATAGGACTCGAACTACGGTTCGGATGAGTGTCCGTCTCTGAATATCCTTCGCGGATCGGCAAAATAGATACTTGTATTCACAGCCTACGGCGAATGGCCTGAGGGCCAGAAAAACCCAGAGCTCTGGTGGGAGGCCGGGGAGGGTTGGGATGAGTGCAAAATAAAGAGTGCAGACAGGGAAAGTGAAAACTTATTTGCTCCGAGGGAAATCTTATTTGCTTTCTCCCGGCCGATAACTAAGTGGCGTCGTCCAATGATTATCTTCCGCTGGGCGATGTCTGCGCTGCGGAAAAGCGCAAAGTGAATTAGGCGGGAACATAAGTGAGATCGCGAGAAGTCATCTAGGATTTGCTGAACACAAGTAAACGGTCAGAATCTCAGATGCAACTTCCGCGATCCGATCTGCAACTTCAGCAACTCAAGTTGTTCTTCGGCGGCGGATAGACATTCCCCGGCGGGGGATAAACATTCCCCGGCGGTGGATAGACAGAAACTTGCGGCGCTTAACTATCTTTTCCTGAGTCCTGGACGTCAATTGCCCAAGAATACTCACGTCGAGACGCAACTTAGATCTGTTGTTAGCAAGTGAAAATGTCCGGTTTTTGTAGCAAGTGAAATGTCCGGTTT
>CAMLLD010000061.1 GCA_946480785.1 uncultured Blastocatellia bacterium | reverse complement strand
CGCACACTGAACAGCAACACCAAAGCCGCAGGCGGCGACAAGCGCGAGGCGATCTCGCGGGCCGCCATTCGCGTGTTCGCGCACAACGGCTACTTCAATTCGAAAGTCGCCGACATTGCGCGTGAAGCCGGTGTCGCCGACGGCACCGTTTATCTCTACTTCAAAAGCAAAGAAGAAATTCTTCACTCGATCTTCGACCGCGGCGTCGACGACGCGCTCAGCGCGGCGCGCGCGCAGATAAAAGAGATCTCCGATCCGCGCGAGAAGCTGCGTCGCATCGCTTTGCTGCATCTGGAAAGATTAGGCGCCGATCGCGATCTGGCGGTCGTGTTTCAGGTGGAGTTGCGCGGCTCGACAAAGTGTATGGAAGAGTTTTCCGCCGCCGGTTTTGCCGAATATCTCGAGCTGATTCGTTCGACTTTTGAAGAAGGACAACGAGCGGGCGTGTTTCGCCGTGACCTCAACGCGAAAGTGGTCGCCAAAATTTTGTTTGGCGCGCTCGACGAAATGGCTACGAATTGGATCCTCTCCAAACGCCGCTACAAACTCGCGCCGATGGCCGATCAGGTCCTCGACATTTTTCTTAACGGAGTTGAAGTATCGTGAACCACGTGGCCGCTGAAATCGATGTAGCGCGGCCGCCTGCGACAGTTCGCCGGCCGTTCAGCCCCGGCGAACCGGCGACGCTGATCGACGTGTTCAAGCGTGCGGTGCGCGCGCACAATCGTCCGGACGCTTTGAACTACAAGCACGATGGTCAGTGGGTTCCGTTGTCGTCCGATGAAATGCTGGCGCGCGCGAAACACATCGCCGCCGGGCTTTACGCGATCGGAATTCGTCACGGCGATCGCGTCGCGTTGCTTTCGGACAGCCGCGTGGAGTGGACGTTGACGGATGCGGGTTGTTTGTTTGCGGGCGCTGTAGACGTGCCGATCTATCCGACGCTGACGCCGCCGCAGGTGCGTTACATTTTGCAAGACTCGGGCGCGAGTGCGTTGTTTCTCGCGAACCGCGAGAAGTTTGTCGAGTTGAAAGAGATACTCGGCGAGTGTGCGCAGCTCAAGCACGTTGTGTTTTTTGATGAGGAAGATGTTAGTGCGGCGGATGGTTTGACGTTGGCGCAAGTGGAAGAGATGGGGCGCGAATTGTTGGCACGCGATCCGGATTTGGTCGATCGACTCGTCGCTGAAATCACGCCTGAAGATCTCGCCACGATCATCTACACGTCGGGAACGACGGGCGAGCCGAAAGGCGTGATGCTCACACACGCGAACCTAGTTTCGAATTTGATCGACTCGTCAGGCCATCTCGAGGTGGGCGAGCAGGACACGGTGCTTTCGGTGCTGCCGTTGTCGCACGTCTTTGAGCGGCAGGCGATGTACATGTATCTGCATCACGGCATCGCGGTTTATTTTGCGGAGTCGTTGCAGGCCGTGGGCGCGAACCTGAAAGAAGTGCGGCCCACGATACTTGTCGGCGTGCCGCGTTTGTTTGAGAAGATCTACCAACGCATCCAGGAGCACGCTGCCGAGGCGGGAAAATTCGCCGAGACCTTGCTGGCGTGGTCCATATCGGTCGCGCGCGAGTACGCGCAGCACTTCAACAACCACACGCCGCTGCCGGCGACGCTCAAAGTACAACACGCGCTCGCTGCGAAACTCGTCTTTTCGAAGTGGCGCGAGGCGTTTGGCGGCCGCATCCGCTTGCTGTTATCGGGCGGCGCGGCTTTGTCTGAAGATCTCGCGTCAGTCTATATCGGCGCGGGCATACCGATCATTCAGGGCTACGGGTTGACGGAAACGTCGCCCGTGATCAGCGCGAGTACGTTTGAAGAATATCGCATCGGCACGGTGGGCAAGGCGATTCCGCACGTCGAGGTTCGCATTGCCGAGGACGGTGAGATCGAGGTGCGCGGGCCAAACGTGATGCGCGGTTATTACAACAAGCCGGAAGAGACGCGCGCGGCGTTTACTGACGACGGCTGGTTCAAGACCGGCGACATCGGCACGCTCGACGCTGAAGGATATTTGCGCATCACGGATCGGAAGAAAGAGTTGTTCAAAACTTCCGGCGGGAAGTACATCGCGCCCGCGCCAATCGAGCAGGCGATCAAGAACTCGCGTTTTGTGAACCAGGTTGTGCTGGTGGGATCCGAACGAAAGTTTCCGGCGGCGTTGATCGTGCCCGTGTGGGAGCAGTTGGAGTCGTATTGCAAGTTGAAAGGGATAGAAGTTCAGAGCCGCAGCGAGTTGTGCTCGCATCCGCGAATCATCGACTTGTTACAGCGACAGATCGACGCGTTAACGCCGAACCTCGCTCGTTACGAGAAAGTAAAAAAGGTCGCGCTGCTGGAAAACGAATTCACGATCGAAGGTGGCGAGCTCACACCAACGTTGAAAATAAAGCGCCGCGTGATCGATGAGAAGTATCGCGACGTGATCGAGAAGCTTTACGAAGAATAGCTTTGCTTTGTCGAACTACGAAGGGTTAGCGAATGACAGGAACGGTGTCGAGGTGCAAGGCTTTGAGGATTCGTTGGGCGACGTCCTCACCGGCGCGTTTCAGGAATTGCTCGCGATACATCGCACCGCTTGAGCCACGCGATCTAGGTGCGGTGATGATCGGTCCCGTTTGGTTCGCGTTCTGATAGGCAGTGCCGAAGGTCACGACTTTCCCGGTCTGCGGCGCAAACAACGTAAACTCAACCTCCAGATCGTCGTAAGAGCGCGCCGTCATCTCATCCAGCTTCAACTTGACTAACACGACGTAGGTCGTCGTCTCCGCTTTTGCTTTCTTGATCGCGTCGCCGCGGCTGATGTCGTTCTGCGAAACGTCAATGGTGGCGGAAGATGCCGAGCGCAGACGGCCCGCACAACCCGCCATCACCGCGTCGTAGTAGCTGAACGGATAATTCTCGAGACCGGAGTAGCGTTCGGACGCGACAATAAAGCCGAGCTCTGACTTCTTCTCCTGTGTCTTCGCTTCGGGCGTCGCTTCGGGCGTCGGCGTCGGCACGGGAGCAACCGATGGAGCCTTCGGCTGTCTTCGTCCTGATTGCGCCGGCGCAACGATCGCACACACCGCAACGAGCGCCAAACAAACAATCAGAAACGAAGCTTTCGAGCGGATGAGGTTCATTTAGGCTGAGGATTGTATCACCACCTGTTACACTTCACGAACAAATGACGAACATCGATCTGCCTCTCATCATCACCAGAGTTCGCGATCAGGCCCGCATCACACGCTCTGTCGATCTGCGCGTGAAAGACGCAACGAAACATCTAGATTTCGTTCCCGGCCAGGTGGCCATGCTGCGCGTTCCCGATCATCATCCGGCCTACTTCGCCTTCGCCGGCGCGCCCGAAGATCCCGATCTGGAAGTACTCGTCAAACAGAAAGGCGGCGCGAGTGACGTCATCTACGACATGCGGGCGGGCCAGACGATCGATCTCGTCGGCATCGCCGGCCACGGTTTCAAGCTCGACGAACAGAAACAGCGCGATCTGATCTTCGTCGCGATGGGTACGGGCGTCGCGCCTTTGCGTTCCGCGCTGCGTCATGCGTTGAAACGCAAACAAGACTTCGGCCAGCTCGTCGTGCTTTACGGCGCACGCACACCCGACGACTTTTGTTATCGCGACGAAACAGACGCGTGGGGAAACGCGGGCGTCGAGTTGCGCCAGGTGATCTCGCGTCCCGACGGTCACGACTGGGCTGGTCCAACCGGCTACGTGCAGTCGCTCCTGGACAACGTGTTGCCGAATTTGAAATCGCCGGTGGCGTTGATCTGCGGCTCAAAAGAGATGATCGACCAAACGCGCGAACGTCTCGGCAAGATGGGGTTCAAGCCGGAAGAGATCCTGACGAATTATTGAAGGTAGCAGTTAGCGGCTGGGAGTGATCTGCAGTCGTACGCTACGCAGTTCCTGCTTCGTAGGCGCGCGCTTGTCGCGATTGTGATGATTGAGAATTATGCGCAACGAAACACGTTTGTCGGAGACCAACTCAGAAGGCACGGGCACCGTGTAAGTCCCCGCCTCTTCACCGGCGCGAATGCCATACGGCGAAATCGCCCCCAACAGCTTGCCTGACATCGCTTCGACTTCAATCTGATCGCCGCGTTCGAGGACGCCGAGTTTCAACTCGAGCACGACGCCCTCATCCGCGTTCAAGCTGCGCGGCAGGACGAGATTTACCACTCGTCCTGGCGCGCCGGCAGTCTGCACTAGAAGTGACAAAGCGATTAAAGTTGCGAACAACGTCTGCATCGAAAATTTTAGAGAGCCCGTATCGTCGCGGCTTTCAGCAACGGCTGTTGCGTCTGTCCGGTCACGGGTACGATGCTGATCTGCACGGTGGCGTTGGTAGCCGCGAGAGCGCCGAAGGCTTCCGGCCTTTTCGGCAACGGAACCGCGAACGTCGCCTCACCAGCTGCATGCTGGTGCGACATAGTGCCGAAGAAGGCCACTGTGCCGGCGAAGTACGGGCTCGTCGCATCGACCGTCGTTGATCCCGCCGGAGCTCCGACCAGGACGTGGAATGCGCGCGGGTCCGAAGCAGTGCTCGGGTGCGGCACTGTGACTTCGGCAACGAGAGTTGCAGCGGAAGCCGCGAGATGCTCCTTAACCTCGGCGGCTGGAACCGTCAGCGTGGCGCGGTTACCCTTTACCTGTCCTCGGACTTGCATCGTTCCGCGCTTCTGACGCGCATTGCTGACCGCCGTGGGCTGATCGCCGAAACCGGGTTCGTATTCATAATCAAACTTCGCGGTGCTCAAATAGTCTCCCGCTTTACTCGGCCCAACGAACTGACCGTTGCCATTAACATAAAACAAGAACGGTTCCTCCGAGAGCGTTATTAGATCTTGTCCGCTCGGAAGAATCGGATAGCCTTCGCGCTGCTGTTTGTGCGTCCAGGCCACCCACAACCGATCGATGTTCGCGTGGTGGAGATAGAAGATCGGGTCAACCGGCGACAAGAAGTTCGTCATATTGCCGAAGGGGCCCTGGCCAAGTTGAGGGTAGCCGCCGATGTTGTTGTGGACATTGTTATGCGGCAAACCTTCGATCATTGAAAACTTCGTAGTCCCGCTCGGGGGTGTCATGTGCGACGGAGTTTTCGTGCTGGTAAAGCTCAGCGAAACGTTTGGGTTATAAAACTCTTTTGGTTGTAGACCGGCCTTGATCGTTTCCGGCGAGCAGTCTTTGGCCGTAGTAGGATCGAGCTTCGGATTTGTCCGGCTTAGATAGCGCGACGTGGGCGTCGTCGCGAAGCACATGTTACCCGGAACGCCATTGCCGGTGACGTCATTCCACAACATATCGAAACTCGTATAGCCGCGGATGTTGAGTTGGTTGCGTTGCGCAGTGTTGAGACTATTCCAATAGGCCTTCATTGCCGGTTGGATGAACGCAGTGAACGTATCCAGGCTTCTCGTGTAAGGCTCAAACGCCTTGTCGGTGGGAGTCAGCACGGACTCGAACATGATCTGGGGAATCTCAGGCAGCGTGGTCCAATCCCAGTAGGGCAAAGCGAAGCTGCTGTCGCCGCTGAGATTGCGGATCGTCTCTTCGAAGTAGCCGGTGTAACCACGATGCCACACGTAGAACCACCAGTTGCCGTGCGGGCAGTCCATCAGGTGGATGAAGGCATTGCGAAACCAGTTTTGCGGGTGATCGGGGCGCAGGGCGAGCATCGCCAGTATGCCTTTCGAATAACTCGCGAGTGCTCTCTTTCCGCCCTCGCTCATGACGTTGTAGCGAATGTACTTGGCGTTCTGCGGCGGCGTAAAAGCGTAAGCCGCACGCGGCAGCGCGGCGGCGCCGGCGGCAGCGGCCAGAGTGGTTTTCAAAAACGAGCGACGGGTAAAGGGGGATATTTTATTGGCCATCATTTCTCCTGTGCAGCGAGGTCGCTGAGTAACTGAGAATTTGTTTTTTACTTGGGCGAGGAATTTCGGAAAAGCGCTTCGGACTCTACGCCGAAGTGTTTTGAGTGTCAACGTACTTTTGAGGCCACCTTTGCCCGCCGAAAGCTCGACTATGAAATGAGGTGGGAGTAGAATGCGCTCGTTAACTTCGCCGCAGGTCCTCGCTCATAACCAGGTGACCAACTATCCCTCTCGGTTAATCGGTTGCCTCAAACGGATGTAGTCCTGCAATAGCGAGTAAGCGGGTTGGCCCGTCTATATTTGCTCTCCAGGTCCAGAACCCCGGCGATCTCTTAGTCAACTGTCGTTTCATTAACTCTCTCAGAGGACGTGTCACTATGTTTGCTCCCCCCGGGCTGGTCCTGCAAACGAATCCTTCGCAACTATTGCTGGTGATCTGTGCTATCGGTCTGCTGGTGGCGATCATTGTGCCGCCGGTTTGGCTCTTCACGTTTAAGCCGCCACCACGAGTGCAGTATCGAGTGATCGTGTTGATGCTGATCTTTGTGCTGGCCTCGATCATGGCGCTGCTTTTCGGGGTCGAAGGCGAGCTCAAGAACGACACCTGGCTAGCACTGAAGATTGGCGGTCCCTTCGCCGCCTTCCTCGGCGCTGCCGTAGTCATTCTTAAGTTCTTCGACTACCAGGAAGAACCTCCGCTCGAAGAACACAAGCATTTCCTCGAACGCGTGACTGAGATCATTCAAGCTACCGAAATTAAATGTGAGTGGGAGTCGTATGAGCTGTGGAAGAAAAAGCTGAGCGGCTACGAGGAGATCAATAGCGACGAGGAAGAGCACTTTTTGAGAAACATCCTCGCGGGCGCCTACTCTCCCAGCGAGTCAGCCAAGGTCGAAAACACGGAGATCACGACCGCCTTTCTCTACCTGCAAGACTCTGTGGTCAAGCTTCAGCGAATCCGCGGCCGCGCCATCGAAACGCCGACCAAGATCCGTTTTCGCTCTAACTCGAGCTACGGCTCGCACGGTTTGCGTTCTCTGATTTTCATTGCCGAAGTCAGGGAAAACGGATCGCTGGCCATCCGCAAAGCGCTCAGCGATCAAGACCCGCCGCAGAGTGTGCCCGAAGGATATGCGCGAATCGACTATCGAGATTTCGAGTGCCTGATCCTGACGGTCTATACGGAATACCCCGAGCACGAAGACTATCTTCTGATCGACGCTTCTCGCTTCTCCCGGGAAAACTCCGCCGACATGTCGCTCGCGATCGTCAGCACCGCCCGGCCGATCAAGGTTCCCGACGTTTGGCAGATGCGCCGGGCGATGGTGTGTACGCAAGCGCGCCTGCCGCTCGCGTTTCGCAAGTTTCGCACGCCGCCGCGTAACGGTTGGACGAACGTGCTCGCGGATTTCGAACCGTGGTTGACGTTGCTCGATAACTATAAAAATCCGAGTGAAAACGTGAGCGCGGCGCTCAACCACGTCAAAGCGGAAATGAAAAGGAGTGCTCCGGCCATTAATGGTGACGAAATAACGTTTCAACGACTGCTGCGGACGTGGGAAAGCTCCGATGCTTACCACTTCCACGCGCAGAAGGGCAGCGACACGATGTTGGCTTTATTCACCTGGCAATAAGGATCGAGCATGGTTCAATCACTCTCCCAGCGACGTCTGGTTACCCGTTATCTTCTGCTTTATTGCTTGTTTGGGGTCATCGTCGGCGTGCAATTGGGCGGCGGCAACTGGGTCATCAAGGTTTTCAACCACTGGCCCAAGAGCGGCGGCCATCTCATCATGGCCTTCACGATGGCCGGCATGATCATCGGTGAGATGTGCGGCGCGCGCGTAACCGAGTGGTATTCGAGCAGTAAGGCGGTGTTATTCGCCGCGGCTGCGTTCAGCGTCGCCGCTTTGGCCTCGCTGATGGCCGTGTATTCATGGACGCCGCAACTCCAGGGCTCGTTCAGCTCGCAGCTTCTCATCGCCGGGGCGTTTGCCGGAGGCGTTGGTCTGGGAACACAACATTCATCACTCGACGCGTGGTTTTCCGTGAGCACCCGGCTAACTTCCGAGCGGAGTCCAACCGACTCAGAAATGGGCTGGGGCTACACCACCTACACGCTCGGATTTTTCCTGGGTTACGTGCTGTTGTATCCGTTGCTGTACCGCTTTGGTTGGTCGACGCAAATCGCGAGCGTGGTCGACAACGAATCACAACCGTTTTCATTACCGATTTCAGCGTCTCCTTACTTGCTGGCTTTAGGAGCGGCAATACTGATTCTCATCTTCCGCCCGTACAGTTTCCGGGGAACAATTATCGAGGCCGAGACTGAGAGCGATAACGGATCTGCGCACAGCGTTGTCGGAATTTTTCGGCGCGGGGGAATTGCGTTTGTCACGATGCTGGTTGTGGGTTCGTGTGTCTCGTTTGTGATTTTTCACATCGATACTTTTGCCGGGCCCGATCTACTGCCTGGTTCAACTGTCAAAGAGAAAAGCCTTGGTCTCGGCATCCTGTGTTTCATCACGTTCGTGATGGTCGGGATCTTCAGTTGGAAGTTGGAAGCCGACAAGCGATTTCGCACGCTTTCACCGGCGTCACGCAGCGGCGTGTTGGCCTGCAATCTGCTTTTCACTCTGCTACTGCTCGGGTTGATCGTGCTGCTGAAGGGCAGCACGCTCGGCTGGTTTGGCGTAGCCACCGTGTTGGGCATCGGCAGCGGCTTCGTAAATACGCTGCCGCAGGTGGTGAAGTGGGCCGTACTCGATTGCGCGATGATCGACGATAAAGCGAAGGCCTCCGCCATTCTGGGCATTTCGAAGCGCGTGCCGAACATGATCTTTTCGGTGGCGGTCGTAGTGTTTACGTCTATCAAGCTGGACGGTCCTGATTTCGCTTACAAACTTCTCATCGCCGCCAACGTGATCGCCATCTTCGCGCTGGGCATCTATTACAGCCGCGTGCGACGTTACGATCTGAGGATCGTCTATCCGTCCGGCGAGGCGCTCGCGATCGACGGCGTATTGGCCGCGACCGTAATCGACGTTCCGAACACGACGTTCGAAACGTTGGAGCACCTGCCTTCGACAAACGGGAAGAGTCGTATCCACATCGCCGTCTACTCAACCTCAAAGGACTACATGCGCCAACTGGTCCGCACCCTGCGCCACAACCGCACCGTCAGCCGCGCCGTCATGCGCCGCTCGCGGTAGAGCGGGGTACAGCCGTTCCACTTTGAATCGTCACAATGCCATCCCGGTGGTGGGCGTTACGCAATCCGCGTCTTCACGGACGAACGCGGATGATCGTCTTTCCCTTGATCCGTTCGGTCGGGTTGAAGGCGGCGACGGCATCGTCGAGCGCAGCCACTTTGCCGATGTTTGTCCGCAGCCGGCCATCCCGGAACCGCTGGACGACCTCACTCAATTGGCCGCGATCAGGTACGACGACGAAGTCGATAGTCAGGCCGCCCAAAGGGCGCGCGTCGGTCGGACCCGTAACGGTCACGAGCGTTCCTCCGTTGCGAATCAGGCCTGCAGACCGCTTCGCGATATCGCCGCCGATGACGTCGAAAACCAGATCGACTTCGCCGACGTCTTCCAGCGTGTCGTTGCCGAGGTCGACGAACTCCTGTGCGCCAAAGTCGAGAGCCGTCTGACGGCCGCCAGCGCGCCCGGTGCCGATCACGTACGCTCCCGCCTCACGTGCGAGCTGGCTCGCCATTGAACCGACTATCCCGGCCGCACCGTGCACGAGGACGCTCTGCCCCGCGCGAAGGCGGCCATGGTCGAACAGCCCCTGCCACGCCGTCAGGCCCGGCATCACGAGCGCCGCGCCCACCGTGAAATCAACATCGCCCGGCAACGGTGCGAGATTGCGTGCCTCTACGGCCACATACTCCGCCAGCGTGCCGTCGCGATACCAGTCCGTGAGTCCGAACACCCGCTGTCCCAGCGAGAGGCCCGTTGTGCCATAGCCGAGAGCTGTGACGACTCCGGCCACTTCGTGTCCGGGGATTGAAGGCGTCCGGTCACGGCCGGCGCGATCAGTCCAGGTCGAGGGCCACGTCAGCTCATCGCCGGTGAATGAGGACGCATGAATCTGAACAACGACGCCGTTTATCTCGGCCTGCGGGTTGGGCCGCTCCACAAGCTTCACCCCGGCCGCTCCCGCCGTCTTATCCGTCGCCACAATCGCCTTCATCGCTTACCTCCGTGCGTCGAGTTTTGCGTGCAACATAGCCGCTCCACTGTGGGTTCGGTCACAAAGTGAAATTAGCACCTTACTGGAATCAATAACTTACGCGGACGATTCGGTCATAAATGAAATTCTTGTCGGTCATAACCTGAAATTTCCTCACCGCCCTTTTTCGTGCTCTCGACCCGAATCGATGATTGCACGGCACACGTCGAAGAGCCAACACTACGAAACTACCAGTGACTGTCCTCCTCGCCAAACATTTCCGCTGTTGTTACAGTTAAGTTGCACTTCGATAAAGATGTATTGGGGCAAAAGGAAGGTTAGAATGTCAGAGAATCCTGTAACAAGCAGTACGAAAACTCCTCTGGACGCCGCACAGAAGATCGTCGCCGAATTGCAAGGAATGGCACCGGAGCATCAGGCGCTGGCGCTGAAATTCTCAATAGAGACGTTGGGCTTGCAGTTGCCAGCAACAGCAACATCTCACGGATTGACTGCGTCGCCTGCACCAGCACCACAATCACCAACACCACCCGTTGCGGGTGTTGGGCACTCGACAGATATAAAGGCATTTACGTCACTGAAAGCGCCGAAGAGTGATCAGCAATTCGCTGCGGTTGTTGCGTATTTTTATCAGTTTGAAGCTCCGCTGGAGCAACGGCAAGAAGTCATCGATGTCGAGACACTGAAGAACGCGGCAAGGCTAGCCGGTCGAAAACAAGCTCCGCACTGGAAATTCACCCTCCAGAACGCGAAGAACGCGGGCTATTTAAATGCCGCTGGCGACGGTAAATTCAAACTGAGTTCTGTTGGTGAAAATTTGGTTGCAATCAGCCTTCCCGGCAATGCCGGCGGTAGTGGAGCTAGCGGCAAAGGCAGAAAAAGACGCACGAATAAAGCTCCTACTAAGAAGGCGACTAAGGACGTGGCCTCGAAACGCTCCGCGAAGCGCGGTTGATCCGCAGCTCCCTATGTGTGAAAGGAGTACGAGATCGTGCCGACCGTTCTTGAAGCGATTGACGCAGCAATACACGAGGTTACAAATGCCCGGAACCTCGTATCAAAAGTGAATTCGAAGCAGGTGCGCCGTGTGGATGACGTTGCGATGCTCAAGGCCACTGCCGACACTTGGTTCCGCACACATCGACCGGTGGTCGTCAACAGCACCCCAAACCTGGATCTTACTTCTGCTGACGCGAACTACGCGGCTGTGCTCGACGCCACCTCAAAATATGCAACGAAGTCTACTTACGTCGCGGCGCTAAAGTTAACAAAGGCGGCGCTGCTCGATATTCGGAAGTCGGCACTGGTGTCTCCGGCGCCGCCATCGACGCCTAACACGGATGACCTCGCCCCTGATTTCTCGCCCCTTGCAGGGAATCCGCAGATGCGCGACATACTTACTCGCCGTTGGTATGAATGCGCTAAATGCGTGAAGGCTGATGCGCACCTGGCGGCAATCGTTATGATGGGCGGTCTTCTGGAGGCGCTTTTTGTCGCGCGAGCTAACAAAATGGCTGATAAGACACCGCTCACTTCTGCTGCGAGTGCACCAAAAGACAAGACTACGGGAAAAACGACCAACTATCAGGAATGGATGCTCGATTCCTATATCAAAGTTGGGCACGAGCTCAAATGGATTACAGAATCAGCCAAGGACATCGCTGACATTATCAAGGAGTACCGGAACTTTGTTCATCCTGCGAAGGAACTTCGTTATGGCATTACGCTCGATTTGAATGATTCATCGATTTTCTGGCAAGTGACGAAGGCGCTTTCCAGGCAGTTGTTGATGAGCGCCTAACGGCATTTGCCCACGATGTGCTGGACCAATTCGCTTCGATCAGTTATCGCTGCCAATCCTTGTGGTCGACAAGTTAGCAGCCCAACTTCTTTTTAACGCACTCAGTTAACTTCGCCCGTCCCTCCGAAGGCTGAATGGCCTTCCGACAAGAAAGGATTGCTTCAGCGATTTCGGTATCAGAACTCTTTGTGCAGGCTTTCTTGATTGAATCAAAGAAGTATTGGTATTCATACGGTTGACTTGAGACGAACCAGCCATCGTTATGCTTCTTGTTCGGATCATCTGCCATTGTGGAAGTCTCCTGCTAGCTGTTATCTCTTCCGATCTGTGACCGGACTGAACTACCTATATTGGTAATGGATCCAACTTACGAATCATTACGCTGGAAAACGGGAATTTGTGAACCGCTTAGCTGCGATGGTTTCAGCGACGAGCAGCAGCTGCGGCCCTGCATGTGGGTTCGGTCATAAAGTGAAATTGACGTGAATATTTCCACCATGGCGCGATAGCCCGGGGAACCCACACTGATACGCATGCAGATGGAAGTACCTTCGTCCCTTGAGAACCACAATAAGTCGGTTTGCCACAAATTCGACACGGACGTTTTTTGCTAACGCGCGCAAAGCCGACCGAAATCATGGGTTTACGTTTTTACTGCCGTTCGGTTCGTATGAGATCGTGCGCGCAAATTTTATTTTATGACCGACAAAACTCTCATTTAATGATGACAAATTTCATTTTATAACCGAACCTACACGCTCCACCTTCGTCGCGCAATCAGACTTCCTGTCTTGCTGAATGAGGGCTCATTCAGTATTATGAGGGCTGTTTGTGCTGTAAGCTGGAGTTCGTGTCGAGAGAAGTCGTGAAAGAGGAAGAGGAACTGCATGAGGATTGAAAAGGCGGCGGTGCTTGGGGCGGGGACTATGGGAGCGCAGATCGCCGCGCATCTCGCCAACGCCGGAGTGCCGACGCTCCTGCTCGATATTGCGCCGCGTGAGTTGACGGCTGAGGAGCAAGCGAAAGGACTGACGCTAGAGAGTCCGCAGGTGCGCAATCGTATTGCCCGGAGCGGACTCGAAGCTGCAAAGAACGCCAAACCCGCTGCTTTCTTTACGCCGGATAATGCGTCCCTGGTGACGACAGGAAACTTCGACGACGACCTGCCGAAACTCAAAGACCGCGATCTGATCATCGAAGCCGTCGTCGAGAATCTCGACATCAAGCGTTCGCTATTCGAGCGCGTCGAACAACATCGCCGGCCCGGCTCGATCGTCGCTTCAAATACGAGCGGTATCCCGATTCATCTGCTGGCCGAAGGCCGCTCCGAAGATTTCAAACAACACTTCATCGGCGTACATTTTTTCAATCCGCCACGCTACCTGCATCTCGTCGAGATCATTCGCACGGAGTGGACCAAGCCGGAAGTCTCCTGTTTTCTCTACGGCTTCCTCGACGAGCGGCTCGGCAAGGGCGTCGTGCCCGCTAAGGACCGCCCCAACTTCATCGCCAACCGCATCGGCACGTTCGGCGCGCTCTACACAATCAAGACGATGCTCGACGACGGCTACTCGATCGAAGAGGTCGACAAGCTGACCGGCCCCGCGGTCGGCCGTCCGAAGTCGGCGACCTTCCGCACCTTTGACCTCGTCGGACTCGACGTCTTTACGCACGTCATCAAGAACCTTTACGAAGCACTTCCCGAAGACGAGGAGCGCGAGATGTTCGTCGTGCCCGGCGTGCTCGCGCAGATGGTCCAACGCGGCCTGCTCGGCAACAAAACAAAAGCCGGCTTTTACAAGAAGCAAAAAGGCGAAGGCGACAAACGCGAGATCTGGACGCTCGACACCGCCACACTCGATTACCGTCCGTCGGAGAAAGTGAAACTGCCGGCGCTCGACATGGCGAAGAACATCGACGACCTGCCCGAACGGATCAAAGCGCTCGTTTGGAGCAAGGACCGCGCCGGCGCATTTCTTTGGAAGACGATCTCGCGCACGCTCGCGTATGCCGCCAAGCGAATTCCCGAGATTGCAGACAACGTGGTCGAAGTCGATCGCGCGATGCGTTGGGGTTTTGGTTGGGAACTGGGACCGTTTGAAGTTTGGGACGCGATCGGCGTTGAGAAGTCGGTGGCGCGCATGAAAGAAGAGGGTGTGGCGATTCCGGCGAACGTCGAACAGATGCTCGCTGCGGGCGCGACCTCGTTCTACAAGAAAGACGACGGTCAGCAGTCGTACTTCGATTTCAAAACGGGTAAGTACGTTCCGCTCATGGACCAGCCCGGAGTGCTGGTTCTCAAGTCGGTCAAAGATCGCACGGGTGTGATCAAGAAGAACGCGGGCGCGTCGCTGGTCGATCTCGGCGACGGCGTCGCGTGTCTTGAGTTTCATTCAAAGATGAACGCCATCGGCGGCGACACGCTGCAGATGTTGAAGTTTGCGCTCAGCGAAGTCGACAAGAATTTTCTCGGACTCGTTGTCGGCAATCAGGGTGCGAACTTTTGCGTCGGCGCAAACATCATGTTGATGCTGATGGAGGCGCAGGAAGAGAACTGGGAAGAGCTCGACATGATGAGCCGCGTCTTCCAGACAGCGACGATGAGTTTGCGTTACTCGCCGAAGCCCGTCGTGGTCGCGCCATTTCAGATGGTCTTCGGCGGCGGTTGTGAAATGGTGCTGCACGCGGATCGCGTGCGCGCGGCGGCGGAGACATATATAGGACTGGTCGAGGTCGGAGTCGGGATTATTCCCGGCGGCGGCGGCACGAAGGAGATGCTGGTGCGGATGCTCGACCTGATCCCGAAAGGGGCCGATGACGCCGATCCATTTCCGTTCGTGAAGCGCGCGTTTGAAACGATTGCGCTCGCGAAGGTGGCGACCTCCGCGGAAGAAGCGCGAGCGCTCGGTTTTCTTTCAAACGAAGATTCGATCTCGATGAACCAGGATCGTTTAATTGCGGACGCGAAGAAGGAAGTGTTGGCGCTTGCGGCGACGGGTTATGTCGCGCCGCAGCCGCGCACGGACATACTCGCGCTCGGCAATCCGGCGCTCGCGACGTTGAAGCTCGGCATTCACCAGATGAAGCGCGCGGGTTACATTTCGGACCACGACGCGGAGATCGGCGCGCAGCTCGCGCGCATTCTCACGGGCGGCGATCTGAATCATCCGACGCGCGTTTCGGAGCAATACCTTTTAGATCTCGAGCGCGAAGCGTTTCTGTCGCTCATCGGCACGCGCAAGACGCAGGAACGAATGGCGCACATGTTGAAGACGGGTAAGCCACTAAGAAATTAGGCCACGGATTAACACAGACAACACGGATAAGAAGTTATGAGAGACGCAGTTATTGTTTCAGCAGTTCGCACGGCGGTGGGCAAAGCGCCGAAGGGCACATTGAGAACGACGCGGCCGGATGAGATGGGCGCGGCGGTGATCAAGGAGTCACTCGGTCGCGTGCCGGGTCTTGAATTGTCGGAAGTCGAAGACGTGATCATGGGTTGCGCGATGCCCGAAGCGGAGCAGGGCATGAACGTCGCGCGCGCGGCTGCCATTCGCGCCGGCTTGCCGGTCGAGACGAGCGCGATGACGATCAATCGCTTCTGTTCTTCAGGCTTGCAATCGATCGCAATGGCCGCGGATCGGATCAAGACCGGCGCGGCGGAAGTGATCGTCGCGGGTGGCTTGGAAACGATGTCGATGATCCCGATGGGCGGTCACATCATTCGGCCGAATCCGTATCTCGTCGAACACTATCCCGATTTCTATTTAAACATGGGACTCGCGACGGAAAACGTCGCGCGCAAGTTTGAAGTCACGCGCGAGGAGCAGGACGAGTTTGCGTTGCGCTCGCACACGCGCGCGGCAGCGGCGCTCGATGCCGGGAAGTTCAAGGACGAAACGGTGCCGCTGCACGTTGTGCTCGAAGATCTCGACGAAAAGGGAAAGAAGCAGCGGCGCGAGATCGTGTTTGACAAAGACGAGGGCGTGCGGCGCGACACGTCGGCTGAAGGTTTGGCGAAACTCAAGCCGGCGTTTCATGTGAAGGGTACGATCACCGCGGGTAATGCGTCGCAGATGTCCGACGGCGCGGCGGCGGCGGTAGTGATGTCTGACTCGCGCGCGCGTGCGTTGGGCGCGAAGCCGATGGCGCGCTTCGTTGCGTACGCCACCGCGGGATGCCCGCCGGAAGAGATGGGCATCGGGCCGGTGTTCGCGATTCCGAAGGTCTTGAAGCTCGCCGGGCTTACGCTCAACGACATCGATGTGATCGAGTTGAACGAAGCGTTTGCGGCGCAGGCGCTTGCTGTAATAAAAACTCTCGGACTCGATCCGGAAAAGGTTAATGTAAACGGCGGCGCGATCGCGCTTGGTCATCCGCTCGGCTGCACGGGCGCAAAACTCACAGCCAGCATCCTGCGTGAGCTGGAGCGACGAAACGGCCGTTATGGAATGGTGACGATGTGTGTTGGCGGTGGCATGGGCGCCGCAGGAATTCTTGAGCGTTTGTGAGTGAGAAGAGAGGAGAAACCCGAATGTCAGCCGTAGCCGAACAGAAGAAGATCTTCAAAGGCGGATCATTCCTGATCGAAGAGCGAACTCCCGACGAGATCTTTACGCCGGAAGACTTCACCGAAGAGCATCGCATGATTGCCGATACCACGCGGCAGTTTGTCGACAACGAAGTCACGCCGCATCTCGACGAACTCGAGCAGCACAACTGGAACCTCTCTCGCGAGCTCGTGCGCAAAGCTGCCGACCTCGGCCTGATCGGCGCGAACATTCCTGAAGAGTTCGGCGGCCTCGGTCTCGATCAAACGAGTGGCGCGCTCATCGGCGAGAACATCGGACGCTCGGCTTCATTTGCCACGACGCTCGGTGCCGAAAGCGGCATCGGCCTGCTGCCGATCATTTACTTCGCCACCGAAGCCGCGAAGCAAAAGTATCTGCCGCGCATCGCGAGCGGCGAAATCATCACGGCTTACGCGCTGACCGAAGCCGGTTCGGGTTCGGATGCGATGGCCGCGAAAGCCACCGCGCGTTTGAGCGACGACGGCAAGGAATACATTCTCAACGGCGAGAAGATGTGGATCACCAACGGCGGCTTCGCCGACATCTTCATCGTCTTTGCGAAAGTCGACGGCGACAAGTTCACGGCCTTCATCGTTGAGCGCCAGCCTGGTCTTACTTCCGGCGCCGAAGAGCACAAGATGGGCATCAAGGGCTCGAGCACCACGGCGCTCGTGCTTTCCGACGTGCGCACGCCCGTCGAGAACCTGCTCGGCGAAGTCGGCAAAGGCCACAAGATCGCTTTCAACGTGCTGAACATCGGTCGCTTCAAACTCGGCGCGATGTGCGCGGGCGGCATGAAACTGATGGTCCATGAATCGGTGCGTTACGCAAACGAGCGGCATCAGTTTGGAAAGTCGATCTCTTCTTTCGGCGCGATCAAGGCGAAGCTGGCGGAGCAGGCGATTCGCACGTGGGTGGGCGAGTCGATGATCTACCGTACGCTCGGGATGATCGAGGCGGGCATCGGCGCGGTTGATTCGAAAGACATGGACGCACGGCTGCGCGCGATCGAGGAGTACGCGGCCGAGTGTTCGATCATCAAGGTCGCGCTTTCCGAGTACTGCGATTACGTGGCCGACGAGATGGTCCAGATTTTTGGCGGCTACGGTTACTCGGCGGATTATCCGGCCGAGCGCGCTTATCGCGACTCGCGCATCAATCGCATCTTCGAAGGTACGAACGAGATCAATCGCATGTTGATTCCGGGCCGTTTGATGAAGAGCGCGCTCAGCGGCAACCTGCCGTTATTGCCGGCGGCGCAGGCGTTGATGGACGAAGTGCTTTCGCCGCAGATGGCGAGTTTCGATGACGACGATACGTTGCTGGCGGCGGAAGAGAAGCTGGCGAAGAATGCGAAGAAAGTTGCGTTAATGACGCTCGGCACGGCGGCGCAGAAGTACATGATGAAACTCGGCGACCAGCAGGAGATCCTGATGGGCATCGCGGACATCATCATGGACACTTACGCGATGGAGACCGCGATCCTGCGCGCGCGAAAGCTCGCCGCGTCACAGAGTGAAAAAGCGGCGGCGCGTTATCTCGACATCACGCGCGTGTTCTGTAACGACGCGGTTGGACGCATCGAATCACGCGCTAAAGCCACGCTGGCCGGCATGTCGGAAGGCGACGAGCTGCGCACGCTGCTCGCGGCGCTGCGACGCTTCGTGAAGCAGCAACCGATGAACACCATCGCCGCTCGCCAACGCATCGCCGACGATCTGATCGCGGCCAACAAGTACATCTTTTAACCGCACAAATGCGCGTTATTCCGATCTCGGTCCCGACGCCCTTTTATGTTGGTCCGGTGAACGTCTACCTGATCGCCGAAGAGCCGTTGACGATCATCGACACCGGCCCGAAGACGAAGGAAGCGATCGAGGCGTTGCGCGCGGGATTACGTGCGGCGGGGTTTCTCATTTCAGATATTCGTCGCATCGTCCTCACGCACGCACACGAAGATCACTGCG
This sequence comes from uncultured Blastocatellia bacterium, assembly GCA_946480785.1. Next base: position 22,035 of record CAMLLD010000061.1, on the reverse strand, counting down.
GGCTCGCGCGCCAAGTGCGCGACGAAGCGAAGAACGCGGAAGTGCTCGTGCACGAGTGGGAGACGGGCCATCGTCACAGCCGGCTCGAGTATGAAGAGCATCGGCAGTTGCTCGTGCGCGCCGGCGTGCCGGACGATCAGATCAAGTTGATGCGGAAGATGTACGAAGGCGTCCGGCAGTACGCTGATTCCCTCGACGACGATCACTACGCGCCGCTTTGGGACGATGCGGAGTTGCAGTTTGAATTCGGCAGTTTGCGCATTCTGCACACGCCCGGGCACACGCCCGGTTCGTGTTCGTTTTTGCGCGAAGCGGATCGCACCCTCATCGCTGGTGATTGCGTGTTGAAGCGCATCACGCCGAATCCCGTCCTCTCGCCCGATCCGTTGAATCCCGCGAAACGCTTTCCGTCGCTCGCGGAGTATCTCGTGAGTCTCGCGCGCTTGCGGTCGTGTTCGCCGACGCTGGTGTATGGCGGTCATGGAGATCCCGTTCATGATTTTGAAGAGCTGTTTCACCGGTACTTTCGCGCGGTGCAGGAGCGGCAGGCGCAGGTGATTGCGCTGGTCGATAAGAGTGGCGTCACGGCGTGGGAAGTCGCGCAAAAGATGTTTCCCGATGCGGATGACGTGCACCGGTTTCTCGCGGTTTCGGAAGCGGTGGCGCATCTCGACCTCGCGCATAGCGAAGGCAAGATCGGCCTCGAGTTGAAAGGGCCGGTCGAACTCTACAAACACTAAGCAAAAAATTTTCCGGAACTCACTCCTCACGCCTGCGTGTAAACCGCAAACTCTTCCGGAGGAAATCTGAAATGAAAGCGAAGTACGTGCTTACTCTTCTGGCGGCTATTTTTCTGATCGCTGTCCCGAGTGGCGGCGCGGCGCGCGCGCAGGAACCTGCGCCGCCTGCGTCTGCCGATGATTTCGGAAACACCTTCTCGTTTTTCGTAGACGGCGGCGGTTTTCTCGGTGTCTACGGCGAAGACATCACCCGCGACAACATGGCTCATTATCACCTGAATGAGCCGCGCGGCGTCGGCATCACGCGAGTGATGAACGAGAGTCCAGCCCAGAAAGCCGGGCTGCGCAACAACGACGTTATTCTGCGTATCGACGGCGAAAACGTGACCAGCGTTCGCAAACTCAATCGCCTCGTCTCCGAGATTGCGCCCGATCACGTCGTGAAGATCACCATCAGCCGTAACGGCGCGGAACAGGAAGTCACCGCTACGATGGGCAAGCGCAACAACCTGAACGCCGCGCGCGATCTGTTTGGCGGAAAGCAGCCGCGAGTCTGGAAGTGGGAAGGACCACTGCCCAACACAGACAAGTTTCCCAACATCGAGAAGCTTCCAAACGCCGACAAGTTTCCAAACGTCGAGAAGTTCTGGGACCGGCCGGATAACAGCGACGATTTCGCGATTCTTATGGGCAACAGCCGGCGCATCGGCGTCAGCACGATGGAACTGTCCAAACAGCTCGCGGAATTCTTCGGCATCGCCAGCGGCCACGGCGTGTTGGTGACGTCTGTTTCCAGCGATGGTCCAGCCGCGAAGTCGGGCGTGAAAGCCGGCGACGTGATCACGGCAGTCGACGGCGAAGCAGTCGATTCGCCCGGCGACATCGCGCGTCTCATCAATCGGAAGAAGGACGGCGACGTCACGCTCACGGTGGTTCGCAACAAGAGCGAGCAAACCATCCGCGTCACGCCGCGGCAGGGAAGTCTCACGCGGACCATCAACGATCAGGTCGGACGACAGATCGTGATTCCGCGGATCGAGTTTCCCAACATAAACATCGAGATGCCGCAGATCGAGATCCCCGCGGTCAACATCGCGATGCCACGGGTGAAGATCAATCCGGGCACGATCAGGATCTCGCGCGGAGTTTACGGCCCGATCTAACGCGATCAATCCGTCCGCTTGCGCCAACTGCTCCGGTTATGTGATGATCCGCAGTGATGAAAGCGGAATTAGAGAAGTTAATCGCTCTACAGAATCTGGATACAACGATACGACGATTAGAAAAAGAGCTGGAAGCGATACCACAAAGGCGCGCCGAGATCGAAAATGAGTTCGATCAGCGCGCCTTTGAAATTAGGGCGCTGGAAAGCCGTCGCGACGAAGCGAAACACACCCGAGCGCGTTTGGAAAACGAAGTCAGCGACCAGCGCGGTCGTGCCGAGCGTGCGGAACGTAATCTGATGTCCTCGAAGAAGCAGGACGAGTACACCGCCGCCATCCGCGAAGCCGACGCCGCACGCAAACAGATCTCGACACTCGAGACGCAGATCCTCGAACAGATGGAGAGTCTCGAAAAAGCAGAAGCCGCACTCAACGAACGCGCCGACGAGATCGCCACGCTCAACTCCGATCGCGAAGCACGACTGAAAGCATTCGACGAACAAACCCAACAGCAGTCGCAACAGTTGATCGCATCGCGGGCCGAACGCGAACAGGTGTTCGCCAGTCTGCCGAAAGCGATGAGCACGATGTACTCCCGCATCAGTGCGCGCATTCGCGACGGCGTCGCGGTAGCTGAAGCGCGTAATCGTTCCTGCACGGCGTGTTTCATGTCGCTGCGGCCGCAAGTGATGGCCGAGATTCGCCGCGGTGAAGACATAATCACGTGCGACAACTGCGGCCGGATTCTTTATTACGTGCCGTCAGAATCGGTCCAGACTGACGCGGTGAAGACGCAGCCAAACGTCGCCGTGACCTGAAGCAGAGACTGATTACAAGCCGTTGGTCCCCGCAGTTTTAGATCCTCCTCCAGCAGTTGAATCGTTAAGGTCCGAAAGGGTTTGTGTATGCGTGTGCTTGTTACGGGCGGCGCCGGCTACATCGGCAGTGTTGTCACCGAGCAGTTGATTGGCGACGGCCACGAGGTCGTCGTTTACGACAACTTGTCGAAGGGCCATCGCGGCGCGGTGGTCCAGGGCGCGGAGCTCGTTGAAGGCGACCTCGGCGATAAAGAGAAGTTGAACGAGACTCTCGCCGGTCGAGGGATCGAAGCCGTGATTCACATGGCCGCTTCTTCGCTCGTCGGCGAGTCGGTTGAACGGCCAAACAAGTACTATCACAACAACGTCAGCAACGGACTCGTGTTGCTCGATGCGATGCTGGCCTGCGATGTGAAGCGGTTGGTTTTTTCGTCAACCGCCGCTGTTTACGGCGAGCCCGAAGCGCAACCGATCGAAGAGAGCGCGCCGTCAAACCCGACGAATCCTTACGGTGAAACGAAACTCGCGTTCGAGCACGCGATGAAGTGGTTCGATCGCGCTTTCGGGCTGCGTTATGCGTCGCTGCGTTACTTCAACGCCGCGGGCGCGACTGCCAACTGCGGTGAGGATCACGATCCCGAGACGCACATCATCCCGATCACTCTGCAAGCAGCCGCCGGCAAACGTTCGCATGTAGAGATCTACGGCGAGGACTATCCGACGCCCGACGGCACGTGCATCCGCGACTACATTCACGTGATCGACCTCGCGCGCGCGCATATTCAGGCGCTCGCGGCGTTGGGCGACGGCAGCAGGATTTACAATCTCGGTTGTGGTGGCGCGGGTTACAGCGTGAAGGAAGTGATCGACACGGCGCAGCGCGTAACGGGCCGTGAGATTCCGACGAAGTTTGGACCACGCCGCGCGGGCGATCCCGCGATCCTCGTGGCGAGCTCCGACCGGATCAAAAGCGAGCTCGGGTGGCAGCCACAGTTTCAGGATCTCGAAATGATCGTCGACTCAGCGTGGCGCTGGATGCAGGACCATCCGAACGGCTACTCCGAGTAGCTTCCTTCGAGTAGCGTTTCCAATCCCCTTTTCTACCCGCGCCGGCCGACGATATCGAACTCAAACTTCACCGTATCATCGACCCGCACCATGCCGTGCGCCGCTGACGTCGCCTTCACTTTGTAATCGTCGCGATCGATGCTGAACTTGCCCACCGCACGCATCTCGTCTCCGTTGAGCGTCACGGTCGCCGGAATCTCGACGCGGCGCGTCACGCCGAGCAACGTCAGATCACCCGTCAGCTTCACGTCATAACCACCGCCGCTTGCCGCCGGTTTCGCCGTCGCGCTCGTGCTTTGAAAAACGATGTCGGGATACTGGTCCGGCAACAGCACGATGTCGTGCAGTTCCTTGTTGATGATCTGCTTTTGCTGGTCGGTGAAATCCGCGCCCGTTTCGTGCAGCGACGCGGCTTTGACGACCAGCCGCAACGAAGCGGGTGTGATTGTTTGCGGCGTCAATTCCACGCGGCCGGAGAAATCGCTGGCCGCGAGATGATGACTGTGGCCCTTGAACCAAAGCAGACCGGTTCGGTTCGCGTGGGCCATAAACTTGCTGCGGCTCGCGTCGAGCGTGTAAGTAACCGTAGCCGGCGCGGTCGCGGCCAGCGCCGCTGCGAAACCGAGGAAGAAGGTCGCGAGTATCAAAGCGCTCGTGATGGTTCGTCTATGCATTACATATACCTCCGAGACAGAACTAAGGCAGTATACTTACTCACATGCCGGTGAAGAGAACGCGACAAAAGGGTGGAATGATCGTCACGGTCCAGGAGTTTATGAGTTTGGACCGGCCCAAAGGCGACCTGTTGCTCGAGGTGGGCCGCGAGCGCGTGTCGTTGACGAGCCTCGACCGCGTCTACTGGCCCGACGAAAAGCTCACCAAATTCGATCTACTCTGTTTCTATCTGCAAGTCGCCGATTACATCATGCCGTTTTTGAAAGACAGGCCGGCGATCCTGCAACGCTGGCCGCGCGGCATCAACGCGCCGATGTTTTTCCAGCAGGACGTCGAGAGCGCGCCCGACTACATCAAGACCGTGCGGCTGACGAACCAGGAGGGACGTGAGCTCGATTACGGCGTCTACACGACCATCGGCTCGGTGCTGCACTTCGTCAATCTCGGCACGATCGAGCAGCACCCGTGGCATTCCACGATCAAACGTTTGGACAAGCCCGACTGGATCGCGATCGATCTCGATCCGAAAAAGGCGCCGTGGGAAAACGTATTGCAGGTCGCGTTGATGGTGAAGGAAGTCGCGGATGAGATCGGACTCGAAGTGTTTCCGAAGACTTCGGGTTCGTCGGGTTTGCACATTTACGTGCCGTTGAAACCGACGAACGAATACGACAAGGCTGGAGAGTTTGCGCGACTGTTTGCGTCGGAAGTCGCGCGGCGCGCGCCGACGATCGCGACGGTAGAACGATCGCTCGCGAAGCGCGCGTCAACGCAGGTTTATGTCGACTGGATGCAGAACGCGCGCGGCAAGAGTCTGGCCGCGGTGTTTACCGCGCGAGCCAAACCGCACGCGACCGTCTCGATGCCGTTGACATGGAAACAGATCTCGCAGGGCGCGAAGATCACCGACTTCACGATCACCAACGTTCCCGAGCTCCTGAAGAAAAAAGGTGATCCGTGGGCTGACTTCTTCAAGTCGCGCCAGGCGCTTAAGTTCGGCTGAGGTTGACGCTGCAACACATCGAGGCGTAATCTGTCGGACGGACAGAAGCCATGAACCGCAGTTCTTATCGCTACTATTATTATTACGGCCCGCTCTCCACTGGGAGGAGCGGTCGGGCGATAGGCTGTCGGCGTGCGCTGATGTAGCAAACAAACGACAGATTTTCAAAACCCGGTCATCAATCCTTCCACAGGGATTGGTGGCCGTTTTTATTTTGCGCTAGAGGAAAAGACTGATGACGCCAACTGAAACTAAACCAGTGCTGCTGGACCACGTCGAAGTGCGGATCGTTAACCTCGATCCCGATCACCCTGGTTTTCGCGACGCCGAATACCGCGCGCGGCGCAACGCGATCGCGCAGATTGCGACGGACTACCGGTCCGGCCAACCGATTCCCCACGCGCCTTACACCGAGCTCGAACACGAGGTGTGGCAAACGATCTGGCAAGCGCTCAGGCCCGCTCATCGCCGGCACGCGTGCGCTGAGTATCTCGACAGTCTCGAGAAACTGAACTTCCCGACCGATCGCATACCGCAGTTGGACGAAGTGAGCCGCAAGGTCGAGGCGCTCAGCGGCTTTCGGCTCGAGCCGGTCGCGGGTCTGGTCGAACCGCGCATCTTTCTCGAATCGCTCGCCCGCGGCGTGTTTCTCTGCACGCAGTACATCCGCCATCATTCGACGCCGCTCTACACGCCAGAGCCCGACGTGGCCCACGAGATCATCGGGCACGCCGTGACGCTCGCCAGCCCGCGACTCGCCGAGATCAATCGCCTCTTCGGCGAAGCGGTCAGACGCACTAAATCGAGCGTTGAACTGGATCGTTTGGCCCGCGTCTACTGGTTCACGATCGAGTTTGGCGTGCTGCGGGAAAACGGCGCGGTCAAGGCTTACGGGACCGGCTTGTTGTCGTCGGCTGGCGAACTCGAGGAGATGCACAAGGCGGAGTTGCGTCCGCTCGATCTCGAAGCGGCGGCCAATCACGTCTACGAGCCGACGCACTACCAGGAGATTCTGTTTTGTGCGGAGTCGTTCGACGAAATGGAAACGTCGCTGCGCTCGTTTCTCAATAACTGGTGATCAAGGTCTTTGGCCTTTTGGATGGCGCACTTGTTGTTTTTGGATCGCGATGCCGCGTGCTGTGTGTTTTCCTGAGGAAAACGAAACGTCAGCACGCGTCTCACGCGGCATTCACGTTGCTTAGGACCATCACGGCCACTCCAACGTTAACGTTTGTCCTACCTGGAGGTTCATTACATGCTTCGCAAAAAGATCGCTCTCTTCTTCCCGCTCGTCATGCTGGTATTCGGTCTGCTTGTAAGCACTCCGGTGCTGGCTCAATCCACCGCCACGCTTCAGGGTACCGTCACCGATGCGAAAGGCGCGGTGCTGCCGAACGCGACGGTGACGGTCAGAAATAAAAACACTTCGTTCGAACGAACCGCGCAGACTGACAGCGAGGGCAACTATCAAGTCGCTGCGCTGCCGGTCGGCAGTTACCAGGTCGAAGTGAAAGTCGAAGGTTTCAAGACTCAGGTCGCGGATCAAGTCACGCTCGAAGTCGCGAAGACTGTCGTGCAGAATTTTCAGCTCGACGTCGGCGCTGTTTCCGAACAAGTGCTCGTTACGACGGACCTGCCGGTCATCGAAACGGCCACGACTTCCGTCGGCACTGTTATCAATCAGCGAACGGTGCAGGAGATTCCGCTGAACGGCCGTCACTTCGTCGACCTCGGCCTGCTGATTCCCGGCTCGGTGACGCCGCCGCAAAACGGATTTCTCACGGCGCCGCTGCGCGGCCAGGGCTCGTTTGCCATCAACACCGCCGGCAATCGTGAAGACACGGTCAACTTCATGATCAACGGCATCAACCTGAACGACATGGTTCAGAACCAGATCACGTTCCAACCGTCAATCAATACAGTGCAGGAGTTCAAGGCCGACAACTCGACCTTCAGCGCTGAATACGGCCGCAACTCCGGCGCGATCGTCAACATCGCGACGCGTTCCGGTGCGAACGACTTTCACGGCGAGCTGTTCGAGTTTCTGCGCAACGACGTGTTTGACGCGCGCAATTTCTTCGAACGCACGACCCAGCCCGCGCCGTTCAAGCGCAATCAATTCGGCTTCAACATCGGCGGACCTTTGAGTGTGCCGCATTTCGGTGAGGGCGGCCCGGTGCTCGGCTACAACGGCAAGAACAAAACTTTTTTCTTTTTCAGTTACGAAGGCCTGCGCCAACGGCAGGGACTCACGATTTCCGGCGTGACGGTTCCCACTCTCGCGCAACGCGCGGCAGTAACCGATCCCGTCATCCTTAAACTTCTGCCCTTGATCCCGCTGCCCAACGTCGGCGCGAACGGGTTTGGCGGTTCGGCAACAGCGCCGGTGAACATCGATCAGGGCACGCTCGACGTTAGCCATCAAATCAGCACCAACGATCGAATCCACGGCTACTACGCTCTCCAACGCGACCAGCGTGGTGAACCGACACTTCAGGGCAATACGATTCCCGGCTTTGGCGATACGCGTGGTTCGCGCCGCCAGATCTTCACCCTCAACGAGACGCATACGTTTGGTTCATCCGTCGTGAACGAAGCGCGCTTCGGTTTCAACCGGATCCACATCCTGTTCACGCCCAATGCGCAACTCAACCCGCTTGATTTCGGCATCCAGGACGGAGTCAAAGAGGCGATTGGTCTGCCGCAGTTGAACGTCACCGGCAGTAGTTTCAATTTGGGCGGCCCCACCGGCTTCCCACAGGGACGCTCAGACACGACTTTCGTCTTGTCTGACACGCTGAGCTATCTGCGCGGGAATCATTCGTTCCGCTTCGGCGGTGAGGCGCGCCGCTTTTACAACAACAACACGGGCAAAGACACCGGCTCCTTCGGTTTCGCAAATATGGCTGCGTTCCTCGCCGGAACGGCGAACACGTTCACGGTGACGCTCGGCGACGTATCCAGCGCGATCGCCCAGGGTGCTTTGGGTTTCTTCGCCCAGGACAATTGGAAGGTCCGGCCCAATCTCACGTTCGAGCTTGGTCTCCGTTACGACTGGTTGATGTCGCCGACAGAACGCTTCGACAGGTTCGTCGATTACGTTCCGGGGGCGAATTCACTGGTCCAGGTCAATCACGGCATCGCTCCCGTCTACCACACGAACGCGCAAAACTTTCAGCCTCGCATCGGCTTTGCGTGGGATCCGTGGGGGAATGGCAAGACCTCGATTCGCGGCGCGTACGCGATTCTCGCGGACCAGCCGATCACGAATCTCGTGACTGGCAACGCCGCGAACCCGCCGTTTGCTACTACGGTGGCCTTGCCGGCGAATGCGACGACAAAACTCTTCAACGCGAGCTGTCAGGTCGGCTGCAACGCGGTGCCGGGCTCGACGGTGTCGCCGAGTTCATCCGATCCGGAATTTGACAACGCTTACATTCAATCGTGGAACCTGAACATCCAGCGTGAAATCGGCAACGGCTTGGCAGTAACGGCCGCCTACGTTGGATCGAAAGGCACGAACCTGCGCATCACGCGAAACCTGAATCAAACGTTTCTAAATGCTGCGCTCAATCCGGTGCGCCCATTCCCGACGGTGTCACTAAACAGCCCGATTGCTCCGGGCGTGCCGCAGTTGAACATCACGTTCCGCGAAGGCACGAGCAATTCAAACTACAACGCGCTTTGGGTGACGGCGAACAAGCGCATGGCGAAAGGACTTCAGTTCAACGCCTCGTACACGTTCTCGAAGTCGATTGATTACAACTCGCAAAGCTCGCAAGGCGTGACCGTGCAAGACAGTTACAACCTGCGCGGCGACCGCGGTTTGTCAGACTTCGACGCGCGTCACCGGTTTGTCGTCAGTGGTTTGTATGAACTGCCGTTCAAGGGCAATCAACTCAAAGAAGGCTGGCAGCTTTCGTTCATCACGCAAGCACAGAGTGGAAATCCGGTCACGCTGTTGGCGGGTAATGCCGGCGCCGTCGGTGCAGCACCGGCTGCGAATGCAAACTCGTTGACGGGACTCGCCACGCTGCGGCCGGACGTCAGTGGTCCGGTGCCGATTTCACCGACGGCGGCGGCCACCGGCATCGGCGTGCAGTGGTTCCCGAATCTCGTTTGCGACCCGCGGCCAGGTGGTTCGTGCCCGTCGGGTTCAGTCGTGATTCTGCCGGTGTCGTTCATCAACGGAAAGACGATTTACCACTTCGGCAGCATGGGACGAAACGTGGTGATTGGACCAAGCTTCAATAACAGCGACATCTCGCTCATCAAACGCACGAATTTCGGCGAACATCAATCAATCGAGTTTCGCTGGGAAGTGTTTGATGTGTTCAATCACGCGAACTTCGGACAGCCCGGACGCACGGCGCAAGTTGGCAGCACGAGCTTTGGCGTGATTACCAACACGCGCTTCGCCACCGGCGATTCCGGTTCGTCACGGCAGATGCAGTTTGCTTTGAAGTACAAGTTCTGAGAGGGGGAAGGATTTCTTTCTCCACGAACGACGGCCGCCGGCGAATAGCGGGCGGCCGTTTTATTATTGTGGTAAAGAGCCCGTGGCCTAACTGGCATCGACCATGTTCAGGCCCTTCTCGCGCACGCTGTAAAACGCCGGCACGATGTCGCCGATAAACTGGTCCATGCCTTTGGGATTGCGCTTGTGGCCAGTGAAATCGAGATATAGTCGCTTGCGCATCAGGCGATCGGGCACGCCGGCGAAACGCAACAGCGGATACTTGATCCCTTGCCCAAACAACTTCTTTCCGAGCAGGCCGTAGTAGAGCGGCACGCCCGCCGAAAACTTCAAACTCGAGCGACTGCCGCGGTACCAAAACTCCAGGTTGTACTTCCAGCAGGTAAAGAAAAACTCCCACTGCAAATCGGTCATCTCGATCAGCTTCGCACTGTTGCTGCGCTGCATGCGCGTGTTTTCGAGCGGCACGAAGAACGTCGGCACAAACGTGCCTTTCGCGTGGCGCAGGTCGTAAAGCAGATCGAGCGACTGTCGCGTGTCTTCGTCAGTCTCGCCCGGCAGGCCGATGATGAAAGTGCAAAACGGAAACCAGTTGTGCCGGTTGAGAATCTCCATGCCCTTCACGACAACGTCGCGCCACTGATGCGCCTTGTACGGATACGCCTTGCCTTTCATGAAGGTGTTGAAGAGGCGCGCGCTGCCGGTTTCGAGACCGATGATCGGATCGGCGACCTTTTGCTGCGGATGCGTGGATGCTTTGTGGCGCACGTGTGAATACGGCACGATCAGCGGCGTGAGCCGTTCGATGATCGAGGGATCTTTCACGACTGGCGCCATCGTGATATGCGAGGTTTGAATCGTCTCGATGCCGGGCACGGCGGCAACGGCGCGGAAGAGTTTTTCGAGCGCCGGAACGTTCGTTTCGAAGTTCGGCAGTTGCTCGTAGAGAAACATGTCTTCCGACGCGAGCATCACTTCGGTTGCGCCTTCGCGCGCGTTTACTTCCGCACTCGCGATGATGTGCTCCAGCGGAAATGAACGCCCGACTTTTGTGGCGGGGGAACAGAACTGACAACCGCGTCCGCAGCCGCGCGTGATTTCGCAAACACCGAACGTCGAGCGATGGCGCACGACGGGAATCTCTTCGACCGGCGGCTGCATTTCTTTCGGAATCTTGACGATGCGCGGCAGTTCCGGATCGCCCGCGAGAATGCGCTGGAAGAGATCGGAGAACACACGCTCGATCTCGCCATCTATTAAATAGTCGATGTGAAACTCATCCAGACGATCTGCCTTCTCGAGCTGCCACGCGCCTGGTCCACCAACGACGATCTTCGGCTTGTACTTCTCGATCACCGGATGCGTGACGATCTTGATGAACTCGTGCGCGTTCACGGGCATCAGGTTTTCGCCGCAGAGTTTCGAATAGACGTCGGTCGCGTACGAGATGCCGAGCGGGTTGTGCGCGTGGATCGCGAGCACTTTCGTCTCTGGACCAACGAATCGTTCCAGTTGGTCCACGTAGCAGACGACAACGTCGTCTTCCGAATACTCGCGCAATAGCAACGTTTCGACCATGCGCAGGCCGTTGGGCACATACTTCGCGCGGCCGTCGGGCCATGACTCATTATCGAAAACGGCCTCGTTGAAAAAGGTCTTGCTGTATTTTTGGGGGATCGTCGCCGACAGCATTTGTTGCCAAATACTGTGACGCCATTCGCTGGCCTCAGTGGAGGAGGCAGCCAGAACGAACAATGGTGAGCTCACAGCGGGAAGTTAGCTCCTTGGGGTTTTTAACGGCTGAGATTCTAGCACCAGTTGGAATTATTCGCGCGTGTTTTCGAGCGCGGATGCGATGCGCGTGACCGTGTCGTCGACTGCTTCGTGGGCCATAACGGTGATGTGAATGCCAGCGAGTTGGTAGATGGGACGGCGCTGTTGGAAACGTTCTGCGGCTTGGGCGCGCGTGCGGCCGAGTGGACGATCTTCCGCGGCTGATTCGATGCGTTGCCAGCAGACTTCGAAAGGCGTGTCGAGCCAAACCGCCACACCGTGATGGGCGGCGATCAGGTTTCGATTTTCGTCGGTGATCCATGCGCCGCCGCCGAGCGCGATCACGCTTCGTTTGTTGGTGTTCAGGACCTCGCTGAGTGTTTGTGTTTCGATCGCGCGAAACGCGGGTTCGCCTTCGTCGATGATTAGTTGGGCTGCGGTGCGTCCGTGTAGTGTGGCGATTTTGTCGTCGAGATCGATGAGAGGGAGATTGAGATGGGCGGCGAGTGCGCGCGCGACTTCCGTCTTGCCGCAAGCCATGAAACCGATGATGACGATTGGTCCGTCGGGCTTCATCTTTCGACTAACGAATCGAGCAATTCGAAGAACTCGGGGAAGGAGACGGCGGCGGCTTCCGAGCCGCGGATCTCGGTGTCGCCGTCGGCAATGAGTGCGGCGACGGAGAACGCCATCGCGATCCGATGATCGCCGAAGGAATCGATTGTCGCGCCGTGGAGTTTTGTCGGCTGAGTCGTGCTGCGAGTTGGACCCCTGACACGCAGGCCGTCTGTGGTCTCTTCAACTTCTGCGCCCATCGCGCGCAGGTTTCGCGCAGTGGTTGCGAGGCGATCGCTTTCTTTCAGACGCAACTCACCTGCATCCCGGATTTCTATCCCGCCTTTTATCTGTATCCCCACAACCGCTAGCAACGGTAATTCGTCGATTAGTGAGGGAATCATGCCGCCGCCCAAAACTCGATCCTCGTCGCGAACTTGCGAATGAAGGCCTCCCCGAACTCTGATCGTTCCCACGGGTTCGTTGCGTTCCAGGTGGAAGTCGGTCTCGGAAATGTCCGCGCCCCACGAACGAAGCACGTTCAGAAACGCCGCCCGCGTCGGATTCAGGCCGACGCGTTCGATGACGAGATCCGATCCCGGCAGCAGCATCGCAGCCGCGATAAAGAAAGCCGCGGAAGATACGTCGCCGGGGATCTCGATTGCGCCGCCGGTAAAACGCGCCGGGCCATCAAGCGTCACTGCGAGATCGTTTGTTCTCACCGGCACGCCGAAACCGTTGAAGAGACGTTCCGTGTGATCGCGTGATTGCGAAGTTTCGATCACAGTCGTTTGACCGTCGGCGTTGAGCCCGGCGAACAGAATCGCCGATTTCACTTGCGCGCTCGCGACGGGCAGTTTGTAACTGATTGCTTTCGGCTGCGCTGCCCCACGGATCTTGAGCGGCGGTTTACCGTCGCTGGCTTCGATTCGCGCGCCCATCAACTCGAGCGGTTCGATGATGCGGCGCATCGGCCGTGAGCTCAACGACTCATCACCGATCAGTGTGGCTTCCACGTCGTGTCCCGCGAGCACGCCGGCGAGTATGCGCATGGTCGAACCGCTGTTTCCGCAATCCAAAGCGCCCCTCGGTGTCATCAATCTCTGACTACCGGTGAACTTCAGCTTGTCGCCCGTCTGTTCGATCGCCACGCCGAGCGCGCGCAAACACGACACTGTCGACGCGCAGTCACGCGCGGTCGAGAAGTTCGTGATCTCCGACGGGCCTTCCGCGAGCGCGGCGATCAATGCCGCCCGGTGCGAAATCGACTTGTCGCCCGGCAAACGGAGCTGTCCGCGGACGAGGTGTGCTGGTGAGAGTTTCATGTGTTATAAATAGGGCACCCGCTGACGACCGATACCCCCTTCGCGGGTTTTCCCCCTCGAAAACTGAATAATAACGTAGTCAGGTGCGCGCTGATGAGTGACTCCGTGTCCGCCATACTTTATCCGACCGTTTTGCTTGCGGAAGATTCGCAGGACACTCGAAACATGCTCAAACGGGCGTTTGAGTTGAAAGGCTATAAGGTTTTTGAAGCCGAGGACGGTCGGGAAGCATTGGATATGGCGCAGCGTTGTCGTCCGAGCCTCATCGTGATCGATTTGAATATGCCCGTGCTCGACGGGTTGGCAGCAGTCAAGAATTTCCGCGAAATGGAAGGACCGACCGAGCAGGTACCGATTGTCGCCATCACCGCCTACGACGTGCCCGGGATGGAGGACGCGGCCCTCGAAACCGGCTGCGACCGTTACCTCCGCAAACCACTGGATCTCGAAGAACTCGATCGCGCCCTCCGCAGCTTCGGCTTCGTCGTCTAACCGCCACGCGGTTTGCCAACGCTTTCAGCGTTCGCTTAGGCCATGTTCGCCGTCCCAGGGTTGGAGCGTAGCGACAACCCTGGGACAACAAAACAGAGCGCGTCGAACGCTGAAAGCGTTCGCTAACCGGCGCCTTTCTTGACACGCGCACGCCGCGCGTGTTAAACCCTCGGACTCCTGATCAGTGTCGGAAGGTAAGAAAGCAGCCAGAGTCCTCGCGCAGTGGCTTTCGGAGAGGCCTTGCATAAGGGTTGACCGTAGATACGACCGAGTTAAGTTTACCCAGCCGAATCGAAACGGTTGCCGCCGCCGCCGCCGCGGTAGCTGAATTCATAGGCCGCTTTGGAGTCAGCGACGACGCTGCTTTCGGTATCGACATGGCCGTGCGCGAGGCCGTCACCAACGCCGTCCTGCACGGTAATCGTCAGGACGAAAACAAAACCGTCGATATCGTTTTGAAGAACTCACCTGACGCTGTGGAGATCAGCGTCCACGACTCGGGCCCAGGGTTCAATCCGGAAGACGTCCCAGACCCTACAGCGAACGAGAACATTCTGAAAACCTCGGGCCGCGGCATCTTTTTCATGCGTACCTTCATGGATGAAGTTGACTGGTTGATTAGACCGGAAGGTGGTACAACAGTGCGCATGCTCAAGCGACGTTAATTCGCAATTTGTTAAAGGAGATTTCTGACAATGGCTGAGTTGAATATCAACGAACGTCAAGCCGGAGATGTAACCGTTCTTGACATGTCCGGAAAGATCACGATTGGTGAAGGCAGTGTCGCGCTGCGCACCGCCGTCCGGCGTCTGCTTGAGGAAGGCAAGAAGCGCATTCTCCTGAACCTGGCCGGCGTGAGCTACATCGATTCCAGCGGCATCGGCGAACTCGTTTCCAGCTACACCGCCATCGGCAAAGAAGGCGGCCAGCTCAAACTGCTCAATCTCACGCAGAAGCTTCAGGATCTTTTGACCATCACGAAGCTGCTGACCGTGTTTGACGTTTACGACAGTGAAGCGGAAGCGCTCAACAGCTTTAAGTAATCACACGAGTGAACTTCAAGGACTAATCCCAAACGGAGAAAGACGATGGCGGAACTCGATGTGAAGGAACGACAAGCAGGTGACGTCACCATTCTCGACTTGCGCGGCGAAGTGCGCATCGGCGAAGGCAGTATCGCCCTGCGCGACGCGATTCGGAACCTTGCTGACGCCGGCAAGAAGAAGATGTTGCTGAATCTCGCGGGTGTGAGTTACATCGACTCGAGCGGCATCGGCGAGTTGATCGCAAACTACACCACCGTCACCCGCCAGGGTGGTCAACTCAAGTTGCTCAAGCTGACGGATCGAGTTCAGAACCTGCTGGTGATCACAAAACTGCTCACCGTCTTCGATCATTACGAAGACGAAGCAGAAGCGTTGAAGAGTTTTGGCTGAGAATTAAGCGGGCCACAGATCTTCACGAATAAACACGGATCTGATGTTTCGCAAAGCATTTCGCCGTCTGCTCGCTATTGATGATCCACCCGAGCGGACGGCGCTTGCTTTTTCCATCGGCGTCTTCATCGCCTTCTCGCCGTTTCTCGGCCTGCACACAATCCTCGCGACCATCATCGCGTTTATCTTTCGCTTCAACAAGGTCGCGATCTACACCGGCACCTTCGTCAACAATCCGTTTCTCACACTCGTTCCGATCATCATTGCTTCTTACACCGTGGGCGCGTTTGTGCTGGGCCGGCCGCTGCATATTCCCGACGAAGGACTTGACCTGCTGAAGAATCCGCACCTCTTTTCCGGCGCTTACTATCACCGGCTTTTCGTCGAGAGCTGGGGCATCGTCTGGCCGTTTGGCGTCGGCGGCATGGTCCTCTCGGTCGTTTGTTCGGCCCTCGCTTATCCGCTAACATTACGGGCGCTGCGCGCCTACCGAGCCGCAAAGCAGCACATCACAGATTCGCATCAGCATTTATGAAGCAAGTTTTACTTATCGTGCTGGCGACGATCCTCGGCGCCACAATCGTTTCTCCCCAAACCAAGCCCCAGCCAGTTTCGCCAGTTTCACCGTCACCGGCGCAACCGCAGCGGCCGGTCCAACAAAGACCGGCGACGCCGTTTGAAGTCTCTGAATACGGCGTGCAGTTTGAAGCCGATCCACGCTTAGTGATCGTGATGGCTGCGCTTGACGCCGCCGGGTTCGATCCGGCGCCGGGCAGCACACCCTCGACCTTTCGCGCAAAGCTGAGGAAAGATATCGCGAACCTCGATCCGGATCTGCGTCACCGGATGCAGGTCTTTTACGAGCGCAACAAACTGCCCGCGCCCGCGACGCCGGCCGATGAAGCCGCGCGTTACGTTTCGCTCGCGCTCGCACTTGGACCACCGCCGGGCCTCGAAGCGCCCGCGCGTTCTGACGATTTGCCACAGGGATTGTTGGAAGTGCTCGACTTCGCGCCGCTGGTGCAGGAGTTCTATCGCCGCTCGGGAATCGACGAGCAGATGGTGAACTACGTGCGCGCCTACCAGGCGGAAGGCGATCGTTTGCGCGCGCCGGCGACCGAGATGGTCAGGAGTCTGTTGACTTACCTGCACACGCGCCCGCTGACTTTTTCGCAGGAACGTATCGAGATCAAAAATCCCGACAAGAAGAGCAAGGAGAAAACGCGTTACACGTTTCGCGAAAAGCAGCGCCGGTTTTTGATCCTGCCCGATCTGCTCGCGCCGCGCGGTGCGATCAATTTTCGCGTCATCGGCGACGATTATTACGCGATCGTTCCCGAAGGGACCGATCCGGCGTCTTCCGAACTGCGTCGTGCTTATTTGCAATATGTGATCGACGCGCTCGTGTTGCGCTTCAACAAAGAGATCGCCGAGCGACGCGAACCGATCAAACAGCTTCTGAACGAGCGACAGAAAGCCGGCGCACAAACGAGTCCGGACGTGTTTCTGACTGTGACCCGTTCGCTCGTCGCGGCCGCTGATGCGCGTTACGACGAGCTGCGCAAACGCGAAGCACTCGGGCTCGACGTGCGCGCGAAGTTAGCCGCCGCCAAAACCGAAGCCGAGCGAAACGCGATCACCAAGAGTGCGCTCACCGAGTTGACGGCGATCCAGGACGAAACGATTGCGCGTCTGGCTGACGAATATGAAAAGGGCGCAGTGCTGTCGTTCTTCTTCTCGGACCAACTCAAAGGCATCGAGAACGCCGGTTTCGATCTCGCGAATTTCTTTCCCGACATGATCGCGTCGTTCGATCCGGCGAAGGAAGCGAACCGTCTGGCTGAGTATGCCGAAGCGCGACAACGCGCGCTCACCGCGCGGCAAGCTCGGTTGGCCGCGCGCAAAGCAGAAGCTGAGGGCAACGGCGCCTCTGGCGCGAACAGTGTTCGTGATGCCGCGCTGGTGCGCGATCTCGCGGCGGTGGAAGATACGCTGCGAAACAAAGATTACAACGAAGCCGAAGCGCGTCTGCGTGAGTTGTTGAAGGAGTATCCGCACGAGCCGCGCATCTTTTTCGCGTTGGGGCAGACGGCGAGTCTCGCCGCGATGGACGCGACCGACGAGCAGGTGCAAGTCGAACGTCTCAATCGCGCGTTGGGCCATTACCGCATGGCGATCGCCGCTGCTTCACCGGAAGACGACAAAGCGATCCTCTCGCGCGCGCACGAGTCGATGGGACGCATCAATGCTTTCCTCGACAACACGGCGGAGGCGGTGAAGTCGTTTGACGAGGCGATCAAAATCGGCGACGTGCGCGGCGGCGCGTATCGCGAAGCGTTGGAAGGCAAGAAAAAATTGGTTTCGGGGAATCCCTAAAATCTACTCCACGGCTTTCGCGGCGTTAATACGCCCTCCAGTGGTTACTTTGTCCTTCAACCCAGGCAGCGGATCGACGGACGCCAACACTTTCTTCTTCAAGTCGTCCACCGAGATACGCGGATGCTCCGCGACGATCAGCGCCGCCACACCAGCTACGACCGGCGTCGCCATCGACGTGCCCGACTTCTCCTCATATTCATTACCCAGCCACGTGCTGAGAATATCAACACCCGGCGCGGCAATCGCGACACTCTTCACGCCAAAGTTTGAAAACTTCGCGAGCTGATCGTTGCGGTCCAACGCCGCGACGCTGATCACGTTCGGCACGTTGTAACTCGACGGAAAATGCGGATTGCGATCGTTGTTCGTACTCGCGTTACCACTCGCCGCGACGAACAGAATGTCGCTCTCGTAAGCTTTGCGAATCACTTCCTCGAGCGCGCGCGATTTCTGCGTCGAACCCCAACTCGCGCTGATGATGCGCACGTTCACGCCCGCCTTCTTGCGATCGATCACGTAGTTGATCGCTTCGATCGCGTCTTTCGTGGTGCCGAAGCCGCCTGCGTTCATGAACTTCAACGGCATGATCTGCACTTTCCAGTTCACGCCGCTGATGCCGATCTCGTTGCTCCCTTCGGCGCCGATGATGCCGGCGCAGTGCGTGCCGTGACCGTTCTCATCCATCGGATCGGAAGCATTGTCGATTGCGTTGAAACCGTTCGTGTCGTCAATCGTGCCGAGCTCGTTGTCGTGATACGGCGCGAGGTTCGCGGGCCTGGTCCACATGTTCGGCGCGAGATCTTCGTGCGTGTAATCGACGCCACTGTCGAGCACCGCTACGACCACTTTGTCGCTGCCGGTTGTGGTGGCCCAGGCGCGGGTCGCGCTGATGTCGGCACCTTCTTTACCGCCGCGCTGGCCGGAGTTTGCGAGCGCCCATTGATCGTTGAAACGCGGATCGTGCGGCAACACGGGAACGAATGACGACGCGTCAACCGCATCCTGCTCGATTTCGAAATTCGGCTCCGCGTATTCCACTTCCGGCAACGTGTTGTACTTGGCGACGGTCGCCGCTACGTCAGCGTCGTCGAGATCGTCGATGGCTTCGAGCCCGGGATCGCTTTCGATCCGGTCTTCGACGCGGTCGTGAAACTGGTCCATGATCTTGTCGATCGCTTCGGCGCTGGTGCCGCTCTTGAATTTGACGAGCAGTTCGGCGCGGTCCGAATGATTTTCAGCAAGCGCGATCTCTTCAGCGGTCGAGGCGCGCTTCTTTTCGGCCATCGGCATGATGTGCACGCGGTGCTTCCACTCGTGGCGCCAGCGATTCAACTGGCCGGCGAAAGCGGCGATGAGAACGAGAACGATTGCGAGTGCGAGGTGAATTAAAAAGTTATTGCGGTTCATTGCGGTACCTCGTGAAACCTAAACGCGGTAATTCTTGCCCTTGAAACCGACGAGACGGACCTGGTTTTTGTCGGCGCGGTATTCGTAGTTTTTGCCGTTTGCGCCGAGGCGGATGCGCCAGCCGGACGTGATCATCTGGCCGCTCATCTCGTCGTCTTCGGCGGCGCCGAGCGCCATGTCCGGGAAATCGTCGTCTTCAACCGACTGCTCTTTGATTGCGCTCGCGTCGACGTTCAGCCGCTGCGCCAGGTCCTTGCGAGCTTTTTCGATTGCGTCTGCTTTGCTGATGGCCATACGTTTCAAACGACCGGCTGGTTTTGTTTGTTCAATAGCATTTTGAGCCTGTCGCGCGCCGCGGTCAACGTGCGCCGTGCGCCGCCGTCGACGTGTGCCGGGTTACTTTAGATCGCCGAAGCGATGTTGCAGCAGGGCGGCGGCTGTGATGGCTGCTGTTTCCGCGCGCATGATACGCCCGCCGAGCGTGACGATCTGCGCGCCGGCAGCACGCGCTTGTTCGAGTTCTTCGTCCGACCACCCGCCTTCCGAGCCGACGATGGCGGTGATCTCATCCGTTTCGATCTGTGTTAATCCGTGTCCTTCTCTTTCGGAGAACAACAACGACGCGGATTTCAAAACCGATCCTAACGGTTTGGGATCGCTCACTTCGGGCACCAATCCCCGACCGGACTGCTTCGCCGCTTCGAGGGCGATGCGCTGCCAGCGCGCAACTCGCTTCGCCCCGTCGCCCGCGTCGCGCAGTTTGATATCCGCGTAGCGCGTGATCAGCGGTACGATCTTCACGACGCCCAGCTCTGTCGCTTTCTGCACGACGAGATCAAACTTCTCACCTTTCAACAACGCCACCGCGAGCGTGATCTTCAGCGGCGACTCCGGCCGCGCGGGCTCAATCTCATCCCGCAGTTCGAGTTCGGCAAACTCGCGTCTCGCCTGGGCCACGCGTGCGCGAAACTCTTTGCCTTCACCGTCGAAAACCGAAACCTCGTCGCCCGGTTTAAGCCGCAACACCTCGCGCAAATGACGCGCTTCATCAGCCGCCAACATCACGGTGCGTTTCGTGAAATTGAAGGCGCTCGGAGGCGCGAAGAACCGGCGTCGCGTCATCTTCTAAACAGAGTCAACTTTCAAACGGTGATCGCCACCCACTCGCCTTCACGAGTGATTTCAGCATCGGTGATCGCCAACTGCGCGAGTTGATCGGTTATGGCTTCGATCTGCGTTTCCAAAATCCCACTCAAAACCAACCTGCCGCAGCTCAGCGCAACGAGCGTCGGCAAGATCTTCGCGATCGCGTCTGCCGTGAGGTTCGCGCAAATGAAATCAGCCGACGGCGTGTCCTCATTCACCGACCCCACGCGGAAATTGATCATCTCGGCGACGCCATTCGCAGCGGCGTTCTCACGCGCGATCTCGATCGCATCCGCGTCCGTGTCGCACGCTTCGACGTGGGCGCCGGGCGCACACGCCGCCACTGCGATCGCCAGAATCCCGGTGCCGGTACCGACGTCGAGAAAACTTCCACCCTCGTAATACTTCTGGATCGCTGCGAGACACAGACGCGTCGTTTCGTGAGTCCCGGTACCAAAGGCCATTCCCGGCTCGATGCGAATCACGCAATGGCCGTGCGGATTCTCGATGTTGGACCACGGCGGCGCGACGATGAAACGCCCGATCTCGACCGGCTGCCAATTCCTTTTCCACTCCTCGAGCCAATCGCGCTGCTCGACCTCACGCACGTTCATGTCGCGCACCGACGACGACGGCAACTCATAAATTCTTAACGCCTCAAAGAGCTCCTCACGCACCCGCTCCCGATCCGGCACCCCGTCAAAATAACCCGTGATCCGTGTTCCATCCGTGTTATCCGTGGCGGTTTCAGTACCGCTGGCGCCCGCTTCGATCAGTGCATACTCCACCGCCTCGCGCGCCTGCGCTTCAATCTCAACATCCAACGCGTACCACATCTCACTCATTGCACTCCAAACTCATCCAGCAAATGCGGACTATTCCGCCAGTCCTCTTCGACTTTCACAAACAGCTCAAGATGCGCGCGGTGGCCCAACAGCTCTTCGATGTCGCGGCGCGCGCGAATCCCGATCTCTTTCAAACGACTCGCGCCCTTTCCGATCACGATCTTCTTCTGCGACTGACGCTCGACCACAATCACGCAGTTGATACGCGCAAAATCTTCACGCACTTCTTCATACCGTTCGGTTACGACCGCCGTGACGTACGGAATCTCATCACCCGTCACTTGCAAAACCTTCTCACGCACGATCTCCGCCACGAGCACACGCAACGACTGATCCGTCAACTCGTCTTCGGAAAAGATCGGCTCGCCTTTCGGCAAATGACGCAGCGCAGCAACGATAACCTCGTCAGTCATCTCTTCCTTTAACGCCGAAATCGGAATGATCTCGCGCCACTCGTACTCGTTGCGATACCAATCCATCAATGGCAGCAACGCCGCTTTGTCTTCGAGCTTGTCAATCTTGTTGAGCAACAGGAGCGCGAGTTTTTCAGAACGCTTCACGAGGTCGAGGACGAAGCGATCGCCATTGCCGGTGGACACCGACGCATCGCGAATCAGGCAGACGAGATCGACGCCGAGTAGCGCTTCCTGGACCGCTACCATCATGCGTCGATTAAGCTCGTAACCCGGTTGATGAACGCCGGGCGTGTCGACGAGCACGACCTGTCCTTCGG
>CAMLLD010000060.1 GCA_946480785.1 uncultured Blastocatellia bacterium | reverse complement strand
AGCGCCGAAGGCGCGTTAGTAGCGCCGAAGGCGCGTTGGTAGCGCCGAAGGCGCGTTAGTAGCGCCGAAGGCGCGTTGGTAGCGCCGAAGGCGCGACCAGAAGGTAGCCAGGGGCAAGCACGAGCCAAGCGAGTGCGCAGCCCCTGGATCGTTAGAGAAAATAATTCAGCTCCGAAGGAGCGGCCGAACGTCTGTCGCACCTTCGGTGCTGATACGCGTCGTTAAATTGATCCAGGGGCTGCGCACTACGTGCTTGCCCCTGGCTACCTTCTGGGCGCGCCTCCGGCGCTCCAAACGCAACCTACTTCTGCTTGTTCATGCCGCGGTCGATGATGTTTTGCATCTCCAACGCGTTGGGCATGCCGAGGAGCGTTCCGGGGCCAATGCCGAACGGTCCGCCTTCAGTGTTCGCCGCGAACGTGATGCTGTCGCCTTGTGCATACGCATACGCGAGCGTCGGCGCCATGTCTGAAGCGATCGCCTGCACTGCTTGTTGCGGTCCCTTCGGCAGATTCTGCGCGGCATTCGCCAACCCGGCCGGCACGAGCGCACCCAGGTTGTGATAGAAGACCGCGGAGAAGTTTGCATTGCCGTCCGCCGGCAACCCCGCCGTGAACTTCGCCGAATGAAGCAGCGACGATCCACTCTCACGCGATTTGATCGCCAGCTCCACGAGAGCGCGGCTTGGTCCAACGATCATGTAGCCGTTGTTGTAAGTATAGTTCACTTGCACCAACCCGAAGTCAGCCGACTTCAGCGTGTAGTAAACACGGCCGCCGACGTCAGTCTGTTCCCAGGTCAAACCGTTCTTGCCATACTTCGCGGCTTCCTTGTTCATTTCACTTACTGCGCGCTCGAGCGTTTGCTGCAAGTGCGCTGGATCGTTTACTTCAAAAACGAGCTTCCACGAAGGCGTCGGCAACAACGGCCCATCAATCGCGAATGCGAACTCACCACCGAGCGGCGCCGCGATGTCGTTGCGCAGATTCACACCGCGCTCCGCCTGCTGCTTGTCGAAACTCTTGCGCACTTCAGGCGCAACCGTCTCCAACACGCCGAGGAGATCGTCGACGAGCGCCACCGGATTCTTCACTACGAAACCGGCCACGAGGTTCGCGTTCGGCGAAATGTATTCCAGCGAGCCCATCGGGCCAGGCGCCGCGAGCCACGACGGAATGCCATGCTGCGTGTCGTTGAATGAAAGCGAAGCCTGCGTGTGCGTCTTGCCGTTCGTGTCTTTCTGATCGAGCACGAAGTACTTCACGCTCAGAATGCCCAACTGCTTCAACGCGCTTTCCTGCTTCTCCGCATCCGCGCCTTGCGGCCGGTGCGCTTCAACCTGGGCCACGACTTTTTCGAGATTCGCCGCGACGACGATGCCCGCGCCTTCCTGGTAAACCTGCGCGATGCGTCCGCGGAAAGGCGTCACAGTGAAACTGCTCGTACCGCCACCAGTCAACACAGTCTGAAGCTGTTGCAGTTGCGCCAGCTTCGGACTTGCCGCGAAGAGACCATTCTGAATCCAAACGTAGAGATGCTCCTTGTTCGTCGGATCTTCATTAGTTGGCTTCGAGGGATCTTCAACAAACACAATCTGCGGTCCGTGGTGTCCCTCGGCAGTGAGTTTAGCGATCTGCTGTTCGAGAAAAGCGCGGAAGCCCGCGTCGTTGGTCAACTCGGCCAACACGAGCGGCTCGCTCGGTTCGCCCTTTTCATTCATCGAGACAGAGACAGCGATCTCGTCACCGAGATAGGAGCCAAACTGGCGAATCGTTTCGACCACCCGGTCCATGTTCTGCGCGCGGCCCGACTGTTCTTTCTCCCACCATTCGCGCAACGCCGGATTCTGGCTCATGCGCTCCTGAATGATGCGATGCGACTCGCTGATCGATTCCGCGAGGTTCGGCAGCGCCGCGTAGACGACGGTGCTGTCGGGCATCAGGTCGAGCAGGTGCGTCGAGGTGCGAACGCCCGGACGCTTCACTGCGTTCAGTTCGGTCTTGAGCGTCGCGAGTCCCGACAACACAGCCGCGTAATGATCGGCTTTCTTACTCCACGCCACCTCATCTTTGATCGGAATCGGCGCGATCGTTGCACTCGTCGTGGCTTGTTCACCCGGATGCAACACACGGTCGCTGCCGGCGTGGTTCAAGTTCACTTCGCCTTCGATAACGGAGATTCGCGAACCCTTCGTGCCGTTGTTGACAGAGAAAACCGTTCCTGTAACGGACACGAGCGAGTCGCCGCTTTCCACAAACAACTTGCCATCTTTCTGTTTCGCGGCTTCCACCACGATGCTGCCGCGATCGAGATGGATCGTCGTTCCCTGTCCGTTCTTCGTCAGGTAAAGCTCGGAACGTTCTTTCATCTCGATCAACGAGCCGTCACCGAGACGAACAACAGCGTGCGCGTCTTTCGCTGTGCGCACCTTCTCGCCTTTTTGCAGTTTCGCGCCCGTGCCGACTGTGGCCGTGCGCGCGTCTGCGACTTGATATACCTGTCCTTCAGCAGCCTGGACGGTCGCGTCGAATTCACCGAACGGCCAGAAGCGCTGCATGAACGGTACCGCGAGTAAACCGAAACCAAGCACGAGCACCGCCGCAATGCCCCAGCGCAACACGACCGGCTGAAGCGAGTAGCGCTTCGCGGTGACCGGAGCCTTGGCCACCGTGAAGCGACGTGCGCGTGCTTCCTTCATCGCCTTGCGGCAGGGGATGCACTCATGCGTGTGGTCCACCAGCAACAACGAGCGCGCTTCGGAAAGTTTGCCCGCGAGGTAAGCGGGAATCAGCGACTGAAAATCAGCGCAGCCTTCGATGTGTTCGATCGCGGGCATTTGAAATTCAGCTTCGCCGGCAGCGGCGGAGACACGCGCCCAAACACGGTCTGCCGCTGCTGCTGCGACTGTCGGATCCACCTTTTCATTGCGAATCTCGGCAGTAACTTTATTCAGGATCTCTTCACTATTCCTTTTCATGGTGTTTCTCCAGATAGTGCCCAATCTCTTTTCTCAGTTTGGTGCGCGCGCGATGAAGCACGACACCGACGACGAGCGGCGAGGTTTCCATCAGGACGGCGATTTCTTTGTTATCCAACCCCTCGTAATAACGAAGGACAAACATTTCACCCCCGGTCTTGCCGAGGCGTGCCACCGCCTGACGAACGAGCGTTTGCAGCTCGCGATCGGCATGCAACGCTTCGGGACTGCGGGCCTTGCCGGCGATTATTTCCTCGTCGGCGTCGTCCAGTGCCACTGACTTCGAACGGTTGCGGCTGCGCAGCAGGTCGAGTGAAGCGTTGATGGCCGCGCGGGAAAGGTAAGCCTCCGGATTGCGCGAGAGATCGTAAGCTTCCGGTGTTTTTACGAGACGCAGAAAGACGGTTTGCAGCACGTCCTCGGCATCGGCGGCGCTGCCGGTGATGCGTTGGGCGGTACGAAAAACGCGTCCGTGATGCGTCTGGAAGAGCGTTTCGAGCTCTCCCGCGGGTTGAGGTTTCACAATTCGCAAAGGTTTAAGAGCAGCCTGCACGGGGTTCTCCTTCGTCTACACGCCAGATAGACGAGGGGGCAGCGGGATTATTAACACCCGATGCAGGCGAATTTTTGAGAGTTTAGGGGAGGGCGGGCCGTTTAGGCCACAGATTTCAGCGCCACGGCTTTGAGCGAGCGCGCCGGCAACTGCTTGAGCCGCTCTGCAACCGGATCTACGACGAAACCGGCCTGTTCGAGAGCTATTACTCCGAGGATCGGCTCAGCGTCATCGGGCCCGAACATTATCTGAGCCGGTATCTCTTTACCGAGAAACGTGAACTCAGCAAAACCAACCTCGAATCGTTCCCGTTGTCCGGTCGCCATCTCGTACAGCTCTGTGCGCGTTGGTTCTATACCGAGCTTTCTCAGCTCGGAAGCTGGAACCAACGAATCGATCGCGCCGGTATCGACAAGGAAGGTCGCTGTATACGACTCTCCTTCCTTTGAACCCAACTTTCTTACGGTGACGGCAATACGTGTGAGGCCCATATCGCTAAATCCTTTCATGTTTGCTCGTTTTATAGTCATTGTGGAGCACAATACAGCATCCGCAGTTGTGAGTAAAGCGGGGCTCAATTTTGGTAGTGCTCCGCTAAATTGTTGTTTTCGAGGTTGCCGGAAATTCGCCGCTTCTGAACATGAAAGGCCCGCATGATGCGAGCCTCTCCGTGGTCACTCCTGACCCTTGCAACTCCATTCCTTACCATTACAATACGAGCCACTCCTGCCACTCGTGACGACCGGATTATATCAATAGAACGCAAACAGGCCCGGCAGTCACTACTACGCTCACCCATGTCGGCCCACGGAAAGCCATAAGGGGCCGTATAGAAAAACAATTATGCTGTATGGCTCATTTTCTATTTGCATGTCCTGAATCAGATCGCTATACTGAGGCCATTCGACTTCGACTTGAGAGGCATGTTATGAGCTATCCAGTAAAAATCGGCCCTGCGGAAGTTTCGGTTAATACGCTAGATGAGGCCGTGGAACTCATTGCGAAATACAATCAGGCCCAATTAGCCGCTGCCGCCGCCGCCACTAATGGGCATCGCCAGCAACCAGAAGCAGAACCACAAGCAGAGCCCGCTGTGGCGGCAGTGATTAGCTTGGCAGATTTTGTGGCAAGCTTGCCTGAATGGCCGCAACGAGGATTGAGAACGATTTACGAAGTCGGGCGTGGTAGGCCCATTACGGCAGACAATCTGCGGGAGAATCTCGGGTTGCAGAACAACATGGCGTTAACTGGGCGTGTGATTTCGCCGCTAACGCGTAATGCCCAAAGATCCAATATAAACCCTGAATCCGTGCTTATTAGCGAACGACGAAGAAGGCCAGACGGCGGGGGAGAAACCTTGTACAGCATTCCACGAGACAGCTTAGAGGCTGTAAAGCAAGGGCTGGGCCTATAAAGGCCCTTAAATGAGAAGGAGCCGGATAGTTTCAGCCTATCCGACCCCTTTGCAACTAGGTAGCTTTAGACGGCGCACCATGCTGCAATTGTGTTTATTATACAGAGCACGCGGGCCACCATCAACAGAAATCGCTAAGTTTTCTAACTGATGGAGTTATGGCCCCGTAGTTTAATTCGGGCGAAGGCCCGAAGGTAAAACACCGCACCACACAAGCGGAGATGCGAGTTCGAGTCTTGTCCGTGGGCCACCTCAATCCAATCACCCTAAGTTTGCTTTACCTTCCGCTGGACGGCCCTGTTACTAGCTCGCGACTGTGGCAGGGCTGATCCGGCGCTTTTGGTTTGCCGTGGCGTGTTCCAGTAAGGGCTTTTGCAGTTTGGGCCGGGGCATCGCTTAGGTGGCGTATCATCCGTCAGATTTCGCGGTAGCCACTCATAGCCACAACGCTCACACTTCCAAATCCAAACTGGTCGCTGAATTCTTGCCACGTCCGCATACTATCGGAAATAGTATGCTATTTCAAGTAGAATCTTGTTGACGAGCGGTACTATCTGAGATAGTATAGACCGCGTTGAAAGTTGAAGGCCCTAACGACTGGTAATCGCTAAGGCCCTTTGAAAACAAAACGCGATTGCTCACGTCAGTCTCCAAGCAAGCTGATTTTGAGCTAGTCGCCCTTGAAAGGCAAGGCTCAAAATGACCTGTCACAATTGCTCATCTATCTGCAAGAAGTTCGGCAAGTTCGGCCCGAACAAGATTCAACGCTATCGTTGCAAACAGTGTAAGAAGACATTCTCAGAAGACCGGCAGAAACCGTTGGGCGATATGCGTATCCCCCTTGATAAGGCCGAGACGTGTTTAAAGCTCATGCTTGAAGGAATGTCGATCCGTTCGATTCAACGCATCACCGGACTACATCAGGAAACGATCCTCAACTTACTCGTGCTCGCTGGTGAGAAGTGCGAGCGCATCATGAACGCGAAGATCAAAGGCATCGCAGTAAAGGACGTTGAGGCCGATGAAATTTGGGGCTTTGTGCAATGCAAGAATCGTCACAAACTGCACCACGGAATAACCGATTCAAATGTCGGTGACGCTTACACGTTCGTCGGCATCGAGCGCAACACAAAGCTCATTCTGGCGTGGCATCTAGGCGAGCGCGATATAGTTCACACAGAGGCTTTTACAGAAAAATTGAACTACGCTACGTCCGGCCATTTTCAACTCACTACAGATGGCTGGCGACCTTACGAAAACGCGGTTTCTTATTCACTCGGCACTCGTGTTGATTATGCGATGCTGGTCAAGGTTTACGGCAAGGTTGACGTAGAGGGCGAGCGGAAGTATTCGCCACCCGAAGTGGTGGAAACAACAACGAAAGTAGTTATTGGCGATCCCGATCCTAACCGAATATGCACGAGCATCGTTGAGCGTTCAAACCTCAGCATTCGCACGAGTGTACGCAGACTCACACGGTTGACGAATGCGTTTAGTAAGAAGTGGGAAAACCTTTACGCGATGATGAGTCTTTACTTTTGCTGGTACAACTTCTGCCGGATGCACTCAACCATCCGATGCACTCCGGCAATGGAAGCGGGAATCACTAAGAGCGTTTGGACGTTGAAAGACTTACTCACCGCATAAACCAAAGAGCCGACGAATCGGCCCTTTCGGTCACACCTGCAAACCACAAAAAATTCACTTGGGCCAAAACAACGTCACGGGCAAAGTTAGCTCGCCGCGCCGTTGATTGACCACGGTTAGATAGTGTGTGAAGTACTCCAGATCGATCGCATCGTCAACGATAAATTCGAGCGGAATACCAGCAAACTTGGCGTAGCGTATAAGCACCTTCCAGTCAGGCATCCGTCGCCCCCATTCCCACTCCGACAACCGCGTCCGTCCTGCTTGCAGTAGTTTCGATAAACGATATTGGCTCAGTCCTGCGTTATTTCGGATGGCCCGTAGCTTGGCTGGAAGGTGCTGTGGTGTTGGACGTTTGTGACCCATCGCCTTACGTCCTTATCCCTAGAGCGTTGAGAACGCTTTCAACGTCTACAGGCAACCGGCCTTGCACGGTAACGCGAAACAACTCCAGACTCACAGACCGGAATTGACTGTGCTCGAAGAGTTCATCTACGGCACGGTTAATTGCGGCTGTGGCCTTTGCTGCGTCGTTTTGTGCGAGGTCTTGGAGTGCGGTTAGGTGTTGGGCGAGGACGAACGCGAGAATCGGAAATTGGGCGTAAGGCTCAAAGACGATCTGCCAGTCCTCAGAGTCAAGCGGAGCATTCTCCGTGTTACGATTATCAAGCATGGTCGAAGTCCTCTGATACAGGATTTCGGCTGTGAAGGGCTGGCGAGTGTTAGTAGCACTTGCCAGCCCGCGCCGTTGGTGGCGCATCGTATCACCGAAGAGACAGAAGAAATCGACTTTCTACCAGCAACACACTAACGGAGCATTACCTCAATTTTTTAGTTGGGCCAGGCGTTTGCGGGCGTAGCTTGCTTCGGGGGAGTGGGGGTAACGGCGGAGGAGTTCGCGCAACGCAGCGCCGTCGTAGTGAAAGCGTTTCGTTGTTCGATCGAAGACGAAGCCGACGCGTTGGCGGTTGTAACGATCGAGGCCGGTGTAGTTTAGGAAATAAGTAAAGTCCGGTGCTGACCAAGTTTGCTCGCGTGCGGTGCTGTTGTTGAGACGCTGCATGGCGTCGCGCGAGAGTTTCGCTGCTTGTTCTTCAGCGGCGTCGCTGAGTAAGAGCAAGACTTGCGGACGCAGCGGTGAGCGCACGAAGTTATCGAGAAAGATCCGCGCGCGCACGATGCGATCGAAACCGTCGGAGGCCTTAATTAGATCCAGCAAACGCCGATCGTCGCCCGCACGCGCGGCCGAAACAACTGCTTCACGTTGAATCCAACCGTGCGTTCGGCTCGTCACGTTCACTAAATAAAAAACAACGCCTTCGGCTACAGTGCGCGAACCGCGGATCGCGACCAAACGCCCGCGGCCCAGTCGCCGTACTAACCTTCCCTGCAAATCAGGCGTGCTGCGCAACGCCGCGAGTCGTTCATCCACAACCACCGCGAGACGACCTCCCGCCGGCGTTTTAGGGTGAGAGATTTTCGCGGATAACAAGCCAACGATTAAAAACAGAAAGAGATGAACTGTAAGACACGCAGCGTGGCGCCGCGTGAGTTTGTGAGGATTCATTATGTTCTCCTTTTTTTGTGAGGTTATACCAAAGCCACAAGCCTTTCCTTAAACGGCGCGTGATGAAAATGACAGATCGCCACGGCCAGCGCGTCCGCAGCGTCGTGCGGTGTCGGCACGCTCTTCAAAGCCAACAGCAAACGCACCATCTCCTGCACCTGATGCTTCTCCGCGTTACCGTAACCAACCACCGTCTGCTTAATCAGCCGCGGTGAGTATTCGTGAATCTCCAGCCCCGCGCGCTCCGCCACCAGCAACACCACGCCACGCACCTGGCCCAACTTCATGCTGACCTTCACGTTCGTCGCGAGAAACGCATCCTCGAGCGCACACGCGTCCGGCCGATGCTCCGCAATCACTTCCTCCAGCCCGCTGCACATCCGTAACAGCCGCGCCGGAAACCGCAGCGACGACGGCGCGCGCACCGCACCATACGCCACGAGCGAATAACGCCGGCCATCGCCTTCAACGACGCCCCAGCCCATCGTCTGACTGCCCGGATCGATCCCCAACACGCGCATCGCGCGGGAGTATAACAAAAGCCTAATCACTACGGCCTGATGTCACTTCGTGATATTCTGAACCTCCCCCAAAACATTGCTTATTGTTTATTCGAGACGTTCATGAGTGAACTGCTGGAATCGTTCGCGGCGTTTCTTCGGAAACCAGACCGCGATACTGACGAGAAACCTTTTCAGGCCGAGTTCTACAGCGTCGAACGTCTCGAACAGTACGCCCAAACTCTCGCCGCCGAACACCAGACCGTCACCCGCAAAGGCCGCGCGCAACTCCTGCCGCGTCTCGCGGAAAACGGCCGCATCCTCGAAACCGCTTACAAAGCACTCGTCGAAGCGTTGCGCCAGGGCCGCGCGATCTCGCCCGCCGCCGAGTGGCTCGTCGACAACTATCACATCATCGAAGAACAACTGCGCGAGATCCGCCACGATCTGCCGAAGAGTTACTATCACGAACTGCCCAAGCTCGCCGACGGTGAGCTGAAAGGCTATCCGCGCATCTACGCGGTCGCGCTCGCCCTCATCACGCACACCGACTCGCGTCTCGACACCACCACGCTGCGTCGCTTCATCGCTGCATACCAAACGGTCGCGCCGCTCTCGATCGGTGAGGTGTGGGCCGTGGCGATCACGCTGCGTCTCGCGCTCGTCGAAAACCTGCGCCGGCTCGCAATCTCGATCGCCCGCGCGCGTCTCGAGCGCGAAGACGCAGACAAACTCGCCGATAAGTTACTCGAACTCGCCCAAATCAATCCCACGCTCATCAACACGTACGTCAGCGAACGTCTCGGCAAGCGCGAGGAAATGCCGCAGAGTTTCGTGGTCGAACTGGTCCAACGCCTGCGCGAACAACATCCCTCGGTGATGCCCGTGATGGATTGGCTCGAAAAGCACCTGAGCCGGCAAGGCGCAAGCGTCGAGCAGGTCATTCACAACGAACACCAGCGCCAGGCCGCCGCGCAAGTGACGGTGGGCAACACCATCACCAGCATGCGTCTGCTCTCGACGCTAGACTGGAACGACTTCTTCGAAAAGGTCAGTCTGATCGAACCGGTCCTCGGCAAAGATCCTGCCGGCGTCTATTCGCGAATGGAGTTTGCCTCGCGCGATCGTTATCGCCACGTCGTCGAACGAATCAGCAAACGCACGCGGACGAACGAACTGGATGTGGGCGAGGCTGCGGTCCAACTCGCCGCTGAGGCGCAAGACGCTGAAGAAGCACGAAGACACGTCGGTTATTACCTGATCGATCGCGGATTGCCGCAGCTGGAAGCGAAGTTCCGCTACCGGCCAGGTTTTGCGGAGAGCCTTCGCCGCTGGATGTTGCAACACGCAACCTCAGGATATCTCGGCACGATCTTGTTGCTTACGATCCTCGTGCTCGTGTTCCTGCTCGCTGCGATGTACTTCGCCGGCGCGAACTGGATCGTGCTCGTCGTCACCGCAATCATCGGATTTATTCCCGCGAGCGATCTCGCACTCACAGTCATCAACTGGGACGTCACACATTTCTTTCCGCCGCGTTTACTGCCGCGAATCGCGACGACGAACGGCGTTCCCGAAAACGCCGCGAGCTTCGTCGTTGTGCCGACGATCTTCTTCAGCGAGTCGCAGGTGACGGAGCTCGTCGAACGACTCGAGGTCCACTTTCTCGCCAACCAGGACCCGCGCATCTACTACGCGCTGCTCAGCGACTTTCACGACGCCGACGCCGAAGAGCTGCCGCAGGATTCGCACTTGCTCGCGGTGGCCCAAAGCGGCATCGACACGCTTAACCAGAAACACGGCGAGGGCCGTTTTCATCTGTTTCACCGGCGGCGGCAATGGAACCCCGGCGAAAACAAATGGATGGGTTGGGAACGAAAACGCGGCAAGCTCGAAGAGTTCAACCGGCTATTGCGTGGCGCGCGCGACACGAGCTTCGTCGTGCGTACTGCGGACGATGCGTTGATGAAGTCGATTCGTTACGTCATCACGCTCGACACGGACACGCAACTCCCGCGAGACGTGGCGCGCAAGCTCATCGGTGCCGCCGAGCATCCGCTCAACCGCCCGCGCTTTGACGAGACAACGAATCGCGTGGTCCATGGTTACGGCATTTTGCAACCGCGCGTCAGCATCTCGCTCAGCAGCGCGTCGCGCTCGAAGTTCGTCCAGATTTTTTCCGGCTACACGGGCATCGATCCTTACACCACCGCGATTTCCGACGTGTATCAGGACCTCTTCGGCGAAGGTAATTTCACCGGCAAGGGTTTGTATGACGTCGATGCTTTTCAACGCGCACTCGCGGATCGCGTGCCGGAGAACGCGCTGCTCAGTCACGACCTCTTCGAGAGTCTCTTCGCGCGCGCGGCACTCACGACCGACATCGAAGTGCTCGACGAATATCCCGCGTCGTACGAAGCGTTCGCGAAGCGGCTGCATCGCTGGACACGTGGCGACTGGCAGATCATTCGCTGGCTCTTTCCGCGTGTGCCGAACGGCGGGGGACAGAAAGTTCGCAACCCGCTGCCGCTGATTGCGCGTTGGAAGATCTTCGACAACCTGCGCCGCAGCCTCGTCGCGCCGACGCTATTTCTCTGGCTCGTTGCCGCATGCACGATCTTTCCGCGTTCGGCGTGGCTGTGGGCCTTGTTTGTCCTTGTCGTGATCGCGTTTCCCGTTTACCTGCACGTCACGACGGGCCTGCTCAAGCATCCGCGCGGCATTCCCTGGACCAGCCATTTCTGGAGCATGTGGGGCGACTTCCGCACCAACACCGCCCAGATCGCGTTCTCGTTTGTTTTGCTGCCACATCAGGCGTATCTCATGTGTGACGCGATCGGGCGCACGCTTTATCGCCAACTGATCTCGCACCGCAAGCTGCTCGAATGGGTCTCGGCCGCCGAAGCGGAAAGATCGGTGCGCTACGACGTCGCTTCTTATTTGCGGCTGTTGTGGCCCGCAGAGATCCTCGCGCTCGTGGCGCTTGGCCTGACCGTCTTTTTAAAACCTGACGCGCTGCCGTTGATGGGCATTCTCGCCGCGGTGTGGATCGCCTCGCCCTTCATCGCCTTGTGGACCAGCAAGCCGCGCCCGCTCGTGCGACAAGTCCTGAGTCTCGAAGAGACAAACTTCGCCCGTTTGATCGCCCGCCGCACGTGGCGCTTCTTCGAGACCTTCGTCGGCGCTGAAGACAACTGGCTTCCGCCCGACAACTTTCAGGAAGATCCTTCGCCCGTGACGGCCCATCGCACGTCGCCGACGAACATGGGTCTGTTGTTACTCGCGACCGCTTCCGCGCGCGAGCTCGGTTATGTCAGCACGTTGGAGCTGGTGGAACGCCTGGAGCTCACCTTCGCCACGCTCGCGAAGTTGAACCGGCTGCACGGCCATTTCTTCAACTGGTACGACACGAAAACTCTCCAGCCGCTGATGCCGCAATACGTCTCGACCGTCGACAGCGGCAATCTCGCCGGTCATCTGATCGCGATCAAACAGGGCGCGATCGAACTGCCCGACGACAAGTTGTTTGGTCCGCACGTCATCCACGGACTCACCGACACGCTCGATGCGCTCACGCTTGAGGCGACTCTCGTCGGTACTTTTCGACAACGCACGGACGTGGTGACGGTGCGCCAGTTGGAAGATGAGATCTCCGCTACGCGAAAACTGTTGGCCGTAGACCCAGGGAAGGATCTGTCAGCATGGTTTCGCCTGATCGATTCGCTGGCCCGGCGCGCCTCCGAGATCGACGACATCGTCAACGCGCTCGCCCAGGAACACGGTGAGGCTACTTTTCAGGAGCTGCACTGGTGGGTCAACGCGTTGCGGCACCAGGTCACGTCTCACCAGCGCGACGCACAGTCGCTCACGACGTGGGGCCGTTTGTTACCCGAGCTGAAACAAGCCATCGGCGCGGATCGCGAGTGGACCACCATTTTCGAACTACTACAGAACGTGCCGACGCTCGCGGACGTGCCGCAGCTCTGCGACAAAGTTCTCGTCCAACTGGCAGCTTTCCAGAATCACGACTCGCCGCAACTGGCCCAAATCTCTGCAAAACTGACGAAAGCACTCGAGCAAGCCGCCAACGGTTCAAACGATCTGCTATCGCGTCTCAGCCGCATCGCGCGCACCTGCGATCAGCTCATCGACGAAACTGACTTCTCGTTTCTCTTCGACGTTGAGCGCAAGTTGTTCACGATCGGTTTCAACGCGAGCGCGTCGCGCGCGGACGATTCTTACTACGACCTGCTCGCCAGCGAAGCGCGGCTCGCGAGCTTCGTCGGCATCGCCAAAGGCGACGTGCCGCAGGAGCACTGGTTCCGCATGGGCCGCGCGTTGACGAAAGTCGATCACGGCCGCGCGTTGCTCTCGTGGACGGGCACGATGTTTGAGTACCTGATGCCGCTGCTCGTGATGCGCAACTACCAGCACACGCTGCTCTCCGAGACTTACGAAACCGTGATCTCGCGGCAGATCGAATACGGCCGGGAGCGCGGCGTGCCGTGGGGCATTTCCGAGGCCGCGTACAACGTGCGCGATCTCCAGCTTAACTATCAATATGGACCATTCGGCGTGCCCGGCCTCGGCCTAAAGCGCGGACTCGTCGAGGATCTCGTCGTCGCGCCTTACGCCTCGCTGCTCGCAGCGGCGGTAGAACCAAGCGCCGCCATCAGCAATTTGCGGCGGCTCGAAAAAGAAGAGGCGCTCGGCCCGTTCGGCTTTTACGAATCGCTCGACTACACGCCCGAACGGGTGCCCGATGGTCAGAAGTCGGTGCTCATTCGCGCGTTCATGGCCCACCATCAGGGCATGAGTCTCGTCGCGCTTACAAACCTGCTGCGCGACGACATCATGGAGAAACGTTTTCACAACGACCCGGCGGTGCAGGCCACCGAGTTGTTGTTGCAGGAGCGCGTCCCGGTCGGCGCGCCGGCTGCTCATCCGCGCGCCGAAGAAGTCCTGACCGGTCGCGTGGTCCATACCATGCCGGGCATGGTCACGCGCGTCTACGACTCAGCCGATCTGGAAACGCCGCGCACGCAGTTGCTCTCGAACGGCGCTTACAACGTCATGCTCACAACCGCCGGTTCCGGTTATTCAAACTGCGAAGAGTTTGCGGTGACACGCTGGCGCGAAGACGTGACGCGCGACAACTGGGGCGCGTTCATCTACCTGCGCGACGTGCGCAGCGGCATGGTCTGGTCCGCCGGCCATCAACCGGTGAAACGAAAGCCGCAGCTTTACACGGTCGCGTTCTCCGAAGACAAAGCCGACTTCCGGCGCGTCGACTCGGGCATTTCGACGCGCATGGAAGTGGTCGTGTCGGCTGAAGACAACGCGGAAGTGCGCCGCGTGTCGTTGACGAATCATTCGTCGCGCACGCGCGAAATCGAGTTGACGAGTTACGCTGAGGTCGTGCTCAACACGCCCGGCGCCGACGCCGCGCACCAGGCGTTCAGCAATCTCTTCATCGAAACCGAATTTATTCACGGCGAGAACGCGATCCTCGCTCACCGCCGCCAGCGCTCGACCGAAGAGCGTCCGGTCTGGGGCATTCACGTTGTCGTGGTCGAAGGCGAAAGCGTCGGCGGGATTCAATACGAAACCGATCGCGGCAGGTTTTTGGGACGCGGCCGCAACGCGAGCAATCCCATCGCGGTGCTGGAGGATCGTCCGCTTTCAAACACGACCGGCGCGGTGCTCGATCCGGTGTTTAGTCTGCGACGCCGCGTGCGCATTCAACCCAATCAGACGGTGAGTTGTTCATTCAGCACCGCCGTGGCCCATTCACGCGAAGACGCGCTCGCGCTTGCGGACAAGTATCACGATCCAAACATCTTCGAACGCGAACTACGCCTCGCCTGGACCAAGGCGCAGGTCGAGATGACTCACCTCAAGATCGACGCCGAAGAAGCACACCTGTTTCAACGGCTCGCCGCGCGCATCGTCTATTCCGATCCGTCACTGCGTCCGACGCCGCACGTGCTCGCAATGAACACGAAAGCGCAGTCGAGTCTGTGGGCTTACGGCATCAGCGGCGACTTGCCGATCATCGTGGTGCGCATCAACAAAGCCGCCGATCTCGAAACGGTAAAGAAACTCGTCCGCGGTCACGAATACCTGCACTACAAAGGATTGAAGTGCGACCTCGTAATTCTCAACGACACGCCGTCGAGCTATCTCGAACCGTTGCACAAAGAACTGGAAACGATCGTGCGAACGAGCGGCCTGCAAGGGCTGCAAGACAAACCCGGCGGCGTATATCTGCGCCGCGCCGATCAGATACCCGACGCGGATCGCATCCTGCTGCACGCAGTCGCGCGCGTGGTGATCGTCGCGGAGCGCGGCAGTTTCCACGATCAGCTCGAACGACCGCGCACGCAGGAACCGCTGCCGCCGCTGCTGGTCCCACGGCTCGCGTCGCAGACTTATCCCGAACAAACCATCGCTCCGCCCGAACTCAGTTTCTTCAACGGTCTCGGCGGCTTTCATCAGGGCGGACGTGAATACGTCACGGTGCTCGGCGCGGAGCAATGGACACCCGCGCCGTGGTCCAACGTCGTCGGCAACGCGATCGATTTCGGTTTTCAGATCACCGAAACCGGCGGCGGTTATACGTGGTCGGTGAACAGCCGCGAGAACCGTTTGACACCGTGGTCCAACGACGCCATCAGCGATCCACCCGGCGAAGTCGTGTACTTGCGTGACGAAGATTCCGGCAGCGTCTGGTCGGCCACGCCTTTGCCGATTCGCGAGCGCGAACCTTACATCGTCAGGCACGGCCAGGGTTACAGCGTTTTCGAGCACACGAGTCACGGGCTAGTGCAAGAGTTGCTGGTGTTCGTGCCGCTCGATGCGTCAGTGAAGATCTCTTTGCTGCGACTGCGCAATCGCACAGCACGCAAACGGCGGTTGAGCATCACGAACTACAACGAACTCGTGATGGGCGTGGCGCGCCAATCTTCCGCGCCTTACATCATCACGGAGATCGATCAGCAGATGGCGACGATCTTCGCGCGCAATCCTTACAACAACGAGTTTGCCGAGCGCGTGGCGTTTGTCGCCACGAGCGAACGCGTCTCCAGCGCGACTTGCGATCGGAAGGAGTTCGTCGGCCGCAACGGTTCGCTGGAAGCACCGGCGGCTTTGAAGCGCACCGGTCTCGCCGGTCGCGATGGCGCAGGACTCGATCCGTGCGCCGCGATCCAAACGCAGATCGAACTCGCGCCCAACGAGGCCCGCGAAGTGATCTTTCTCATCGGCGAAGCGGGCTCGAAAGCCGATGCGCAAGCGCTCGTCACGAATTTTCGCCAGGCCGCGAACGTCAACGCCGCGTTCGAGAAGGTGTTGGACCACTGGGACGATCTGCTCGGCACGGTCGAAGTGCGCACGCCCGATCCGGCGCTCGACACGATGCTGAATCGCTGGCTCGTCTATCAGACGCTTTCCTGCCGCATCTGGGCGCGCACTGCGTTCTATCAATCCGGCGGCGCTTACGGTTTTCGCGATCAACTGCAGGACGTGATGGCGATCGTTTATAGCCGTCCAGAGATCACGCGCAAACAGATCCTGCTTGCAGCGGCGCATCAGTTCAAAGAAGGCGACGTGCAGCACTGGTGGCATCCGCCGACCGGGCGCGGCGTCCGCACGACGATCTCAGACGATCTCCTGTGGCTGCCGTTCGTCACCGCTTTCTACATCAACGTCACCGGCGACACATCCGTCCTCGACGAAGTCGTTCCCTTCCTCGAACAGGAACCGCTCGCGCCGGGACAACTCGAGAGCTACAAGCAGCCGGAAGTCTCCACCGAGACCGCGACGATCTTCGAACACTGCGCGCGCGCGATCGATCGCAGCCTGAACGTCGGCGAGCACGGACTACCACTGATGGGCGGCGGCGACTGGAACGACGGCATGAACCGCGTGGGCCAACTTGGCAAGGGCGAAAGCGTTTGGCTCGGCTGGTTTCTCTGCATGACGCTTGCGACGTTCACGCCGCACGCCGAGACGCGCAAGGAAGACGCGCGCGCGCAGCGTTATCGCGAACACCTGGACCACCTGAAGAAAGCGCTCGAAGAAAAAGGCTGGGACGGAGACTGGTATCGTCGCGCTTATTTCGACGACGGCACACCGCTCGGTTCCGCGCGTAACGAAGAGTGTCGCATCGACTCGATCGCGCAATCGTGGTCTGTGATTTCCGGCGCGTCAGATCCGTTTCGCATGGGACGCTCGATGGCGGCGGTGGAGGAGTTTCTGATTCGTCGCGGCGACGGGCTCGTGATTCTGTTCACGCCGCCGTTTGATAAAGGCAAACTCGATCCCGGTTACATCAAGGGCTACGTGCCGGGCGTGCGTGAAAACGGCGGACAATATACTCACGCCGCAATCTGGACCTTGATTGCCTACGCGCTGCTCGGCGATGGGGAACGCGCGGGCGAGCTCTTCGCGCTGCTCAATCCGATCAATCATTCGTCGACGCGCGCGGGACTGCACAAATACAAAGTCGAGCCGTACACGGCGGTGGGCGATGTTTATGCGGTGCCGCCGCACACGGGCCGCGGCGGTTGGACGTGGTACACGGGTTCGGCCGGCTGGATGTATCGCGCGGGACTCGAGTCGATTCTCGGGTTCAAGCTGCAAAGCAATCGCTTGCAGATCGATCCGTGTGTGCCGCGCTGGTGGCGCGACTTCGAGATCACTTATCGCCGCGGCCGCGCGGTCTATCGCATCAAGGTGGAGAACCCGCTCGGTGTGAATCGCGGCGTGGTGACGGTGGAAGTTGACGGCACAGCGCAACCCACTACCGCGATCGAGTTGAGTGACGAAGAGAAGACTTACAACGTGAGGATCGTGATGGGCGAACCCGTTCGCACTGAAGAGAAAGAGTTAACCACAGATGCACACGGGTCCGTGTAAATCTGTGGTTAAATTACGCCGCGGCCATATCGGCTTCACTGATATCAAAATTCGCCGACACCTTCTGCACGTCGTCGTGATCTTCAAGCGCTTCCATTAACTTCAACATCTGCCGCGCGTCGCCGCCTTCGAGCCGGATGTAGTTCTGCGGCACCATCTCTACTTCCGCCACCTGCGGCTCGATGCCCGCTCCTTTAAGCGCCGTCAGCACGCCGTCGAAAGCATCGGGCGACGTGATGATCTCAAACGTGTCTTCGTCGTCGCGCAGATCGTCGGCGCCCGCTTCAATCGCGAGATCGAAAAGTTCTTCCTCTGACTTCGCCGACTTGTCGACGACGATGTACCCCTTCTTCTCAAACATCCAACCCACGGACCCAGACTCCCCAAGGTTGCCGCCGTTCTTCGAAAAGATGTGCCGGATTTCCGCGACCGTGCGGTTGCGATTGTCGGTCATCGACTGGATCATCAACGCCACTCCACCCGGACCATAACCTTCGTAAGTGATCTCTTCGTAGTTCACGCCTTCTTCTTCGCCCGTACCGCGGCGAATGGCACGCTCGATCGTGTCGTTGGGCATGTTGCCGCCTTTAGCGTCGAGGATCGCCTTGCGCAAACGCGCGTTGCCTTCGGGGTCGCCGCCGCCGCTGCGCGCCGCGACGGTGATCTCTTTAATAAACTTCGTAAACAGTTTGCCGCGCTTGGCATCGAGCGCGCCTTTC
Organism: uncultured Blastocatellia bacterium; assembly: GCA_946480785.1. Next base: position 22,439 of record CAMLLD010000060.1, on the reverse strand, counting down.
TTGTGCTTAATACTGTGCCATTTCGAATGTCCCGACATTTGTTAAAGGTCCTTCTGGAGGGTGTTTCAGGCAGCGCAATATATCACAAACCCGCGCGCTATTTCAGTTGCTCGTACTCTTTCTTCGCCTCAACGAGCACGGGCAGATCCGGATCGGCGTCTTTCCACAACGCGAAGAAATCCTGGTAAGACTTGCGCGCGCCGGCGGTGTCGCCGGTGATGGCGAGCGCGCGGCCCAGACAGAGATGCGCCAGTACGTGGGCCGGAGAAAACGAATCCACGCCCGGGTTATCGATGATCTTCTTAAACTCCGCGGCCGCTTCATTGCCCCGGCGCTGTTGCAGGTACAGCGTGCCGCGCAGGTAGTTGTTTGCGAGGCCGGTCACTAACCCCATGTCGTAACCGCGCACAGACTCCAGCACCTGTACCGCGCCATCGAGATTGCCGCGGCTTCGTTCCTCTTCCGCGCGGACGAGGGGATCGATCACCGAGTTAACGATCGTGCTTTTCGGATACTGCTTGCGCAGCTCGTCAAGCAACGATTGCGCCTGGTTATGATCGTCACAGACCGCGAAGACCAGCACGCCAGGCACCAGAACACTCAGGCCGTGCGAGATAGCGATCGCCGCCTTGGCCTCGTTCTTTGCCTCCGCACAACGGCCGAAATAAACCAGACTTCCGGCCAGGTTCATCATTCCCTGCGGGGTGTTCTCGGTCTCACCGCGCGCGATCAAGATCTGCCGTCCATGGTTGAGCAACTCTGCACCCTGTTTCGCCTTACCGTAGTACATCGCTGTTGCCGCCGCGGTGCCCAGGGCTTCAGGTTCTTCGGACTTACCCTTGGCCCACTCGAGTTCACGATCCATACCCGCCTGGTCTCGCCGCATGAAGGCGAAGAAGTACTTCGTAAAGTGAACGCCGAGTGAGTCCGGATTGATCCGCTCCAGCTCCTTCGCCGCTTGCTCGGCTTCGTCGAGCCGGCCCAGGCCTATATAACTGCTGACAAGATTGTCGTGCGCGTTGAAGTTGTTTGGTCCCAACCGGACTGCTTCCAAAGCTTCCTTCAGCGCGTCTGCGAAACGTCCGACCTGCATATAGTTGATGGCCAGGTTGTTGTGCGGAACGAAATCGTTCGGATAAAGCTTGGACCAGGTTTGCAGGGTTTCGATCGTTTTGTCGATTTCCCCCGTGAGATACGTGTAGTACTTTTCGGTGATGTAATAACGCTCGCGTTCGCTGACGCGGTCGCGCAGATCGTACGCTTTCTCCACGTACGGCCGCGCCGCTTCCATCTGCTGCTGATTGCCGTAGTACACGCCGATGCGCGCATAAGCCATCGCGAAGTTTGGATCGAGCTCGGTAGCGCGTTTATAGAAAGCAAGCGACTCTTTCGCATTTCCCTTCGCGCGTTCGTCGTTGCCCATCGCAAATGCCTTCAACGCTTCCAGCGACGACGTTGTCGCCTGCTCGATGCTCATGTCGTACTTCTGCATCGAACTGAGCGACTCGCCGAGCTTCTTGCGCAGGTTCCACGCCGCAGTGCTCAACGACGACAGCACTTTCTCTTTACTCTCCGCTTCGATCTGTTCGCGCGCAAACGGATCGCCGGAACGCGGATTCACGGCTTCCAGCGTGATCACGTAATGACTGCCGAGACTCGCAATCGAACCGGTCAGCAGCGCCCTGATGCCCTGGCGTTCGCAGATCTCGCGGCCGATGTCGCGCGTGATGCGATCGTCCGGCGAGCGGCCCATGAAGCGCAACGTTTCGCGCACGCGCTCTTCGGGAAAGATATTCAGAAACGGCGTCTGGCCGAGATGCACCGCGAGCGCCTGCTTGAGTGTGCCGTCAAAGACGGGCTCGCCGGTGGTGTTGACGAAGTCGGCGACGAGGATCGTGTCTTTGTCGGTGAGCGGCTTCGCGCGGTTGTAATAGAAGTAGAAACCGGCTGCAGTGCCCGCGATCAGCAGTATGGCGACTATCGCGGCCGCGATCTTATGACGCTTGATCCCGGTCGCGATGTATTCCGCGCTCGAGACGTGCGAGACCGTTTTGGTTGGCAACGCGCGCTCAGGAGTCGTCGGTGAGATCGGGATGTCGCTGCTTCTAATCGCCGCCGCGCCGCTGGGAACCGTCCGTTCCAACTCCGTTTCAAACTCCAGCCGCTGCTTGAGGCGGCGCAGATCGGTCAACAGTTCCTTGATCGTTTGATAGCGCTCGTCGCGATCTTTGCGCAGCGCCTTCATGATGATCCACTCGAGTTCGGCGGGAACATTCGGCGCGAAGCGCGCGAGTGGCGGCGGCTCTTTCTGCGTGATCGCAACGATGACGTCGGTTGACGTTTCGCCTTCAAACGGCGTGCGGCCCGCGACGAGCTCATAGATCACGACGCCGAGACTCCAGATGTCGCTGCGCGCATCAACCGGCCGGCCGCGCGCTTGTTCGGGCGACATGTAGTGGGACGTTCCCATCACCACGCCCGCGTCCGTCTGCACCATCACGCGCGTCGACGCTTCGGCGTCGGACGGACTGCGGTCGACAGTTTCGGTGAGTTTCGCGAGACCGAAGTCCAGCACCTTCACGTAGCCGTTGCGGCGCACCATGATGTTGTCGGGCTTGACGTCGCGATGCACGATGCCGGCCACGTGCGCTTCTTCGAGCGCGCTCGCGACCTGAACGGCGATGTCGAGTATCTCGGGAATGTCGAGATCGGAGCCGAGGGCTTTACGACGCAACGTCACGCCGTCGATGAACTCGGTGGCGATGTAGTGGCGGCCGTTGTCGATGCCGACTTCGTGAATCGTCAGGATGTTCGGGTGATTCAGGTTCGACGCGGCCGAGGCTTCCTGCTCGAAGCGATGCAGCCGATCTCGGTTGGTCGTGTATTCCTCGCTGAGGATCTTGATCGCGACCTTGCGGCCGAGTTTCATGTCCTCCGCGAGATAGACTTCGCCCATGCCGCCCGCGCCGAGCTTTTCAAGAATCCGGTAGTGTCCGACTTTATCGAGTTCCATCAGAAGGTCATCGGCGTTGCGCCGCGCAAGAGTGTTCCCGCTATCGCCGCCTGAAACAGCCACAAGATCAGTATCGCGATCAGCGGAGAGATATCCATCCGGGCCACCGGCGGAATCATGTGACGCAACGGACCGAGCAAAGGTTCGGTCACGTCGATCAGGAAGCGCATGACACGGTTGTGATAACTAACCATACCCCACGAAAAGATCACCCGCATGAAGATGCAGAGGATGTACAACGAGAGCAGTCCCGACAGAATAAACCCGATCACCGACACGATTGAGCCGGTAAGCAAGCCCGAGACAACACCCTCGATCGTAGTAGCGATGGTGCTCACGATCTGCACCAGAAAGTAACCCAACAAGATCGACACCAGGATCACGACCAGCGCCGCGAACTTCGGATCGACACCGACGTTGCGCAGGGAACCGCGCACCGGCATCACAAACGGGTCCGTCAGCCTGCGGATGGTACGCGACGCCCAGCCAAAAGGATTCAGGTCCGCCGCGTCTGAGATCAGCCGCAGGACCATCAGGACGACGATCGCGACGATGGCCAGTTGCACCGCCCAACTAAAGAACAGGAATGTTCGCGCGATAACAAACATGCTTTACGTGCCTTTTTGCGGCTGCTCGCGAGCGCCGAAAATCGCCGTGCCGATGCGCACCATCGTCGCGCCTTCTTCGATCGCGACTGCAAAGTCGTGCGTCATGCCCATCGACAGTTCACCACGATTCGTACCGAAGACGCCGCCGGACGCAAGCTCATCGCGCAGTTGCCGCAGCCTACGAAAGTACGGTCGGGCTTGTTCCGGGTCGTCGAAGAACGGCGGCAGCGTCATCAGTCCGATCAGTTCGAGCCGCTCGAGTTGTTGCACTGCTTCGACGAGTTGCGGCAGCTCCTGTTCGTCGATGCCCGTCTTCGTTTCCTCGTGGCCCAAGTCTACCTGAATGAGCACGGGCACTGACTGCCGGCCCTCTTCTACACACAACCTATCAAGACGTCGAGCAAGGTCGATCGAATCAAGCGAGTGAATTACGTCAAACAGATGCAACGCGCGGCGCGCTTTGTTGGCTTGCAGGTGTCCGACGAGATGCCAGCGCGCGCTCCCTTGTTCCACTTGCGGGATCTTCTCTTCGGCTTCCTGCACCCGGTTCTCGCCGAGGTCGGTGGCGCCGAGTTCGATGAGACTACTTATCAGACTCGCAGGATGCGTCTTGCTGATCGCGATCAACCTGACCTCTTCCGGCTTGCGGCCGCAGCTCTTCGCAGCCGCTTCGATACGCGCTTTGACGGCGGCGAAGCGCGCGGCAAGCCCTTCCGCCGGGTTAACGTTTGTCATCGCCAGATTGAAATTCCTTACGGGGGCAACAATAAAGTAACAATAACCGCCACAAAATGGGTGCTATGGTAGCTGATAGGAGGGACGTTTATGAAATCACTGTTTTCCAAAAAACTGATGGGGGCAGCGGCTCTCGTCTTACTGCTCGTTTTGAGCGTGTCGGCGGATGCGTTGGCCCAGGGTCGTGGCCGTGGCCGCGGTCGCGGGTTCGATGAAGGTCTCGGCCGCAAGTGTGGCAAGTTTGTTAATTGCCACGACGCGCGCGACGGACGTTGGGACGGCCGCGGACCGCGTCGTAACACGACGTGGACAAGCCGTTATTATCGCCGCTCGCGGCGTGATCGCGACCGCCGCTGGGACAACAATCACCGCAACTGGCGGCGTTATCGCAACAATCGATTCCGCCACTAAAAGCAGTTAACACGCCCCCTTCCCTCACTCAACTCTCCCCGGTTGACACGTTCCAACCCCATTCGCATAATGACAAGCCGTTCCTTTGCGGATGTGGCGGAACTGGCAGACGCGCAGGTCTCAGAAGCCTGTGATGGTGACATCGTGGAGGTTCAAGTCCTCTCATCCGCACCAACGAAAAATTCTAAAGCGGCGGGTCTGTCGTAAAGCAGGCCCGCCGTTTTCATGTCTGTAACACGCGCCAGCCAAACTCCTGCTGGTCAAAAAAACCCGAAAAAAATTTTGTCACGGATTTTCGCAGGCCGGTGTCTAACCATCAGAGGTCCATTCTGAAAGGGGAGTATTAATGAACGTCGATCAAGCAGCTCTGAAGGAAACCGACAATTTGAGACCGCCAGTTACCAACCCGGTAACTGAAAACACAGTGCGTCTGAAGATTGCCGAGCGGCCTGATCGCGACCGTATCCAACGCGTTGTCGATCTGGCGGACGCTCTTTTAACAGAGGCGGAGACTCTGGCTCGCGATAAGGCTTTCACGGAGGAGGCAACCAGACTCAAACCCCTGGACATTCTCGGAGGAATCAGTTTTTACGACGAGGTTCAGCGGTTCGAGACCCACTTGATCAAGATGGCACTGGCTGAGACCGGGGGTAATCAAGCAAAAGCAGCCAGACTGCTTGGCATTAAGGCTACAACTCTCAATTCCAAAATCAAGCTCTTCAACATCGATGTTGGCTAGGGCCGACCAGCCATCATTTCCAAGCTTTAATTAACTGACTCCGACGTCCCGAGCATCTCCGGCTCGGCGACGTCGGAGACTGTCAGCAGTTCTTCTTTGTAGAGGTTCGAATCGATCAATGTTTGTACGACATATCGTCCGGAAGTCGGGAACGTCACGTTGACGAAGAAGCTGATGTTGTCGGCGAAGCCGCCGGAAGCGATCTCGAAACGCGTTGGTTGCGAGACGACGATCGGATGCTGGCGGTCGGGCGTGAGGATGCGTACCTCCGAAAGATAACTGCCCTGGCCTTCCCAGTGGTTCACCACCGCGAACTTGATTAATGAGACCGGGACCTGTTGGACCATGATGTTCTGGAACACGCCCATGAACGACAGTTTGTTTCCCGCTTCGAGGCGAACGTCGTCGCAGAAGAGTGTGTACAGCAGTTTGAGGTTCTTTTGATCAGGGCTGGTCATCTATTTACTCCAACATGTCTTTAAAGGCTTGTTCGTCGATCACCGCGACGCCGAGCGACTGTGCTTTGTCGAGTTTTGAACCGGCCGCTTCGCCCGCGACGACGTAATCCGTCTTCTTGCTTACCGATGAGTTGACGCGGCCGCCGCGCGCTTCGATCAACGCCTTCGCTTCGTCGCGCGTAAAGTTCGACAACGTTCCCGTCAACACAAACTGTTTGCCCGCGAAACGCTCGTCGAGCGAAACGCTGCTGGCGCGCGTGGCCTCGGTTTTTACGCCTGCTGCCCGCAGCCTATCACAAAGCGCGCGGTTCCCTTCATCGTCGAACCAGTCACGCACACTCTCGGCGACTGTCAACCCGATCTCCGGAATCGCATCGAGTTCCTCGACGGACATCGCCGCCAGACGTTCGAGCGAACCGGCTTCGTGCGCGAGAATGCCGGCAGTTCTTTCCCCAACGTGCCGCAGGCCGAGCGCGTAGATCAGGTTCGACAGATCGCGCTGCTTGCTCGCTTCGATCTGTTCGAGCAGGTTCGTGGCAGACTTTTTGGCCATGCGTTCGAGGCCCGCGACTTGTTCGAGCGTCAGCGAATAGAGATCGCCGACGTCTTTGACCAGCTTCGCGTCGACCAATTGCTGCGCGAGGACTTCACCCAAACCCTCAATCCTCATCGCGCGGCGCGAAGCGTAGTGAATCAGCCGGCCCATCAACTGCGCCTGGCAATCCGCCGCCACGCAACGAGCGACGACTTCGCCCTCGACACGCGAGATCAAGCCGCCACAGACCGGGCACTTCTTCGGTGGTCGAAACGGCCGTTCCGATCCATCGCGCTTCGCCTTGATCACGCTGAGCACTTTGGGAATGATCTCGCCGCTCTTCTCGATCATCACCCAGTCGCCGATCTTTAGTCCCAGACGTTTGATCTCGTCTTCGTTGTGCAGCGTCGCACGCGCCACTGTCGTGCCCGCGAGAAACACCGGTTCCAACAACGCAACCGGCGTGATCGCTCCAGTTCGTCCGACGGAAACAAAAATGTCTTTAACCTGCGTCGACGCCTGGCGCGCCGGATACTTGTAAGCGATGGCCCAACGCGGCGCTTTCTGCGTCGCACCGAACTCGTCCTGCAAAGCGGTCGAGTTGACCTTTACTACGAGACCGTCAATCTCATAACCCAAGTCATCGCGCAGCGCTTCCTTTGCATTCGCAAACTCGATCACTTCATCGATCGTCTCGCACACCTTGCGATGCGGGTTCACGCGAAAGCCCGCGGCTTGCAGCCATTCCAGCGCTTCCCAATGCGTCGCAAACGGTTTGCGCCCGCCGCCGGCAAACAGGTCGTAACAAAACATGTCGAGCTTGCGACGCGCGACCAGACGCGAATCGAGCTGGCGAATCGCGCCCGCCGCGGCGTTGCGCGGGTTCATAAACCGCGGCTCGCCGGCTTCTTCACGTTCCGCATTTGTCTTCTCAAACACTTCACGCGGAATGAACACTTCACCACGAACCTCGACGTTCGTGTCGAGCACTTTCGCATCTGACTTGAGCCGCAGCGGCACGCTGCGAATCGTACGCGCGTTCTGCGTTACGTCTTCGCCGATGCGGCCGTCGCCGCGCGTCACGCCGCGCACCAGCAAACCGTCCGCGTACTGCAACGACAGCGACAACCCATCGATTTTCAGCTCGGCAACGTATTCGAGCCGGCGTCCCTCGGCGAGTTTGCGACAACGCTCGTCAAACGCGCGCAACTCCTCGAAGTTGTAAGTGTTGTCGAGCGAGAGCATCTGCCGGCTATGGACCACCTCGGGAAAGCCCTCGGCGGGCCGGCCGCCCACTCGCTGCGTCGGACTGTCAGGCGTGACTAATTCAGGATTCGCCTGCTCGAGCTGCTGCAACTGTTCGAGCAGGGCGTCGTATTCGCGATCGGAAATCTCCGGAGAGTTGTTGACGTAATAAAGTTCGTCGTTACGTCTGATCTCCTCGCGCAGTTTCTCGATCTCGCGTGCGGTTGCCTTCGCGGCCAATCGTTACTCCTTCTTCTCTGCGTATTTCGCGCGCGGCAGGGGAAAGGGCGCGGTGGGATTGCTGTCTTCGTAAACGCTCGTGTTCGCGCTCGACTTGTGTCGCGTCTCGGATAGTTTATACAGCACGCGGCCGACGAGCTTGATGCTCTGCAAAAAGTCATCTATGCGGATGTTCTCGTCGGGCCCATGCGGATTCGAGCCCGCGTAGCCGGTGCCGAACGAAGCCATCGGTGTCGCCGGTTGCGACACGCCACAGACCGCGCCCACTGGTCCACTCGAAGGATCCATCGGATAAACCACCGCCGGCCGTCCGTAAACTTCCGCCATCGACTGCACGAGTGCGCGCGCGATACGCGACTTCGCCGACGACTTCGCGAGCGGCGCGCTGCCGAGCTCGATGATCTCGATATCCTTGAAACCGCGGACGTCGAGATGTTCGCGCAACAACCGCACGACGAGCTCGGCGGAGAGATCGGGAACGAGCCGGAAGTCGAGACGGGCCATCGCCGTGCTCGGCAACACCGTCTTCGCGCCCGCTTCGGTATGTCCGGTGTGAATGCCGCAGATCGTGCAGGTTGGGCCAAAAATGTGTTCCTTGATCAACGTCTGGCCCTTCATCGAACGCACCCAGCCGCCGATGCGAAACTCGCGTTTCAGTCCCGCTTCGTCGAGCTCGATCGTCTTCAACGCTTCCACGTCTTCGTCGCTGATCGGCGCGACGTGCGACGAGAAACCGTCGATGGTGATGACGCCTTTTGGTGAAGTGATCGTGGCGAGGGCCTGCACGAGCCGCCACGCGGGATTCGGCACGATCGTGCCCCACTTCGAGTGCAGATCGGAACGCGCGCCGAAAGCGCGCAGCTCGATAAACGTGATGCCTTTGAAACCGAGACTCACCACCGGAGTCTCTTTCGTGTCGCGCGCGCCTTCGTCCCACAAACAGCCGTCGGCTTTCAACAGCTCTCCGTTTTCAGCCGTGAAACGATAAAGACTCGGACTGCCGAGACCATCCTCACCTTCCACGAGAAAGCGCAACGTCACCGGTAGTTTGCCGAACGACTTTTGATAAGCCTCCACCGCGGCGAGACGCGCGACGAGATCGCCCTTGCTGTTCGCCGCTCCACGCGCGTACAGCTTGCCGTCCTGGATCGTCGCCGCGAATGGACCAGAGCTCCACTCCGTGAGATGGCCCACAGGCTGCACGTCGTAGTGGCCGTAGACGACGAAAGTCTTTGGTCCACTGCCACACTCGCCGTAAATGATCGGATAGCCCGAGCCGACTTTGAACGTGCGGGTGCCGATCCCGACGCGTTGCATCATCTGTTCGACAGTCTCGGCAATGGCGCGCATGCCGGTACCGCGCGCGGCGACGGATGGCATGCGGCAAAGACTTTGCAACCGCTCCGTAAAATTCCGCGCGTGACGGTCCACATAACGATCGAACTTGGAAAAATTCATTCGTGTCTATCTGTGTTTATCTGTGGCTCAAACAACAGATATCGTGATTCCTCATCCCCTCTTTCAAAGGCCTCGCACACCAGACCTTCCGCAAACGCTTTCGTAAACTCGGCTCGTACGCGCGCCTGCGTGTCGCGCGCACGCTGCGGATCGCTCTTCACTAACGCACTCCAATTCGTCGGTATCGCCACTGACGCGACCGGCTGCGCCTCGATCGACGCCGGCAAACGCGAACCAAGCGCGACGACGCGCGGCGAGTTCAAGTCCCAACGCGCATAGAGCCGGTCACTCTGTAACCCCGGCCGGTCCTCCACGGCCTGCGCCGGATCCGCGAAATAATCCGTGCCGTAATAGTTATCGATATAGGTATCCACCGTCACGCCAAGCCTGTTTAAATTGAAATGCGCATTTCGCGCCTGCATTGGGTCCCACGTCCACTTAATTAATGTTCGCCCTTCGGCCAGCGCCCGCTCGCGCTGCGCCCATTTCAGGCGCGCGCCGATGCCTTTGTTCTGAAGGTCTTTGGCCACCGACATCATGTGCGAATAGCCAAAAATCTTGTTATCGGGAGTTACTGCCGCGAGATGATGAACAAACCCGACCATGCGGTCGCCGACAAACGCGGCCAGCGTCCAGCCGCCCGCCTGGCGCGAGACGATCAGATGCCGTCGCGGTGAGATCTCCAGATCCGGCAGGCCAAACGCTTCGCGTTGAAGCGCCACGCAACTGTCAAATTCTGCAATCGTCGTACACTCACGAATCTGGATCTCTTCCATGCGTTTACAGTTTGGTCCTATCAGTGCATTTCTGCTTTCGGCGGCCGGGCGGGCATCGTAATCGTAGCTTCCAGACCGCGGGGCGTGCCGTTTTGTAACGTGACGTTGCCACCGATTAGTTCGAGCAGCTTGCGGCCGATGATGATGCCGAGCTCGTTGATGTTTGGCTCGCCGGTTGAATAGTTGTTTTCGGGATCGAATACGCTCGACGTGTCCTTCGTTTCGCCGTTGTCTCTGATCCTGATTGAGAGCAGCGACTTGTCGTCGACGTCCACCGTGATCTTCACCGACTCGCCCGCCGGACTGCGGCTCACCGCCCACGCGATGAAGTTGAATAACGTCTGCCGCAGCTTGCCCTGATCCGAGACGACAGTCGTGATCTCCGGCGCGACTTCATACTCCGTCGTGACTTGCGCCTTCTGGGCCATGCGCGCCGCCGCCGCACACGACTCGCGCAACGTCTCGCGCAACGAAAACTCCTGCAGGAACACTTCCGTTTGTCCCGCTTCGAGGCGCGAGAGATCTACCAGTTGATTCAAACTCGCCTGAAGCTGAAACCCGGAGTCCTGCACCTTCTGACAAAAGCGGCGCTGAGTTTCCGTGAGCTCTTCTTGGTCGAGGAGTATCTCGCTGAAACCCAGAATCGAGGTCAGCGGCGTGCGCAGTTCGTGGGACATCCGCGCGAGAAACAGCGATCGATAGTGCGAGACCCGGCGCAATTCGCGGTTGGCTTCTTCGAGTTCGGCCGTGCGCTTTTGCAGTTCCTCGATCAGTTGTTCGACCCGTTGCGGTGATTCCATATAGATCGCTACCTGCTTGAAGATTCCTTCATCCTGGAGCTCAAATTGTAATGTGGCATCACTATAAATTTCGCACCAGCCACTGTCAAAGCTTTAGTTTTTTCGTTTAGGATGTCAGCCGGGATGAACGGCCAGCTCAGCGAACGTCCGGCAGCGGAACTAATCCACGAGTTTTTGGCGAAATCACTGTCCGGCCGGCTGCAACTCCAGCACGACCGGATCAAGGTCGCCGTCTACTTCGAGGAGGGCGCGGTGCGCTACGCGGCGTCGAACGCACGCAGTTTGCGGCTGCGGGAATACCTTTTGAAAGCGGGTGTCGCGGAAGGGACTTTGGCTTGTTACGACCAGCGCGGCTCGGATCTCGACCTCGTGAAAGCGCTTTGTGCCGGCGCGGTTTTGACGGGGGTGCAGGCGGAACAGATCCAGACGAAGCAGGTCACGGACATTGTTCGGCTCGCGCTGTCGTGGGTTGAAGGGACGTGGGATTTCGATCCGCGCGCGAGGCTCGAGGATCCCCCGCAATTGAAACTCGACACAGATTCGTTACTGCTCGCCCCGGCTGTTGAGCCGGTGGCCGACCAACCCGACGAGATCGCGGACGCGCAGAGTTTTCTCGAACAACTCGGCCACGCCCAAACGCATTACAACGTGCTCGACGTCAGCCGCGAAGCGACCGCTGAGCAGATGAAGCTCAAGTACTACGAGCTTGCGCGCCGCTACCATCCGGATCGTTTTCGCCGCGCCGAAGCGGGACTCGTGCGCCGGCTCGAAGCCGCGTTTGCGCGCGTCGCACAGGCGTATGACACGCTGCGTGACGATCGTCTGCGCGCTAATTACGACGCGAAACTGTTGGCACGACAGAAAGCGCAACAGCTCGCCGAGTCGGCGCCGAAGCCAACCGCGCCTGTCGCCGAGAAACCCGCGCGGGCCACGGAAGCCACTCCCGAAGCGAAAGTCTCGACCGCCGACCACGCTGAACAGCAGTTCAAGGAAGGTTTCGCGGCGTTCGAACAAGGACAAAAGAAAATCGCCCTCGGTCTCTTCGCCTCCGCCGCGCGCGCGGTCCCGAAAGAAGCGCGCTATCGCGCGTTCCACGGCCGCGTCCTGGCCGAGAACGAAGACACGCGGCGAGCGGCCGAAGCCGAGTTACAAGCGGCCGTCAAACTCGATCCGAAGAACGCCGAATATCGCGTGCTGCTGGCCGAGTTATATCGCGACCTCGGCTTCATGTTGCGCGCGCGCGGCGAAGCGGAACGCGCCCTCGCGGTCGATCCCGAGAACCGCAAAGCCCACGACCTGTTGCGCACGTTGAAATCAGTGTGATGAAATTAGGCACCCATGGTCGCACTCCAGCAATTTGAGGTAATCGACAAAGCAACTGGTGAGGCGTTTTTAGAGCTCGCGAAGACGACGGATCGTTTCGAGCGCTACGAGCACGCGCACGCGCAACGCATCGCCACCATCGCCAACGAGCTGGGGATGATGTTTCATCTCGCGCGTCACGATCGCGGTTCGTTACAGGCAGCCGCGCTCCTGCACGACCTCGGTGAAGTCGCGATGGAACGCGAATACATCCAGGCCGCGCGCCCGTTGACGATCGAAGAGCGCCTCGATCTCGCGCGTCATCCGGTGATCGGCGAACGCGAGGCTTCGCGCGTGGGCGCCGATCGCGCCGCGCAACTGCTGGTGCGCTGGCATCACGAGTGGTGGAACGGCTGCGGCTATCCCGATGCGTTGCGGCGCGAAGAGATTCCGCTCGCCGCGCGCATCCTGCGCGTTGCTGATTCGTACGTCGCGCTGACGGAAGCGCGTCCGTTTCGCGCGGCCTTGAGTGACGATGAAGCGCGGCGTGAAATCGCTGACGCCGCGGGCATCGAATTCGATCCGGCGGTCGTCAACATGTTGCTTTCATTCGAGCCCCTGTAAACCCGATGCAGCAATTTTCAAACGGCTGGCTGGCTTTCGAACTCGGCGTCTTGCGCCGTTTGGACTTCACGTCTATCGCCTTGCCGTTCACGGGCGAACCCGATCTCGCCGTTCGCATCAAGCGCTGGGACGTGCGCGTCGCGGCCAACGACCCGATGCTCTGGTCGCACACCAAAGCGCTCGCTGTCATCGAAAACAATTACGTGTCACTCGACGAAGCCGATCTCGCCGGGCTGCTCGACGACGCTTACGTGCCGCACGAGAAGCTGAGCAATCCAACGCTGCTCAAGTGGTTCAACGAAACCGACGCGTGGTGGTTTGATAACTTTTACAACTCCGCGCAACATCTCGAGCCTTACAAACGCGCGGTCGCGCTCACGGCCGGAATGATGACCGGCGACTACGTGCTCTCGTTCAACGAAGAGACACGCCGGTTGCGTAAACCGCTTTCGCTCTCCGACACCTTTCAGCGTTTGCTCGCGTGTGTGCCCGCGGCGCAGGACAACGGCAAGCGCAACCAGAGCACGAACCAGGACGTGCGCAACTTCGTCGCCGAACGCCATCACACGGATCTGCTGTTTCTGCGTTTACCGGTGCCGCTGACACGAGGGCCGGGCGCGCGAGATCCGCTGCTCAGTTGGCGCGAGGAATGGCTGCGGGGCACCGATGAGTTTTGGCTCGACTTCGAACGCGGGCGGCAGGCGCGGCTCGGTTCGCCCGTGCAAAGCAAGCAGCAATATCTCGGCTTCGTCGAAGACCTGCTGCGCACGGCGTCCCACATTCCCGCCTGGGCCATCGCCCACACCGAGAACGGTTTCATTTCAAACGATGAACTGGTCGACAAGATCAGCCGCGTGCGGAAAGTGGCGTCGATCTACTCGAAAGACTTTTCCGACCTGCTCGGCGTGCGCGCCTCAGTGATCATCGCGAACGCTTAAGATACAAACCGGTAGCCGACGCCTCGAACCGTCAACAGATGACGCGGGCGGGAGGGTTCGTCTTCGAGATACTTGCGCAGGCGAACGATGAAGTTGTCGATGGCGCGCGTGTCGGTGTCTTCCCGCAAGCCCCACACGTCTTCGAGAATCGCGCTGCGCGAAACGATCTTGCCTTCGTGGTCCATGAGGTAACGCAGCAGTTCGGCTTCCATGAGCGTGAGCTGCACCGTCTCCGCTTCCGAGCGCAACTCGAGGTTTTCGAAATCAATCGTCTTCGCGCCGATGTTGAAGACGCTGCCGTTCGGCTTCGTGAGATCCTGTCGAAACCAATCACGCCGGCGCAACAGCGCGTTGATGCGCGCGAGCAGCACTGTCAGTTCAAACGGCTTCGGGAGATAGTCGTCGGCGCCCGATTCGAAGCCGCGCAGCACGTCTTGCGCCTGGCCGCGCGCCGTCAACATCAGGATCGGCACGAAGTGTCCCTGCGCCCGCAAACGCGAAGCGAGCGAGAAGCCGTCCATGCCCGGCAACATCACGTCGAGCACGACCACGTCGTACGACGGTTGGCGCTCGGTGAGCAGCGGATACGCTTCTTCCGCGCTGCCGGCAACGTCGACCTCATAGCCTTCGGCTTTCAGGTTGTAACGCAGCCCGTCAGCCAAATGCTTTTCGTCTTCAACAATCAGTACGGCACTCATATTCGCCAGTAAAATCTTACACGGATTAACACAGATCAGACGCGCGGGAGTTGGACCGTGAACGTGCTGCCGTGGCCCAGGCCCGCGCTTTCCGCGTAAACCCGCCCGCCGTGTTTCTGCACGACGGACTTCACGATGAACAATCCCAATCCTGTTCCTTTGACGCGCGCCATGAACCGGCCCGGCACGCGATAGAACCTTTTGAATATCCGCCGGAGTTGCGTTTGCGGAATCCCGATCCCCTGATCCGCCACCTGCACTATCACACGCTTGTCGTCAGACGCGGAAACAGATACGACCACGCGCACTTCGTCATCAGAATACTTCACTGCATTGTCGAGCAGGTTCGTGAACGCCGCGCGCAGCTCTTCGAGGTCGCCCGACACGCGCGCATTGCTCGCTTCCGGCGACTCCGTATAGATCAAATGCGTTTCGTTCAAGCCGTAACGAACGCGCGCCAGCTCCAGACACTCGCGCACCATCTCCGTTACGTTGATCGCCGACTTCGCGATGCGCCGGCCGCGATGTCGCATCCTTCCGGCACGCAACACCTGTTCGACCGTTTTCGACAACCGATCGCTGTCGGCGAGCATGATGTCGTAAAACTCCTGCCGCTGTTGCGCGTCGACGTCGCGCGTCTTCAGTGTTTCGAGATAAAGACGAATCGACGCGACCGGAGTTTTGAGCTCGTGAGTAACCGCGTTGATGAACGCGTCGTGCTGCTCGTTGCGGCGAATCTCGCGAATCAGAAACGTCGTGTTTACGATCAGCCCGAAGATCAGCAGGTTGAAAAAGACGATTCCCAACACCAGCAGCGCGACCTGCGTCCAGTTGAGAATGATCCAACCCACGCTCAAGGCCACGGCGAGCGCGACGAGACACGCGCCCAGCGTGACGAAGAACGCGACTGATTTGCGACGACGTGGCCTTACGCGCATCGGGCTCTGATTGTAGCAACATCAGTCTAGTCTGTGGACCAGACGACGCGGCAGACGCACGGCCTGCGTTGAAAACAACACGAGCCACGCCAGTCCGGACAAACCTGATAACAAGCCCGAGGCCACTGTCAGAGTTCGCGGTGTGATCAAGTGCAACGACCAGCCCGCGACTGCTATGGAGAACGTCATGATTAACATCTCAGTCGCACGATCTGTAGTTATGACGCGACCGCGCAAGTTGTCGGGCAACAGTCGCACCAGCAACGTGTCCTGCACTGCATACTCCGCCCCCAACAACAGACGCGAGATCATTATCATGAAACACGCAGTCCACAACGTCGGCATCAGGCCCGACAACCCAAAGAAGATTCCCTGGGCCAGCAAACTCCAACCGATGTAGCCGGTAGTTCGTTCCTTCAGCTCAAAGTAAGTACCGACCCGGCGCGCAATCAACATCCCGAGGAACAGTCCCATGCCGTTTGCAAAGTACAGCGCCGCGACTGCCGAATCCTGGCTATGTTGGCTATTCGGCGCGGCAAACACCAACGCACCAAGGCGGTCCCCAATCAGAGTGCTCGCGCCACCACCGATGGCCCAGATGATGTTCGTGCCGATAAGCGTCGCGACTACGGGGTGCCTGACGATATAGGACCATCCCTCGCGAACGTCGGACCAGTAACCCGCATGACGCCTTTTCTTTTCAGTCGTTGCGATCGCTGCGGTTTGCTGCTGTCGTGTTTGCTCTTCGGGCACGAGCCAAACCGAGTACGCCGAGGCCACGAACGAGATCGCGTTGATGATGAAAGCCGCTGCGTAACCAACGTACGCCGCGGTCCAACCACCGAGCGCCGCCCCGAGCGACATCAGCAGGAAGCGTGACGAGAACATCAGCGCGTTTCCCGCGAGTAGATCTCGTTCGCCCGTGATGTTCGGCACGGCGGCATTCTTGGCGGCTTCGAAGAAGATGCCGAAGAACGACAGCAAAGCCGTCGAGACGTAAGCGATCCAAAGATCCTGTGGGCGTCGCACCAGCAAAGGTGTAAGGGCAACCAACACGCGCAGCAGATCTGTAGCAATCATCACCTTGCGGCGTGACCAGCGATCGACAAACGCGCCTGCAAGCGAGGCAAAGATCGTGGCCGGAGCTAAACGAGCGATCAAAACGATCGTCGTCGCTTCCGGCGCTGCGTGCGACACACCCCGGACCAATCCGAGCACGGCAATCAAGTTGAACCAGTTGCCGAGTTCGGAAATGATCTGTCCGATCCACAATCGTCTGAAAGAGCGATTGCGCCGGAGCAGTTGCATGTAAGTCAGGGAGTCCATTTTAAAAACCAATAAGAAAGCCGCCCAACTATCAGGCGGCCCGCGATCTGCTTCGTTCTTGTCGGAACGTCAACTGCCAACAAATCGCGGCGGCCGTTTTTCTAAAAAAGCTGCAACACCTTCTACAAAATCCTTCGTCTTGCCTGATTCGATCTGCATCCTCCGTTCAAGGTCGAGTTGGTTGGGCCAATCATTCGTCGCGCTCGCGTCCATCAATTGCTTGATGCGCCCGAGCGCGGCGGTCGGCGCGTGGGCCAGTTTTTCGGCCATGGCCATCACCTGGCTCATCAATTCACCATCAGCAGCGACTGAGTTAATCATTCCCATTTCAGCAGCACGTTGGGCGGTAATCAGTTCACCCGTGAACATCAGCTCCGCCGCGCGTTTCCATCCTACGAGCCGCGGCAGGATAAAAGTTCCGCCGCAATCGGGAACGAGACCAATCTTTATGAAAGCCTGGTTGAACTTCGCACTCTCCGCTGCGATCACGAGGTCGCACGCGAGCGCGAGATTACAACCGCCGCCGGAAGCGACGCCGTTGACCGCCGCGATGAACGGCACCGGCGTTTCGCGAATCAACATGATCGACTCGTTGAGTATCCGCAACGGTTCGTCGAAGAAAGCCTCGAGTCGTCCTTCCCTGCCGGCGATTTCCTGCATCTCGCGCAAGTCGCCCCCCGCGCAGAAAGCGCGGCCCGAACCGGTGAGCACGATCACGCGCGCGCCACGCTCCAATGCTTCATGGACCGCGGCTTTGAAGTCTTTCGCGACTTCCACTGTCAGCGCGTTGAGACGCTCGGGCCGGTTCAGCGTCAACACGCAGATCGACCCCTGCATCTCCAACTGGATCGTTTCGAAGCTCATACTAACCTAAAGTTTTATGGCATCCCGCCGTCTTCAGGCGCGCGGTTGTGCCCGGCTCGCGCTAAAGCAGTCGCTGCACAGGACCGGCCGGCCCGAGGACGGCTTGAACGGTACTGAATCGTTCTTGCCGCACTGATCGCAAGTAATTTCAAACCGCTGACGTTCACCGCCGGACGGCCGTGAGCCGCCGCCACCGCTGAAATTGGCCCGGCGCGCATCGCGACACGGCTTACAACGTTTAGGATGAGTCAGGTTACGTTCCCGGTAATATTCCTGTTCCCTTTCAGTGAACATGAACGGAGAGTTGCACTCCGTGCACGTTATTTCTAAATCTGGCATCGCGGTTTCTCCACGAGAGTGAATAGAGGACATCCACCCTCTTTGGTCTTCGGAGCGCTGGCGTGGCGTTTCTTTCAACCACAGTTGTGGGACGAAAGCGCTTTATCTCAAACACTACGCCGAAAAGCTGGCGTCCGACTGGTTAACTGGGCCTGAGTGTACTCCAGCAAATGAGTCTATTCAATTTTTTTGTTACGGAAACTGTGGCGGGATCTCTCCACCGCGGGTTTGGAACTGTGGCGTCCCAGCCACAGTGAACGTGCGGCGCGCTCGATTTTCCTGTCGGCATATATGTTGCTCCTGTTTTTCGACCGCACGTTTATTAAGAAAGAGATTGGGCCCGACATTTTGATCAAACAGACCACGCTGGGTTCGGCAGTCGAAACTGATGGCATCGGGTTGCACACCGCCGTTCCCGTCCAGGTGCGCCTCGTTCCCGCTCCTCCCGACACCGGTTACGTTTTTCGTCGCACGGACCTCGGCGGTTTTGAAATTCCCGCCACGGTGGAGTCGGTAGCGAACTGCGGTTACGCGACTACGTTGATGCGCACGGGCGTGATGTTGTCGACCGTCGAACACCTGCTCGCGGCGTTGCGCGGTCTGAACGTCGACAACGTTTTCATCGAGGTCGACAATCTCGAGATCCCGATCATGGATGGTTCGGCGGAGGACTTCGCCGAGATCATCGAACGCGCTGGCATCGTGGAACAGCCGCTCGCGCGGCGCGCGTTGCTGGTCCGCGAAAAGGTCGCATTCGAACAAGGCAATCGCCGCATCAGCGTCGAGCCTGCCGACACGTACCAGATCGATTGCGTGATCGACTTTTCGCACCCGCTGATTGGCCGGCAGAGTTTGTCGGTGGAGTTGAGCAATGGCGCGTTTAGTCGGGACATTGCGGCGGCGCGCACGTTTGGTTTTACGGAAGAGATCGATGCACTGCGACGCGCGAATCTGATTCGCGGTGGCTCGCTCGACAATGCCATCGTGCTGACGCGTGATGGGATGTTGAATCAGACGGGTTTGCGTTTTCGCGACGAGTTTGTGCGACACAAGATCCTCGACATCATTGGTGACCTGGCTTTGTTGGGCATGCCGATACTCGGGAAGGTCGTCGCGGAACGCAGCGGTCACATCATGCACGCGGGCTTGATGTCGAAGTTACTGCGCGTGAGATCGGCGTGGGACATCGTCGACATGGCCGCTTGAGTTCTTACAAGCCGCTCCTCACGACATCGTGCAGCCTTAGCAACCCTACGCATCTTTGATCTTCGTCAACAACGGGCAAAACTGAGATCTGCGATGGTCTGTCTTCCATCAGTCGCAACGCGTCGAAAGCGAGCAGCTCCGGTGTTGCGACTACGGGTCTGCGCGTCATGAAATCGTCGCCCGCTAGCTGCGCGAGTGATTCATGACTCGTCTGCTCGATCGCGCGCCGCAGATCGCCATCGGTGATGATTCCCGCGAGGCGACCATCCGGTTCGATTACACACACCGCGCCTAGCCCGCCTCTGCTGATCGCACGCACGACTTCCACCCAGGACGAACCTACGGCAATCGTCGGATACTCGCCGTCACGATGCATCAGATCGCTCACGCGCAGCGTCAATCTTTTTCCCAAACGTCCGGCGGGATGATTCACGGCGAAATCGTCCGGCGTGAGTCCTTTGACTTTCATCACCGTCATCGCGAGTGCATCGCCGATCGCGAGGGCGACGGTGGTGCTCGTCGTCGGTGCGAGATTCAACGGGCACGCTTCTTTATCGACCGAAGCATCGAGCACGAAATCCGCGCGACGCGCGAGGGTTGAGTTCACGTTTCCAACGAGCGCGACGATCGCGACTTTGCGGCTCTTCAAGTAAGGCAACAGCGCGACGATCTCCTCAGTCTCGCCGCTGTTGCTCAACACGATCACGACGTCATTTGCTTGCAGGATGCCGAGGCCGCCGTGCAGTGCGTCCGATGGATGCAGGTACAAAGCCGCCGTGCCCGCGCTGGTCATCGTGGCCGCGATCTTCTGCCCGATGATGCCCGACTTCCCTACCCCCAGCAGCACGACTTTGCCTTCACAACACGCGAGCAGATCGACGACGCGTTCGACCGCGACCGCATCGAGCCGCGTGGCCGTCTGCGCAATCGCGTCCGCCTCGATTCGCAGTAGGTTCTGGATTTCCGCCAGGTGGCTGTTCGTCATCTTGTGTCCTTTGATATGGCCTTGATATACGACGCGGCTCACATTTGGCAAGTCGAGTGCTCGTCGGTTATAGTCCGCCTTTCGTTCAGAAGAAGTTTAGGCGACGCGGGTGAAGTGATGGGCATGATTAGTCTGCTTCCGAGGGAAGACCAGTATTTCGATCTGTTCACGCAGATGACCCTCTACATCTCCGCGGCCGCGCGCGAGCTGAAGGAGATGCTCGCCGATAAGAACCACGCGTACGCCGACTACGCCAAGCGCATCAAGGGACTCGAACACGCCTGCGACGAGCTCACGCACACGATTTCGACGCGTCTGAATAAATCATTCATCACGCCCTTCGATCGCGAAGACATTTACATGATGTCGACCGCTTTGGACGACATCGTCGATCTAATCGACGATGCGGCGCGGGCGATGATCATTTTCGACGTTAGAGAGATCCCGGACTACGCACGTGACTTCGCGAATATCATCGAGCGGATGGCTTCCGAGTTGAAAGAGATCGTTTCGACTTTGAAACGGCCACGCAACGTGACGCAGCGTTTGGTGGAGATTCATCGGCTCGAGAACGAAGGCGACGATGTTTACCACGCGGCGATCGCGGAGTTGTTTCACGACCCGCCGGACCCGTTGACCGTGGTGAAGTGGAAAGAGGTTTACGAGAAGTTGGAAGCGGCGATCGATCGCTGTGAGAACGTCGCGAACATCATTGAGAGCGTGATTATTAAGCACACGTAGGTCATTGCCAATTGTCGATTGCCAATTGCCGATTTGTAAGCGTTTCCTCGGCTCGCGCGCAAATTAAATCGGCAATCGGAAATCGAAAATCGACAATCTCATGACTGCAACTCTGGCCTTCGTCATCATCCTCGTCCTCCTCGCGCTCCTTTTCGATTACATCAACGGCTTTCACGACGCCGCGAACTCGATCGCGACGGTGGTTTCGACACGCGTGCTTTCGCCCGGCATGGCGGTGATCTGGGCGGCGTTCTTCAACTTCATCGCGTTTGCGGTGTTCGGCACGCGCGTGGCAAAAGCGATCGGCGACGGCGTGCGCATGGATGTTATTCCCGCCGACTTGCGTCTTTACGTGTTACTCGCCGCGTTGCTGGGCGCAATCGTCTGGAACCTGATCACGTGGTATCTCGGTCTGCCGACGTCGAGCTCGCACGCGCTGTTGGGAGGTTACGCTGGCGCGGGCATCGCGGCGCATGGCGGTATCAGTGGATTGTTGAAGACTGATGTGTGGTTGCGCACGTTGAAGTTTATCGTGCTGTCGCCGCTGATCGGGATGTTGCTCGGGTTTACGTTGATGGTGATCGTCTACTGGCTGTTCCGGCGTTTTTCAGCGGCGCGTGTAGACAAGATTTTCCGTCGCGGGCAGCTCTTTTCTGCGGCGGCGTTTTCGTTGGGCCACGGTGGGAATGATGCGCAGAAGACGATGGGCATCATCACCGCGGTGCTGACTGCGGGTGGTGTTTGGGGATTGTCGTATGGTCCAAACGGAACGCTGCCGGCGATACCAGTGGCGGTCGTGCTGGCGGCGCACGCCGCAATCGCTTTGGGCACTCTCTCCGGTGGCTGGCGCATCGTGCACACAATGGGCAGCCGCATCACGAAGCTGAAACCCGTGGGCGGCTTCTGCGCCGAGAGCGCCGCTGCTTTGACTCTCGCCTACGTGACCCTGACCGGCACGCCCGTCTCCACGACGCACACCATCACCGGCTCGATCGTTGGCGTCGGCGCCACGCGTCGCCTGTCGGCGGTGAAATGGGGCGTCGCCGGACGTATCGTCTGGGCCTGGATCCTAACCATCCCCGCCGCCGCCTTCGTCGCCGCCGTGTCGTTCTGGATCGTCTCGACTATTCATCGCCTCGCGAGCTAACGCCGCCGCATAACGGCTGATTACTGTCCCGGTACAAACTGCACGTTAATGAAAACATCGCGCTGCACGAGTTTGGCGTTCCGCGCAGGACCATAATTCGTGTTCTTCACAAGCCGCAACGCCGCTTCGCTCAACGCCGCATCAGATGACTGCAAGGCCTCCGCTTCGAGCACCTTCCCGCTGATGTCCAACGCCGCATGAATGATTATCGGCTGCACTACACCGTTTGAGGCTCCGGCCAAATTGTTCCTCGCCATCTGCGGAAAACGCATCGGCGAGCCAATCATTATTCCGGGGCTCTTCATGTCCGCAG
>CAMLLD010000059.1 GCA_946480785.1 uncultured Blastocatellia bacterium | reverse complement strand
CCCACAACCGCCGCGGACGCGGAACGCGCGGTAGAGCTCGGTGTCAAACGCGACATCGCACTCGGTTGGACGCAGATTCAGGACGCGGGCGGCAGCTACGAAGACGTGCAAATCTTCAAGAAACTTTACGCGGCCGGCACGATCAAGCTGCGCATCTACAAGGCCGTTTATGGACCAGGTCCGAACGCCACGCGACTGCTCAACGAAGGCCCAACGATCGGCGCCTTTGAGAACCGCTTCACGTTGCGCACGATCAAGGTCGTCTCTGACGGCGCACTCGGCTCGCGCGGCGCGGCTTTGCTTGGTCCATATTCCGATGCGCCCGACACGTCGGGTTTTCTGACGGTCAAAGCGGAAGAGTTGCGGCCGATGCTGATCGACGCGTTGCGCAAAGGCATTCAGGTCGAGACGCACGCGATCGGCGATCGCGCGAACCGTTTCATTCTTGACGAGTACGAGCGCGCTTTGAATGCAGTGCCGCCCGGCGAACGAAAGATCGCCGAGCCGCGTTGGCGCGTCGAGCACGCACAGATCGTGAATCCCGCGGACATTCCGCGGTTCGCGAAGCTCGGGATCATTCCGTCGATGCAGCCGTCGCACGCGATCGGCGATCTGTTCTTCGCGCCGAGCCGGCTCGGGCTCGAGCGGCTCGCGGGTGCGTACGCGTGGGAGAGTTTCATCAAGTCAGGCGTGGTCGTGCCGGGTGGTTCTGACGCGCCGGTCGAACGCGGCGAGCCGATGATCGAGTTTTACGCGGCGGTCGCACGCAAGGATCCGAAGGGTTTTTCGGCCGAGGGTTGGCATCCGGAAGAAGCGGTCACACGCGAACAGGCGTTGAAGATGTTTACCCTCTGGCCGGCTTACGCGGCATTCGAAGAGAAGCTGCGCGGCTCGATCGAACCCGGCAAGCTCGCGGACCTGACGATCCTCTCGGCGGACATCATGAAGATTCCCGAGTTGAACATTTTAAAGACGCGC
The DNA here is from genome assembly GCA_946480785.1 of uncultured Blastocatellia bacterium. The sequence goes on along the minus strand of CAMLLD010000059.1, from coordinate 39,944 downwards.
TGTGTGATGACGGTCATCAACGGCGAGATCGTCTTCGGGCAGGGATCGTGACGTGATTGCCAGAGCGCTCTCGATTGTTTGCGTCTTAGTCGCGGCCGTGTCGATGGTGTGCGCGCAATTGACCGGTCCGCGTGTCGAGCTGAGCTTGATCGTCACTGACAAAGACAACAAACCGGTTGACACGGTTCGCAAAGAAGACGTGCACGTTTTCGAAGGCAAGGTTGAGCAGACGATTCTCAGTGTCGAGCCCGACACTCGACCGATCGACCTCGCACTGGCGATCGATTGCTCCGGCTCGTTCCGAAAATGGTTTCCGGTGGCGATACAGGCCGCGGGGACTATTATTCGTAGCGCCCGACCCGAGGACGAGATCTTTATCGAGCGGTTCATCAGTAGCGACAAGATCGAAAACGCACAGGAGTTCAGTCGCGACACGAAGTTACTGCTGAAACAGATCGACCAGCTTTACGTTGAGGGCGGCCAGTCCGCCATCGCCGACGCGCTTTACATGGCGGTGCAACACCTTGTCGAACACAATCAAGCGCGAGCGGAGCGGCGCAAGATAGTCGTCGTTCTCACGGACGGAGAGGATCGGAGTAGTTATTACAGAGCCGAAGGGGTGATTCAGTTGGCGCGCGCGCATAACGTGCAGGTGTTTGTGCTCGCTCTTACATCCGATCTCAAAACGACAGGTACTGCGGACAAGCCGAGCCCTCGCGAACGCGCCGAAAAATTTGCCAAGCTGGTCGCGAAGGAAACTGGCGCGCGAGCGTTTTTGCCGGCAAACGGACAAGAGCTAACTCTGGATGTGGTGCCACAGTTTATTTCTGACCTACGCAACCAATTCACCATCACTTACCAGTCCTCCGACGCCAGCGCGAAGGAAGGCTTTCGCCTGGTCGAGGTCAAGGTGGACGCGCCCAGCGGCGAGAAACGGACCGTTACTGCGCCACACGCCTATTACTTCCCGATCGGCGGCGCGCCTCCAATAGAAAGAGAGAAGCCGTGATGAACGACAGTCAATCGCAGCAAACACGCAGGCGTTTCCTCTCACTCGCAGGAAAGGGATTGGGTCTGGCGGCGCTTGCCGTTCCGACGATCGGCGCGCTCGTGAAAGAAGTCGAAGCGGCGACGCGCAGCGTGGCCCATCTAACGCCCGAACAGGCCGCGATGGATGAAGACTACTGGTCCGTGATCCAGAACTCGTTCACCGTCACGCGCGGCATCATCAACCTCAACAACGGCGGCGTCTCGCCAAGCCCGCGCATCGTCACCGAAGCGCTCGTGCGTTACATCTGGCAGCAGGAAGACGCAACGGCTTACACGATGTGGCAACTGCTCGAGCCGCAGTCGGAAACAATTCGCACCGGCCTCGCGGAAATGTTTGGCGTCGATCGCGAAGAGATCGCGATCACGCGCAACGCGTCCGAGTCGCTCGAAATCCTGCTTAACGGCATGGACTTCAAACCCGGCGACGAGATCCTCACCACGACGCAAGACTATCCGCGCATGTTGACGACGTTGCGCCAACGCGAACGCCGCGAAGGTCTCGTGTTGAAGATGGTTCAGATCCCGATTCCGCCGAAAGATCTCAACGAGATCACTGCCGCGTTCGAGAAAGGGATCACAAACAAAACGAAGCTGATCCTGATCTCGCACCAGGTGAACATCACGGGCCAGATCACGCCCGTCAAAGCGGTCTGCGACATGGCGCGCGCGAAAGGTATCGAAACAATCGTCGACGGCGCGCACTCGTACGCGCAGTTTGATTTTCAACAGAAGGATCTCGGTTGCGATTACTTCGGCACGAGCCTGCACAAGTGGCTCTACGCGCCGAAAGGAACCGGACTGCTTTACGTCAAACGCGACAAGATTGAAAAGTTGTGGCCGTTGATGGCAGCGGAGACGAAGCAAGCACCGGACATCCGCAAGTTTGAAGAGATCGGGACCCACTCCGCCGCGCCGCGTCTCGCGATCGGCGAAGCGATGCTCTTTCACAACAGTATCGGCGGCAAACGAAAAGAAGCGCGGCTGCGTTACCTCTCGCGTTATTGGATGAACCGTCTCAAGGACGTGCCGAAAGTTCGCTTCAACACGTCGTTCGATCCGAAGCAGTCGTGCGCGATCGCGAACGTCGAAGTTGTCGGGCTCGATCCGCGAGCAATCGGCGCTTACCTCTTCGACAAGCACCACGTTTTCACCACGCCCATCGTCCACGAGGAGTTCAAAGGCATCCGGATCACGCCCAACGTCTACACCACTCTCGGCGAGCTCGACCGCTTCGTCGACCTGATGGAGCAGATCGCTCGCAAGGGCCTCCCGACCTGACTCTGATCCTTTGGAGTGCGGGGACTTGTCACCGCTTTGGCCAAAGCGCCGACGAGTCGGCGCACTCCAAAGCGCCTGGAGCCGAACTTCGACCTCCGTGCGACCGTAAAGCAGATGGTGCTAGAATTCCTGCCGGAGGAAGTAAACATGCAAGAAGCCCGAAAAGAAGTTTGTGATGTAGCGGGTGCGATTTGCGACGCTTTTAACCAGATTGGCGATTTTTCCTACGCCATCATGCCGAAAGACCTGGCTCATGCGGTCGGCGATTTCAAGAAGGCGGTGCTGGCGACGATTCGAAACGGGATTACCTGGGAGATCGAGTGGATCGACGGCCGAGTCGCCGGTGGTGACGAATTGAGAGAGAAGTGGCGCGAGCAATGCCGCCAGCATTCGACCACTGACACGACCACGGCGCCCGGCGTCTAAACAAAAATTATGGAAGTCTTACTCGCAGAAGAATTCGGATTTTGTTTCGGCGTCGAGCGCGCCGTCGAGATGGTGGAAGAAGTGGTCGAAGAAGGCGCGCGGCCGATCCGCTCGCTTGGTCCACTGATTCACAACGCGCAGGAGATGGAACGACTCGGCGCGCGCGGCGTTTCGACGATCGACACACCGGAAGAAGCTGACGGCGACACGATTGCGGTGATTCGGGCGCACGGCGTGACGCCGCAAGTGCAGCGCGAGCTCGAACAGCGCGCTGCAAAAGTGATCGATGCGACTTGTCCGTTCGTGACGCGCGTGCAGCATCTCGCCGAACGCGCCGCGACACAAGGACGCGACGTCGTCGTCGCGGGAAATCCGGATCATCCGGAAATGATCGGCGTCGTTGGTTACGCGCCAAACAACACTTACGTCGTGCGCGATGCGGCGGAAGTCGCTGCGTTGCCGCCGCTGCGTGCGCCGCTCGTTGTTTCGCAGACGACGATCAAACTGCAAACATTTTTGGAAGTGGCCGAAGCGGTGCGCGCAAAGGCCGACACTGAACCGCAAGTGGTCAACACGATCTGTTCCGCGACGCGCGATCGACAAGACGCGGCGCGCGCCCTCGCCGGACAGGTGGATGCCTTTTACGTCATCGGTGGACGCCACTCATCAAACAGCGTGAAGTTGCTGGCCGTGTGTCAGGAACAGTGCGTGAAGAGTTTTCTGATCGAAACGCCGGCGGAGATCAATCCGGCAGATTTGCAGGGTGTTAAGAAAGTGGGTGTGACTGCGGGAGCCTCAACGCCGAATTGGTTGATCGATCAAGTGGTGGAGCGGCTGCACGCGCTGGATCAAGCCGCGGCTTAAAACTCTTCCTGCTCGAGCGCGAGCAGCAACTGTCTCGCATCTTCGGAGCCGTACTCGACGACCTGCCTGCGTAAAGCCGCACGCGCAGTTTCCGCATCAACCGGATCGTTCAACAATACTGACAGCACCGACACCGGACAGCGCGCGAGCGCTTCGTTCGCCAACTCTCGCACGATCACATCTTCAGACCGCGCCAACTCACAGATCTCGCTCGGTGGAAAACGCGACGTGAGTGCATCCGCGAGCACATCGATTCGTTTGTAGTCCTTCTGACTTTCCGCGCGCCGCACGAGTTGCGCGAAGACTTCGGCCGACTCAGTTTGATCCTGCAACACACTCGCGCAAGTGTCGGCGATGGCTTTGAGTCTGGCGACAGTCGCGGCGTCGAGCGTCTCAGACTTGTCCGCGGCGCGTTCATCGAGCGCCGCGAGAAAGCGGCTCAACTCGAGATCGGCGCGAGCGTCATAATGAAGATTGCGTGCGCCAGGCGCGCCGGAGGCAGCGGCTTGCAGTGCGCGTTCGACTAACCCACGGGTGGCCGGACGCAACTCCGACCAGACCGTTGCGATGCGAGCTCCGAAGTCGTCAATCACGAATGGAGAGGGCATAGAACGGCGTACTATACGCCAAGAGTCACGAATCGCAAACCGTGACTAATTGCTCGTCTCAGGGTTGTGATCCTTGATTTCCGCGATGGTCGGGAAAGGAATTTTTACGATGGTGCCGTCGGGACAGAGCATTTTCACACTCGGCGTAGTTAGCGCCTGCGTGGTTTTCATACTCCGCACTGTCCCTCTGACTCGCCGCCCATCAGTCGTAATGATCTCTACGTTGTCTTTACCGTAAAGGGGCTGAAGTGCCGCGAGTGCTTTAGTTATTTCCACTTTGCTGTCCTCCAAACCCATCATGCGGGCATCTCGTATGCCAACGCAACTCGGGTGCAACAGCAAAAGACTATTTGGCGTATTCAAAACCGTCGTATTATTCTTCCCTGACTTCAGAAGGTAGCGTTGCTTATGTCGCAAAACTCGGAGACCCCGTTGTCCTCAGACACGATAATTTGCTCTAACTGCCACTCGCCGATGCCATCCGCGCTGCGCTTCTGCCGCAACTGTGGATTCCGGCTCGGCACGAGCTTCGGCGACTCCGGTCAGCAAGCCGGCGGCGGAGCTTACACGGGCAGCGCACCGCTCGCAGCACCAAAGAAGCGACGTCGTTTCAGCGGCATGACGTGGGTCTTTGTGGGCTTGATCGTGTTCTTCGTCGGCGCGGCCGCGTTCACGGCCATCATCAATCCGATCCGGCAGCACCACAGCATCAACATCGCCGCAATCAAAGCGATGGCGACGAAGTCGTATGTCGGAGTCGATGGTTGGGACACGACCGACAAAGGCGTGACGTTTGATTCGATCGACGCGCCGGGTGGTCCGGCTGACAAAGCAGGGCTCGTCGGTGGCGACATCGTCACTAAGTTCGACGGTCAGGACATACACGACGAAGATCAAATCAGTGATCTGCTGATACACACGCCGATCGGAAAGACTGTCGATGTCGAATACCTGCGCGACGGCGAGAAGAAGACGACGAAGCTGACGACGGTTTCGCAGGATGAGTTCAAGCGGCTACAGAAAGAGTTTGATAAGCGCCCGGAAGGCAAAGGACAGTTTGGTTACGACGACGACGAGTCGGAACGAGTGCAGGTGCCGGGCAAGAACATCTACGGCGTGAAACTCAACTCGTTGCTACGCAGCCGCCCGGCAGACATCGCCGGTATTAAAGAAGGCGACATCGTGATTGAGTTCGATGGCGTGCCGATTCGTACTACGGCCGAGTTTCTGATGCGTATCCGGCGCGCGCTGCCTTACAGCACGGTGAAGGTAGTTGTCGTTCGTGACGGACAGCAGTTGGAAATTCCGGTGAAGATGGGCAAGCAGTAGCGGTCACTTGTTCGCGGCGTAATCACGCATACGCGCTTCCATTTCCTGTCTGACTTCGTCGCGTTCCGCTTCAGTTTCCTCGGGTTCAAACGTTTCAAAAAGCGCGTAGGGAGTTTGTGCGAGAAGGCGCAACTCCCACGCGTCGCGCTTATTGTGCGACGGTCGTGAAAACCAGAGCGCATCGACCTCCGCTTCGCGCACGTTGATGTTGTTGAGTAGTCCTGGTTCCTCGGATTCAAGCTCGGCGCGAGTCCCCGTTTGCAGCAGAGCGGTCCGCAGTTCCCATCCATGCTTGCGATAGGTCGCGACCACTTCCATAAACAAACCTGCTTTCCTCATAAAATATCCTGAACGGAGGTTAGCACACATCAGGAAAACCCTGGTTGACCGGGTGATCTGACGCACTTATCATCTCCTTCGTTTTGGGGGAGTCGTTGAGAACTCGCTTTCTTGTTTGCGGCGCCACAGTTATTAGTCTCGTTTTTATTCTGATCTGCCGGAGTAGTGTAGGCGCAGCACGACCGGCACGGGAGAACATGTCAACACAGCAGACGCCTGTTAATACAATCAGGGAATTAACCGAATCCAGCGAGCCAGTTCCTTTTTACGAAGCCCTCAGGAAGGCCCTCAAAAAACGAAAGACAAATCTCGATGCGATCTGTCCGGACTCGGATCCCGTTTCGCGCCGCATCCTCGAAGAGTACGGCGCGCTTTACGTGGCTGATAAAAAAGTGATGCCGCCGCCGGTGTGTGTTTTCAGCAATGAAGAGCAGGTCACGAGGTTTCAGGAAGACGCGGGATACGAAGCCGAGCGCATCGGTTTCGACGAAGTCGAGCTGCAACCGGAAGCGCTGAAGCACCTGCGCAAAGCGCGCGAAGAAGCACAAAAGGAAGGTCTGGACATCACGCCGCGTGACGGCGCGGAAGCAGGGCGCCGTAATTATGAAGACAGTTTGCGTTTGTGGAATTCGCGTTTCGAACCCGCGCTCGCTTACTGGCTCGGACAAGGGCGTCTGACTCAGGAACAAGTCGATCGCTTGCGCGGTCTGCCGTTGTCGCAACAGATCGCTGAAGTGCTCGAGCTCGAAAAGACTGGGATCTACTTCAGCAAAGATCTCTCGAAGTCAATTCTCTACTCGATCGCCGCGCCCGGCGCTTCACAACACATCGCAATGCTCGCGTTTGACGTAAACGAGTTTGAGAACCCGCGCGTGCGCGAGATCATGGCGAAGCACGGTTGGTTTCAAACCGTTCTCAGCGACCTGCCGCATTTCACTTTCCTCGGTCTCAAAGAAAAAGATTTGCCCAAACACGGACTGCGCAGCGTGGAAGTCAACGGGCAGGTCTTCTGGATTCCAAACGTTGTGGCTCAACATCCGGGCCTCGACAAGTAGCAGAGTGTGCTAAACTACGCGCCGGTCTCTTCCCCCAGCCCGCACTACAATTAGTCAGACGTTGCTCCACGCGGCCTTTAACCCGAAAGAAGGTCTCATATGGATGTCCCCCAATTTATCGCCGGCAGGTTCAGGATCGAGCGCGAAATCGGGACTGGTGGCATGGGCGCCGTTTATCTGGCCACGCATTTGGGTCTCGAACGTCCGGTAGCAGTCAAGATCATCAAGCGCGAGTTTGCCGGTGACGCAGACGTTGCGGATCGCTTCCTGCGCGAAGCGCGCACGATGGCGAAGCTGCGGCACACGCACGCCGCGATGATCTTCGACGCGGGCAATCTTCCCGACGGCCGTCACTTCATCGTGATGGAGTTTGTCGAAGGCGAAACGCTTTCACAGGCACTCGCACGCGAAGGACCATTCTCCGCCACGCGCGCCGTCGAGATCGCGACGCAGATCTGCGACGTGCTCGAAGAAGCCCATCGGCTCGGCATCGTTCATCGCGACTTAAAACCTTCAAACATTCTGCTCGGTAAACGCGGCGTTTGCGTGCTCGACTTCGGCGTTGCGAAAGTGCTCGCTTCGTCAGCGGAATCGACTGCCACTTACGCGAGCACTGGTTCGGGCCAGTTGATCGGCACGCCGCGTTACATGTCGCCCGAGCAGTGCCTGGGCCAACGCGTCGGTGCACGCAGCGATCTCTACAGCCTTGGTGTGTTGTTGTATGAAATGCTCGCGGGCCGTCCGCCGTTTATCGATCCGCTGCAATCAGCGCTGCTGATCAAACAAGCGACTGCCGCCGCGCCGCCGTTGCCGAAACTGCGTCCGGACGTCGGGCGACCGCTCGCACTTGCAGTTCACACTCTGCTCGCGAAACGTCCTGACGATCGGCCGCGCACCGCGGCCATCGCCAAAGTGATGCTCGAACGCAGTCTCATACAACCGGAATACACGTTGCCGGAAGTCGAACCGATGTCGGCGATGGTTGCCGCCGCAGATGCAGGACGCAGCATTCTGTTTCGCGTCGGCGCGCCGTTGATCCTCGTGACGACGTTTGGAGCGTTACTCGCGTGGGGTTACACCGGACAAAGCGCGCCCGAAGTGCGTCTGCCGAAAACGGCATTGCCAGTCGCGTCGTCGCAAGTGCAGATGACGCCCGCGACGTGGCGCACGAGTAGTGACGATCCGGCGCCGATCTCGACCGCGACTGACACGCGTCCCGAGCCGGTCGACGTGGAGCAATTATCCATGGACCAGGCACGAAAAATTGCAGCGCGGTTTGTGCGTGGCTCGCTCGGCGCGATGGAGATCGTTGAGACCGACGATGGCCCGGCGATCGTCGCTGTCAATAATCAGCGCAAGGCCGGCACGAGCAGTTATATCCTGCTGCAAAAACGCGACGGCAAGTATCGTCTCAGTGCGCAGGGAAAGCTCGACACCGAAGGATTCAGTCACGCCAGTTGGAATGCTGAACTGGTCGATGCTGATGAAGACGGCTATCAGGAGTTGTTGTTCAGCGGCAAAGACTCGACCGAGCAACAGGGCGTGCGACGTTTGATCCTGTTCGTGCCGAACGACAAACGAACTTACTCGATGCAGATGACCGGCGAAACTACCGCCCGCGGCACGCCGCGCGTGCAGTGGTTATCGAATGCGACGGGTTCAGACGCAGCCGCATATCGCACCGTGTTGCGGCAGAAAGCGCGTGCAATCATCGCGAACAAGCGCTAAATCCGTGATCTTATTCTTTCCTCACCAGACACTCAGTTGTGAATTTCCCCGCATCAAGCTACCCTCGACATCTATTTGCCTGCCGCTGGAATCGAAAGGCAACTGAGAGGACGGACCTATAGACACGTGAAACGAAGCTTCCTGTTAGCTCTTCTACTTTTTTCTCTATTAACACCTTCAACTTTACTGGCCGCGGCGCCAACGCAGCAGCGGCGATCGGACAAACCGAGCACTACCAGTCCGGCCGCAACCGCCACAGCGCCGGCGCGCTTGCCGGAAGCAAACCTGATCAGCCAGGTGCTGCCGAACGGGTTGGAAGTGATCATCCTTGAAGACCATTCGATTCCGCTCGTAACAATCGAACTCGCCGTCAGGAACGGTTCATACACCGAGCCGCCTGAGCTCAACGGCCTGTCGCATCTCTACGAGCACATGTTCTTCAAACAGAACCGCGCGATCGCAAATGCTGAAGAGTATCTGCGACGCATCGGACAGATGGGCATCGCCTACAACGGCACCACGCGCGAGGAAGTAGTCGATTACTACTTCACGACGACGAGCCCGAACATTCGCACCGCGATGCAGTTCATGAAAGACGCGGCGCGCTATCCGTTGTTTGACGAGCGTGAGTTTGGCCGTGAGAAAGAGGTCGTGATCGGCGAGATCGATCGCAACGAGTCAAACCCGTTCTTCTATCTCAACCAGGAGATGAACCAGCGACTCTTCTTCAAATATCCAAGCCGCAAGAACCCGTTGGGAAATCGGCAGACAGTCGGTGGCGCAACGACCGAGATGATGCGTTTGATTCAGCAGCGCTACTACGTGCCGAACAATTCGGCCCTCGTGATAACGGGTGATGTGAATCCGCAGGAAGTAGTGAAGATGGCCCAGGAGTTTTACGGCGACTGGGCGAAGCGCGAAAAGGATCCGTTCGTGGAGTTTCCGCTCGTGGAGCATCCGCCGCTGCCGAAGAGCGAAGGCGCCGTGATTCTGCAGCCGGTGCAGAACGTGATCCTCAACATCGGCTGGCAGGGACCGTCGATCGGCAAAGACAATCCCGCGACCTACGCCGCGGACGTGTTTTCGTTCATCATCCGGCAGCCGAACTCGCGCTTTCAGCGAAACCTCGTCGACACCGGTTTAGTTACCGGCGTCGATCTGGGTTACTACACGCAGCGCAACGTCGGGCCAATCGCGCTCATCGCGCAAACAACTCCCGACAAAGCGCACGCCGCGATCAAAGCGCTCTACCAGGAGGTTGCGCACTTCAACGACAAGGACTACTTCACTGACGAAGAGCTCGAAAGCGCGAAGGCGCTGCTCGAAGCTGACGATCTGTATTCACGCGAAAAACTGAGCGACTACACCCACACGCTGAGCTTCTGGTGGGCGTCGACCGGTCTCGATTATTTCCGCGGCTACCTGCCGCGACTGCGCGCCACGTCACGCGCCGACATCAGCCGCTACATCACAACCTACATTCAAGGCAAGCCGCACGTCGGCCTCGCCCTGATGTCGAATGAAGCGCAAAGCAAGATCAAAATCCAACCGGAAGAGTTAATAGGTCAATGAGCAAAGTGATGAAGAAACTTCTTAGCACGTGGCTGTTGCTGGCGGTTGTCGTTTTTGGCGGCACTGAAGCGTCGCGCGCAACGCAACAGGGAAAAGGACAAGCACAGGAAACGGTCCAAAGCGTCGTCGCGAAGCAGGCGTCGCTCGTCAGCGAGTTTGACGTCAATGGATTGAAGGTGTTGTTGAAGCGGCGCGAAGGAAGTTTGACCGTTGCCGCGGGACTATTCATTCGCGGCGGCTCCGCAAACATCAACGCGCAGAATGCCGGCATTGAATCACTGATGCTCAGCGTCGCGACCGAAGCGTCGCAGAACTTTCCACGCACGACGATGCGCCGCGAGCTCGCGCGCATGGGCACGGTAATCGGCAGCAGTTCGAACAACGATTATTCAGTGTTGTCGCTCGGCTGCACGCGCATGCACTTCGATCGCTCGTGGCAGATGTTTACGGACGTGGCGCTGCGACCGTCGTTCACGAACGAAGACGTTTCGCTGGTGCAGAAGAGAATGATCGTCTCGCTCAGCGACGATACTGACAGCCCGGATGTGTACCTCCAGCGATTGCAGGAGCGCGTTGCTTACGCGGGTCATCCGTACGTCAACAGCACGAACGGCACGCCGGAAACGCTCGCGAAGTTCACGCCTGATGATTTGCGGAAGTACCACGCGAACCTGATGCAAACGTCGCGACTATTGCTCGTGATCGTTGGCGATCTGAATCCGTCGGAAGTGCGCGATCTGGTGGCGGCGAGTTTTGGTAAGTTGCCGCGCGGTGTGTACAAAACGGAAGCAGTGCCGCAGTTGGCGTTTGATAAGTCGACCGTGGAAGTTACGCCGCGTGAGTTGCCGACGAATTACGTGCAGGGATTGTTTACGGCGCCGCCGTTGACGTCGCCGGACATTTATCCGATGCGTATTGCGAGTTCGCTTTTGCGGGATCGCGTATTTGAGGAAGTGCGTGTGAAGCGAAATCTGTCGTATGCGCCGGATGCGTTTTTGCGCACGCAGGCGGCGAATGTTGGCGGGCTATATGTGACGGCGGTCGATGCGAACCAGTCGGTGCGCGTGATGCTGAATGAGATCGCGCGGTTACAGAGCGAGCCGGTAAGTGCGGATGATATTCATGCGGTGATTGCGCAGTATTTGACGACGTACTATCTCGGTCAGGAAACGAATGCGGCGCAGGCTGGTGAGTTGGCGCAGTATGAGTTGATCGGTGGTGGTTGGCGAAACTCGGTTGATTTTCTGGAGAAGTTGAGTGCGGTGACGCCGGCTGACATTCAGCGCGTGTCACAGAAGTACATGCGCAACATTCGCTTCGTTGTTCTCGGCAACCCGCAGAGCGTCGATCCGAACGTCTTCACCGGTACCGCGGGATAAGCCACAGACGAACACAGACAAACACGGACCAGAACTGATTATTTCTCTTCTGGTCCGTGTTCGTCTGTGCTCGTCTGTGGCCTACATCGTTTCGCGCAAGTACTTGTCGTAGAGCTTTGCGTCGAGGCGCTGGAGGATGCGGGCTTCGGTCGCAGCCATTATCTGGTTGCCACTTTCCGAGTACGCGATCGCAAGGTTGTAAAACGTCTCCGCGTTGTTCGGCTCCAACTGCGCCGCAGTCGTGTACGACTCGATCGCTTCAGGCAAACGCCCGGCATAGTAATAAGCATCCCCAAGCTTGTTGTGAATCTCCGCGTCGTCCGGTCTAAGCTGCAACGCCTGCTGGTAAGCGCGAATCGCTTCCTGACTCTTTCCCTGCTTCACCTTGCAATACCCAACCTGCACCCACGCATCAGCACGCTTCGGATTTTTATTGACGGCGTTTTCAAAAAAACCAACCGCACTGTCGTAGTTCCCGAGCCAAAGCGAATCGAGCCCGTTACGATATGACGACTCAGCCACGTCGCCTTTGCTCTTCAACGCGAGCTCCGGCAATGGCTGCAATTTTCCCGCGCGCAACTGCGCCACACGCGCCGCCGCGATCGCGAGATTGATGTTCTGTCCGTTCGTCACCTTCACCGTCACGACACCCAAAACCTGCCCGCGCAGGTTGAACACCGGACTGCCGCTGTTGCCGTGAGAGATCGGCGCGGTGATCTGAATGATGCGATAACTGTTCGGCACTTCCCGCACCGCCGAGACGATGCCGTCGCTCACCGAGCCTTCGAGTTTGAGTGGATTACCGATGACGAAGATCTGTTCGCCTTCGTCCGGCAAGTCGCGCGCGAGCTCAGTACTGCGGACACGATCGAGCGGCATGTCGACGCCGAGTAACGCGAGATCGCCTTCTTCGTCGATCGCGAGCGCGCCGCTGACCGGATAAACTTTTCCTTTACCGTCGAGCGTCTTGATCTCGGCGCGCGCGGCGCCGCGAATCACGTGGAGGTTGGTCACGACCTGACCGGGCGCGAGAAAGAAACCGCTGCCGGTCATGAGAGCTTCGCCGTTCGCATCGTAAGTCGCAATCGCGACCACGGACGGCTTCACTCGCTTGACGAGCGCGGGCAGAGTTTCTTCGGCTTGAGCCAGGGAAGCTAAAAACAGGACGAGCGCCAGAGGCACTAAGGGGGGAAAGATTCTTCTCTTCATGTCGTTAACACTCTTGGCAAAACGGAGACTTCGGTCCGCGATGGGGAATCGCAGCCAGGGGAATCTCGCAGTCAGTGAAAAGAGTTTAAGAGCTCGAGTTGAGCCTGTCGGGAGACCAGAAGCGGGTCGTTACCGCTCCAGCGCCGACATATTACCGCAATATTGTTAAACGTGGTAGTTCTTTGTGAGATCTATAACAGATAAAAAAGGGCCGCGCCCCAAAGGCGCGACCCAGTTAGAGCTAACGCAGTTGTAAGCGCAACTACGGAGTGATGTGAATCGTGGCGACAGCAGGGCCAACCGGCGACACGCCAACAGTGCCTTCCTGCGTGATGACGAGACCGAAGTCCGGCAACGCAGTTTCAGACTTAAACTCCACCTCGTTACGGTTGCCGGTGTTCACCACCTGCCCGAGTTTTTGATACGAGCCATCGGCGCCAACCGCCCAAACGATGAAGCTTTGTCCCGCAGGCGCTTCCTTCAAATCGTGGAAACGCATCCGCACTTCAGTCGCGCCACCTCTGTGCGGTGTCACGAACACGTTCGCACGCGCACCGGTCAACGGGCCCGCGAAGTCGACGGCGATTTTAGTGTCGTCGCCTTTCTTGAACGTCGGAATACCAAGCAACGGCGCAGCATAAGTCGCACCCGCCGCGACCTGCGTTCCGGTCGGCGTCGTCACGGTAACCTGACTGCCCGCCGGTTCAGTTGTGGCCGAGACTTTCTCTCCGGACGGATTCGAGTGATACGGCACTACAGCCATACCCGCCGGCACCGCGCTGCGGAAGAAAACCTTCGTGTTCGGATCGTACGTCGCCAACGTCGTCTCCGGCGAAGCAATCAACATAAACTTCGACAGCGGCGTCGTGGTTGATAATTCTCCGACACCATTCGTGATCGCGACCGGACCGAGCGCCGTCACGGTGCCCGCATCGTCAACCGCATACAACGTCATCGCGGTAACATCCGCCGGTACGTTGGTCAGGTTGAGTTTGATCCTCGTGCCGTCGTCATCACGAAGAATGGTGGCCACGCCCTTCGCGCCCTGGATAGCAACGGGCGTCAAGTCGAGCGTGATCTCTTTTTTCGCTGGGTATTCAATTACAGTGTACGTGCCGTCGGGATTCTGGACGACTGTCTTGGTAGTAGTAGTTGTAGTTTGAGCGAATGCAAGTGCGGACAGTGCAAGAGTCAGAATCGCAGCGGCCAGAACACTCGATACGTGCTTGCTCATTCAGTTGTACCTCCCTTGTGTCTAATCAATCGCGATTAATTGTCGGGGGAACGATGTCGGGGAGACGCACACAGGCGTTTTCAAGACTGTTTCCGCAAGCTTTATGCCCAACTGAGAAGTGCGAAACGCGGGTGTATGGAGCGAGAGATGAAGCGGTGTGCGGAACAGAACAATACACGGCTGTACTGCTATAGCCGCTTAGATCTGCTCACGGATTTGTCGCTAAAGTTTCAGTAAGACTTGATCTCGAAGATTGCTTTCGCGACATCGGAAACTTGCGGAAGTATTGCATCCTCGAGTTGCGGCGCGTAAGCGACGAACGTGTCGAGTGCGCAAACGCGCTTCACGGGCGCATCGAGATATTCGAAAAGCTCGTTGGCGATGCGCGCGGCGATCTCCGCGCCGTAACCAAACGAGAGTGAATCTTCGTGGGCCACAATTACGCGGCTCGTTCGTTTTACTGACTCGGCGATCGCGTTCCAGTCGTAAGGAACGAGACTGCGCAGATCGATGATTTCGACGCTCACGCCTTCCTGTTCCGCCTGTTTCGCCGCAACGATCGAGCGTTGCACTAACGCTCCGTAAGTGACGATCGTGAGGTCCTTGCCTTCGCGTACCTTCTTTGCTTTGCCGAACGGGATCATGAAGTCGTCGCCGGGATAGGCCGACTTGTTGTACGCCTGGCGATAGAGATGTTTGTGTTCGAGAAACAGCACCGGATCGTCGCAGCGAATCGCGGTGCGCAACAGACCATTCGCGTCGAGCGCGTTCGAAGGATAGATCACGCGCAAACCGGGAATCTGCGTGAACGTCGACACTCCTGACTGCGAGTGATAGATGGCGCCACCCTTCAGATAGCCACCGATCGGAACACGAACTACCACCGGCGACTTCCAGTCGTTGCCCGAACGCCAGCGCATCAACGCCAGCTCGTTGCGAATCTGGTGCACCGCGGGCCAGATGTAATCGAAGAACTGAATCTCGACCACGGGCTTCAAACCACGCGTCGCCATGCCAATCGCGCGGCCGACGATGTTTGCTTCGGCGAGTGGTGAATTGAACACGCGCGCGCCGCCGAAGTTGCGTTGCAGGTTCGCAGTGACTTTGAAAACTCCGCCTTTGCCTTTGACGCTTTCGAGATATTGCTCGCGCGAGCAGTCGGCCACGTCTTCGCCAAACACGACGATGCCCGGATCGCGCGCCATCTCGGTGTGTAAAGTGCGATTGATCAGATCGACCATCGTGCCGGGATTGCCCGAAAGCTGGACCTGATCTTCGGTGTCGAAAGCTTTCGAAGTCGGATCGACGTCCGGCGAGAAGATGTACTTCAGCGCGGTGTCCGGGGCCGGTTGCGGACTCTCGATCGCGCGGTCAGCGGCCTCGTTCACCGCCGCGTCGGCTTCGTTCTTGATCCGTTGCAGACCTTCCTGATCGATCACACCGGAATCGATCAGTAAAGCGCCGAAACGTTTTACCGGATCGCGCTCGGCGTCGCTCGAACGTTCTTCGTCCGGGCGGTAAAGCTTTTCATCGTCGGACAACGAGTGTGAATAAGGACGAATGACTTTCGCATGGACCAGCGCGGGACCTTTGCGCTGCCGGCAGTAATCAACCGCACGACGCATCGTTTCGAGCGATTCGATCGCATCGGTGCCGTCGCAGCGTTGCAAGTAGAGTCCGGGAAATCCCTCGACGAGCTTTGATACATCGCCACCCGCAGTCTGCACTTCCACCGGTACACTGATCGCGTAACCGTTATCTTCAATCAGAAAAACCACCGGCAGCTTCAGATTGCACGCCGTGTTCAGCGCTTCCCAAAACTCGCCTTCGCTCGTTGTGCCGTCGCCGACCGAAACGTACGTGACTTCGTCGTGGTGAAACTCAGCCGTGCGTTTCTGCAACTCCGGAATAAGCTCGAAACGATAACTCGCTTCCGCGCAACCGACCGCTTGCAAGAGCTGCGTGCCCGTGGGCGACGACTGCGAAACGATGTTGAGTTTTTTGTGGCCCCAGTGCGAGGGCATTTGCCGGCCGTGCGAGTTTGGATCGGCTTCCGCGCCGACAGCCGAGAGCAACATTTCGAGCGGCGTCATGCCGAGCTGCAAACAGAGCGCGCGATCGCGATAGTACGGATAGAACCAATCGTAGCTCGGCTTCAACACGACACCTGCGGCGGCGAGGATCGCTTCGTGGCCCGCGCCGCTGATCTGGAAGAAGATCCGGTTCTGGCCCTTCAACTGAATCTCTTTGTCGTCGAGCTTGCGCGAGAGGTACATCGTGCGATACATCTCGAGCAGCAGTTTGTGATCCGGTAATTGTTGCTCTTTGGAAACCGCGGTGGGAACGGATCGCGGCGCCAACTCGGCGACATTGTCTTCCACAGACTCCGCGGCCTCCGCCTTGCGGACCAACTTCAAAACTTTAGTGTCAGTGTTCATAATCACCCGCCAGCATCATGCGGTATTCTTCTGCCATGCCCGGATGTCCGTGGCGTTGCGCCGTCTCGATACCACGCTCGTAAGCTTCGCGCGCCTTATCGTGTTCGCCGCTGCGCTCGTACGCGCTCGCTAACATGCCGTAAGCATTTCCCTGGTCGTCAAACTTTTCGAGATAAGAGTTCAGCGTCTCGATCAACTCCCGGTCGCGTCCCGCTTTCTCATACTCTTTCGCCAGACCGAAAAGCACCGAGGTGTTTTCGGGATCGTTTGCGAGCATCTGCTCGAAGAGTTGTATGCGGTTACTGCTCACGTTACTTTCCAATGATTAGCTTGGCTATGGTCTGCAACTGCATGTTCGAAGTGCCTTCGTAGATGGCGCCGATCTTCGAGTCGCGCCAGTATTTCTCGACCGGATAATCCTTGACATAACCGTAGCCGCCGTAGAGCTCGATCGCTTTCGAGCTGACGCGCTCGGCGACGCGCGACGAATAAAGCTTCGCCATCGCTGCTTCTTTGACGAAGTTGATGCCGGCGTCTTTCATGCGCGCAGCGTTGTAAACCATGAGACGCGCGGCTTCGAGCTCAGTCGCCATCTCGGCGAGTTGGAATTGCACCGCCTGAAACTGGTTGATCGACTTGCCGAACTGTTGCCGCTCGCCCGTGTAAGCGAGTGCGGCTTCCAACGCGCCGGTGGCGATGCCGATCATTTGCGCGCCGATGCCGATGCGTCCTTCGTTCAGCGTCTCGATCGAGATCTTGTAACCCTTGCCGGCCTCGCCGAGGATGTTCTCTTTCGGCACCTGGCAATCTTCGAGAATCAGTTCGACTGTCGACGACGCGCGAATGCCGAGTTTGTTTTCCTTTTTGCCGATCGAAAAACCGGGAAAACTCTTCTCGACGATGAACGCCGTGATGCCTTTGTAACCGGCTTCCGGGTTCGCATTCGCAAACAGGACGAAGATCTCGGCTTCGATGCCGTTGGTGATCCAGAGCTTGCGGCCGTTGAGCAGGTAATGATCGCCTTTATCGACGGCGCGTGTTTGCATCGCGAAAGCGTCGGAGCCCGAACCGGGTTCGCTCAGTGCGTACGCGCCGACTTGTTCGCTCGCGAGTCGCGTGAGGTATTTTTCTTTTTGCTCGGGTGTCGCCCAGCGAATGAAGGCGTTGTTGACGAGCGTGTTTTGCACGTCGACAAAGACTCCCACCGAGGCGTCGACGCGCGAAAGCTCTTCCACGGCGAGAATCGCGGTGAAGAAATTAGCGCCCGCGCCGCCATACTCTTCGGGCGTTTCGATGCCCATCAAACCGAGTTGAAAACACTGGCTGATGATCGCGGGATCGAGTTTGGCGTGCTCGTCCATATGCTCGACGCGCGGTCGCAGTTCGCCTTCGGCAAACTCGCGGACGCTGGAGCGAAACATCGTCTCGTCTTCGGAAAGTGTCGTGAGCGGAGTGGCAGCGGATTGCGCCAGAGCTGTTTGGGATTGACTCATGTGTGTAATGCTCGTTATGTCGGACTCAGAATGAACGAAGCATGATAATCGACCGGCGAAGCTTCCGGCAAACTTGGCCTGTTTTTACTTCGGTTGTTACAGATCGGCAGGCGGCATACTGGTTGCCAACCGCTCGAAGCCGTGTGGTACCGTACGCCGATGGCCGTTGAAAATCCTGAGGTTCAGCCGAGCGAGCCGCGCGCGCGTAGCAGCAGATTCGCGCCACTCGGAATTATTTTCGGCGTGCTGGGCCTGCTGCTGTTCGCGTACTTCGTGCGACACGCTGGCATCGGCGAGATTGTTTCCGGCATTCAACGGCTCGGCTACGGCTTCATCATCATCCTCGCGATCTCCAGCATTCGTTACATCGTGCGCGCACTCGCGTGGATGCGTTGCGTCGAAGAACCTTATCGACTGCCGTTTCGCGACGCGGTCGCCGCGCGCCTCATGGGCGACGCGCTCGGCAACATCATTCCGTTCGCGAGTGTTGCCGTCAGTGAACCATCGAAAGCGGTGTTTGTAAAAGACCGCTTGCCGTTGCTGGTGGGGCTCTCCGCACTCGCAGTCGAAAACATTTTCTACGCGCTGTCGGTGGCGCTGTTTATCTTTGCCGGAACGGCGACGCTGCTGCTGAGTTTTTCGCTGCCGAAGGGATTGCGCTACGCGAGCATCGGCGCGCTCATCACGACGCTCATCATCATTCCCGCGGGTTATTTTTTGCTCCGCAGCGAGACGAGATTTCTCAGCGGCACGCTCAGGTTCTTCGGCCGTCACGGCGTCGCGCCGAAGCTCGTCGCGAAGATCGCGCCGCGCGTGCAGGCGCTCGAAGAACGCATCTTCGGTTTCTACCAACGCAGCCGGCAAAGCTTTCTCTCGATCTTCGCGTTGGACATGTGTTTCCACCTCGCGGGCGTGGCGGAGATCTACGCGACGCTCTCGTTCATCAGTCCGGTCGCGCCGTCGCTGCGGCAGGCGTTCATACTCGAATCAGTAAACCGAATCATCAACGTGGCGTTCAAGTTTATTCCGTTGCGTGCGGGGGTTGACGAAGGCGGGACGGGTCAGGTTTCAAAGGTGCTCGGCTTCGCGCGCGGCATCGGCGTGACGCTCGCGATCATTCGCAAAGGCCGGGATATTTTCTGGAGCGCCGTGGGAATCGTTTTGATCTGGAAGAGAGGCCTCTCACTAAAAGGCCTCTCCGGCGATCATTCGTAAGCGAGTGCGTTGACCGGGTCGAGATTCGACGCACGCCACGCCGGATACAAAGCTCCAAGCACGCCGCCAATCAAACCGATCGCCGCCGCGACCGTCGCCCACGTCCAGCTATATTCGAAGACGAGCCCGTACGCGCGATGAATCAAGTAGCCTGCGATGATCGACACTGCGAAACCCGCGATCAAGCCGATGATGCTGATCACGATGGCTTCCTTTTCGATAATGCCGACGATGTAACCACGTGACGCACCCATCGCTTTCAGGATTCCGATCTCGCGCGTGCGTTCCGTGATTGTCGTGTACATCGCCAGCATCACGACCAGCGCGCTCACGACAGCCGCGAGTCCTACCAACACACGCAGAAACACGCCGAGGTAAGGAATACTCTTTTCAAAACTTGTGAACACATCGCGCGTCGGCTGGATCGTGTTTCCGGGCAGTTCCTGATCGATCCGCCTCGCCATCGCGTCGACTTGATCCGAATTCCGCAGCTTCACAAAGATGAACGTGCATTTGCCGGGCGTCTCGAGCGCTTCCTGCATCGCCGCGAGCGACATCTTCACGCGCGCGCCGGACTCCGGCGTGTAGATTCCCGCGATGCGATACTCCTTCGTGCCGAGCGGTTTGAGTGTGTCACCAACGTGAAGGTTATTGTTCTGCGCCTTCGTTTCGTCGATGACGATTTCATCGTTGCTTTGCGGCCCGTGGCCGGCCGTCATCGTCAAACCGTTCATGCGCGCGTAAGCGTCCCAATCAACACCGTCGATCTGTTCGATACCGATGCCGCCTTTGCCTTGCGAGAAGTAGCGAATCACGGCCAATGCTTCTTCGACGCCGTCGATTGCTTTTAGTCGATCGATGTAACGCGTATCGAGGTTCGCAGTGCTCGCGGTCAACTGCAGCGAACCGGGCCGCATGAAGATGAGCTCCGCGCGGACGTTGCTCGCGCGGCGCTGCAGGTCGTTGGACATGCCGCGTGCGAGTCCCGTGAACAGCATGATCAGGGCGACGCCGAGCGCGATACCCGCGACACTAACGAGCGTGCGAATCGGCCGTTGACGAATATTGGAAGTGACTAAGTTGTCCATCTCAAAGGAGCGAGTGCTGCCATCTTATCCCGCCAGGCGTAGGCGACTTTTGGCAACGCTGACGAAGGTTTATTACCATAAAGCATCCGTTCCAGGCTAACAACGACCGGTACGAGTATTGATCAAGGCTTGCTCCGTGGCAGAGAACTTAAACCTCGATTCATCAGCGCCCCACGCCATTAGTGTTCCGCGAACTGACCGGCTCGGTGTAAGCACAACGCTCGATTGGACCATCGTTGGTACCCTCGCGTTGCTGATTCTTCTCGGCTTCGGCCTCCGCGTCACGCAGCTCGATGCAATCGGGTTTGCCGAAGACGAGATGAACAAACTCGAGGCCATTCACGCGTACGAGCGCGGTGACTTCTCCGCGAATTCCGAGCACCCGATGCTGATGAAGCTGTTGATGTGGGCGTCGCTGCGCGGTGCGCCGGTGGAGAGCGAAGAAGCAGCGCTGCGTTTGCCGAATGCCATCATCGGCGCACTAACGGTGATTCCGCTCTTTCTGTTAACGGCTGCTTTTTTCGATCAGCGAACGGCCCTCCTCGCGGCGGCGTTCTGGGCCGTCGGCATTAACGCGATCACACATAATCGCATCGGCAAAGAAGACACGTTGCTCGTCTTCTTCATGCTCTTCGGTTTCTATTTCTTCCTGCGCGCCAAGCAGATTTCGACGCTCGAACACGCCTCACGAATGCGCCGCTATGCGGCCAGCGCCGTCTCGTTTGGTCTCATGATCGCCTCGAAGTATTTTCCGCATTACTTCGGGCTGAACATGCTCTTTCATCACAACTCGCGCGTCCGCAAGCCACAACCCGGCGAACCGGCAGGCAAGACTCCCGGCTGGTTCTATCTGGGCATTATCGCTGTGTTTGTGATCGCGAGTCCGACGGTGTTGCTGCCGTCCGTGTGGGATTACATGAATGCGTACATGGGTGAGAAGCTGCTTACGCACTCCGGTTACCTGTTCGCGGGCCACCTCTACAAGAACAACATGTCGAGCACTCCGTTCTGGGGCACGCCGCTCTACTTCTATCTGTTGTTTCTCGCGGTGAAAGTGCCGCTCGTGACGCTGCTCGCTTTTGCGATCGGGCTGGTGATTTCGATCAAGCGTTGGCGCAACGTGGGCTATACGTTTCTGCTGTTCATGTTGCTGTTTTGGCTCGTGCCTTACTCGCTGATCGGCGCGAAGTGGTTGCGCTACACGCTGTCGCTGATGCCGTTCGTTTACATGACCGCGGCGGCGGGCGTGGTGGCGTTGATTCAGTGCGCGCACCGGCGATTTCCCGGTTCGCCGCGCGCGTCCGTCGTGTTGCCGGCGATCGCGGCGGTGTTGTTCGTCTTGTTGCCCGCGTGGACGGCGTTTGCGCATGGTCCACACTATGCGCTTTACACGAATGCGCTCGGTGGTGGCAGAGCGGGTTACTTCTTTCCGCACGATGAGTTTTACGACGACGGCGTGCGTGAGGCGGTGAAGGTTGTTTGCGACAACGCGCCGCAGGGAGCGACGATTGCTAACGAAACACCCGGCGTCGTGCGTTATTATCTTTCCGCTTTCGGCCGCACGGATTTGAATTCGCAGGTGATCTCGTCACGCGACTTTGATGTGACCGCCGCGCCCGGTCCCGTTTACGTGATCGTGCAGAGCGGACGGACTTATTTCGAGAACCGCGACGAGCTCGAGGCCGTGCGTGCTCGGTTCGAGCGAGTTCATGAAGTGAAGTTTGGAGACGCTACCGCGGCTGAAGTTTTCGTTAAGCGATGAAGAAACGTTCGCCGTTTTTACACTCGTTCATGACGCTGGTCGTGCTGC
This sequence comes from uncultured Blastocatellia bacterium, assembly GCA_946480785.1. The sequence continues at coordinate 17,829 of CAMLLD010000059.1, read as the reverse complement.
TGGCGCTGGTGCTCGTGGCGCGCAGCTTCGTGCCCGACCGCGTGCAGATCACCATTCTCGGCACCACCGATCTGCACGGCAACATCGATCCGATCGATTACTACACCAACAAACCCGACAACCGCGGTCTCGCGAAGATCGCGACGCTCATCAAGCGTACGCGCAAAGAAAATCCCAACTCGCTGCTGATCGATTCCGGCGACACGATCCAGGGCACGCCGCTCGAATCGTTTCACAACCGCAAAAACAACGCGCCGCCCGATCCGATGATGCTCGTGATGAACTCGCTCAACTACGACGCGATGACCGTCGGTAATCACGAGTACAACTTCGGTCTCAAAGTTTTGGAAAAGGCGCGCGCGGAAGCAAATTTTCCCTGGCTATCGGCGAACACCTACGACAGCGCCAAACAGCAGCCGCACTACAAGCCATACATCGTGAAGGAAGTCGCGGGCGTGAGGATCGGAATACTCGGTCTGACGACGCCCGGCATTCCCAACTGGGACAACCCGCCAAACTACGCCGGACTCGAGTTTCACGAGCCTGTAAGCGAAGCGCGCAAGTGGGTCAGCGTGTTGCGCGACACCGAGAAGGTCGACGTCGTGATCATCGCGATGCACATGGGACTCGGGGAAGACCTGCGCACGGGGGAAGTGAGTCCCGGACAAGTGCCGCACGAGAACGAAGCGATCTCGATCGCGCAGCAAGTGCCCGGCGTGGATGTGATCTTCATGGGCCACACGCATCGTGAAGTGCCGTCGCTTTACATCAACGGCGTACTGCTGACGCAGGCGAACTACTGGGGCAAAAATCTTGCGCGCGCGGATCTGTACCTGCAAAAGAATGCGAACGGCGGTTGGCGTGTCTATGCGAAGTCAGCGCGCACGTTGCCGGCGGACGACCGCGTCGAACCCGATCCGGACGCAGTGAAGATCGCGCAGCCTTATGACAAAGAGACGCAAGCGTGGCTCGCGCGCACCATCGGCCAGTCGGCTGAAGAGTTGACCGCGAAGGACGCGCGTTTTCGCGACACGGCGATTCTCGATCTGATTCAGAAAGTGCAACTCGAAGCGGGCAAAGCGGACGTCTCGATGGTGGCCAGTTTCAATTCGGAGGCGCGCATCGCGAAAGGACCGGTGAGCGTGCGCGACATCGCCGGGCTTTACGTTTACGAAAACACGCTAGTTGTGTTGGAGGTGACGGGCCAGCAGTTGAAAGACGCGCTCGAACACTCCGCGAAGTATTTCAAAGCGTATGTTCCGGGCAAGCCGCCGTCTGACTTAGTCGACGAAAAAATTCCCGCTTACAACTTCGACATCGCCGAAGGTGTCACTTACGACCTCGACATCTCGAAGCCCTTCGGCGAGCGCATTCAGAACCTTCGTTTTCGCGGCCAGCCGCTCTCACCGACGCGAAAGCTTCGTCTCGCCACGAACAACTATCGCGTGAACGGCGGCGGTGGGTATACCATGTACAAGAACGCGCCCGTAGTTTATCGCTCCAGCGAAGAGATCCGCGAAATGATCATCGACTGGGTCGAGCGAAACAAAACGGTTCCCGTCAAACCAAACAACAACTGGCGCCTCGTACCTTAGTCTTTTTAGATTTCCCCAATGTCCGCGCGAATCGCAGCTATCTCAGGCAAGCTGAAGGGAACGATCTTCGATCTCCACGAAGAGGCGCTCATCATCGGCCGTGAAACCGCCGCGCACGTCTGTCTCGCGGACGCAGCCGTCTCGCGCCGCCACTCGAAGATCGAAAAGAAAGACGGCGACTTCGTCATCAGCGATCTCGAAAGTCTCAACGGCACGTTCGTCAACAACGTTCCCGTGCGCAGCCGTGTGCTCGAACACGGCGATCGCGTGCGCATCGGCGAGTCGCAGTTTCTCTTCCTTACGCACGAAGGCGAATCGCAGTCGAAGTCCAGCGAAGTCACGCTCGATGAAGTGAAGATCGTGACCGGACCAACGCTCCGGGTGCGCTTCGACGACGCCGTCGAACAGATGGCCCGCGATCTGGGCGCGTTAATGAAAGTCAGTACGGCGATCAACGCGATTCGCGGCCTGGACGCGCTGCTGCAACGTCTGCTCGAACTGTTGTTCGAAGTCGTCCCCGCGCAGCGCGGCGCGATCCTGCTCACGACCGGCGACACACTCGATGACAGCATCGTCTTCGGTCTCGATCGCAAACACGGCAAAGATCAGCCGGTCAACGTCAGTCGCACGATCGTGCAGCAAGTTTTGCGCGAGGGTGTCGCGGTGCTCGCAAGCGACGCGACCACGCAACCGAAGTTCGCCACCGAAAGCTTCATCGAAACGCGCGCGCACTCCGTGATGTGCGTGCCGCTCGTGATGTTCGATCGCAAGCTCGGCGTGCTCTATCTCGATTCGACCATCTCGCGCGACAAGTTCAACAAGGACCACCTGCAGCTCGTCACCGCGATCGCGGGCATCGCCGCGGTCGCGATCGAAAACGCGCGTCACTTTGAGTGGCTCGAAAACGAGAACGAACGTTTGCTTGCCGACGTCAATATCGAACACAACATGGTCGGCGAGAGCAGTGCGATGCAACGCGTCTATAAATTCATCTCGAAGATTGCGCCGACTGACGCGACCGTGCTGATTGGCGGCGAGAGTGGCACGGGAAAAGAGCTCGCCGCGCGCGCGATTCATCGCAATAGCAAGCGCGCGCAGAAACCGTTCATGGCCGTAAATTGCGCGGCGCTCACCGAGTCGTTATTGGAAAGCGAACTGTTTGGTCACGAACGCGGCGCGTTCACCGGCGCGATCGCACAGAAGAAAGGACGGCTCGAGATCGCGGACGGCGGCACGGTTTTTCTCGATGAGATCGGCGAGCTCACACCGCCGTTGCAGGTAAAACTATTGCGCGTCTTGCAGGAGCGCGAGTTCGAACGCGTCGGCGGCACGTTGACGATCAAAGTGGACGTGCGCGTGATCGCGGCGACGAACAAGAACCTCGAAAACGCGATGGCCGCGAGCGAGTTTCGTCACGATCTCTATTATCGCCTCAACGTGGTCGCGCTCGAGATGCCGCCGCTGCGCGAACGCCGCGAAGACATCATGCTGCTGGCGAATTATTTCGTGGAAAAGTACGGCGAGCGCTGTAATCGCCGTTTAAAAGGTATATCGCCCGAAGCGCGCGAGCGGTTGCTGGCCTATGATTGGCCCGGCAACGTGCGCGAGTTGGAGAACACGATCGAGCGCGCTGTGGTCCTGGGGACCACGGACTGGATTCTGCCGGCGGACTTCAGCAACGTCCGTTTCGAACAGAGTTTTAAGTGAGATGTGGGTGGGCCGATCCGGGTACAAGAGCTGGGCCAGAGCCCGGCAAGAACGTGCCATCCGGCTTTGGCAGCCACCAGCCTTGACTTACTGTGGAGGCCGCACTAGAATCCGCGCTGCTATAACGCCAGCACATCTCCCGTGAATTGATTGCCCAGTTCCGAGTTGTGTCCAAACGCTGAAGGCTCTGGTGCCCTCGCAAAGTTCCAGAACTTCTCCAGCAATAGTTCTATATAAATCCCATCAAGCGTTGATGTCGGTCAAATCCCATCAAGAATTGATGACGACCCAAACCCAAAGGAGTTACAGATGCCCCGCAGCCACAAACTCTCGCGTCTCTTTCACCGCAATACCGGCCCTACAGGTAAAACTAGTCTCAGTACGTCAACCAGAAAAATCGCCCCGCTAACAGTAGCGTGTGTTGCCGTTTTAGCGGCCATTGCGTTTTCAGTTTCAGTTGAATCGAGAAGCTCGGGTTGGTTATGGAGGTCATCTAGCCCGCCGCCAGGCGGGGTCAGCAAGTCGGAAACAGCAAAAAACGCCAAGCATTCCACCTCCCTTAGCTCAAATCATTCTTTAGCTCCAGTTCCTGTTCCCTTCGCCTCCCCAACCGTTACCGCAACCAAAACCGATTCGCTCCTGACGGACGTCGACAATGACGGCAAAGCCGATCCGGGCGACACGCTGCAGTATTCGGTCGGTATCTCTGCCACCGGCGGGGACGCGACCGGAGTAAGTTTCAGTGACACCGTCGACCCCAATACGACCTTCGTCGCAGGATCCGTAAGAACGACACCGCTGGCGCGGCCGGACACTTATACCGCAACCGGCAACGTTCGCATTCAGGTCCCGGCTGGGTCCGGCGTCCTGGCAAACGATCAGGATTTCGATGGCGTTGGACCGGCGATTAGCGTAACTGCCGGCACCTTCGCGAGTGCTCAGGGCGGCAATGTGACCATGAGCGCCGACGGCTCCTTCTCCTACAACCCCCCGGCAGGTTACGAAGGACCCGATTCGTTTACTTACACGCTCAACGATAATGACACCCCGAATCAGACCGACACGGGCACGGTTTCGATCACCGTCAGCGGCATGATTTGGTTCATCAATAATAACGCGGGCGTTTCGGGCGATGGCCGCCTGACCAACCCGTTCAAGACGCTGGCCGATTTTCAGGCGGTCAACAACGGAACCGGCAATCATCCCGCAGCGAACGACAACATCTTCGTCTACGAGAGCGCGACCGATTACGTTGGCCCCGTGACTTTGCTCAATGGCCAGAAGTTCATCGGTCAGGACGCCACTGACACGCTGGCAAACATCGCCGGCATTACGTTGGCGCCAAATAGCGATGCCTTGCCGACGACGAACCCCGGAGCTCCGATCGTCAACATCACCAGCGCGGGCAACGGCATCAATCTTGGTCAAAACAACACCTTGCGCGGATTCACCGGCGGTAATGCCGCGACTGACATCAGCGGCACCAGCTTCGGCACAGTCAACATTTCAGACGTGACGTTGAATGGAAACGGTCAGACACTGAACCTGACGACCGGTACCCTCAACGGTACCTTCGGCAGCCTCTCGTCCAACAACAGCCTGTCGGGCGTCGGCGGCAGTTTGAGCACCGGTTCCACGACGGTCACGAACCCGACCGGCATGGGTATCAGTGTTGGTAGTTCCAGCGCGACGCTGAATTTCGCTAACACGTCCGTCACCGGCTCGGGTGGCACGGGCGTCAGCCTAACGACAAACTCTGGCGCAATCACGTTTGGCAGCCTCGGCATCTCGCCGGACGCCGCTCAGAGAGGCCTGTTGGCTACCGACAACACCAACACGATCACGGCAACCAGCGGCGCCATCACCACCGGCACCGGAACGGCCGTCGAGATCACGCGCGGATCGGGCGTGACGAACCTGGCCGTCGTACTAACCAGCGTTACCAGCACCGGCGCGCCGAATGGCATCAAGCTCGTGAACACGTCCGGCAGTTTCACGGTTACGGGTAACGGCTCCACGGCGAACTCCGGCGGCATTATCACCGAGAGCACGGCCAGCGCGAGCACTACCGACCCGAACGGCAAAGCGGTATGGCTCGACAGCGCAAGCAACGTCACCTTACGTTTCATGAAAGTCTCGGTGACGGTCGGCGGCGCGAGCGGAATCGTGGCAAGTGATATCTCCGGTACTAACTCACTCGAGAAGTCACTGGTCGATTTCAACAACTCCACGCCTGGCGGCGCAGGAGTCGTCTACGGCCTCCGCGTGGAAAACACGAACACGAACGCTACCGTCAACGTTGACGCAACCACCTTCCAGAACAAGCTGGACGGCGTTACCGCAGTGTCCTACTCCATCATGGGCAACTCGCAGGTGACGGTTAACGTGACGGATAACAACACTGCCGACTCGTTCGACAGCAAGTACACGGGTCTTTTCCCCAGTGGCATCGTGATGGGCTGCGGCGACGACGCTGGTTCGACCGCGAAGTGCTTCTTCAACGTCTCGAACACTGACTTCGTCAACGCTCCATCGAACGGCATCAACGATCTCGAAATGACCGTTCAGCAGAACGCCACTCTCGTTCCGAATATCAGTAACAACAACTTCGATAAGGTCGGGTTGCCACTGGCTACGGTAGGTGTCATCAACATCAACACCACTGGTTCAGGCCGGCTCGGCGACAACAGCAACAACGCTCTCTTCTCGGGTAACACCATCACGAACATCCAGAGCGGCGCCGGTCCCACCTTTGCTTATACACCGGGTGGCGCTAACGGCTATCTGGGAATGCGCTTTGGTATCGATGGCAACGCCGGGGTCAACGACAAAATCAAGATCCTGAACAACGACATTCGCGTTCTTGCACGCCAGGGTGTTTTGATTTCCTCGCGTGGCAACCGTAACGACGTAAACGTAGTCGTGCAGGGAAACACGATCGGAACGGCAGCTCAGCCGGTTGCGACGTCTAACCGCCGAGGCGTGGAAGTCGAAACCCAGAACGGCGCTTCGCTCAAGATTCAGGTTGTCAACAATACGAGCATTGCCGGAGCCGGAACGAGCAATAGCAATTCCTCGCTGCATTTTAGAGCGGGAACAGACAATACGTCCGGTGCAGCCAATGGAACTATTTTCGCGACGGTGACGGGCAACACAATCAGCAACAGTAACGCCGCGAATACCACCGGCCGGTTCCGAGCGGAAACAATAGATCTTGGTAGTGGCGTTAGCGCCGGAAACATCTGCCTCGATCTGTCAAACAACACGCTCGATGCTGCGACGAAGGAGTTCAACCTGGTACACAACAGTACCGGCACTTTCAGTTTCCATAACGGTGGTGGCAACGTAGGAACAGTCACTACCAGCGGCACGATTACAAGCATCAGCGGTGGCTGCAGTACGCCGACCGTCCTGTCGGCGACAGTAGCCGCCGAGTCGACGAAGTCGACCAGTGGATCGTCTACAGAAAGCCTGACAACAGCGGATCAAACAGCCTCGTCAGTCGCACCGCAGCAAGCGCGTGACAACAACACGTTGCAAGCACTTGGCGGCGCCCGTACGGATGAAGCGAACACGCCGCGCTTGAGCCAGGCGGAATTGAACGCCATCGTCTCGGCAGCGATCGAACGGTGGAAAGAAGCCGGAATGTCGAATGCCGACCTGATGCGCTTGCAACGGTTGACGTTCGAAGTCGCCGACCTGCCTGACGATCAGCTTGCGACCGTGGCTGGAACGACAGTTCGCATTGACGAAACTGGCGCCGGCTACGGTTGGTTTGCCGATGCAACGCCGTTGGAGGATTCGGAGTTTGGTGTGCTCGTTCCCGATAAGGAGCGTCAAGCGACTGAACTCAGTGTTGCGTTCGGCAGGATGGACCTGCTGACGGTCGTGATGCGAGAACTTCGCGTGCTCGCGCATGGCAAGTCCTCAGCCGAAGGTCCGCAAGCATGGTTGCTCCAGGGAACGCTCGCCACGGGTACGAGGCGCGCGCCTGAATTCAAACTGCCTGACGTTGCGAAGATGTCAGCTCCGAATGCGAAACCGGCTCGCACGGTTGCGCAGAACGCAGAGAAGCAAAGAGCGAATGACCAGCAAGTTGCTTCTGCAAACACGGGCCGCAATTCGCGCGTGCTGCGCAGTCACGCGATGCACGCTCCGATGACGGTCGCTGACGTGCTAATCAGCATCGGCACACTTCCCGCCGGTAAGACCGTCACGATCACGTTCAACGTGACGGTGAAGGATCCGTTCCCGGGACCGGGCGCCACGGTTTGCAACCAGGGCTCAGTCACCGGCACGAACTTCGCCACCGTGCTTACCGACGATCCGGCTGTTGGTGGGGCCGCTGATCCAACGTGTACCCCAATCGACCTGCAAGCTGATCTGGCAGTTACTAAGACTGACTCGCCGGATCCAGTAGTCGCAGGCACGAACCTGACGTATACGATCGACTTCGTTAACAACGGACCGAATGCCTCCGGCGCGACCATAACTGACGCGACTCCGGCGGGCACCACGTTCGTTTCCGCGGCGGTGATAACCGGCACTGGCTGGGGTGCTCCAACTACTCCGGCTGTCGGTGGTACCGGCAACGTTGTCTTCTCGAAGGCGAGTGTTGCCAACGGTGAAACCGCGCAATTCCAGATCGTGGTCAAGGTGGGCAGCAACGTGGCTCCAGCTACGATCATTACTAACAACGCAACTGCCGCTACGACGGGTGCTACAGATCCGGTACCGGGCAACAACACGGGAACTGCAACTACTACCGTGATTGCCCAGGCCGACCTGTCGATCACCAAGACTGACGGCGTGACTTCGAAGGTGCCGGGCACTTCGTTGACCTACACGATCGTGGTGACCAACAATGGTCCAAGCGACGCCACTGGCGTGAGCGTGGCCGATACCTTCCCGAGCGATCTGACAGGCGTGTCGTTCACGAGCGTTGCCGCAGGCGGCGCGACTGGAAACACGGCTGGTCCAGCCAACACCAATATCAGCGACACGCTGAATATGCCGACCGGCAGTAGCGTGACTTACACCGTGAACGCGACCGTCAAGTCGTCGGCTACCGGCAGCTTGTCGAACACGGCAACGGTAACCGCGCCTGGAAACGTGACCGATAACGACACTAGTAACAACAGTGCCACGGATACGGACACGCTTACACCGCAAGCTGATCTGTCCGTCACCAAGACCGACGGCGTGACTTCGAAGGTGCCGGGCACTTCGGTGACCTACACGATCGTCGTCAGCAATAGCGGTCCGAGTGATGCTCCTGGCTCAGCGGTGGCCGATACGTTCTCGTCGGATCTGACGGGCGTGTCGTACACGAGCGTTGCGGCAGGTGGAGCAACCGGCAATACGGCTGGTCCAGCGAACGGCAACATCAGCGATACCCTCAGCCTGCCGTCTGGCGCGAGCGTCACTTACACAGTGAGCGCGACCGTCAAGTCGTCGGCGACGGGTAGCCTGAGCAACACGGCGACTGTCACGGCAGCCGCAGGCGTTACCGACAACAACACTGCCAACAACAGTGCTACGGACACTGACACGCTCACGCCGCAAGCAGACCTGTCGATCACCAAGACCGACGGCGTCTCAAGTGCGACGCCGGGCAATTCAGTGACCTACACGATCGTTGTCAGCAACAGCGGTCCGAGCGATGCTCCGGGCACGTCGGTGGCTGACAACTTCCCGGGCATTCTGACGGGAGTGTCGTACACCAGCGTTGCGGCAGGTGGAGCAACCGGCAATACGGCTGGTCCAGCCAGCGGCAACATCAGCGACACGCTGAGCCTGCCGTCTGGCGCGAGCGTCACTTACACGGTGCACGCAACGGTCCAGGCGTCAGCTACAGGTAGCCTGAGCAACACGGCGACGGTAACCGCAGGCGGTGGCGTGACGGATCCGACGCCGGGTAACAACAGCGCGACGGATACTGACACGCTTACAGCGTCCGCTGACGTCTCAGTGACGAAGACTGATTCACCTGATCCAGTCGTGGTGAATAACAACATCACCTACACGATCACGGTGACGAACAATGGTCCAAGCGACGCGCAAACGCTGTCGTTGTCAGACGCGGTGCCGGCGAACACTACGCTGGTATCGGTGACGACACCGTCAGGCTGGCTGCGCACTGACGCAGTACCGGCCGGCGGTACTGGTACTCTGACATTCACCAGGGCCACGCTGCCTGCGAGTGCGTCGAGTATCTTTACTGTCGTGGTCAACGTTAACAACGGTACGGCCAACGGCACGACCATCACCAACACCGCCACCGTGTCGAGCGCAACTACTGACCCGACGCCTGGCAATAACTCGGCAACCGCTACCACCCTGGTCCAGAGCAATGCTGATCTGGCGATTAGTAAGCTGCGTTCACCGAGCGGCACGATTGACGCCGGCTCGAACGTGACTTACACGATTCAGTTCAACAACAACGGACCAGCTCCTGCCAGCAACGTGACGGTCAGTGATACGTTGCCGGCCGGCGTGACGATGGTCTCGCAATCGGATATTTCCGGAGCCGGATGGACTTGCAACACCATACCCTCCGGAGGAACCGGGACCATTACCTGCACCAAGCCCACGATGGCGAATGGTGAGTCAGTCACGTTGACAGTGGTCGTCAACGTCAGTTGCAGTGTTGCTAATGGCGCCACCATCAACAACACAGCGACGATCAGTTCGGGAGCGGGTTCGCCGCCTGATAACAACTCGGGCAACAACTCGTCGACCGCGTCGTTCACCGTGAACAATCCGGCCGTGACGGTTACAGCATCTGTGACCACCAGCCAGCTTCCGCAGAACAATCACGAGCTGATTAATGTGGGACTGGCGGCCCTGGCCTCAGGTGGTACGGCTAATTGTCCGCCGGGACCGCTCACTGTTCAGGTGTTTGGTAACGAAGACGATCAGACGCCAACTGCGAATAACGAGGTGTTCTCACCAGACGCGAAGGACATTGCGGTTAGTACTTTGCGCCTGCGTGCGGAACGAGTGAACAACGGAAACGGACGCGTTTACCTGATCGTGGTTAGATCAGGAAGCTCGTTCTCGACCGTGACTGTTATTGTCCCGAAGAGCTCGAGCAACAAGGACATGAATGCCGTGAATGCTGCGGCTGCGGCGGCGAAGGCATTCGCTGATTCGCACAACGGCGCAGCACCGGCCGGTTACTTCGTCATCGGCGATGGCCCGGTCATTGGCAACAAGCAGTAACAACTTAACCCCTTGAAAACATCCGTGTAATCCGTGGCTGACTTAGCCACGGGTTACACGGATTAATTTTGCCGAGGCAACAACATCTACACCGACTTGGACAGCGCCGGGAGACGGCTGGCCATTGCTTTAGCCAACCATCGAAACGCGAATCCTATAGTGCTGGCGATTGCGAACGGCGGCGTCCCGGTTGCGATTCCGATCGCGGAGAGTCTCGCAGCGCCGCTTGAGCTATTGATCATTCGTCGTCTTTTTATTCGCGACAACCGGCCCGTCTGTGCCGTGAGTGTTGGCGGCCAGATCGTAGTGGAATCGGATTCAACGCCGCTATCGTCAATAGAAGAACAATTCAAGCAGGAAGCACTAGACGGCCTTTGCGGCCGTTCTCAGTTTTTGCGGGCCAACTTAACTGCAAAAAATCTGGCCGGCCGCAATATCATTCTGGTCGATAACGGAATCCATACTGGGTCGACAATCCAAATAGCCGTAACGGCTTTGCGGAAGCTCCAACCACAAATGATCACCCTAGCGGTTCCGGTTGCCGATGCGGCGAGGAAAGAGAGTATCGAATCAGTGGCGGACAAGGTTGTATGTCTGCAGTGGTGCGATCAGTTTGGTCATACGGGCCTCTGGTATAAAAGCTTCAACCGCCCAGGCGACGAACAGATCCGCGCGTTGCTCTCAGCGATACCAGCTCACGATTGAATAGCGTTGTCCTCGTGTTATGGGTGTTACTTCATGCGTTAACTCCGAACGGAAGGCTACTAACATCCCGGGGGACACAGGCAACTCAAATTCATCATACGGCGGCTTTGCCGAGTAGTCAGAAAACTTCAGTGACCCGCCGCTGTAGGTTCCAGAATCGGCCTGTTCGCTTTGCTTGTTTAGAAATATGACTACCGACACTTTCCGTTCAGCATCACTTGTAAGTTGAAGCAAGCCAGTGTTTCCGTCCTGGTGGGCTACGAAGAAATCTCCGACGTCATAGCGGAGAAATTGAGGATTCTCGCAGTCGTTTAGCGAAAGCGAGAAGTGCTGTTCGATTGTTCGCTTGTGTTCCAGCAGCCGGTTGCTAACGTAGGCAGTCGTCACGGACGGCAATTGCAAACGCGTTGCTTTGCGAATTCCATCAGAGACGTGAGCACGTTCGCCATAGCCGTGGATCGTGGCTGCCCGAGCATCGCTGATGCGCGTGGCCGCGATTATCTTCCGACACATCGCCTCGTCGAGAAAGTTATGCGTCAAGAGAAGACCGTACCTGCCGACGAGTTGTTCCGGTCCAATCTTCAATTGCCGCCCTCCACTTGCGTGAATCTCACATTCCCTCTAACCTTTCGCGAAACTAAAGTTGAAGGTAGCAAAGAATGGACTATAGCGCAGACAATTTCTCGCGGCAGCTCAACACAAAGTTTACTGTGAAGGTCGAATCAGGCGAACCGGTCGAATTGGAACTAGTGGAGGTCGCTGTTCGGAAGAACGACTCTAACGAACAAGTAGGAATGGAGCGGTTCTCAACATTCTTTCGGGGGCGACAGGACCAGTTCTTGCCGCAACAAACGTACGACTTTCACCACACTGACTTGGGCGAGATGCAAATCTTCCTGGTTCCGATTGGTTTGGATGGTAAAGGTTACAGATACGAAGCAATCTTCAACCGCTTCCTGGATCGTTGACGTTGGTTCCAGCCGCAGCTCGCCATTCCATGTGTTTGTAACCACCTAGGTCTTCGATCGTGACAAATCCTAATCGCTCATAGAACCGTTGAGCGTTGTTATTGAGCACAAATACGGTATGCCGCAGGGGCTTGTTTTTCGCCACTGCTTCAGCGATCAACTGCTTCACCAGAATCGTGCCCACTCCGCGATTTTGAAATTCTTCCAAGAGGCCAATGTCGAGCAGCCGTATCTGCGTATCGTCTTCGCCGATCCAGATTCGGCCGGCCGGCCGATTGTCAACAAGGACGACGTCATATCGCGCGCCGGGAAAACGTGTGTCGTACTCCTTTCGCTGCAAATCAAACTGCCAGCGAACGAAGCTCTCCTTTTGGCCTGGAGCCCACTCGACCTGGGCCAACTCGTCCGCCCGTGTGCTTGTGTAGACGTCCAGCAGGAAGTTGTCATCGGTAGTCGTTACGGGCCGCAGAGTCACTTTCGGTTGTTCAGCAGAGTTAATAGTGGTCATGAGTGGATATCGAATAATATGCCCAAGTTTAGGTGTCATTGACAAGTTTCTTCCACGCCGTAAACGCACGGGCTTAGTTCTTGTAATCCCGCGCCTTTGCGGTTAGAATCCCGTCGCTCTGACTCAGTCATGTTCCCTCGAGCAGCAGATCAAGCAGGTTCCTTCTGAACGGGTAAGTAATACAGGTCCTTCTCCAACGGGTAAGTGAGTCAGTCTTCAAACGGGGACAGCTTCAATCTGACCAGCCAAAGATTACTCCCAACCCGAGCATGTCTTTGTAACAGCCGATTGACGTCAGAATTCCAACTTCAAACGTGAGGAGTAGAGTATGTCGGAACCCTTCCTGAGTGAGATAAAGATTGTTTCGTTCAATTTCGCTCCCAAAGGCTGGGCGCTCTGTAACGGGCAGTCCTTGCCGATTAACCAAAACCAGGCTCTGTTCTCGTTGCTCGGAACCACTTACGGTGGAAACGGACAGACCACTTTTAATTTGCCAAACCTGCGCGGCCGGGCACCGGTTCACGAGGGCAACGGCCATACGCTTGGCGAGGCCGCAGGCTCGACCGCGGTTACGATCAATATCCAACAACTTCCGACTCACTTGCATTTAGTGAACGCAACCAACAATGCCGCCGCCGGAGACGACGCCACTAACAACATCTATGCGCAGGCAGGACTCAACGCCTACGCGGCGTTCGCCGGGCTTGTTCCCATGGGCGCTCAAGCCGTCGGTAATACCGGCGGTAGTCAACCCCACAACAACATGATGCCGTACCTGGTACTGAACTTCATTATCGCTCTCCAGGGCATCTTCCCATCGCAAAACTAAGAAAGGAGAAAAGGAATGCCAGAACCTTATGTAGGAGAAATACGAATGTTTGCCGGCAACTTTCCTCCGGTCGGATGGATGTTTTGCCAGGGTCAGACACTTCCTATTTCCGAAAACGACGTGCTCTTTCAGTTGATCGGTACCACGTACGGCGGCGACGGTCAGGAGACTTTTAACCTCCCCAACTTGGCGAGCCGCATCCCCATCCACATGGGGACGGGGCCGGACGGAAGTACATATCAGATTGGTGAAATGGCAGGGACCGAGCAGGAGACGCTTACTGTTCAGCAGATACCGGTGCACAACCACGCATTAATAGCAACAACGGCTGCGGCCACCGGCAGAGATCCAAAAGACTTCGGCCTGGCAACGGCTGCGGGCGACATCTATGTCCAGAGTCTTGATGCGGTACCGATGAGTCCCTCGGCGATTGCACCGGCAGGTGGCAGCCAGCCGCACGAGAACACCCAGCCGTTTCTGTGTATCAACTTCATCATCTCGCTCTTTGGCGTGTTTCCGAGCCCGACTTAAGGAGGAAAAGAATGTCAGATCCATTCGTAGCCGAAATTCGCATATTCCCGTTTAACTTCGCGCCAAAAGGGTGGGCCTTTTGCGATGGTCAGTTGCTGCCGATTTCTCAAAATACGGCCCTGTTCTCCCTGTTGGGCACAACGTATGGTGGGGACGGTAAATCGACCTTTGCGTTACCGGATTTGCAGGGTAGTGTTCCAATGCAACAGGGACAAGGCCAAGGACTTTCACTGCGCGATCTCGGTGAGATGAGCGGTGTGGAAAGCATAACGCTGCTGCAAACCGAAATGCCGGTGCATTCACATACCCTGAACACCTCAAACGACGATGGCAACAACACGCAGCCAGGAGCTCGGTACACGGGCAGAGGCAACGCGTTGTATGGGGCGGTCGCCAATGTAGTGAACATGGGTTTCCAGATGATCGCACCAGCGGGCGGCGGTCTACCCCACAACAATATGCAGCCTTACTTGACGTTGAATTTCTGCATCGCCTTACAGGGAATCTTCCCGGCACGACCGTAACGTTAGCGGTTGCACTTAGTACACACCAAAAAAAGAGGGTGACACCCCGCTGTCACCCTCTTTTTCTTGGGCTTTTCGGGTTCAACAGCGCAGAAAAACGTTGACGCCGAGTCCGCCCCTGCAATAAAGTCACACTTGTCTGCTCTTTTGCAACGCGTACCAAACCTGCGTTGCCTTGTTCGCATTTAGAAAACACTCGTCGGGCTTGCTTAATCAACTCTCTCTACTGGCACCAGTGCGTTTCTTTTTCGCTGCACACTCAATTCTTTAAACCGAGGACCTCCGATGAAACCAACCACCGATCACTCAACCGTTTCGAGCGCCCTAATCGCTTGTTTGATCATTGCCCTGCTGATACTGGGGCCACTGGCTCCGCTATCATTGGCTTCACCGAGTTCCTCTACCAGCGCCGCCACAGCGCCGAAGAGCGCCGAGCCTCCGGCCGCGCCTGCGCCGCTCGTGCCGTCTATCAGTGCCACGAAGGTTGATTCCTTCCCCGACGTCGACGGGAACGGCAAGGCCGAACCCGGCGATACGATCACTTACGACGTCAACGTGACCAACAATGGTAGCGATGCTACCGGCGTCAATTTCTCCGACACGATCGATGCAAACACCACGCTGGTGGGTGGTTCGCTAAAAGTCTCTCCGCTCGCTTTCGCCGACACTTTCAATGCCGCCCAGAACACGCCGCTGAGCGTCGCCGCGCCGGGCGTGCTCGCGAATGACACGGGCGTCCCTGCGCCAACGGCCGTCGCGATTGCCGGTGGCGCCACTGCCCAGGGCGGCACGGTCACACTCAATACCGACGGCAGTTTCGTCTATACCCCTGCGAACGGCTTTGCCGGCACGGACACTTTCAACTACACCGTCACCAACGGCCTGACACCAAACGACACGGCCCAGGTCACTATCACTGTCGACGCGCCGCCGAGCGTCACCGCTACCACGCCGACGAACGGCGTTTCGAACCAGGCGCTCAACACGAACATCACCGTCACGTTCAGTGAGCCCGTTAACGTCACCGGCAACTGGTTCCAGGTTGTTTGCACCACGAGCGGCACGCGCAACGTCTCAGATACGGTGGTAACCGGTGGTCCAACTACTTTCACGATCAATCCAAACGCTGACTTCGTGCAGAACGAGACTTGCACAGTGACCGTCTTCGCCGCCCAGGTCTCCGATCAGGACAGCAACGATCCGCCGGACAACATGTCGGCGGATTTCGTTTTTAGTTTTGCCACTCAAGACGCCGCGCCTTCCGTTTCGAGCACCACGCCGACCAACGGTGCTGCTAATCAGTCCACAAACACCGACATCACCGTCACGTTCAGCGAACCTGTCAACGTCACGGGCAACTGGTTCCAGGTTGTTTGCACCACGAGCGGCACGCGCAACGTCAGCGATACGGTGGTAACCGGTGGACCAACAACTTTCACCATCAATCCCAACTCCGATTTTGCCGCCGCCGAAACCTGCACCGTCACAGTCTTCGCGGCCCAGGTAACAGATCAGGACTCCGCCGATCCGCCGGACAACATGGCGGCCAATTTTGTTTTCAGTTTCAGCACCGAGGCGGCGCCGACCGTCAATGCCACCACGCCAACGAATGGGGCCACGGGAATCGCCAGCAACAGCAACGTCACGATTACGTTCAGCGAGCCTGTGAACGTCACGGGCAACTGGTTCCAGATCGTCGGCGCGACCAGCGGCACGCGTAACGTATCGGATACGGTCGTGACTGGTGGACCAACGACCTTCACGATCAATCCGAACGTCGATTTCGCAGCCGGCGAGTTGGTCACGGTCACGGTCTTCGCCACGCAGGTGACGGATCAGGACGCGAACGATCCGCCCGATAATATGGCGGCCAATTTCGTCTTCAGTTTCACGATCGATCAGGCGCCATCGGTTACCGCGACTACGCCCACTAACGGCGCTACGGGCGTGGCGCTCAATTCGAACCTCAGCATCACGTTTAGCGAGCCCGTCAACGTTACCGGCAACTGGTTCCAGATCGTTTGTCCGACGACGGGCACGCGCAACGTCTCTGACACCGTAGTGACGGGTGGACCAACAACTTTCACGATCAATCCCAACGCCGATTTCACTTTCAACGAGACCTGCACGGTTACAGTCTTTGCCGCTCAGATCTCGGACCAGGACACCGGAGATCCGCCGGACAACATGGCGGCCAACTTCGTCTTCAGTTTCACGACGCTCGATGCCGCGCCAACCGTGACCAGCACGACGCCGACCAACGGCGCCACCAACCAGGCTACGAACACTGACATCTCGGTTACGTTCAGCGAACCCGTCAACGTCACCGGCAACTGGTTTTCGATCGTTTGTCCGACCAGTGGCACGCGCAACCCTGCGGCCACGGTCGTGACCGGTGGTCCAACTACCTTCAACATCAATCCCAACGTTGATTTCGCGGCCGGTGAGACCTGCACAGTCACGATTGTCGCCGCGCAGGTAACGGATCAGGATACGAACGATCCGCCGGACAACATGGCGGCTAACTTCGTCTTCAGTTTCACGATGGATCAGGCGCCGAGCGTCACCACTGTGGTGCCGACTAACGGCGCGACGCAGATCGCGGGTAACACTGACGTCACCATCACGTTTAGCGAACCCGTGAACGTCACCGGCAACTGGTTCACACTCGTCGGCGCGACGAGCGGTACGCGCAACGTGTCCGATACGGTTGTGACGGGTGGTCCAACAACGTTCACGATCAATCCGACTGTTGATTTTGTGAGCGGTGAAGTGGTCACGCTAACTGTCTTCGCGGCGCAGGTAACGGACCAGGACAGCGGCGATCCGCCGGACAACATGGCGGCGAACTTTGTCTCCACCTTCACGATCGATCAGGCGCCGTCAGTCACGACGACGAGTCCGACCAACAACCTGACGGACGTCGCGCAGAATGCGACCGTCACCATCAACTTCAGTGAAAGCGTGAGCGTCGCATCGGGCGGCGTAACGATCAACTGCGGCAGCGCGGTTGGGTTTACGCCGGCCTTGCCGGCGAACAACGTGACTTCGCTCGTATTGACGCCGACCGGAGGTTTCCCCGCCGGCAGCAATTGCACGGTGACGGTGGACAAGACCAAGGTTACCGACACAGACACGGCTGATCCGCCGGACAACATGCTTGCTGACGCGGTCTTCAGCTTCAAAGTCAAACCCGACGCCGTGAACGACACGTATCCGGTGACGCTTGTCGGCAACG
>CAMLLD010000058.1 GCA_946480785.1 uncultured Blastocatellia bacterium | reverse complement strand
CTCGGCACCGAGGTAGGTGAGCGCGGCGGCGGCGCCGACGATGTCGACGATCGCATCGAGCGCGCCGACTTCGTGAAAGTGAACGTGTTCGACGGGCTCGTTGTGGACGCGCGCTTCAGCTTCAGCGAGCCGCGTGAAGATCTCAATGCTGAGCGCCTTCGCTTTATCTGAAACACCCGAGCTCTCAATGATCTTTCTAATGTCAGACAGATGCCGGTGCTTGTGTTCGTGTGCGGTCTCGACGCGCGCGTACGTCGCACTCAAACCGGATCGCATCACCGTTTCGATGTTGAGATTGAACCCGTCAACGTTGAGCCGCGACAACTGTTCGCTCAACACGGACGGGTCTACACCAGCAGCGACCATCGCGCCGAGAATCATGTCGCCACTCGCGCCGGCAAAACAGTCGAAGTAAAGAGTTCTCATAGCAGCGGCAACACTTCGCCCGCCTTTCCGCCGATCGTTTCATCACACAAATCCGAAAGCGGCGTCGGCTCGGGATTAATCTCGCAAACAAACGCGCCCGCCGACTTCGCGATCTCCGGCAAGCCCGCCGCCGGATAAACCAGACCCGACGTTCCGATCACCAGGCACAACTCGCAAGCGGCTGCGCGTTGTGTCGCAAACTCGAAAGCGCCGGGCGGCAGCATCTCGCCGAAGAGCACGACATCGGGCCGCACTGCGTTGCCACAATCGCGACACGCTTCAGGACGAGCGCCTTCGCGTGGAATCTCGTGCACGAGGCGACACACGGTACAGCGTGCGCGCCAGATGCTGCCGTGCAGTTCGAGTACGTTGCGCGAGCCGGCGAGTTGGTGCAGTCCGTCGACATTCTGCGTGACGACCGTCAGGTCGGGAAAGCGGTCCTGCCAGCGCGCGATCGCTTCGTGCGCGGGGTTTGGTTTGAGGGATTGGAGCACATCGCGTCGATAGTCAAACCATTCCCACACGGCGGGCAGGTTTCGTTCGAGCATCACGCCGGACGAGATGACATCGAACGGGAGACCCTTCCAAACCGCCGAATTACCCCCACCGCGAAACGTCGGCACACCCGATTCCGCCGACACACCCGCGCCCGTCAGCACCAGCACGCGCTTCGCATCCGCGAGACGCCGGCGCAGTTCCGCGATTCGCTCCCGCAAGTCGGGAAGGCGCTCGCGCAGCTCGGCTGAGATGTTTGGCGTTCCGTTGGTTTGCATTGGACTCGCGATGGTAGCAGAGCCGCGGTGTACCCACAAAAACCACGCCGAAGGCGTTCGCCAATTCGAGCCCAGGGTTGGAACAACCCTGGGAACAATTACAAAGCTTGCTCCAACGCTGAAGGCGTTGACGAAGATCGCGCACCTTGTTTGCCAACGCTTTCAGCGTTTCCTCGCTTCTTTGTTGTGGACCCAGGGTTGTAACCAACCTGGGCTCAAATTAGCGAACGCCTGCGGCGTTTGAACCGGGTGCTACCAAATGCGGTATACTTTGCGCTTTTGTCATGAGCCTATTCAACCTGCAACAGGAACTCAAAGAGCGCATTCGCAACGCCGCGCGCGAGATGTTTGGCGTCGAGGTGCAACAACTCGCCGCTGACACGCCGCCAAAACCTGAGCTCGGCGATCTCGCGTTTCCCGTCTCGTTCGAACTCGCCAAGCTCGTCAAACAAGCCACCGGCGAGAAGGTCGCGCCACGCGCGATCGCGGAGAAGCTAAAGACCGAACTCGAAAACGTAGCCGAAGTTGCGCGCGTCGACATTGCGGGCGCGGGTTACATCAACGTCTACTTCGATCGCGCAAAACTCCTTCACCTTTTCTCTACGAAGACCAGTGCGAGAGTTAAACCAACCGGGGATGAAAACCAGACCGGCAAACGCGATCAAACCAAGATGATGGTGGAGCACACCAGCATCAACCCCAACAAAGCCGCGCACATCGGTCACGTGCGCAACGCCGTTCTCGGCGACACGTTTGTCCGCATCCTGCAAGCCGCGGGTGACACGGTCGAAGTGCAAAACTACATCGACAACACCGGCGTCCAGGTCGCCGACGTCGTCGTCGGTTTTCTGCACCTCGAAGCGATGAACCTCGAAAAGATCAAAGACCTCGACGCGTCGCTCACGCCCGATTATCCGTTCGATTACTACTGCTGGGATCTCTACACTGAAGTCGGTCTCTTCTATCGCGACGGCAACCCGAACAACGATCCCAATCCCGAGAAGCTCAAGATGCGCACCAAGGTGCTGCACGCGATCGAAGAAGGCAACAACCGCATCGCCGAGCTCGCCGACTACGTCGCCACGCGCAACGTCGAGTGCATCCTCAACACGATGGAACGTCTCGGTATTCGTTACGATCTGCTCGCGCGCGAGTCGGAGATTCTGCACCTGCACTTTTGGGAACGCGCGTTCGAGCTGATGAAAAGCAAAGGCGTGATCCGGCTCGAGACCGAAGGCCGTCACGCCGGCTGTTGGGTGATGCCGTTCGAGTCGCACACAGGCACCGACGAACACGAGTCAGACAAGATCATCGTGCGCTCAAACGGCACTGTGACCTACACCGGCAAAGACATCGCTTACCAACTCTGGAAACTCGGAAAGCTCGGACTCGATTTCCACTACAAAATCTTTCGCAACTACAACGACGGTCACGTCACGTGGGTCACGACCACAGACGCGAAAGCAGAAGCACAAGCGGGCATCGAGCGCCCACACTTCGGCGGCGGCGCGAAGGTTTACAACGTGATCGATTCACGACAGTCGTACCCGCAGGAGATCGTCGCTCGCGGCGTCGCCGCGGTCGTGCCGGAAGTCGGCGAAGACGCGAGCGTGCATTTCAGTTACGAGATGGTGGCGCTCTCGCCCGCTGCGTGCGGCGAGCTCGGCATCGAGTTGAGCGAGGAAGATCGCGCGCGGCCTTACATCGAGATGAGCGGCCGCAAAGGTCTCGGCGTCAAGGCCGACGATCTGATCAATCAACTCGAAGCGGGCGCGCTCGTGGAAGTCGAGAAACGCAACGCGGAGCCTTCGGACGAGAACAAGCGCGCGACCGCGCACGAGGTCGCGATTGCGGCGCTGCGTTATTTCCTGTTGAAGTTCACGCGCAACACGGTGATCGCATTTGATTTCAAGGAAGCGTTGTCGTTTGAAGGTGAGACTGGTCCTTATTGCCAGTACGCCGCAGTGCGCGCGGGTTCGATCTTCCGCAAGCTCGACGCTGAAACTTTGCAAAACGCCGACGCGGTATTGGCCGGCGTTGATTCCAATCCCGACTTACAAACACGGATTTCAGAGATCTTGTCCGGTGAGATCGGCACGGAGATCTGGTCGCTGCTGATCTTGACGCAGCAGTTGGATGAAGTGATCGCGTTGTGTCGCAAGTCGGCGGAGCCGGCGAACCTCGCGAAGTACACGTTTTCGGTGGCGCGTGGTTTCAGCCGCTTTTACCAGCGCGACGAAAATCGCATCCTCGCCGAGAAAGACGACGTGCGCCGCGCGGTGCTGATTACGGTGACGAGGATCGTGCGCAGTCAACTGACCACCGCGCTCTCGATCCTCGGCATCAACGTTCCCGAACAGATGTGATCCGCGTTAACCGATCGCGCCCATGCGGCCGCGAACGTAATCCTCGAACGCCTGGCGAATCTCACCTTCCGTGTTCATTACAAACGGTCCATAACGCGCTACGGGTTCGTTCAACGGCACGCCACCGATAAGTAATAGATCGAGAGGCTCTTGTGCAGAAGCCGGATTCTCGATCCTGATCGTGTCGCAGTCCTGCGCAAACATCACCATCTGCCCGTCGCCCGCGCGCTCGCGCTCCGCGCCAAAGAAGCCTGTGCCGTCGATGATGTACGCGAACGTGTTGTACTCCGCGGGCACATGCTGCTCAACCACGCCGCCGGGCTCGATCGTGTAGTGCAGGTAAACGATCGGTGTGTGCGTTTCGATGACGGCTCGTTGGCCCATCGCTTCACCTGCGATCACGCGCACCGTCACGAGCCCGTCGTCTGACTTCGCTTCGGGAATTCCCGCGCGCGGAATCTCCTGGTAACGCGGCTTCGTCATCTTCTCGCGCTGCGGCAGGTTCACCCACAACTGAAAGCCGTGCATGCGTCCGCCGTCGCGTTGAAACGCGGCGCTCGGCATCTCCGAATGGACCACACCGGCGCCGGCGGTCATCCATTGCACGTCGCCGGGCTTCAGACGGCCGGCGTGGCCGCGTGAGTCTTTGTGCTCCATCTCGCCCGAAAGCAGGTACGTCACCGTTTCGAAGCCGCGGTGCGGATGATCGGGCGCTCCTTTCGCTTCACCTGGTCCGACTTCCATCGGTCCCATCTCATCCAGCAACAAAAACGGATCGAACTCCGAAAGTGATGCTACGGGAAACGGCCGTCGTACCAGAAAGCCGCCGCCCTCCAACGTCTCGATACTGTTAACCACACCAGCGACACTGCGCTTTTGTTCTTCCATCTAAACTCCCTCTTTCTTTTCTGCGGCCGCATAGCCGATCTTCTTCAACAACCGAATCAGCGTCGCGCGCTCTGCTTTCGTCAGCGACGCCGCCGCCAGACGCTCCATGTCCGCCGCGTGTTGCGCGTATGCGCGGGCGATCAGCCTTCTCCCCTGCTTTGTTAAATGAACGATCCTCGCCCGCCGGTCGCTGCCGTGCGCGCGCCGCTCGACGAGGCCTCGGCTTTCGAGGCGATCAACCGCCGTCGTGATCGAGCCGCTCGTCAACAAGACCTTTTTCCCAATCTCGTTCACCGGCAGCGGCCCTTTGTGCAGCAATGCCTCGAGCACCGCGAAATCCGTGGCGCCAATCTCCAGCTCGGCAATGCTGCTCACCGCGTACTCTTCCACCGCGTGCAGCGCCTTCCACAGCACAAGAAACACGTGCACGCCACTCCCGCCACTCAACGATTCAACATTCTCAGGCGCCGCCACTCGTCTCTCCTTCTAATCGTTTATCTTGATGTCAAGATACTTTACCTCAAGCAGTATTGTCAAGTTCGGACATAAGCCTTCGCTTCCCGAAACGCGCAAAACATTCGTTGCCAACCGCAAAATGTTTCGCTAAGATCCCTCAACCTCGCTAACCCGTTCACACTAGCACTCATACCCACGGGGTGCCGTACACTGTACTTTTCCGAAAAGCTAAGGTAATAAGTCACCATGTTAATCGTCATGAAAGCCGACGCCACTGACAGCCAGGTCGAGGCTGTCCTGCGCGTCATCGAACAACTCGGTTTCAAAGGCCACCCGATGCCCGGCGCCACGCGCACCGCCATCGGCATCACGGGCAACCAGGGCGCGGTCGATCCGTCGCACTTCGAAAATCTCGCCGGTGTCGCGGAAGCCATTCGCGTCAGCAAACCTTACAAACTCATTTCCCTCGACCTGCGGCCGGAAAAAACCGTCGTGCGCGTCGGCGACGCCACCATCGGCGGCGACGAGCTCGGCATCATCGCCGGACCGTGCGCGATTGAGAGTCGCGAACAAGCATTCAGGATTGCAGAAGCCGTGCGTCGCAGCGGCGCGCGTTTCTTCCGCGGCGGCGCTTACAAACCGCGCACGTCGCCATACGCCTTCCAGGGCCTCGGCGAAGAAGGACTCAAGATACTCGCCGACATACGCGACGCCTACGGTTTGAAGATCGTGACGGAAGCACTGGACGAAGCGGGTGTCGATCTCGTCGAACGTTACGGCGACATGATTCAGATCGGCGCGCGCAACATGCAAAACTTTTCGCTGCTGCGACGCGCGGGCAAAGCGCGTCTGCCGGTGTTATTGAAGCGCGGGCTCTCGGCCACGCTCGATGAGTGGCTGCTCGCGGCCGAATACATCATGGCCGAAGGAAACTACCAGGTCGTGCTTTGCGAGCGCGGCATTCGTACCTTCGCGCAACACACGCGCAACACGCTCGACCTCGCCGCCATTCCCGCGGTCAGGCGTGTCTCGCACCTGCCGGTGATCGTCGATCCGTCACACGGCACGGGCAAGAATTTCATGGTCACGCCGCTCGCGCGCGCGGGCGTCGCGGTCGGCGCCGATGGTTTGATTATCGAGGTGCACGATCAACCGGAACGCGCGCTGTCGGATGGCGCGCAGGCGTTGACGCTGGACCAGTATGAAGAGATGGTGCATGAGGTGCGCGCGATGTACGAAGTGATCGCGCCGGCGGCGGTTATTTAAGAGAGTATCTCGGCGAGATCGCGCGCGAACACGGAGCGCGGCATCACTTGCTCGTATCCGGCGGCCTTCGCTTGTCGTTGCAATTCCACTTCGACGTGCGAAAAGAATCCGAGCAAACGAACCGCGCCCAGCTCAGCCGGCAAACTGAGGGGATCGATCTTCTGATTCTGTAAATCGACGATCACGAGATCCGCCTGTGACGCCTTCTCCAGCAGCGCTTCCTTCGTTCGCGGAAAACTGATCTGGGCTCCGACCGCCTCCGCCACCGCGCGAATCTTTGCCTTGAAGAACATGTCGTCAACCACTGCGCAGACTGTCTTGGCCACTGCGATTCCCCCTTTAACTGACGCCGAAAAACTCGAGTTCGGGCCGCAGAACGATCGTCATCCCGCCGCCGCAAACCAGAACAAATTAGTCGTCGCATCATACAACATCCGTTACGCGCGCGGACCTTATCTCATCTCGGGCGGCGTGCGCCGCAAGCTCGGCTTGATGAGTTTGCGCCAGCGTCCGCAACACGTCGCCAAGTTGATTGAAGATGCAGCACGGGCGTTTTCCAGCGGCGCGTTGTTACCACGCGTCGATGTGCTCGCGTTGCAGGAAGCAGACAAGCGAACGCGCCGCACGGGTGGTCATCACGTCGCGCCGGAACTCGCAACACACCTGGACATGAACTGGGTACATGCGCCGGCGGGAATCCCGCGTGGCATCAAGCCCGTGACGCGCGAATGGTGGTTAGACTTCGAAGAACCGATCGATCTGCACGATGCGGGCGATACGGGTGTGGCGTTGTTGAGTCGTTTGCCGCTTAGTGATGTGACGCGGATCGATCTGCCGTGGAGCAAGTGTCCGTGGCGGCCTCGTCTGGCGATGGCGGCAACAATCGAGCTTGGGCCGAAACGTTTGCGCATCTTCAACGCGCACGTCGATCCACACGCCGCGACCGGTGGGCAACTGGCCCAGCTCGAAACGATCGCGCAGCAAGCGGATTCTTACCCCGGGCCAACGATCATCATGGGCGACTTCAACACGTTGTCACGCGAGAAGTGCGCTGAGACGCGCAACTTTCTCGAATCGCGCGGTTACACGACGCCGATCCCGACCGGCACTCCGACCTGGCGCGGCGCGGGACTGCGACTACACGCCGACTGGATCTTTTCGCGCGGATTGAAAATTGTGCGTTGGGGAGTTGCGCGACCGTTGCATGTTTCCGATCATTGGCCCATCTGGGCCGAGATCGAGCTCGCATGAAGATTACCAGCCGCGACAATTCCCTGCTCCGCCAGGCGCGCGCCGTACGCGACGGCAAAGTCGACGAACTGATCTACGTCGAGGGCTTGCGTCTTTCAGTTGAAGCGCTCCGTTCTAAACTCGTCATCGAAGCGGTGATCGTTTCGGAGCAACTGGCGAGCAAGGAGAAAGCCGCGGCGGCGATTGATGAGCTCACAAAAGCGTCGCCTCGCATCGCTTCAGTCAGTGAAAAACTGCTCGAGTCGATCTCCTACACGAAAACGCCCCAAGGGATCGTTGTCCTGGCGCGGCGACCGGAATCTTCCGAGCAACGTCTCGCGCAAAGTCTGCCGAAGAATCCGCTGCTAGTTGTCTTGCACCAGATCAACAATCCCGTGAACGTCGGCGCGATCCTGCGCACCGCCGAAGCCGCGGGCGCGACCGGAATCATCACCACGAAGAATACGAGCGATCCGTTTTCACCGAAGTCTGTGCGCGGCGCGATGGGCTCGGCGTTTCGCCTGGCCGTCTGGCGCGACGCGGGTTTCGTTGATGTCATCGAGTGGTGTCGAACAAGAGGCATCCGTCTCGTCGGCACTACGGCGCAGGCAAACGTGAGACACAGTGAGTGGGATTGGACGGGTGCGACCGCGCTTGTGCTTGGGCCTGAATCAACCGGACTCAGCGAAGAAGAGTTGCAAGCCACGGATCAGACGGTCAGCATTCCGATGCACGGCGAGGTCGAGAGTTTGAACGTGTCAGTCGCGGCGGGAATTCTGCTTTACGAAGCCGCTCGCCAACGGTCGCTATGATCGCGTCGTCTTCGAAGCCTCGGCTGCGTTAGTAACTGAAACGCCGAGGTCTCGTAACAGTCCGTCCTGCAAGCCGTAGATCCAACCGTGCACCGCGAGCTCCTGCCCACGTTCCCACGCCGCTTGCACGATCGTCGTCCGGCTCACGCTCATCACCTGCTCGATCACGTTCAGCGCGCACAAACGATCCAGCCGCCCCGATGCGTCTTCAATCTTCGCGAGCTCGTCCGCGTGGGCGTGCATCACGTCCTGCACGTGCCGCAACCAGTTGTCGATGAGTCCGAACTGCAGATTCTCCAACGCCGCTTTCACGCCGCCGCAACCGTCGTGACCGCACACGATGATGTGCTTCACCTGCAACACGTCTACCGCATACTGCATCACCGACAGGCAATTGAAATCCGTATGGACCACGACGTTCGCGACGTTGCGATGCACAAACATCTCGCCCGGCGCGAGGCCAACCAACTGCGTCGCCGGCACGCGGCTGTCGGAACAGCCGATCCAAAGAAACGTCGGCGATTGCTGTTTGGCGAGTGTCGGAAAAAAGTCGGGGTCGCTGGCCTTGATGCCCTCAGCCCACACCCTGTTCTGTTCGAGAAGCCGCTCGAGATCTACCATGAATTAAGCCCGCCTGGGACGTTGTTTTGCCGAAACTGATTTTACGATCGTGTAGCCGCGGCCGCGCGCTGGGAGCGATGGTTCAGCCTGTTTTACCGCGGCGTTGATGAGTGCCTTCACGCCGGGCTCGTCGAGCACTGACAAATCGTCGAGACGCACGAATGCACCCTGACTGCCGCTGCCCTGCAAGAGTTTGTTCGGATCCGGCAGCGAACGGCCGTACATAAAATAAAGATTCACTCCGCGCGCGTAGACCGCGAGTGAGAAGAGCACGTCGGAAGTTCGTTCAGTAGAGCTGTAGCCGATTGCGAGCGCGTTGTAGTTGTCGTAGACGAGTTCGATCGCGGTGGGAAATCTCTTCCGCAGGACAGAACGCGCCGACCGCGTCAGTTTCGCAATCGACGGATCGAACTTCGCGATGAAACCCGCGACCTGCTTCGCCGGAGATGAGTTTGACTCGTCTTTCACGCCTGGTCCGTGGCCGCGATCGCTTCGATTTCGATGAGGAAACCGTAATGCAAAGGACCGCACGGAATGACCGCACGCGCCGGGCGATTGTCGCCGAGGATGCGCGAGTAGACCTTGTTCACGTCGCTCCAGAGATTGATGTCGGCCACCGAGATGTTCATCTTCAACACGCGGTCCCAGTCGCTGCCGGCAGCTTTGAGAATCGCGTGCACGTTGTTGAGAGCTTGTTCGGTCTGTTGCTCTATCGAGTCGAGTTTGTGTTCGCCGGTCGCGGGATCGATCGACAACTGGCCGGCGACAAAGACGAGCCCGTTGTAGACGGTGGCTTGTGAATAGTGACCGCCGGGGGCTGGAGCGTTTGGTGTTTGAATTCGTTTGATGTCCATGATGTTTTTAGTTATCGGTCAAAGAGTTGTTGAATGAGTTCGCGGCTGATGGCGCCTTCACGAACGACGCGTGGCGGAGAAGTCGTAGCGTCCAACACGGTCGAGGGTTCGGTTACCGTCACTTCACCGCCGTCTAAAATCAGGTCGAGACGAGGTGAAGAAGCATTGGGAAAATATTCCGCGACTTCTTGCGCCGAGCGCGCTGGTTCGCGTCCCGAGGGGTTCGCGCTCGTAGCAGTCAGGATGCCGCCGCACTCGCGCACCAGCGTCCGCACGTTTTCATCAGCGGGCAGTCTAACACCGACTGTTCCAGTTCCCGCCGTGATCTCCGCCGGCAACGCTGCAACAGCGACGCCGACGATCGTCAGTGGTCCAGGCCAAAACGCGGCGGTCGCACTTGCAAAGGCTTGCGAGCGTTCTGCGATCACGCGTTCGACTTCCTCCTGATCAGAGACCAGCAACAGTATCGGCTTATCGTCCTCGCGGCCTTTCAGTTCCCGAATGCGCGCAACCGCCGCGGCATCGAAAGGATCGGCGCCGAGCCCGTAGAACGTATCGGTGCGAAACGCGATCACGCCGCCGCGTGAGATCACTTCGCGCGGCGTCAACGTCCCTGTTCCTTCCAGTTGGGATCGACACGCGTGCGCTTCAACGACGGCGCGTCCAGCACGTTGAGATCGAATCCCGAAACGTAAGGCTTCACTAACGAGTAAGACGACGCGAAGTAGATGGGCACGGCTTTCAGCTCTTTCAACGCCTGCGCTTCCGAGTCGATCAACGTCACGGGCGGCGACGACGGTTCGGGTGAAGGTGTATGGGCCACGCCTTCTGTTGTCGCAACGCGCGGCGTCGTTAGATGCGAGTCGCGCTCGAACAACATTCCGAGGTTCGTGAGTTCATCCGTCGTCTGCAACACGATGCCACGCCGCACGACATCACAGTCGCCGGCCTTCGACGCCGTTTCGAACGCTTCCCAATCGCGCAGCAAAATCTCAGTTTGAATGTTCAGCGCAGTGCGCCACATCGTCGCGATCGACTGCGCCACGACGCGCTGCTGTTCGTTGCGATTCACAAGCAGCCGAATCACGGGAAAGCCTTCGCCGTTTGGATACCCCGCTTGCGCGAGCAGGTCGCGCGCCTTGTTCACGTCGTAATCGAGCAGTTCGGTTTTCTGCACGACCGGTTTTTCCCCCGCCATCGCATCAGGCAGAAATCTTCCAGCGGGCTCGGTCGCGCCGCCGAGATCCACGCGGCTGATGCGTTCGCGATCGATCGCGAGCGCGAGTGCTTCGCGGACGCGCACGTCGTCAAACGGCTCGCGATTCACGTTGAAAACGTAGTAAGTCAATGCGCCGAAGGTTGAACGCCGAAAGTCTTTGTAGGGCGCTAATAATTTCAACGCGAGCGGTTCGAAAGGCGCGTTCGTGACGGCGTCGACTTGTCCGTCGCGATAAGCCGAGAGCGCGTCTTCGGGATTCGGCGTGTTGACGAAGGTGACGTGATCGAGCGAAACGGAGTCGCCGTCCCAGTAATTGCGGGCGCGGTCGAGGCGCACGCGATCCGCTTCCGTGGCGGAGAGTTGAAACGCGCCGTTGGAGATCAACTCGTGCGACGCGATCGGGGTTGTTTGTTCGGCGTCGGGAAGTTTCACCGGGCGAAAAACCGGATGGGCCACGAGCGCGGGGAAACTGTTGTCAGCGTGTTGCAGCGTCACCTGTAAGACGTGTTCATTGATCGCGTGCGCGCCGAATTGCGGCGGTGCTTGTTCGGGTCTTTCCGGCTGCGGCGCGCGCGGTGTTGCGCCTTCGATGTTGGCGAGCAACTCGGTGTGTGGCGCGAGCGCGCCGATCTTCAGCGTGCGTTGCCACGAGCGCACGAAGTCCTGCGCCGTGACTTTTTCGCCGTTGGACCAGCGCGCATCGTCACGCAGGTAGAACGTCCAAATGCGCCCGTCGTGTGACGACTCCCAGCGCGTCGCGACCGCGGGAATCGGCGCGAGCGTGCGCGGGTCGTAGTCAGTCAAGCCCTCGAACAGAGCACGGACCGCGTCGGTGTCGGGCGGCGCGGCCGCGAAAGCCGGATCGAACGTCTGCGGCAGACCGCCGTCGCTCCAGCGAAACTCCTGCGCGCGGGGCGGCACGCTCTTGCCGTAGTAAGTCGACGGCTCTTCGTTGAAACAACCGGTGTAGACGAGCGAGCCCATGAGCAGCGTCGCGTAAAGCGCGGACCAACGCGGACGTTTCAACCTAGAGCGGCGAGGTTTTTTCTGGTGTCGGGGCGAGTTCATTTGTGCCTGTCGGGGAGTTGCCGCAGTTGGTTGTAAACCTCGAGTGTGCGCGCGCGTGCGAGCTCGTAGCCGTCCGAAGTGTCGATCAAGTAATCTGCAAATCTTTGTTTCTCTTCCTGCGACATCTGCGAGTCGATCCGCGCTCTCGCTTGTTCGCGCGTCAGACCGTTGCGCAGCATCAAGCGTTCGAGCTGCACTTCAGGCCGGCAATGGACCACGATCAATTTGTCGAAACGCTTGTAGCCGCCGGATTCGATCATCAGCGCGGCATCGACGATGCCGATGCCCTGCGGATCTTCTGCTTCCCACGCCCCGAGAATCTCGTCCTGGCGCGCGATGATGAACGGGTGCAGCAGATGATTTAACTGCTGGCGCTTCTCTTCGTCGCCGAAGATTAGTGCTCCTAGTTGTTGCCGGTTAAGTGTTCCGTCTGCGTTAAGAACCTCTTCACCGAACGCCGCGACCACCGCTGCGAGACCTTGCGAGCCGGGTAACACGACTTCGCGCGCGGTGTGATCCGCATCGAGTACGTGACAACCGAGTTCGGTGAATACCGACGCAACAAAGGATTTACCGACGGCGATCGATCCTGTTAGGCCAACGCGCAGCATCGAGATGGTTACGAAGTCGGTTCGCTGGGCGACTTGGCCGCTGCCCGCAACTTCGCCGCTTTGAGCGTGTTCTTCATCAACATCGCCACGGTGAGCAGACCCACGCCGCCGGGCACGGGCGTAAACATACCCGCGACTTCCATCGCTTCTGCCGGATTCACGTCACCGACGAGCGTCGCACCGCGCTTCGCTACAACTTCCAGACGCTTCTCTGCCGCGTCGCCAAAAAGCCTGCGAACCTCATCTTCGTCAGACACTCGATTCATGCCGACGTCGATCACTACCGCGCCGGGTTTAATGTGCTCGCGACCGATCATCCCCGCGCGTCCAATTGCTACGACCAACAGATCCGCCTGGCGCGTCAACGCGGCGAGATCGCGCGTGCGTGAGTGACAGATCGTCACGGTCGCGTCGCGCTGCAAAAGCAGTTGGGCCATCGGCCGCCCGACAATCTGACTACGCCCGACGACACACGCATTCGCGCCGCGAATCTCGATCGAGTTGTAGTCGAGCAGCTCGATGATCCCCGCCGGTGTGCACGGCACTAAAACCGGCCGGCCCATCGCAAGCCTGCCGGCGTTGACCAGATGAAAGCCGTCGACGTCTTTCGCCGGATCGATCGCCTCGATGATCGTCGTCTCATCGATCTGCGGCGGCAAAGGAAGTTGCACGAGGACGCCGTCAACATCGTCGCGTTGGTTCAAGTCGTTGACCAGCGCGAGCAACTCATCCGTGCTGGTCGACTCGGGCAATGCGTGATGCTCCGATCTAATCCCGATCTCTTCGGACGCTTTGATCTTGCCGCGCACGTAAACGGCCGAGGCCGGATCTTCGCCGACGCGCACCACCGCGAGGCACGGACGATAGCCGGTCGTCTCCACCATGCGGTCGATTTCGCTTTGCACTTCCTGCTTGATCTGCGCGGCGACAACCGCGCCCTCAAGCAAACGCGCCTTTGTGTTTTCGCTGATCATTCGCCCGATAGTATACACAGATTGCAGCGATTATAATTCCGCGCATGTTGCTGGCGAGACTAACGCTGCTATTGGTGTGCTGGGTGTCGGTGGCCGTGGCCCAGTCGCCACAAAATCAGGACTATGCGCTCGGACGTAAGGCGGAAAGCGCCGGCGACATCGCGGCGGCGACCGCGAATTACCAGGCAGTGGTCACGCGCAACTCGATTCTGAAAGAGTATGCGTTGTGGCACCTGGCAAGACTCGCGCGGGCGACCGGCGACCCTGTGCTCGAGCGCGAACGTTTGCAACAACTACTCGCCGCTGCGCCAAATAGTCTGTTGCACGACACAGCAGCGCTGAGGTTGAGCGAGAGTTTCTTTGATAGCGGCGACTTTAACGCAGCGGCGAATAGCGCGAAGACGCTCGCATCAGCAAAGAACGTACTCGTAGCGCGTGAGGCGGCGGCGCTGAGGGGAACGGCGCAAGCGCGCGCCGGGAAAATTGCCGAAGCGCGCGACACGTTTACGAAACTCGTGATGCAGATGCCTGACGCCTCGCGTCCCGACGACTTCGCGCTCACCGCAGTGCGCGAACTCGACGCACTCGACAAATCATCCAGCCCGGCAAATCCGCCAACATCCCTGTCCGAACAAGACCATCTCTTGCGCGCGTTGGTCTACCAGTTCAACCGCGACTTCGCCGGCGCACGGGCGCATTACCAGGCGCTGATCGATCAGTACCCGCAAAGCACTACGGTCCCGTACGCGACCTACCAGATTGCGCGTGGTCTGTACAATGAAGCGAAGTTCGAAGACGCGATTGCGCTGCTTCAGAAACTGGTTCAGACGGCCTTCGACTCCGGCCGGCCGAGTGCTACCACGAGCGATGCAGTGGGCTTGATGGCGTCGAGTTATGTGCGGCTGAAGCGCACGAACGAAGCAGTCACAGCTTACAAACTCCTCATCGATCGTTTCCCGGATAATCCAACGCCCGAGCGCGCTTACCTCAACATCATCGACGCGCTGCATGAAGCGGGCCGCTATCCGGAAGCGTTGAATTGGGTGCAACAGACGCGCGCGCGTTTCAGGAACGATCTCGGTGGCACGCTCGCGTCGTTTGCGCAGTTGCGGATTCATCTCGCGCAGGCGAGTTGGGCCGCGGCGGTGAGCGATGCGGAGGAGTTGGCGAAGTTTTCGGATCTCGGTGGCGCGCGCGTGCCCGGTGGGACCACGGCCGCGGAAGTCTCGTTTCTGCGTGCCTATGCCCTCGAACAATCGGGCCGAACGGAAGAAGCGATCGCGGGCTATCTCGCGATCCCCGACGGGCGCAACGAGTACTACGGCGCGCGCGCCACGCAGCGTTTGGTCGGCTTGGCGAACGGCGACAAGTCACGCGCGTTCGTCCAGATGCGACTCAACGCGTCGACGAACGAAGCGAAGACAGCGAGCGCCGCGGGACAGTGGGAACAAGCGCGCATTGCCGCGCAGTCTGTGTTGCGACTGACCAACGAGCCCGCAAGACGGGGCGAGATCTTGAAGCAACTCAGCTCAATCTATGCTTCATTAAGCGCCTACCGCCTGCCGGCGTTCAATCAAATCCCGCTGCTAAAGCCGTCGAGTGAATCGCCTTCGCTCGCCGATGCCCTGCTTAGCCTCGAACTCTACGACGAAGCGCTGCCGGAACTACTCGCCGCGCGCGCCGCGAACAAGACCACGAGCAACACGGACGAAGACTACACGATTGCAAAACTGTCGTTGCAAGCGGGCCTGCCGAATCGCGCAGTACGTTTTGCGGAGCAGGTGTGGAAAGGGATGCCCGCGGATTATGTGATCGATCTGGCGCCGAGGGATCTCGTCGAGATGTTGTATCCCGTGCCGTTTCGCGAATCGCTGCTGAAGCACGCGCCGAGTCGCAACGTCGATCCGCGCTTTGTGTTGTCGATCGCGCGCCAGGAATCGCGTTTTCAACCCGAAGCGAAGTCTGGCGCCGCCGCGCGTGGCCTGATGCAGTTCATTCCCGCGACGGCGAGAGACGTCGCTGCGGCGTTGAAGCTGCCGAGCTTTGCCCAGGACGATCTTTACGATGCCGACACCGCGATACTTTTGGGCGCACAGTATCTCTCAGATCTCTTTAAACAGTTTCCCGATCAGCCGCAAGCCGTCGCCGGTGCGTACAACGGCGGCGCCGACAACCTCGCGCGCTGGATCGCCCGGTCGCGTTCGAATGATCCCGATCGTTACGTCGCCGAGATCGGCTTCTCGCAAACCAAAGACTACGTCTACAAAGTGCTGACCAACTACTGGACCTATCAACGTCTCTACGATGCGCAACTTGACCCCCTGACAGGGATGGTGAAA
Organism: uncultured Blastocatellia bacterium; assembly: GCA_946480785.1. Next base: position 26,042 of record CAMLLD010000058.1, on the reverse strand, counting down.
TGACGACCCGTGCGGGCGGCGTGATCTTGATAATTTTGGTCGCGCTTGCGGGCGCGTGCCGTCACAACGAGAAACGTTACGAGCTGAAGGGCAAGGTGCTGATGGTCGAACGCGACAAGCATCTCGTCACGGTGGCCCACGAAGAAGTCAAAGGCCTGATGCCCGCGATGACGATGCCTTTCACGGTGGAGAACGAGTCGGATCTCGACGCGCTCGCGCCGGACGCGCAACTGACTGCCACGCTCGTTGTCGACGGCGCGCATTCATGGCTGGAAGACCTCGTGATCGTGCAGCAAACAGGCGCACCAAACACGACCGCGCCCGGTATGACGATCGAAGCGAAGGCAGGAGATCAGGTCCCGAACTTTGTGCTGCGAAACCAGGATGGCAAACAGATCCGGTTGAAAGACTATCGCGGCAAGGCGCTGCTCCTGACGTTCATCTACACGCGCTGCCCGCTGCCTGACTACTGCACGTTGATGAGCAACAACTTCGCGAAGGTCGATCGACAACTGGAGCAGGACGCGAACTTCTACGCGAAGACGCATCTGCTCAGCATCAGCATCGATCCCGGTTACGACACGCCGCAGGTGCTGCGCAGTTATGGCGCGGCGCACACCGAGCGATACGAGGCGGAGACTTTTCAACACTGGGAGTTTGCGTCAGGCGAGCAGGTGAAAGAGGCGGCGCAGTTTTTCGGGTTGAGATACTTCGCCGACCAGGACCAGATCATTCACGCGCTGAGGACCGTGATTGTCGCGCCGGACGGAAAAGTGGCGAAGGTTTACACAGACAACACGTGGAAACCCGAAGACGCGGTTGAGGAACTCAAGCGAGTCCTCGGATCTTCCTAATCTCTTCCGTCAACACCGGTACAGCTTCGAATAAATCTCCGACGATGCCGTAGTCTGCGATGTCGAAGATCGGCGCTTCAGCGTCTTTGTTAATCGCCACGATCGTGCCCGAGTTTTTCATGCCGACGAGGTGCTGGATCGCGCCCGAGATGCCCAACGCCACGTAAAGCTTCGGCGCAACCGTTTGTCCGGACGATCCGATCTGCCGATCGATTGGCAACCACTCCGCGTCGCAGATCGGACGCGACGCAGCAATATCGCCACCCAACGCTTCGGCGAGTTTCTCCGCGAGCGCGAGATTGTCTTTGCTCTTGATGCCGCGACCAACAGCGACGATCACATCCGCCTTCGTGAGATCCACGGCCTGCTTCGCTTCCTGGAACGGCGGCTCCGGCTTCATGCGCACGTCGCCAATCTCCACCGCGACGTTCTCAACCTGCGCGCCACCACCCTTCGCAGCCTGGTCGGGCCGATAAGCGCCCGTCTGAAAAGTCGCAAACACTGGCGCCTCGCCATCCGAGATAACATCCGCGTCGAGCTTGCCGAGAAAGATGCGCCGCGTAAAACCGATCTTGCCGCCTTCGACCCGCGCGCGAATGCAGTCGCTGATCATTCCCTTTCCGAAACGCGCCGCCAGCTTTGGGCCAAAGTCGCGTACCTGGTACGTGTGCGTCATGAAGACGAACTGCGGATCGACTTGCTTGACGATCTGCTCGAAACCATCGGCGTAAGCATCAGGCGTGTAATCCGCGAGCTTCGCATTCGTCGCGCAAATCACCTTCGCAACATCGTAACCAGCTATCTCCTGCGCTAACCCGCTCACATCGCCACCAAGCACAACCGCAGTCACCGACTGCTGTAGCTCCGATCCCAACTGCTGCGCCGCCGCTATAGCCTCGATCGAACTCTTGTTCGCCGTGCCGCCTTTATGCTCTATGAAAACCAGTATGCCGTTACTCATTCGTGTTCTTCTGTGTAAATTTGTGGCTAGAAAGCTCTCGCCTCAGTGTGAAGTTTTTGGGCCAGCTCCGCCGCGCCCGCTTTCGCATCGCCGTTGCCGAGCAGTTGCGTCTGCTTCATCTTCTGCGGCAGGTAAACCTTCTCGATGCGTTGATGCGAAGGACGCCCGACGACATCCGCTGAAGGAGTCACTTCCTTGATCTCCTTCTTCTTCGCGGCCATGATTCCTTTCAACGTCGCGTAGCGAATCTGGCTGATGCCGGATTGAATCGTCAGCAACGCAGGCAATGGCATCTCGTACCACTGATACCAACCGCTTTCGAGCTCGCGTTTGACGCGCAGCTTGTCGACTGCCGCATCGAGCTCGATAACGATTGTCGCGTGCGGCAGGCCGAGCAACTCAGCCATGATCACGCCCGTTTGCCCGTAACCGTGATCGTCTGATTGCAAACCCGTCATCACGAGATCCGCTTTCTCCTCACGAATCGCATCCGCCAACACAGTCGCCGCCGCAAACGGTGAAAGATGCGCCAGGTTGTCGCCGACGACGTGAATCGCCCGATCCGCTCCGCGCGCGAGCGCGTCCTTAATGACGCTCTTCACGCGCTGCGGTCCCATCGAACAAACCACGACTTCGCCGCCGAGCTTCTCGCGCACGCGCAAGGCTTCTTCGAGCGCGTAACCGTCCGACTCGCTCACTTCAAACGACAGGTCGCTCTCTTCGATCCAGGTCGCGTCTTTGTTAATGCGCAGGATCGCGTCCTTGTTCGCGACCTGCTTCATCATCACTACAATCTTCATCTATTCCTCGTATCTCTTAAACAACAACGCTGCGTTCGTGCCACCAAAGCCGAAGCTGTTCGAAAGCACGTAATCAACGCGTGCTTCGCGCGGCTCGTTGGGCACGTAATCGAGATCACACTCGGGGTCGGGATTGAAGTAGTTGATCGTCGGCGGCAGCACGTTGCGCTGCAACACGAGCGCGCTGAACACGCTTTCAATACCGCCGGCCGCGCCGAGCAGGTGGCCCGTCATCGACTTGGTCGAACTAACCGCCAGCTTGTAAGCGTGCGGCCCGAATGTTTCCTTGATCGCGAGCGTTTCAAACTTGTCGTTGTAAGGCGTGGACGTGCCGTGGGCGTTGATATAACCGACCTGTTCCGGCTGCACGCCTGCGTCTTTCAGCGTGCGCTGCATGACGCGCCGCGCGCCCGAGCCCGTTTCATCCGGCATCGTCAGGTGAAACGCGTCGGCACAAGCGCCGTAACCCACGACTTCGCCATAGATCTTCGCGCCGCGCTGCTTCGCATGCTCGAGCTCTTCGAGAATCATGATCCCCGCGCCTTCGCCGATCACGAAGCCGTCGCGATCGCGTTCGAACGGGCGCGACGCATGAACCGGATCCTCGTTGTTGGTGGAAAGCGCGCGCATCGCGGAGAAACCCGCGACACTCATCGGTGTAATCGCCGACTCCGCGCCGCCGCAGATCATCACGTCCGCATCGCCGCGTTGAATGATCTTGAAACTGTCGCCAATCGCGTGCGCCCCGGCTGCGCAGGCTGTAGCGGTCGCCGAGTTTGGTCCCTTCGCGCCGAAACGAATCGAGACTTGTCCCGCCGCGAGATTCACGATCGCGGAAACGATAAAGAACGGCGAGACGCGATCCGGACCGTCGTCAAGCAGTTTCGAGTGTTCGCGTTCGATGGCCCAGAAATCGCCGATGCCGCTGCTGATGTAAGTGCCGGTGTTCTCGGCGAGACCCGCGGGAAACTTCCCTTCCGGCGTCATTTGAATGCCGCTATCAGCGACCGCTTCGATCGACGCCGCAATCGCATAATGAATAAAGGCGCCCATCTTGCGCGCCTCCTTCTTGGCGATGAACGTCAGCGGGTCGAAGTTTTTTACTTCGCAGGCAAACTTGACTGAGAACCGCTCAGCGTCGAATTTCTTGATGTAGTCCGCGCCACTGCGACTGCTCATCAGCGCAGCCCACGTGTCTTCGACAGTATTGCCAACAGGTGTCACGAGGCCGAGGCCTGTAATCACGACACGTCGTGTCAAAGTAGAACTCCTTGGGAAGAGCCAATAGGTCGTTTAGGTCCTATAAATCCGATAGGACCTATTGAGCTATTTCTTGTGCTGGTCGATGTAGTTGTACGCGTCCCGCACGCTTTGAATTTTCTCGGCGTCTTCGTCAGGGATCTCAATGCCAAACTCCTCTTCAAAACGCATCACGAGTTCCACCGTGTCCAGCGAGTCGGCGCCGAGGTCGTCGATAAATCTGGCGTTGGGCGTGACCTCGTTTTCATCGACACCAAGCTCGTCGACGATAATCTGTTTTACCTTATTCTCGATCTCTTGATCGGGCATCGTGTTTGCTCCTCTGTGAGTTTAATTAGACTAATTCATCCCTGACAGCAAGGGCAGCGCGTATCGCCTCCAGGCTTGCTGCGTCTTCGACGTTAAGACACTGTACGTCACGTACGGTCTGCCGCAAGAGTCCCGACAACACTTTGCCGGGACCGATCTCAATAAAAGTTTGCGCGTTTTGCGCCAGCAACAACTGCATCGACTCGAGCCAGCGCACCGGAGCCGACACTTGCCTGAGCAACGCGTCGCGCAATTCGTCAGGCGCTGACGTGATCTGCGCGTCGACGTTCGTCACTACCGGCATCCGCGGTTCGTTGAACGTCAAACGTTCGAGATGCGCGGCGAGTTTCTCCTGCGCCGGACGCATCAACGCGCAGTGAAACGGCGCGCTCACGTTTAACTTGATCACGCGCTTGGCCACGCTCTTCAACAACTCGATCGCGCGATCGACCGCTTCAGTGTTGCCCGCGATCACGACCTGCGACGGTGAATTTGAATTCGCCACCGAGCAGACTTGATCGCCGCGAGCCTCTTCACACGCGGCTTCAATCGCACTTAACTCACCACCGATCACTGCCGCCATCGCGCCCGTACCGACCGGCACCGCTTCCTGCATGTACTGCCCGCGCGCGCGCACGGTCTTCACCGCGTCCGACAACTCCAGCACGCCCGCAGCGACGAGCGCTGAATACTCACCCAAACTGTGTCCCGCGACAAAGTCGGGCGCGGGCAAGCCGTTGTCTCGTGCAACGCGATACGCCGCGACCGAGGTCGTCAGAATCGCCGGCTGCGTGTTCTCGGTCAACTGCAACTCTTCAGCGGGACCTTCAAAACAGAGCCGCGAAATCGCAAAGCCCAATGCGTCGTCAGCTTCTTCAAAGACCTGTCGCGCAACCGCGAACTGCTCCGCGAGATCCTTGCCCATGCCGGGCTTCTGCGATCCCTGCCCGGGAAACATCGCCACCGACAACACGGACTTAACGGACAACACGGATTCGTCTGTGTCCGTCTGTGTAAATCCGTGGCTCACCATTGCATCAGCACCGCGCCCCAGGTTACGCCGCCGCCAAACGACGCCATCAACACCAGATCGCCTTCCTTGATACGTCCCGCTTCGACGCATTCATCGAGCGCGATCGGAATTGACGCGGACGAGGTGTTGCCGTGCACGGCGATGTTTGAATAAACCTTCCCCATGTCGACGTTCAACCTGTCCGCGACTGCTTCGGTGATTCGTTGGTTCGCCTGATGCGGAATGAAGAGATCGATCTCGTCACTCTTCTTGCCCGCCATCTCGAGCACTTCGCGCGAAATCTCCGCCATCGACCGGACCGCGACTTTGAACAGTTCATTGCCGCGCATCTTGAAGAAGTGATCGCCGGCCGCGAGTGTTTCAGCCGTTGGTTTACGTCGTGTGCCGCCACCTGGTGAAAACAGTTGTTCTTCGTAACGGCCGTCAGACTTGATCTTGCTCGCGAGAATGCCGCGGCCGCTGTCGATCGGTCCAAGCACCGCCGCGCCCGCGCCGTCGCCGAACAACACGCACGTCTGTCGATCCGTGTAATCGACGTACTGCGTCAGGATCTCCGCGCCGACGACAACCGCGTGGCGCACTTGTCCGGTTTGGATCATCGAATTCGCCATCGAGACGCCGTACAAAAATCCCGAGCATGCGGCGACGATGTCCATGGCCGCGGCGTTGTTCGCGCCGAGCTCGGCCTGGACGATGCAACCTGTCGAAGGAAGTATTTGATCGGGAGTGACGGTGGCGCAGAGCAGCAGATCGATATCGGCGGGATCCAGGCGCGCGCGTTCAATGGCCTGCCGCGCGGCGCGCACGGCAAACAGAGACGTGTATTCACCGGGCGCGGCTTTGCGACGCTGTTTGATTCCGGTGCGCGTCGTGATCCACTCGTCCGAAGTGTCAACGATCTCCGCGAGATCGGCATTGGTCAGAATACCTTCGGGGTACGAGTGGCCCGTGCCCAGAATTCCAGCGCGTTGATTCACCATGAAATCCTCAGAGTACTACAGGTAAGCCACAGATTACACGGATACACACAGGTCAGATCTGTGTCTGTCTGTGTTATCTGTGGCCGATCTAATGCCTTTCTCAATTCTTTCCGCCGCCCGGGCTGTGGAAAACTCTTTCACACTACGAATCGCGTTGCGAATCGCGCGCGCATTCGAGCGTCCGTGACCGATGACGACGATGCGCCTCACGCCGAGCAACGGCGCGCCGCCGTATTCCGTGTAGTCGAGACGCTTCTTGATACTTTGAAAAGCCGGTTTCGCGAGCACCGCGCCTGCTTTCGTCACCGCCGTCGCCGTCAGCTCGCGCTTCAACATCGAGAGCATCGCCTCGGTCAAGCCTTCCGACAATTTCAACATCACATTGCCGGTAAAACCATCGGTCACGATCACATCGACCATGCCCGAGAAAACGTCGCGGCCTTCGACGTTGCCAACGAAGTTGATGTCCAGCTCACGCAACAACGGAAACGCTTCTTTCGTCAGCTCGTTTCCCTTCGCTTCCTCTTCGCCGATGCTCATCAAGCCGACAGATGGTCTATCCGTGCCGAGCACCGAACGCGAGTAAGCGTCGCCCATGATCGCAAACTGGGCCAGGTGATGCGGCTTGCACTCGGAGTTCGCGCCGACGTCGAGCAACAGCGTCGGTTTCGCGGCCTTCGTCGGGATCATCGCCGCGAGTGCGGGACGATCGACGCCCGGAAGCGTGCCGAGCACCATCTTCGCAGTCGCCATTGCCGCGCCCGTGTTGCCGGCGGAAACGAAACCATCGCCGCGGCCTTCGCTCACCAGTTTCGTACCGATTCTCAAAGAGCTTTTCTTTTTGCGCCTGACTGAAGTCGCAACCGGATCGTCCATCGCGATTACTTCAGCAGCTTCGACAAACTCGATACCGCGATCACCGTCTCCGCGCCAGCCGCAGCGTCTCAACTCCGGCTCGACCTTGTCAGCCTGGCCCACCAGCACGACCTTGACGCCGAGATCGCGGGCGGCGGCGAGTGCTCCGTCAATCTCTACGTGCGGCGCATGGTCACTTCCCATTGCGTCGAGAACGACTTTGCCCGTTAACGCGGGTTCATTCTGCGACTGAATTCGCACGTAAGATTCAGGATTACGTCTCTTCTACCTGGACGACCTGGCGACCTCTGTAATAACCGCACTTCGGGCAGACGCGATGGGGCAAACGGGGCTCGCGGCAGTTTGGACAAAGGGTGGTTTGCGGCACACGCAAAGCGTCGTGCGCGCGGCGTTTGTCGCGACGAGCTTTGGAATGTCGCCGTTTGGGATTTGGCATAATGGCTCCTGCTAAATTGTTAATGGTAAGTGGTCAATGGTAGCTGTTGACAGTTACCACTCACGACTTACCACTGGTTAAGTTCTTCAGCGCTGCCCAGCGTGGATCGACGTCCTTTGTTTCGCAGTCGCAGTCGCCGGTGTTTTTATCGATCCCGCACTCGGGACAGATTCCTTTGCAATCGGGCCGGCAGAGTGTGCGTGTCGGCACCGCCAGCAGGATTTGTTCTTTCACGATCTCGTCAACGTCGATCGTTTCGCCGTCGAAGACTGAAACCGACAGATCGTTTTCGGTCAGTTCGGCTGCGGCAGTCGAGGCGTAAGTCTGGCCCGTGACGTATTCGAGTTCGAAGTCGGCGTCGACCGGTAGTTCAACCCGTTTCAGACAGCGATCGCATTCGACGGCCGCGCGCGTCTTGATGTGTCCGTTGACAAAGACCTCGGTTCCGGCGACCCGCACCGTGCCGTTGACCGTCGCCGGCCCAACCAGCGTCACGCGTTCGTCCAACGCACCGCGTTGGTCTAAAGAACCCTCGCCCTCGTTTAGAGAGTCCGCGCGCTGGTTGAAAGAGCCCTCGCGATCATTGAAAGAGCCCAGTTCCTCGGGCTGGTACACATGCGAGAACTCACCTCGCCCATGTTCCAGGTTTACCAGCTCGATCCGCATCACACTTCGCACAGCCACGAATAGCAGTTTTGGGGGCTATGCACGCAAAGGGGCCATTATAGCGGTGGTTTTTGGTCTGTCAACGCGCCGCAGCAGGCCTGCGCGCCAGTGGTCTCTTGCCGTGGCAGTGTCTTCAGTGCTTCAAACGCCAAAGGCGTTCGCCAATTCGAGCCCAGGGTTGCCGCAACCCTGGGATAGGCCACCAAAAGCGGTACAACGCTGAAAGCGTTCACTAATTCGCCCGCGAACCGTAGCCAACGCTTTCAGCGTTGGCACATTGTCTTTCGTGTTGACCCAGGGTTGTCGCAAGCTCCAACCCTGGGCTGCAATTCGCAAACGCCTTCGGCGTTACGCAGGGGAACGGGTTCAAATCAGTGTGATTGGGGTGTTTCAGCTTCAAGCGCGCGCAGGGCGTCGTCGCGCAGCATGTCCGCAAGGCGCTTGTCGGCGCCCGCGATTAGGCCGCGAACGCCCGCTTTGGTCGTCTGAAATAACGGCGCGGCGGTCGCTCGATGCCCGGCACGTTTCAACGCCTCGCGGGCCAACTCCTTGCGCCCGGTGCGCTCGTATGTCTGCGCTAACAAATAAAACGCCTCGGCATAACTCTCATCCATCTGCACGGCCTTGCGCAGGTGCCGCACCGCCAACTCGTCGCGATTCAACTCGTAGTACAAACACCCGAGCACGTAATGCGCTTCCGGCGAAGGCCGCGCTGTCAACGCGCGCTTAAATTCACCCAGCGCGCGCCGCCAGTTCTTCTCGTTCACGAACAACCAGCCGAGACCGTAGTGCGCCGCAAACGACGACCCGCCTTCGCGCATCGCCTTGTTCAAAAGATCCTTCGCCTGCTCGACTTCCCCATCATCGGCGCACGTCAAACCAAGCAACAACGCCACGCGCACATCATCCGGCAACGCTTCATGCGCGCGCGTGAGATAAGTACGCGCGTGCTTCGTCTTGCCGCGACGGAAGTAGTGCTCACCGATGAACAGATTCAACGCCGCGTTCTCGTCCGAGATTTCCGCGGCGCGTTGCAGCTTGCTAATGCCTTCCTTCACCTGCTTGTCTTCGATCAGCAGAAAACCCTCGTTGACAAGCTCCGAAAAAACCGGCCGGTCCATCGCCTGCGCATGGGCCAGAATACGCAAACGCAACTCATCGCGATGAACACTCTCTTCCTGTTCCAGCGCGTCGCGCTCGCAGCGTTCACTCCACAACCGCTCGAGCCGGCCCGACTGCACGATCCCGTCTTCTTCCAACAAAGAGATCAGCGCGCGTGTCAACGAGCGATCGAAGTAAGCGTTCTGCGCGTAACGCAGCAACAGATCGAGACTGCGCTCCAGACGTTCAGCAAGACGCGCAGTGCGCGCTTCCGCCGCGGAGATGCGTTCGAGGAGATGTTCGTCAGTGGAAACCGCGCCCGTGCCCGTTTCGAAACGCGACGACGTCGGCTCGACGATGATCATCAATCGCGTGCCGCAACGCGAACAGAACTCCTGGCCCAGCGGGTTTGCCGCCAGACATTTTTGGCAATAGTGAGAGATGTTCGGGGCCATCTTCGAAAGTGTGGACTAGTACTCGTAAAATCCCCGGCCGCTTTTCCTACCGAGCCAGCCGGCGTCGACATAGCGTTTGAGCAGCGGGCAGGGACGATATTTTGGGTCGCCGAGCCCCTCGTATAACACATTCATGATGGCGAGGCATACATCCAGACCGATGAAATCCGCGAGCGTCAGTGGTCCCATCGGGTGATTCATGCCCAGTTTCATGATGCCGTCGATGCTCTCGCGTGTCGCTACTCCTTCGTACAAAGCGAAGATCGCTTCGTTAATCATCGGCATCAACACGCGATTGGAGACGAAACCGGGCGAATCCTGACAGTCGAGCGCGATTTTGTCCATCTTTTCCGAGAGCGTGCGGACGCGTTCGTAAGTCTCGTCGGAGGTGGCGATGCCGCGAATCACTTCGACAAGCTTCATCACCGGCACCGGATTCATGAAGTGCATGCCGATGACTTTATCGGGACGACTCGTCGCCGCCGCTAATTTTGTAATGGAGATCGACGAGGTGTTCGAGGCGAGAATCGCATCAGGCGGTGCGATCTGATCTAACAACTTGAACACCTGCGTTTTGACCGCGAGGTCTTCAACAACCGCTTCGATCACCAACGACGCTTCACTAAACGAACCAAGATCGGTCGTACTGCGAATCCGCCCAACAATCTCTTTCTTTTGATCCGCGGAGATCCGCTCCTTATCGACGTCACGCTGGAGACTCTTATCGACAGCAGCGAGGCCGCGTTGAATAAACTCTTCCCGCACGTCGTGCAGGATCACGTCGTAACCGGCGCGGGCCGCGACCTGCGCAATTCCATTGCCCATCGTGCCCGCACCGACTACACCAATGACATCACTCACTCTTTTCTCCTGTTAATCGTGTAAATCGTGTCTACCGCTCGATCGCCATCGCGACCGCGTTCCCACCACCGAGACACAACGCCACCACCGCACGATGCGCATCGCGTCGCTTCAACTCGTAAAGCACCGTCGTCAACAGACGCGATCCAGACTGCCCGATCGCATGGCCCAACGCCACCGCGCCACCATTCACGTTCACCTTCTCCGGATCGAGTCCGAGCTCGCGCGTCACCGCGACCGCAGCCACTGCAAACGCTTCATTCAACTCAAACAGATCGACTTCACTCGCCGACCAGCCCGTCTTCTTGAACAGCTTTCGCACCGCCTCAACCGGCGCCATCATCACCAGCCGCGGCTCAACTCCCGCCGTCGCCTGGCCCACGATCCGCGCCATCGGTTCGACTCCGAGCTCACGCGCGCGCCGCAACGAAGTCACCACCACCGCCGACGCGCCGTCATTCACACTCGGCGCATTTCCCGCCGTCACCGTTCCCTCGGATTTAAAAGCCGGCTTCAACTTCCCGAGACCTTCCATCGACGTGTCTTCACGAATCGTCTCATCGGTATCAAAAACTACAGCCGCGCCCTTCTTCTGCGGAATCTCCACCGCCACGATCTCGTCTTTGAACTTCCCTTCCTTTGTCGCCGCCGCCGCTTTGCGATGGGAGCCCATGGCAAACTCGTCCTGCTCCGCGCGCGGAATCCGATACTCTTCCGCCACAACCTCACCCGTGCAGCCCATGTGATAATTCTCAAACGCGCACCACAGACCGTCGTTAATCATCGAGTCAACGAGTTCGCCGTTGCCCAAACGATAACCCTCGCGCGCTTTCGGAATCAGATACGGCGCGTTGCTCATCGACTCCATGCCGCCCGCGACGACGATCTCCGTATCGCCGAGTCGCACGCCCTGCGCGGCCATCATTACCGCCTTCAAACCCGAGCCGCAGACTTTATTCACCGTGACCGCGGAAACCGTATTCGGCAGACCGCCGTTCAGCGCTGCCTGGCGCGCGGGATTCTGGCCCAAGCCCGCCTGGATCACACAACCCATGATCACTTCATCAACATCTTCCGGCTTCACGCCCGCGCGCTTCACCGCCTCGCGCACGACGATCGAGCCGAGCTGCGGCGCCGAAAACCCTTTCAGCGATCCCAAAAATTTTCCCACCGGCGTGCGCGTCGCGCTGATGATTACTGCTTCGTTCAATTCAGACATCTGGTAAACTCCCTGCTCCAACGTTCGTTGCCTTATCGTAATCTGCTAAATCGTACCCGAGGAGAACCGTCATGTTAAAGCACGCGCGCGTCTTTTACAGCCTCGCTCTGTTTGTGATCTGTCTGTGGTCCGGTGCGATCCTTCACACCACAGCGCAGGAGAGCACGCGAGACGTGATGGGCAGTTTGCGTTGGCGCTACATCGGCCCAACCGGAAATCGCGTCACGACAGTCGCCGGCATTCCGGGCGATCCGAATACTTACTATGTCGGCGCGGCCTCGGGCGGAATCTGGAAAACGACAGACGGCGGCGTGCACTGGGAACCGATCTTCGACGGCCAACCGGTCTCGTCAATCGGCCAAATCGCGGTTGCGCCTTCCGATCCGAACATCATCTGGGCGGGCACGGGCGAGCCTTGGATTCGCAGTCACATCTCGGTGGGCCAGGGCGTCTACAAATCCATGGACGCGGGCAAGACATGGCAACTCGTTGGTCTCGAAAAGACGGGCCGCATCAGTCGCATCTTGATTGACCCTCGAAATCCCGATGTTGTCCTGATCGGCGCCCTCGGCCACGCTTATGGTCCACAGCAGGAGCGCGGTGTCTATCGCACCACGGATGGCGGCAAGACGTGGGACCGCGTTTTGTTCACTGACGAAAACACAGGCTGCTCGGACATGGTTATGGATCCGTCGAATCCGCGCGTGATCTTCGCGGGCATGTGGCCGCTCGAGATTCACACGTGGGGACGCGAGAGCGGTGGACCAGGCAGCGGTCTCTTCGAGTCGACTGACGGCGGCGTCACCTGGAAACGTCTCACCGGCAACGGTCTGCCCACACGAAAGACCGGCAAGTGGGCGCTCGCAATCGCGCGCAGCAATCCGAATCGTGTTTACGCATTGATCGAAACAGGCGACGGCGTTCCCTTGCGCGGCGAAGAAACAGATCGCGGCAAACTCTGGCGCTCCGATGACGGCGGCGCAACGTGGCGTCTCGTCAGTTACGACCGCACACTCGGCGGCCGCACGCATTACTACTTCCGCATGGCGGTCTCACCCGACAACGAAAACGAGACCTATTACCTCACTGCGTCTTACAGCGTCTCGATCGACGGCGGCGAAACGATCAGGCCCGGATCGTTCGGCAGTAGTCCCGGCGGCGACAACCACGACATGTGGATCGATCCTACGAACGCGAACCGTATGGCGGTCGCGAACGACGGCGGCGTTTCGATCTCCACCACACGCGGGCGCACGTGGAGTCACATTCAACTGCCGATCGCGCAGATGTATCACGTCACTGTCGACAATCGGATTCCCTATTACGTCTACGGCAACGAGCAGGACGATCCGTCTTATCGCGGGCCGAGCCGCTCGGGCGGCGGCGGTTTCAGCGGCTCGATTCCGCGCAGCGTGTGGCATCCGGTCGCGGGCGGTGAGAGTGGTTGGGCCACGCCCGATCCGGTCGATCCAAACATCATCTGGTCGAGCGCGTCGGGATCGGGCAGTATCGGCGGAATTGTCGAGCGTTACGACCTGCGCAACGGCCAGTCGCGCAACGTGGAAGTCTGGCCCGATCAAACAAACGGCTCGCCCGCCGCGGATCTGAAGTATCGCTTCGTCTGGACCATGCCGTTGACGATCTCGCCGCACGATCACAACAAGATTTACGTCGGCAGTCAGTTTGTGCATCAGACGACGGACGCCGGTCAGAGTTGGCAAGTGATCAGTCCCGACCTGACGCTCAACGACAAGAGCCGGCAGGGATTCTCGGGCGGGCTTACGGGCGACAACATCGGCGTCGAATACGCGGGCGTCGTCTTTGCGATCGCCGAGTCACCGAAAGAAGCCGGCGTGATCTGGGCGGGCACGAATGACGGTCTGGTCCAGCTCACCCGCGACGGCGGTAAGAACTGGACCAACGTCACGAAGAACATCCCGAACCTGCCGCCTTGGGGGACGGTCAGCAACATCGAGCCGTCGCGTTACGACGCGGGCGCGGCTTACATCACGGTCGATTTCCACCAGGTCAACAATCGCGATCCGTTTGTTTACAAAACCAAGGACTACGGCAAGACGTGGAAGCAGATCACGAATGGAATTCCGAAGAGCATGTTGAGCTACGCGCATTGCGTTCGCGAAGATCCGACGCGCGCTGGTTTGTTGTATCTCGGCACTGAAAACGCGCTCTACGTTTCGTTTGACGACGGCGACAACTGGCAACCGTTGCAGGCGAACCTGCCGCACGCGCCGGTTTACTGGCTCACGATTCAGGAGCACTTCAACGATCTCGTGATCGCGACTTACGGCCGCGGCTTCTGGATCCTCGACGATCTCACGCCGATTCAGCAGATGACTGATGCGGTGCGCGCGTCGGATGTTCATCTCTTCGCGCCGCATGCAACTTATCGTTTTCGCCAGGGCACGATTCCCGTCACGGCGAATGACGATCCGACGGTGGGACAAAATCCACCGTACGGCGCGGCGATCAACTATTACCTGAAGAGCGCGCCGGCGGGCGACGTGAAGATCCGTATCCAGGATTCCACCGGACAAACCGTGCGCACGATCAATGGCACGAAGAACGTAGGCCTGAATCGCGTCACGTGGAACCTTGAAGGCGAACTCACCCGCGAAGTGCGTCTGCGAACGAGTCCGGCTTATGCGCCTGAGATTCGCGTCGGGCCTGACGGCACGCGCAATGCCCCGGGCGCGCCGCGTGTCTCGCTGTTGCTGCCACCCGGCAATTACACGGTGAAGCTGAGCGTCGGGAGTGTGGAACGTTCGCAGCCGCTGGTCGTGAAGAAGGATCCGAACTCCGAAGGCACCGAGAGCATGATCGCTGAACAGACGAAGATGCTTGGCGACCTGCGAAAGGATCTTGATGACGCGGCGGCGATGGTGAATCAGATCGAGTTCGTACGCGCGCAGCTAAACCAGGTGACGAGCGTCGCAAGTGACGGCAGCGTCAAGACGGCGGCAGACGATCTCGAAAAGAAATTGATCGACATCGAAGAAGCTTTGTACCAACGCCGCTTGACCGGACAGGGACAAGACACCGTTCGCTGGCCGCCAAAGCTCATGAGCAAGATCAGTTATCTCGCCGGCCAACTCGGCGATTCGGATTTCGGTCCGACGAATCAACAGCGTGAAGTGCAAACACTTCTGCATTCACAGCTCACGAGCATTCGGCAAAGATTCGATGCGGTACTCAACACGGATCTCGTCGCTTTCAATAAACTACTACGCGATAAAGGAGTCGATAACATCAGCTCGCGAACGCCGTAGTAGAAATTCAAATTCCTTTTTGTTATTCATAAGGCATGCAAGCACTCATACTCGCGGGGGGCAAAGGCACGCGCCTGCGCCCGTTAACCGTCTACACTCCGAAACCGATCGTTCCCATCTGCAATCGACCGTTTCTGCTTTACCAGATCGATACGCTGCGGCGCGCGGGCATTGTCGACATCACGCTATCGCTTTCGTATCAGCCAAACAAGATTGAGCAACTGCTCGGCGACGGTTCTGATTTCGGCGTGAAGCTGAAGTACACGGTGGAGCCGCAGCCGATGGGCACTGCGGGCGCTTACAAGTTTGCCGAAGATCTCATTCGCGAGCCGACGGTCGTCTTCAATGGCGACATCCTCACCGATCTCGATCTCAAGGCGATGATTCGCGAACACAACGAGCGCAAAGCGACCGCGACGATCGTGCTGTCGCCGGTCGAGAACCCGCAGGCGTATGGCCTCGTTGAAACAGACAAGGACGGACGCATTCTTCGCTTTCTCGAGAAACCAAAAGCCGACGAGATCACTACGAACAACATCAACGCCGGCACCTACATTCTCGAGCCGAAGGTGCTCGACTTTCTTCCCGCGGGCGAGAACTATTCATTCGAGTACGGCCTGTTTCCCGACCTTTTGAAACGCAACGAGCCGTTTTACGCGCACATTCCGCCGCGCACTTATTGGATCGACATCGGCACGCCCGAACGTTATCTGCGCGTGCATTCCGATCTACTCGCGAATCGAGTCGGACGTTTTCACATCAAGGAACGGCGTGGGAATTTTGACGCCGCGACGGTCGCGGAGATCGATGAGCTGTCGATGATTGGCGACGACTGCCAGATCAAACCGGGCGCGCAGATCATCAACTCCGTTTTGGGCCAGGGTTGTTTTGTCGAGGAACGCGCGCGCGTTGAGAATTGCGTTATCTGGCCACACACGCGCATCGGCACGACCGCGCAACTGACAGGCGCGATTGCCGGGCGGGGTTGTCACATCGGGCGCGCCGCAGTTGTTGGACCAGGCACGGTGCTCGGCGACAAGACGTCGTTGACTGATTACACGATTACCGGAGGTCGCGCGGAGTGAGCGACGCACCGGTGGTGGAGATCAAGTTTGGCACTGACGGCTGGCGCGCGATCATCGCACGTGAGTTTACGTTTGCGAACGTCGAGCGCGTGGCGCAGGCGTACGCTGATTATGTGACGCGCGAAGTAGCTTCGGGCGCGCAGAGCTCGTCCGGAGCGCAGCCGTTTGTCGTGATCGGTTTCGATCGGCGGTTTTTGTCGGAGAAGTTTGCGGCGCGCACGGCGGAAGTGATGGTCGCGAACGGGTTTCGGATCGCCTTGTTCGCCGACGCGCAGCCGACGCCGCTGATTTCGTGGGCGGTGAAAGATCTCGGCGCGACTGGCGGCGTGATGATCACCGCGTCGCACAATCCGCCGAATTTCAATGGCTTCAAGATCAAAGCGCCGTGGGGTGGCAGTGCGCCGCCGGAGACGACACGCGAGGTCGAGAAGCTCGTCGATACGACACGGCCGAAACGCACCAACGTTACCGATGACGGTCACGCATTGCTCGAACCATCAGTAGCTCGTTATCGAGAGCAGATCGCGTCTTACATCGATCTGGAGAAGCTGCGGAGCGCGAACGGCAAAGTGATCGTCGATCCGATGCACGGCTCGGCTGGACGTTGGGTCGAGAGTTTCTTGAGCGGCGGCACGTTGCAGGTCGAGACGATTCGCGACTTTCGCGATCCGCTGTTTGGCGGTGTCAATCCCGAGCCGATCGATCAGAACCTCGGGCCGTTGAAGGGGCGCGTCGTCGATACCGGTGCGTTGGTAGGGCTCGCCACTGACGGTGACGCCGATCGCGTCGGCGCTGTCGACGAGCGTGGCCGGACGATGACGATGCACGACGTCGTGCCGCTGTTGTTGTTGCATCTCGCACGTGCACGAAAGATGACGGGCGCGGTCGTGGTCACGGTTTCGCAGTCAGTGCTGACGAAGCGCATCGCGGAGGCGATGGGCCTGAAGATTTACGAGACGCCGATCGGTTTCAAGTACATCGCCGAGCTGATGTTGAAGGAAGACATTCTGCTGGGCGCGGAGGAGTCGGGCGGCATCGGCGTCAAGGGACACATTCCCGAGCGTGATGGGGTGTTGAATTCCCTGCTCTTTCTCGAAGCGATTATTACTGCAGGCAAGCCGCCGTCGGAAATGCTTGCCGATCTGCATCGCGAATTTGGTGAGTTTCACTTCGGCCGACGAGATCTGCACATGCCGGTGAGCCGCGGACAGGCGCTGGTCGCGCAGCTTTCGCAAAACCCGCCCGCGGACTTTGCCGGATTCAAGGTGACGAAGGTCGAAACGATGGACGGCGCAAAACTGATCTTCGACGACGAGTCGTGGCTGCTGTTTCGCCAATCGGGAACGGAGCCAATGCTGCGTATCTATTCCGAAGCGACGTCCATCGAGAAGATGAACACGCTGTTAGACGCCGGCGAAAAGTTGGTGAACTGACTTGCCTGAACTCCCTGAAGTCGAACACGTTGTTCGCGCACTGCGGCCGATCGTGACCGGTCGCCGCATTCTCGCCGCTGAACTGAATCTCAAACGCATTGCATCCGGACTTTCGCGCGCTGCTTTCGGACGACAACTCAAAGACGCAACGATCACCGGAGTCGGCCGTCGCGGCAAGTACATCCTCTTCGAACTCGAATCCGGCAAACTGCTCACGACTCACCTGCGCATGACCGGCAAGTTTGTCTCGCTCACGACGGACGAATCGCTGCCGCCGTACGCGCACGTCGTTTTCTATCTCGATGACGAGCGGCGACTCGTCTTTTGCGACATGCGCCAGTTTGGCCGCATGCGCCTGATTCGTGATGCTGCGGCGTTGCCAAAAGAACTCACGACGCTTGCACCCGAGCCACTCTCCGACGACTTCACGGAAGAATACTTCCTCGAAACACTCGCGCGTTCGCGCCGCAGCTTGAAGCAGTTGTTGTTGGACCAGACGCGCGTGCTCGGGCTGGGAAACATCTACGCAGTCGAGGCGCTGTTCCTCGCCGGTGTGAATCCGATGAAGCCGGCGAACAAATTATCGAAGCCGCGCGCGCGAAAACTCTTCCAGGCAATACGAAAAGTATTGCAGGAAGCGATCGACGCCGGTTCGACGTTGCGGATCAACATCGCTGACGGCGCGAGCGTTTACTTCGGCACGACCGAGCGCTTCTGGCGCGTCTACGAACGCGAAGGCGAACCGTGCGTGAATTGTGGGACCAAAATAAAACGCGTGGTCCATGGCGGCCGCTCGACCTACTACTGCCCGCGCTGCCAGCGCAATTAACAAAATATGCTACCGCCGGAGTGGCAGTTTGTGGCACTTCACCTGTCGTTTGGGGCTTTACGCCTCCGGCTCGCCCCCGGAATATGGGAAGTTTTCCGCCAGCACCGCCCGCATCTTTACGTGCCCGTAAAGCACTTCCAGGAAAGTGAGAAATTTGTGCAATAGCGGCTTGGGATCGAGGTTGTTTTCGATGGCCGTGATGACTTCCAGCGCGAGACTCTCATACCCGCGCCAGTCTTTGTACATCAGGTAATGCATGCTGCCGTCGCGAAATTCGAGGATGCGCGCGACGACGGTGCGCAGCACGTCGGGATCGGAGTTGGCCTGCGAGAGCCGCACGAAACGCATCAGCGACGAGAGGTCTTTGCAGAGCACGAGCGACTGCTTGAGCCGCGCTTCGATGTCGTTGAAAAGCGACTCGGCTTTGAGTTTTGGATTGAAGACTTGCAGCAGCGTGATCGTCGACTGTTGGAAACAATTGCTCAATAGACCATGCGCGTGAAGGATCTTGCCGTAGACGATCGGCGTGGAGTGTTCGGTGACGCCGCGGACCAGCTCGCGCTCGAAAATACGGCGTAAATCGTGAGTAATTCCGTAGGTTATGCCGTCGAGTACGTCGTGCAGCCGTTCGTGTTCCGGGGCCACCTTCGGCCCCTTTGCTTCGATGTAATCGACGAGCGAACGCGCTTCGAACTCGAGCACTTCGAGGAGCGAAAGACTTTCGAGCAGGGTGTCGAGTTTGTGGAGATTGTTTTCGATGCGGGCGAGCCAATCGAAGAAACGGACGAGCTCGCTGAGGATTGTTTGTGAGACTTCGCGGAGTTCGCGATCGGCAATGTCGCTGGTGACGAGATCGATTTCGTGCTGAAGGTTTACCTGGACCTCGCGCTGTGCCTCGGCTTTGGGATCGACCAACGCCGCCTCGGAGAGAAGCGGGACGTGTGGTTCGAGTTCGGGGGTTGTGACTGCGAGGACTGTGGACATCTTTCCTGTCTCCTGAAGGTCAGCGGGACGCGCGGGGGCTCGCGCAAGAGCCGAGTGTGAATTCGCGGTGTTTGATTCTTCACAACACCGCTCTACACACCCACGCCGGTGGGGCAAGGCCCGTGCCAGCAAGCCTACGTTGCGTCTAATTACGGCAGACGGTGTTTCCAGTAATACGGTCTTCGGTGTTGATGCATTACCGCGGCAATGAAAATCCGGTCGGTGAGAACTTCATAAAGTATCGTGAACGGAAAACCACGGACGAGGCTTCTGCGAACATCTGCGTGCTCGATAGGACCGAACTCTGGAAATTTTGCGATCCGGCGAGTAGTCTCCTGAACAGCGGTAATGAGGTCTGCTCCAAGGCCTGGATTCTTCTCGTTTAGAAAGCGCGCCGATTCCAACATTTCCTCGTAGGCTTCCGGATGGAAGATGACTCTCATTGCGCCAAATCTTCGCGCGCCATTCTGAAAGCCTCGTCGGCATCAATTCCCTCGGCCTTGCCTGTATGTAGCTCCTGAAGTCGGCGTTTCGCCTCAGCAAACCATAACTCTTCGACGTTTGTTTCCGGCTGCTCGTCGATGGTTAAAACCAATTGCTGAGCGAGACGAACTCGATCCCTAACCGGCAGCTTCATCGCGTCCGCAACAACTCGATCGAACTGAGTATTCATAGTGGTGACCCCTCAGTAGGTAAGATAACACGCTGGTGGAGTGGGTGAGTTTGGATTCGTGGACGGGTTGGCTGGATTCACGACGTAGCCGCGGCGCGCGGTCACTGTGAGGCCGACGCGACGGGAGATGACTTCCAGCCGGCGATACTCATTCGGCGTTGACTCATTTAATGGTTTGACTGGCTTGTAACTCAACACATATTGCGAATCGACGTCGCGCGCGACCTCACGAGCCTCGCCGATCATTTCCTCAGCGGAGCCCGGCAGCCAAAGGTTTCCTCCGGTCTCTTCTGTGATCACGAGAAACTCATCGGAGCGTTGCGCAAGCCCCGCCTTGATACCTTTGCGCGCAAAAAGAAGATCGATGTCGAGCACAACGCCGCCTTTGTTTTTCAACTCAGTCTTCAGGTCGGGCGTGGGATCGTACTTGAATTGAGTGCGCGGCAGCGCTTCGATCAACTCCGGCGCTACGGCGCTCTTCACGCGTGGCCGTGTCGGGATTGGCGGTCGCACCTTCGCTCCCAGCGAAGCGTAGCTGATGACGTGCAGCGTCAGGTTTGCTGCGATGATTGCCTGGTAGGCCTCACGAAGATCAGATTGAACACCGGCAGCGTCAACACCATCCGACACGAGCACGAGGTGACTGTTGCCGGCCGGGATCTTTCCAAACTGTTCGACCGCGGCTAAGAGACCTGCTTGCAAAGCACTGCGCTTCGCGGGCAGGAGTTGGTTCAACGATTTGAGTGCGCTGGTCCGGTTGTTGGTCCACGACTGCAACAACTCCACGCGGTTGTTAACCTGGACCACCGCAATTTGATCTTCCGGCCGCAACGCGGAAATCAAACTCGCCGCCACTTCTCTCGTCAGCCGGACATTTTTGGCGCGATTCAGTTCTTCGCCCGTGTCGAGCAGCAACAGCACATTCGCGGGCATGCGGTACACACTCTTCAGCGGTTGGGCCACGCCGTTCTCTCTTACCAGCAGATCGTTTACTTCCACGGTCGGATCGAAACGCCCGCTCGAATCCTTCGCGGTTACAGGAATGCGCACTTCCTCAACGAAGACCTTCACCGGTTCCTGTGCCTCGCAGTTCACCACCAGCAACCAACCGATTACAGCAACCATCACGCCCGCAACCGCATACTTCATAGGAGCGCTCCTTACTTACTGATAGGTTCGCCTCACAGGTTCGCCACAATGAAATCCGTCATCATCTGGCGCATGTGCTTCACCAGCACCGGGTCGGTGACGCCGTGGCGGGACTTCGGATAGAGCATGAGCTCGAACTGTTTGCCCGCCTTCTGCAACTCGTAAATAAACTGAATCGTGTTCTGCATGTGCACGTTGTCGTCGATCGCACCGTGAATCAACAGCAACTTCCCGTGCAGATCTTTCGCCGCGTTGCGCGGCGCGCTCTTCGCGTAGCCTTCGGGATTGTTCTGCGGCGTCTGCATGTAACGCTCGGTGTAGATGCTGTCGTAATCGCGCCAGTCAGACACGGTGCCGCCCGCGATCCCCAGCTTGAACGACTGGCTGTGCGTCAGCGCGTAACTCGTCATGAATCCGCCGTAACTCCAACCCCAAAGCCCGATGCGCGAGCCGTCAACGTAAGGCTGACTCTTCAACCACGCGAGACCATCTTCCAGATCGCGCAGCTCGAGTTCGCCGAAGTTTTTGTAAACGGGCCAGGTTGATTCAACACCCTTTCCGCTCGCCGTGCGATTGTCGCAGACCCAAATGATGTAGCCCTTCTGCGCGAGCAGTTGATGCCACATGTAAGTCGTCGCGCCCCACGAATCGTGCACCTGCGGTGCGTGTGGTCCACTGTAAGTGAAGCTCATCACCGGATACTTCTTGCGCGGATCGAAATCCGGCGGCTTGATCATCATCGCGTCCATAACGAAGCCGTCGCGCGTCTTGACGTGCAGCAGTTCCGGCGTGCCGAGCTTGTACTGCTTCAACGCATCGACTTTGTTTTCCGCGACGACGCGCACGAGCTTGCCGCCGCTGTCGTAGAGACGCACTTGCGTCGGCGTCGTGAGGTCACTCCACGAATCGACGAAGTAGTTGTAAGCCGGACTCACGTCGACACGATGCGAACCTTCGGTCATCGTCAGGCGCGTGAGCCCCGTGCCGTCGAGCTTGATGCGATAAGCATTCGGCGCGATCGGATTGTGTTCCATCGCGGTGAAGTAGATGAAACCATTCGCTTCATCCACGCCTTCGATCGAACGCACTTCCCAGTTGCCCTCAGTGATCTGCCGCAGCATCTTGCTGTCTTGCGAGTAGTGATAGAGATGCTCGTAGCCCGTGCGCTCGCTGGCCCAGATAAACGATCCGTCCTTCAACCAGATCGGATTCTCGTTTATCGCTACCCACGCCTTCGACATCTCGTGAATCACATTGCGCGATTTGCCGTCGCGCGCGTCAGCAAAGTTTAGGTCGAGAAACGTCTGCTCGCGGTTCTGCGCCTGGTAAACGACGTTCTTGCTGTCCGGACTCCACGCGACGCGGACGATCAGCAAATCGGCAGGCTGATATCTGAACGTGTCGACCCAGCGAATGTCGCCGCCGGCTGCATTGACGACGCCCAGTTTCACGATCGGATTCGGATCGCCGGCTTTCGGATAAGGCGTGATCTCGACGTTCTGGTCGTAAGGAATGTGATCGACGACGGTGAACTCAGGCACCGGACTCTCATCGATACGCAGAAACACGATCGTCGTTGAGTCAGGACTCCACCAGTACGCGCCGAAGTTGCCGCGGCCATAAAGCTCCTCCTGATAAACCCAATCAAGACGGCCATTCAAGATCTTCGCACTGCCGTCGCGCGTCAGCGCGCGTTCGCGGCGTTGCATACCGAGATCTTCGACGTAAAGATTGTTGTCGCGCACGAAGCTCACCATGCGCCCGTCCGGACTGAACTCTTCGCCGACTTCTTCCTGCGGCGTAAACGTGAGCCGGATCGCGCGATCGCTGCCGAACTCGTAATAGAACAGATCGTTGGACCAGTTGATCAAAACACCGTTCTCGGCGGGATTCAGATCGTAGTTGCCGCGGTTCGCGAGTTGGCGCGCGTTCTCGGCCGTGATTCCCGGCAATGCAGCAAACGCAGCCTGCATCTTCGCAGCGTCGAAGAACGGCACGGCCTCCCCCGTCGCCGCATCAACTTTCTGTATGCGCGGCACGTCGCGACGGCTTGATTCATTCGTCAACAAGTAGTGCTGCCCGTCTTTGAGCCAGCGAATGTTCGGCGTCGTGCCGTTGAAGTTGACGCGCTTAACCGGATCGAAGATGTCGTCGCTCGTCAGCAGCTTGTTTTGTGCGTTTAAGGAAGGAGAGAGTAGCGCGAAACAGAAAACTACAAGCAACCAGGCTTTAAGTCGAGTCATATTTTTTAAGTTGAACGTGGAGTCATCCTCTTAATTAGGGGCGTTAAGAATGCAAGGATTACGGCGGCCACCAAAGTTACACCAGCAAAGGTGCCAAAGCCGCGCACCAGCACCCACGAGTCGTTTCCGGCAAACAGCCTCGTGGTCAGGCCGGCGATAAAACTACCGATGGAGATCGAAAGGAACCAAACGCCCAGCATCAGTCCGACCATTCTCGCGGGCGACAGCTTCGTCGTCGTACTCAGTCCGACGGGACTCAAGCACAACTCACCTACCGTTTGCAGAAAGTAGACGCCAACGAGCCACATCGGGCTCACTCGTCCATTTGTCGTCAACATCGCGGCGAAAGCGATCACGACAAAAGCAATACCAGCGAAAATTAGTCCCACCGTGAATTTGGCGGGACTTGATGGTTGACGACTGCCGAGTTTTTGCCAGATCGCGCCGAAGATCGGCGCCAGGATAATTACAAAGATCGCGGGCACAGACTGGAACCAGCTCGAGGGATAGCTAAAGCCCAGAAACGTCGTGCGCGTCATTCGATCCGCAAACAACGTAAGACTCGATCCCGCCTGCTCGTAAGTCATCCAAAACAGGACCGAGAACAAGACCAGGATGAAGATAACGAGCACTCGGCTCAGTTCTTCGCCTTTCAGCAGACGCACTATTCCGATTAGATAGCCGGCGAAGAATCCGACAACACCCGGGAATAGTGCGGAGACCCAACCGGCGTCGCCGTAATAACGTCCTAACGCCGCGCCCGCGACAGCTCCAACGGCGGCGAGTATCAGTGTCGGATAATCTCTTGGTTCTGACTCCGCAGCGCGAGGCCGCTCAAGTTTGTCGCCCACATGGGGCATCTTCTTTTGTCCGAGGATGTACTGGATAATACCGATGGTCATCCCCACACCGGCGGCGCCAAAGCCCCAGTGCCAGGCCGAATTCGGATCGACATGGATTGAGGTAAGAAACCGGCGGAACAGCGTGTGTTGCGCCAGAAATCCCACCACGAATGGCGCGAGAAACGCACCGAGATTGATGCCCATATAGAAGATGGAAAAGCCGGCATCGCGTCGCTCGTCGCGTTCGGAATAAAGCTGGCCCACCATCGCACTGATATTGGGCTTCAACAAACCGGTGCCCAGGGCGATCAGAACAAGCCCGGCGAAAAATGTGAGTTGTGAATTGATCGCCATCGAGTAGTGACCACAAGCGATGACGATCGCGCCAATCAGCACGGCGCGCCGAGCGCCGAAGACGCGGTCAGCGAGCCAGCCACCAGGAAGAGATAAATACCAGACGGAAGAAACGTAAGTACCGTAAATGATGCCTGCGTATTTTTCGTCGAAGCCAAGGCCGCCTTCGGCAAACGACTTCGTCATGTACAGCAAGAGGATCGCGCGCATGCCGTAGTAAGAGAAGCGTTCCCACATCTCGGTAAAGAAAAGTGTGGAGAGGCCTCGCGGGTGTCCGAAGAAAGCGCGATCGGCGGTAACGGAGGCAGCGTGATCGGTATAAGCGGGTATGCCGGAGACGGCCGCGTCGTCTGCTGTGCTCATGCGGCCATTCAAGCATCTGCGTTATCCGTGGTCAAGATAGGACCACGGATAACGCCGACGAAAAGACGTGAGTTAACGAGGGGGATTGGGCGCTACTCAGTATCGACTCGAGTATCAGGGGATTGAACGGTGAGATAGGTTTTGCCGTAGCGCTGCGAGATGATCTTCACGTAGTTACGTGTTTCGTTGTACGGCGGGATGCCGTTGTACTTATCCACCGCGCCTTCGCCGGCGTTGTAACCGGCAAGCGCGAGTTCCACATTTCCGTCGAAGCGTTTCAACAACCAGCCGAGGTACTTCGTGCCCGCTTCGACATTCGACTCCGGATCGCTCATGTCGTCGCAACCAAAACGCTTCGCCGTGGCTGGCATCAACTGCATCAAGCCCTGAGCACCGGCGTGCGAGTGTGCATTAACGTCGTACTTTGACTCCTGCCAGATGACCGCGTGAATGAATCGGGGATCGACGCCTTCGCGTTCACCAACTTCAAAGATGATGCGATCGAGATCCTTGTCACCGGAGGTTGGAATGTCGGCTGGTATCTCTAATTGAGCCGGACTCGCGGCAGCCACAGGGGCCAGCACGCGGCTGAACATGATGCCGGTGACGTTAGTGAAAATGAAGAAGGAAAGAACAGCGAGTGGCGCAAACTTCAGCGAGCGAAAATGGGAATCCTTACGGGGAAACTTCATCCAGAAAATTCTCCAGGGTTACTAACGTTAAGGGTAAATCTCGTGTCAGGGGCCGCGACTCAGATGGTCCATAGAAAGCCGACGGTTGCTTTTTTGTTACGCATTTTTTGCCTGTAAGTTCTTGAAAATGATGTACTTGTTTGGTTCGTCGAGATCGGTCGATCTGATGGATCAGTTCATGGTGACATAAAAAACAAGACACTACTTTGAAGATGCTTGAGCGTGTCCTTTAAAGGCCCGCTGCTGTTGTTAGCAAGTGAAAATGTCCGGTTTTTGTAGCAAGTGAAATGTCCGGTT
>CAMLLD010000057.1 GCA_946480785.1 uncultured Blastocatellia bacterium | reverse complement strand
ACTGTTCGTGAGTCTAGCACTCACGAATGGAGGCGCTGCTTCATAACATCAGGGTCGGAGCGTAGCGACCACCCTGGGAAGAAGACCATCAGAGAGCCTGCAAACGCTGAAAGCGTTGGCTAGGATCGCGAACCGGGTTCGCCAACGCTTTCAGCGTTTCGCGCGCGCGTTCTTTTATTACCCAGGGTAGAAACCCTGGGCTCGAATTCGCGAACTCCTTCGGAGTTCAACCGGGCTCGAATTCGCGAACTCCTTCGGAGTTCAACCACTGCGCGAAATTTCAATTACGCTGCGAAATACCTCGCACTCCCTCCTGCTTTTCCCCGAAAAATTAATCAACCCGCAAGTGGAACGGGTCGTGCACAGCGTCCTGCGCGAGGTAGTGTTATGAAAATTTTATTAGCAATCGATGGTTCGCCTTGCAGCGATGCGGCGGTTGAGGAGGTCGCCCGCCGGCCCTGGCCGCAAGGCTCAACGGTGAAGGTTCTGACCGCGGTGGAAAGCACGCCCACTGTGCCGATTACTCCCGAGGTTTGGGCATTGCCACCGCATTACTTTGAGGAACTCGATGGTGCGCTGCGACAGCAAGGTCGAAACATCGTCGAGCACGCACTACAAAAGCTCAAATCCAATAAGACCGTCTCAACCGACGCTTTATTGGCGCCGGGTTCACCGCGGCCGACGATTTTAGACGAAGCCGAACATTGGCGCGCCGATCTCATCGTGGTGGGCTCGCATGGCTACGGCGGGTGGAAACGGTTGCTGCTCGGTTCCGTTTCGCAGGCAGTTGTCTCTCACGCGAAGTGCTCGGTCGAAGTGGTCCGTTGTCCCGCGGTTGAGGAAACCTCCAAAGACCAACAGCAAGAGAAAACGAAAGGGCAGTAGCGATGGCGAGAGTACTCATCCTCGGAGGCGGGTTTGCTGGCGTGGTAACGGCTGAGCGTCTGGCCGCGCAGCTCAGCGACGAGCATCAAATCACGCTCGTGTCGCGCAGCAGGAATTTCGTTTTCTATCCGGCGCTGGTCAGGCTCGCGTTCGGCAAATGCGAGCCGGAGGACGTTTCCTTTGACCTGCGGAATGCCATGTTGAACCGGCGCATCAACTTCATCGAAGCCGAGGTCGCGCGTATCGATCCATTCGAAAGAACCGTAACCATCGCGCATGGTGAAGTCGAAGGAAAGCTCGGCTACGACTACCTCGTTTTTGCGCTTGGTCGCCGGTTGGCAACCGAACGCATTCATGGCTTTTACGAACACGCGCAACATCTTTTGAGTGTCGATAAAGCGATCAAATTCGGTAACGCCATCAAGACGTTCAAAGAAGGACGAGCCGTGTTTGGTCAATGCCCCGGCGCGCGTTTGCCTGTTCCCGTTTACGAAAGCGCGTTTGCTCTGGCACGCCTGCTGGAAGAGAAGGGCCAACGCAAGAACGTCAGAATAACGATAGTCAGCCCGTGCACGCTGGAATCGGAGTTGGGCGACGCGACTGCGGCTACCATAATCAGGAAAGCACTCGCCCACCATGAAATAGAGTTTCTACCAAACCTGAGCATTGAATCGCTCACAGAGAACTCAGCTATCACGAGCAGCGGAGATCGAATCAATTACAACCTGCTGATGCTCGTGCCGCCATTCCGCGGATCTTCCGCCGCCTCATACGTGGGCATCACGAACCCGGAAGGCTACATCAACGTCGATGCGACGATGCGTGTCCTCGGTCACGAACGACTTTACGCCGTTGGTGATTGCGTGAACTTCGACGGACCAAAGATGGGCCACATGGCAGTGCGTCAGGCTGAGGTTGCGGCGGCGAACCTCGCGGCGACAATCGAAGGACACGAACCCGTCACGCAGTATCAGCACGAAATGAGGTTTGTGATCGAGGAAGTCGGTGGCGACGGTCTTTACCTGCGAAAGCATCTTTGGACAGACGAGCCGGCCACCGTCAGACAGAATCGCTTCTGGAGTTGGGCCAAGCGCGTCCAGCAGCGGTATTGGGAACACTCGCATTCGTAATTGAAAGAGGTGTCGAAATGAAAGCGAACGTTTTCCGAGGCAAGAACAAGATCGGAATCGAAGAAGTCACGAAGCCGCGCGCGGCAGCGGGTGAAGCCGTAATTCGCGTGACGCTGACGACGATCTGCGGCACCGACCTGCACATCGTCAGAGGCGAATACCCGGTTGCTCCCGGCCTGATCATCGGGCACGAACCGGTCGGCGTGATCGAAGAGCTCGGCGAAGGTGTCTCCGGTTACAACGTTGGTGACCGCGTGCTCGTCGGGGCCATCACACCGTGCGGCCAATGCCGCGGCTGTTTGTCGGGACATTCCTCGCAATGCGGTCACGGCGAAGGATACGAAGCGCTCGGAGGATGGCGCTTCGGCAACACGATAAACGGCGCTCAGGCTGAGTTTCTGAAGGTGCCATACGCTCAGGCAAACCTCGCAAAGATTCCCGACGAGCTCACCGACGAACAGGTGGTCCTGTTGGCTGACATCGCGTCTACCGGTTTCAGCGGCGCGGAATCCGCTCGCATCAAGATCGGCGATTCGGTTGTCGTGTTCGCGCAGGGACCGATTGGTTTATGCGCCACGGCCGGCGCGAAGCTGATGGGCGCATCACTGATCATCGGCATCGATGGCGACGAACACCGCCTCGCGATGTCGAAACGCATGGGTGCTGACGTCACGCTCGACTATCGCGATGTTGACGTGGTGGCAGAAGTAAAACGTCTGACCGGCGGCGGCGCCGACGTGTCGATCGAGGCGCTCGGTACACAGCAAACATTTGAGAGCGCGCTACGCAGTTTGCGACCGGCGGGAACACTTTCGAGTCTCGGTGTTTACTCCGGCAAGCTCGCAATTCCGTATGAAGCTTTTGCGGCAGGCATCGGCGATCACCGCATCGTTACGACGCTGTGTCCCGGAGGCAAAGAGCGCATGCGACGGCTGATGGAGATGATTCGTCATGGTCGCGTCGATCTCACGCCGTTGCTCACACACACCTTTTCTTTGGACAACATCGCGGCGGCTTACGATCTGTTTGGCGAGCGCCTCGACGGTGTCATGAAGGTAGCGATAAGGCCCTGAAAGTCATGATTGATATCAAACGCATTCTTTGTCCGACTGACTTGTCGCCACACTCCACGGAAGCGGTGCGTTATGCGTTGGCGCTGTCGCGCGCTCAACAGGCGGAACTGATCTTGTTGCACTGCACCAACGACGTATACGGTCACGCTGAATACAACCTGACAACATCCGTAGCGGAATACATCCAGCCTTCTGATTCCGGATGGCGTTTTGTCATCGCGCCCGCGCAGGACGTCGATGAGGAGATCATCGCCCAGGCCCAGGCTGCTAATGCCGACCTGATTGTGATGCGCTCGCGACGCCGGCCGCATCGTGCGGCGTTGCTGGGTTCCACGGCGGAATCAGTTTGCCGAAACGCTCCGTGTCCGGTGCTGGTGATGCATCACGATCAGCGTGAGTTTGTAAACGATGAATTGCGCGTGAATCTGAAACGTATTCTCGTCGCGTATGACTTCTCCGATCATTCCGAGCTCGGTCTGAAGTATGCGTTGTCGATCGCGCAGGAGCATCAGGCGGAATTGCATCTGCTCCACGTCTTGCCGCCGAACTCGGTCAGCGATCCGGAGATCGCCTGGTATCCGATTGCGGGTGAATCCGCCTATCACAACGCCGCTCGCCGGCTGCAACGGGTGGTGCCGGCCGAGGTTCATCTCTGGTGCGACGTAAAGACGGCCGTGAGAGAAGGACATCCTTATCGCGAAATTCTCAACTACGCGGAGAGTAACGATATCGACTTGATCAGTGTGGGTGCGCACGGCGCCGGGTTCGGAATGCGCGCGCTGTTTGGATCGAATGTCGATCGCGTGCTACGCCAGGCGCCGTGTCCGGTGTTGGTTGCACGCCCGTTGCGACCGGCGGTTACGATCACGAACCGGGAGGCAATCAGTGCCGCCGCGCAGTCATTGTCTTAGCAAGTTTAGGTGCGATGGGAGAACATAACGTCACACAGCACGTCGATGAGAAGAAGTCGCAGGCGTTCATGCGGGCGCTGTTGGAAGACTTGAGCGCGCTCGCTTGCATGATCGAGAGTGGTTGCATCGAGCGCGGCGTCACGCGAATCGGAGCGGAGCAGGAGATGTTTTTGATCGATCGACATCTGCGACCTGCTCCGGTTTCTTTGGCGATTCTCGATCATGCCAAGGATGCGCGGTTAACCACTGAGATCGCCCGCTTCAATCTCGAAGCCAACCTCACACCGCTCAAACTCGAGCAGAATTGTTTCAGCCGCATGGAACGAGAGCTTGTCGAAGTGGTCGAGCTCGCGCGAACCAGTGCCGCAACTCAGGGCGCCGATGTTCTGCTCGCGGGCATCCTGCCGACGCTGCAGAAATCAGATTTGACTCTGGACAATCTGACTCCGGTCGCACGCTATCACGAATTAGATCGTGGTGTGATCGGGCTGCGTGGCGGCCCGCTTTCGATTCATATCAAAGGCCTGGACGAGCTGCACCTGACGCACGACAACATCATGATGGAATCGTGCAACACCAGTTTCCAGGTTCATTTCCAGAGCAACGCCGCGGAGTTCGCGAATCATTACAACGTCGCGCAGGCGATCACCGCGCCGGTGTTGGCCGCAGCCGTCAATTCACCGCTGTTATTTGGTCAACGCCTCTGGCAGGAAACTCGAGTCGCGCTATTTCAGCATTCAACGGACGAGCGTTCGCGGCCGCAAATGGCGCGCAACCAACCAACGCGCGTCAACTTCGGCGACCGCTGGCTGGAGAACTCTGTGCTCGAACTCTTTCAGGACCAGGTCGTTCGTTTTCGTCCCATCATGATTTCGGCGCCGGACGAGAATCCGTTCGCCGTTCTCGCGCGTGGTGAGATGCCTTCACTCTCCGCGTTGCGCATGCACAACGGAACCGTGTGGCGCTGGAACCGCGCCTGCTATGGCGTGAGTGACGGTGTCGCGCATTTGCGGATCGAGAACCGCGCGCTGCCTTCCGGACCAACAATCGTCGATGAGATTGCGAATGCCGCGTTCTTCACGGGCTTGATGGTGGCGCTGCCGCACGTGCACGGCCAGATGTCGCAGCGCATGTTGTTTGACGATGCGAAGCTGAACTTTTTCCGCGCTGCGAGACATGGGCTCGATGCTCAGTTTCAGTGGCTTGACGGACGGAGTCTCAACGCGCGATCGCTGATCCTCGACGAGTTGGTTCCGCTCGCGCGCGAGGGTTTGACCAGTTCGCACGTAGCGAGTGATGACGTGGACAAGTATCTCGGCATCATCGAGGAACGAACACGAAGCGGCCAAACCGGCGCGCGGTGGATCATGCAGTCGCTTTCCGCCAACGGAAACTCCGCTGCTAAAGACGCTGGCCGAAGAAGACTCACCGCTGCGATGCTGACAAACCAGAAAGAAGGCGAGCCGATCCATTGTTGGCCCCTCGGCGAAAGCGCGGAGTCTGAAGAATGGGAACACGGCTATCGCATGGTCGGTCAGTTCATGTCGACGGATCTTTTCACGGTCAAGCCCGACGACTTGATCGATCTGGCGGCGAGTGTGATGGACTGGCGACACATCAGGCATGTGCCCGTCGAAGATCAGGAAGGGCGGTTGGTGGGACTGGTAACTCACCGTGGTTTGCTGCGCATGGTCAGCAACGGAAACCGCTCTCTTGAAAGCGAACCCATCACGGTGCGGCAGGTCATGGTGCGCAATCCGTTGACGGTTTGTCCTTCCACGTCCTCGCTGGAAGCGATCGAGATCATGCGCAGCAATCGCGTCGGCTGTTTGCCCGTCGTTGAAGGCGATCAGTTGGTTGGTATCGTCACGTCTTACGACTTCCTCGATGCGGCCGCAAAACTGTTCCAGCAACACTTCGGTAAGGACACGGTGGGGAATCCCTCGCAGACTTGATGTCGCGTGCGCAAATTTCCACTCAGTCTCTTACCAGGAAACCGAAAACTTAACGATTGTGAGCCTTTATTGCTTGGCATAAGCGTTGCGCTTACAGGGTTGACTCAGGTTTTAGCCGGAGCGAGACATGCCAAGCGCACAACACAGAGAAATTGAAGAGCCGTTAGTTATACCGCTAGACGAACAGCGCGCTGATCTCCCGTCGATCTTGCGCGCGCTTCGCCCCTCGAACAACGGGAATTTGAATTCGTTGCACGGTCGCGGTAAAGTCCTGTTCGCCGAGGGTGAGCCCGCCCGTGGTCTGTACATACTGCGAACGGGCCGAGCCACCGTTTCGATCTCCTCGCGTGAAGGAAGAGTCATCATGCTGCGTCTGGCGCAACCCGGTGATGTGCTGGGTTTGAACTCAGTGCTGCAGAATCGTCCTTACGATACGACGGTCAAGACACTCGAACCCTGTCGCACGGATTTCCTCGCTCGCTCGGAATTGATCGAGCTCCAGGACCAGAGCCATGCGATAGCCTCGACGATCTCAGAACTGTTGAGCCGCGAGCTGAGTGAGCTCACCGAGCGCGCGAAAGCATTGCTCCTGCCCCATACAGTAAACGGCCGTTTAGCAAAGCTGTTGCTTGAATGGAGCAAGGAAAATGGTTCGGCGACAGCGCGTGTGGATCGCGTGCTTACTCACGAAGAGATCGCGCAAATGATCTGTTCGTCGCGCGAGACAGTCACACGTCTCCTGGCAAGTCTGACTAAGCAGCAGGTGATTCGCGTCACCACCGACAGCATTTTGATTTGTAATCGCTGCGCGTTGGAGCACATCGCGGAAGGAACGTGACGGTCGTCACATTAAGCGCAGCGGGAAAAACCTAGAATACTTCACCGCATTCGAACCCGGGGGACAGTACGCAGGCAATCCACGGAGGACCCCTAGCTTGTATAAACTCATCAAAGCATTCCTCGTCTGTGCCATATTGGTCGCGGCTGTGGGTTGGTTGACTTCGCGCACTTCGTCGCACTCCGTTCCACCCGATCAGACCAAACCCGCCACCTACAAGTCTGAAGAGTACGTCGGCAGCGCTGCTTGCAAAGACTGCCACGAAGATCAGTTCAAAGCCTTCTCGCATACTTCACACGCCGAGCTCACTTCGCTCGCCAGTTGGAAGGAGAAGGTGACGGGTTGCGAGTCGTGTCATGGTCCAGGCAAAGCTCACAGTGAAGAAGGCGATCCGAAGAAGATCATCTCGTTCAAGAACAAGTCCTCGAAAGAGATCTCGGAGACGTGTCTGGCCTGTCACTCGGGCAGGGAAGAGCACAACAACTTCCGCCGCGGCGAGCACTGGCGCAACGACATCGGTTGCACCGATTGCCACTCGCCACACTCACAACCGAGCGGACGTCAACTCGCGGCTTCGAATGTGTTTGTCTCACGAGCGAATGCGCAAAAGCCGGGTTTCTCCGATATCAAAATGCTTAAGGTGAGCGAACCGCAGCTTTGTCTGAGTTGCCACGCTGAGACGAAGCACCAGTTCAACCTGCCATTTCATCACAAGGTACTCGAAGGCGCGATGAAGTGCAGCGATTGCCACAACCCGCACGGCGGTTTCGAACTCAAGCAAACGAGACTCGCGACGGGCGCTGACGCTGCTTGCATCAAGTGTCACGCAGATAAGCAAGGGCCTTTTGTTTACGAGCATGCGCCGGTGAAGACTGACGGCTGTATCGCGTGTCACACGCCGCACGGTTCGTCTAATCCGCGACTGTTGATTACGAGCCGCGTCGCACAGCTTTGCTTGACGTGTCACAGCACGGCGCACGGTGTCGGCGCTGATGAGCCCGCTGGTCCGCAACACAATTTGAACGCGCAGTATGCGAACTGCACGAACTGTCACGTCAAGATTCACGGCTCGCGCACGAGCCCTGTCTTTTTCCGCTGAGTGAGGTTGGGCCATGACCAAACTGTACACATTCACAGTCGTGTTTCTGTTGCTGGTGGCGGGTTCGACTTCGGCTCAACAATCTGCTCCGTCACCTTCGCCCGCCAAATCCGAGTACACCGAGACGCCGTCGGAAACAGGGGAAAAGGCCGGCGACTTCACCGTCGTCTCGAGTCTGGAGTTTGGCTATCGCGGGCTGCGCGTCGACGGCGATCTGAACAAGTATCAAAGCGATCTGAATTACAAGGCCGGCCCGAGAGTCTTCGACAGTTCTTTCCTGCTCAAGTCTTCGGACGGCAAGGGCGGTCTCTTTGATTCACTGCTCGCCACTTCCACCGGCTGGGGCGCCGATCCGCAGGGCAATCTGCGCGTGAGTGTCGAACAATCGAAGTGGTATCGCTTCGATGCCACCTATCGACGCTTCAAGTACTTTCGCTTTCTTAACGACTTCGCCAACCCGAATTGGGTGTTTAGTCCCGCGACGTTCAATGTCGCGCCCAAGAGAACAACCGGCGACCACGGCTACAACACGCGCGTGAAACTGGGAGACTTTGATCTCACGCTGCTCCCCAAGAACCGTTTCATTCGCTTTAACGTCGGCTACTCGCCCGAACGTTACAGTGGACCAGCATTCACAAACTACCACTCCGGCGGCAACGAATTTCTGCTCCTGTCGCAACTCCGCTCGCGCGCCAATGATTTCCGCGTCGGCGCCGACGGCAAACTCGGTCCGCTGAACTTTTCCTTCCTGCAGGGCTTTCGGCGCTTTCGTGACGACAGTGCGATCGATCTCGGAGTCACGCCGGGAATCAATCTCAACCCGACGGTTGCGAGTTTGACTAGTTTCGATCGCAACGAACCGGCGCGCGGCAGCGTGAACTACACGCGTTTCAGTTTGCAAACGCTGATCGCAAAGCGACTCGACGTCACCGGGCGCATCATCTACAGCAAGGCGAAACAGAACTTCGTTTCGCTCGAGAGTTTTACTGGTCGCAATTGGAACCCGCGCATCACCGGCTTTCCGCCGAGCCCGCCGGGCGCGACGCCAAATATTCTCAACCTGGGCCAATACAATCTGAGCGGCGACACGGAACGGCCGAACTGGCTGGGAGACGTCGGCCTCACGTGGCTGGCAACCGACAAGTTGCGCCTCTCGAATACGTTCCGAGTGGAAACGTTCGAGATCAACGGTGCGGCGCTGTTCGCCGATTTCTTCTCACTCACCCGCGGCACGCGGACCGACACGATCGCGTTCAGCAATCGCGACGTCGATACCCGGACCGAGTACCGAAAAATCCAGAACACGATTGAAGGCGACTACCAGTTCAACAAAGACTACTCGCTTCATCTCGGTTATCGCTACGGCGCGCGACGCATCGAAGAAGCGATCAGCGGGTTTGCCCTCAACTCCAACTCGCCCACACCGCTCGTCCCCGAGGATGAAATAGAGCACAACAACACGCACGCTGTTCTCGGCGGCTTCAAAGCCCGGCCGCTTCACGATTGGACCATCTATTTCGACGCCGAGCATGGCACCGCCGATAACGTCTTCACGCGCATCGGCAACTACGACTACACCAACATTCGCGCCAAGAGCCGGTACAAGCCGACCTCGCGAATCGCTTTCAACCTCGCCGTGATCACGAAGAACAACTCGAATCCTTCGGAGATTGCCGGCGTCTCGCTGGAAGACTTTGGCGTAAGCGTGAAGTCGAGGATCTTTTCGTCGTCACTCGACTGGACCGCGACCTCGCGCTTCTCGATCAGCACCGGCTACAACTACCACTGGATCAACAGCAACGCGAAGCTCGACTATTTCTTCAATAACGTCCAGCACCTGCTGGGCAACAGTCTTTACTTCGTCAGGAACAATTTCTTCTTCGTCGAATCAGTGGCTCGTGTGGCTCCGCGCGTGACCCTCTTTACTGCTTATCGGATCAATAAGGACAACGGGCAGGGAAGTCGAGTCGCCGATCCCACGGGCAATCCGGGCACGCTGATCGCTTCGTATCCGATGAGTTTTCAATCGCCGGAAGCGCGCGTCGCGATCAAGCTGCACCAGCGGCTCGATTGGAACATTGGCTATCAGTACTACAACTACAACGAAAGCACGATCGTGGGACCGCGGCCACAGAACTATCACGCGCATCAGCCTTACACATCGTTGCGTCTTTACTTCGGCCGTCGTGAATAGTGCGTGCTGCGACCAACAACATTCGCAATGATCGTTCTTGTTTGGACCGTCATGCCGGCCACGGCTCAACGGCGCGCGCCGTCGCGTCAACGCCCCACGCCGAGTGATTACGCGAGCTTTTCTCATACCACGCACGTGTCCAAAGAAAAACTCGCGTGCGTCTCGTGTCACAAGTTTCCCACTAAGAACTGGAAGGAAGTTCGTAAAGGCGACGCGGCGTTTCCGGATGTGGCCGAGTTTCCCGAGCACGCGTCTTGTTTGAACTGTCATCGACCGCAGTTCTTCGCGCGCGAGCGACCGGTTCCGCGGATCTGTTCCAACTGCCACGTGAAAGCCACACCGAGCGAGACATCACGCTATCCGTTCCCGAGTCTTGGCGAAGCATTTCTCGCAACCGCGAAGGCCGCAAATTTTGTTTCAGACTTTCGCGTTTTTTTCCCGCACGACAAACACGCGG
This sequence comes from uncultured Blastocatellia bacterium, assembly GCA_946480785.1. The sequence goes on along the minus strand of CAMLLD010000057.1, from coordinate 32,138 downwards.
ATTCGGATTGCGCGGATTGCCACAAGTTATATGAAAAGCAGGCCAAGGGAACGTTTCGGTCACGACCGTTTACTCACGCGAGTTGCTTCACGTGTCACAACCAGGAGAGCGAGCTCGCGCCTCTGCCGCAAAGCTGCGACGCGTGTCACAAGCTACCAGGCTCTGAAACGCTCGCCGCAGATTTCGATGAAAAGTCAGCGGCCACGATGGGCGCGAAGGATTGGTGGACACTCACGGCTGCGCGCAATCGCATCTCGGCCGGCGCGTTTCGACACGAACCGCATACGGACTTGAAGTGCGCTCAATGTCACAACGTCACGGCGATGAACACGACCAGCGACGCGACGAAGAAAGTGCCGGTGAAATCGTGCGGCGGTGGCGAAAGCTGCCACGTCACGGCGACACTCGATGACGGTGGAGTTCTCAACTACGAGATTGACCAAAGAAAGAAGAGCGCGACGTTTGTCTGCACCAAGTGCCACCTTGTCTTCGGTAACAAACCAGTGCCTGCGAGTCACGTCAACGCGATTCCGAAGGCGGCGGCCGCGGGAAGCGAACGCATACTCTTCGCGCATGCAGCGTTGCAATCGGCAACCACTGACTTCTCACAGTTCAAACATGACGATCGCAATCACGCGCGGTTGCCTTGCTTGCTTTGTCATCGACGCGAGAACAACTCACCGCAACCGACTCTGCCCGGCAAAGCAGCACATGCGCCGTGCACAGGCTGTCACGCACAGCAATTCTCGAATACTGCGAGTCCGATCTGCACGATCTGTCACACAGACGTGCAGAGCGGAAAAGTCAAAGCCTTTCCCCCGTTGCGCAGTTTCAACGTTGAGTTCGATCACGCGACACACACAACGGCCGGTTGCGTGACTTGTCATCGGCAAACTCGTGGCGGCGTTGCGTTGTCGATTCCCGCGAAACTGAACGCGCACGTCACTTGTTTTGGCTGTCACACGCCGAACGCTCAGGCCAACGGCAAAAACATCTCGTCGTGCAGCACGTGTCATCAGCTCGGACGTTTTGTTCGCACCTCCGAGCAAGCGTCTGCTTATCGAGTCGGATTCAGTCATGCGCGTCACGATGCGTCTGAGAAGCTCGCGTGTGCAGCGTGCCATCACGTGCGGGCAGGCTTGCCGGTGGGCCGGCAAGTGTCTGCGCCTGCGCCGCTAAATCACCACGCACCGGGGAACACGTTCGCTTGCGCGACTTGCCATAACGGCCAACGCGCCTTCGGTGGTGACGACTTCTCTGCGTGCAAGCGTTGTCACAAGGGTTCGGCCTGGCATTTCTGAGTGTGAAAAGTTCCGCAGTGAGGTGTGCAAAAGCCCGCGCGGCAGGTTGATTGGTTACGTTTTTGAGCCGTTTTTCGATGGCATCGACGTTGCACTTACACGGATGTGATGCGGATCACCACTACTGGAGGCGCGATGAAAAGAGCAAACACCTTAACCATAATCCTTACCGCAATCTTCTTGTCGAGTGCGGTCTTTTACAGCCTCGCTTCGGCCCAGGACGAGGCGCAGCCGTCAGACCCTGCGGCTTTCTACAAAGCGAAGTGTGTGGCCTGTCATGGGCCAAAAGCAGAGAAGCGGTTTGACGCTTCACTCACCGACGAGCAATACGTTGAGGCGATATTGAAGGGCAAGAAACCGGAGAAGCCTCCCTACATGCCGGCGTACGGTGAGAAAGGCGTGACCGCCGAACAGGCAAAAGCATTGTTGGCCCACATGAAGCAACTGAGATCGGCTCCCTGAGACTCCGGATGAGCGAAAACTCCGCCAGACGGTCCCCGACACTCTTTCGAAACTACGCAAGCTTCGCCGGCGCGTTGATAGTCATCGCCGCGGTGGTAAGCATTCTGCTGTTGTTTCTGATCGAGTTGACGGAGGCGTCGAATAATCCTTACCTCGGTATCGTCACCTACATCATCCTGCCGGCGTTTCTCGTGTTGGGCCTGCTGGTGATCGTGGCAGGGATGTTGATCGAGAGACGCAGAAGAAGGCGCTCGCCCGATTCCGCCATCCCGCCTTACCCAAAACTTGATCTAAACGAGCCTCGCCAACGTCGTCTTGCGATCGCGATCCTCGGTCTCTCTTTCGTATTCGTTTGCGCGAGTGCCTTTGGCAGTTATCGCGCTTATGAGTACACAGAGTCGGTCGAGTTTTGCGGCCAAACCTGCCACACGGTGATGAAGCCTGAGTTTGTCGCTTTCCACGCGACCTCACACTCACGGATCCGTTGTGTTGATTGTCACGTGGGCCACGGCGCGGAGTCGTATGCTCGTTCCAAACTGTCAGGCGCGCGCCAGTTGTTCGCCTTGATCGGCGGTACCTACTCAAAACCGATCGAAACGCCGGTGCGAAACATGCGGCCCGCGAATCAGACTTGCGAGCAGTGTCATTGGCCGGCGAAGTTTTATGGCACACAGCTCAAGACGTTCAGTCACTACGCTTATGACGAGCAAAACTCGCTGCGGCAAACGCGGATGCTGATCAATGTGGGCGGCGGTGATCCGTCGAGTGGTCCAGTCGCGGGCATTCACTGGCACATGAATCTGGCGAATGAGATCACGTTCATCGCCACGGACCAGCAACGGCAGGTCATTCCGTGGATTCGCGTGAAGGATCAAAACGGCAATGTAACTGAATACGTGGATCGAGTGCGGCCGCTCACTGCGGAACAAATTGCCACCGCCGAAAAACGCCGCATGGATTGTATGGACTGTCATAATCGTCCGGCGCACGCGTACTTACCACCCGACGTAGCGTTGGACCAGTCATTTTCTGCGGGACGACTCGACCCGGCGCTGCCGTATCTGAAAAGGAAAGCCGTAGAAGTATTGAACAAACCCTACGGCACCGAACAAGAGGCGCTCAATGCGATTGCCTCCGATCTCGATGGCTTTTATCGGACCAACTACACTCAGTTGTACGGACAAAAAACAGACGCGATCAAAGCCGCCATCAGCGAAACGCAACGCATCTTCAAGACCTACTTCTTCCCGGAGATGAAGACGAACTGGGCCACTCACCCAAACAACATCGGGCATCTCTACTCGTCAGGTTGTTTTCGTTGTCACGACGGCGAGCACGTGAGTAACACCGGGAAGGTGATTCGCAACGACTGCAACATCTGCCACACCGTGTTGTCCGATTCAGCGCGACCTTCGACAGTTCCGCAGACGATTCCGTTTCAGCATCCGGTTGACCTCGGCGGGCTCGCGAACCGCAAGTGCGAAACCTGCCACAAGGCCAACGAGCCCTTCAAACACCCCATCAATCTCGGCGACATTTCGATGTTTCAATGTGTCGAATGCCATCCTAAGTGACACTAAGGTACCGATCGATACTTTGGTCCAATAGCTTCGCCTGCCAGCCTGTGGTGTACTACCTTTGTAGATTCGAACTCTAAACTATTCAAAGGAGAACACCATGACCGTCGACATGAAGCTCGAGGTCGTTCTGTTCGGCGTTTCTGATGTCGACCGCACGAAGAAGTTCTACGAGAATCTCGGCTGGCGGCTCGACATCGACATCGCGAATGGCGACTTCCGCGGCGTGCAGGTGACGCCGCCCAACTCGGAAGCCTCGATCATCTTCGGCAAGGGAATCAAGTCGGTCAAACCTGGCGCGGCACACACCTTCGTGCTTGCTGTCGACGACGTCGACGTAGCGCGCAACGACCTGATCGCTCGCGGCGTTGATGTGAGCGAGGTCTTTCACTTCGCCGCTGGTCCGTTCAATGATACCGTGGAGAACGCACGCGTGACCGGCCGCGATCCGGAGAATCGTTCTTACTTTTCGTTTGCCTCGTTCGCGGATCCGGACGGGAACACGTGGCTGCTTCAGGAGATCACGACGCGGCTTCCCGGACGCGAGTGGAAGTCCAAGACTACGGACGTCGGCACGCTCGCCGAGTTGCTCCACGAGACGTCGGAGCATCACGACGGCTATGAGAAGACGCACGCGAAGCACAACTGGTGGAATTGGTATGCGCCATACTTGAGCGCGCGCCAGAACGGCAGTAGTCCCGAAGAGGCAGCAGCGGCCGCCGACCGATACATGCTGGGGAGAGATAGTTGATGATCCTCAGGCGTGACTGATCGTCTTCAGAATTGACGCTACTAAATAGGAGAGGCGGCGCGATGAGAGAGTTTGACGCGATCATCATTGGCGCGGGCCAGGCCGGCCCTTCGCTCGCCGGGCGGCTAACCGGCGCCGGCATGACGGTGGCTTTCGTCGAGCGGAAATTCTTCGGCGGGACGTGTGTCAACACCGGTTGCACGCCGACGAAGACCCTTGTCGCCAGCGCCTACGCCGCACACCTTGCGCGCCGCGCCGCGGACTTCGGTGTTCTCCTCGATGGTCTGGTTCGCGTGGACATGAAGAAGGTCAAGGCGCGCGCCGATGCCATAGTCACTGAGTCGCGCGAGGGAGTCGAGCGTCGTCTGCGCGAGATGAAGGGCTGCACTGTTATCGAAGGGCAGGCGCGCTTTGAAGGACCACAGCGCGTGCGCGTGGGCGACGAGTTGCTCACCGCTCCGCGCGTCTTTATCAATGTCGGCGGCCGCGCCTCAGTGCCCGACATGCCCGGCGTTCATGAAGTCCCGTTCCTCAATAACCGCTCCATACTCGAAATGGACCAACTACCTGCGCACTTGATCGTCGTGGGCGGCAGCTACGTTGGACTCGAGTTCGCGCAAATGTACCGTCGCTTCGGCGCAGAAGTGACGGTCGTGGAAATGTCTCCACGCCTCATCGCTCGCGAAGACGAAGAAATATCAGAAGCGATACGCCAGATTCTGATCGACGAGGGTATCAACGTTCGCACCAGCGCTGAGTGCATCAGCCTCGCGCCGCACGAGCAGGGTGTCGAAGTCGGTATTGACTGCGAGGATGGCGAGCCCACGTCTGTTGGCTCGCACGTACTGCTGGCGGTGGGCCGTCGCCCGAACACTGACGACCTCGGCCTCGAAGCAGCGGGCGTCGAGACGGACGCACGAGGTTACATCAAGGTTGACGACGGGCTCGCCACGAACGTGCCCGGCATCTGGGCGCTCGGCGACTGCAATGGACGTGGCGCTTTCACGCACACCGCGTACAACGACTTCGAGATCGTCGCGGCCAACCTGCTCGATGGCGAGAGCCGGCGCGTGAGTGAACGGGTTCCCGGTTACGCGCTTTATATCGATCCGCCGCTCGGCCGCGCCGGGATAACGGAACGCGAGGCTCGTGCAAGCGGTCGCTCACTCCTTGTCGGGAGGCGTGCGATGAGCAGCGTGAGCCGTGCTATCGAGAAGGGCGAAACAAAAGGGTTGATGAAGATCGTCGTAGACGCTGAGACGCGCAAGATCTTAGGAGCGGCGATCCTCGGCACCGGCGGAGACGAAGCGATTCACGGCGTTCTCGACATCATGCACTCCGGTCTACAATACGACGTGTTGCAGCAGACCGTGCCGATTCATCCAACAGTCTCGGAGCTGATTCCAACGATGTTGAGCGAGATGCGTCCGCAGTCCGACTGGTTATGAACGCTCTTCCGTTACTCGTATCGCAGTGACGTCAGTGGATCCACATTCGTGGCCCGACGTGCCGGAATGTAACACGCGAGCAGCGCCACAATAAGCAAGACCACCGACACGATTACAAACGTAATAGCATCAGTGGGAGTCACTTCAAATAACACAGACCTCATCACGCGGGTAAGTGCTACAGAGGCGACCAGGCCAATTGCCATTCCAATGAGCGCCAGACGCATTCCTTTGCCAACTACTAATTTGAACACGTCCATTCTGCTCGCACCTAACGCCATACGGAGACCTATCTCCTGCGTCCGCTGGGTTACCAGATAGGACATTGCCCCATAAAGACCGACCGCAGCCAGACCCAACGCCAGCACAGAGAAGGTGCCCAGCAGCAACATCACAAAACGATTCGAGGCGACCGATTTGGCAAGCCGCTGGTCCATGGTCATGATGTCAAAGACCGGTTGGTCCTTGTCCATAATAGCGATCTGGCCCCGTATTGCCGGAATCATACTCATTGGATCCGAAGAAGTGCGCACGACAACGCTCATGAAATTCTTCGGCAACTGTTGATATGGGAAATAGACTTCCGGCTTTGCTTCGGCGTCCAGCCCGAAATGCTTAACGTTGCCAACGACACCAACGATCTCGCGCCAGGACTGTTTGCTCGGATCATCTGCGAAGCCGAGCCGCTTGCCGATGACGTCCTGATTGGGCCAATACCGAGTCGCCAGCGCTTCATTCACAACAATGACCTGCGGAGTGTTATCACGATCCTGCGCGGTGAATGCTCGGCCTTTTAAGACGGGGATACCCATCGTCTCAAAGTAGGTAGGCGTAACAGCCCGCTGGCCGACGTCCGGACGGTCTGACAACGGCACGTCCGGCGCTCCTTCAACGACAAAGCCGGTTGACACATTGCTATTGCTGAAAGGAAGCGGATCGGTGCCGCCAACGGATTTAACTCCCGGTAGAGTTTTGATGTGCTCAGCAAGTTGATCGAAGAAAGCGTTTGCCTGCTGTGGTTCCTTGTACTTCTGGCGGGGCAAAGCGATATTCATGGTTAATAAATTATTTGGCTCAAACCCCGGGCTAACTTGCTGCAAGCGCATGAAGCTCTTGATCATCAATCCCGCGCCGACTGATAAGAGCAGCGCGAGCGCTACCTCGGAAACGATCAGCGGATTTCGTAAGCCGCCACGCTGAAACCCTACCTGGCCTCTCCCGGCACTTTTCTTGAGCGCGTCGTTCAGATCCGGCCTTGAAGCTTGCAGCGCTGGAGCGAGTCCAAACAGCACTCCCGTAAATATCGAAATCGCCAGTGTCCAGAGGAAAACCGGGACATGTAAACCAATCTCATGAAGTCGAGGCACTTCTGGTGGTGTTAAGGCCACCAGCAGTTTGATTCCCGCGTATGCGAAGAGCAGGCCCAACAAGCCGCTCAGAGCGGACAGGATGATACTCTCCGTCAGCAACTGCCGCATGATGCGCCAGCGGCTGGCCCCGAGGGCAATACGAACGGCAACTTCTTTGTACCTCGCCGTGACGCGAGCCAGGAGCAAACCAGCAACATTCGCGCACGCAATCAGCAAGACAAAGCCCACCGCGCCAAACAGTAGATAGAGATATGACTCAACTTTTCCCACGAGCTGTTTGCGCAAGGGGACGATATTGACGCCCTTCTGTGCATTCGTGTCGGGATACTGCTGTTGAAGCTGAGCGGCGATAAGGCTCATATCGCTTTGAGCTTGCTCTCGCGAGACACCAGGCTTGAGCCGCGCTAGTGCGTAGAGAAAATGATTGTTGCGGTCAGAATTAGCCGGGTCGATGCGCAGCGGCACCCACATATCCACGCGTATATTGGTTGGGAATTGAACCTCAAAATTCGGAGGCATTACGCCAACCACGGTAGCGGGATTGCCGTTAAGCGTGAGCGTCTTGTTCGTTAGGTTCCGATCAGAACCGAAGAGTCTTTCCCACAGCCCGCTACTGAGAATTACTACGCGCGGGCTCCCTAGCTTTTCCTCTTCCGGAAGAAATGAGCGCCCGATCATGGGTTGTACGCCGAGCAACTGAAAGAAATTGGTAGTGACAACACAACTCCTAATTCGTTCAGCCTCGCCAACTCCAGTTAGAGTCACATCAGCAGTGAAGAGTGCACCGAGTTGCTCGAAGACCTGATTACGTGACCGAAAGTCGCGAAAGTTACCCATTGCGACTTCGTTGTGGTCCCACACCTCAGGACTCAACTGCCTGTTGGTTTCCCACACAGCCACCAGGCGATCGGGATCCTGGTAGGGAAGCGGGTTTAGCAAAACGGCGTCGACGGCGCTAAAGATGGTGGTGTTAGCCCCGATACCTAAAGCCAGCGTCAGGACCACTATGATTGTGAAGCCCGGCCGCTTGAGTAACATCCGAAATCCGTAGCGAATGTCCTGTAATGTGTTCATTATTTCCTCTGTAGCTTATGCGGCAGTTTCTTTCAGTGAGAGATACTAGAAACGTACTGAAGGTTGACAACGAACTGTCGGGGTTTTTATAGTGAGCTACAACTCAAATAATTGCTCCCTCAAAAATCGAGTTGTTGCCCAGCCTGAAGTAGCTCTTAGCCAAACTGTCGTAGCCAAAAATGCATGTTGAGCGTTCTCGTAGTATCTGAGCCGCCATAATCGCATGGTTGACTAAATTCATCAATGGGTATGCACGTACAAGTCAAAAAGTGCGCTTGGGTTTCCTCATGTCTGCTGTAGCATTACAGGTTTATACATCCAACAAGTTGCTGAATCGTTTACCCACAAGCGAATTACAGCGCTTGCTGCCGCATTTAGAAACCATCCCTTTAACTCGCAACAAGATTCTTTTTGAGGCAAGAGAGGAGATCAAGCACGTCTATTTCCCGCTGAGTGGATTGATCTCATTGCTCGGTACGACGCGCACCGGAGATATTACGGGAATCGCCCTGGTGGGTAAGGACGGAATGATTGGCGTGCCTTTGGTGTTGCGAACCAAAGTAATGCCTTACCAGGTTGTGGTGCAGATACCGGGTGAGGGTGTGAGAATTAACGCGGAAGTGTTCAAACGTGAATTGAAACTCAACGAGGAGTTTGCGGATCGATTATTAAAATATTCGAATACTCTGCTGCACCACCTGGGGCAGTCGAGAATTTGCAATCAATTTCATTCGATCGAAGCCAGATTCTGTTCTGAACTTCTCATCACCCGCGACCGAGTAGGATCGGACACGCTGGTGTTAACTCAGGAGATCATCTCTCACATGATCGGAGCGCCTCGTACCGGCATAACAAAGGCCGCTAACGATCTACGCGACGCCGGCATAATTCGTTATCGCCGGGGGAAAATCACCATTTCTGACCCCGAGGCTCTCGAAAGGCTCGCCTGCGAGTGTTACCAAACGATCAAGCCAGAACGACATAGTAAGTTTCAGACAAAGTAAATTTTAGACAGAGTAAATTTAAGACAGTGTCGATTTCAGCGAGACAGTACGCTTTGAGGAATGTATTCTGCGCAAGCTGTCTACTTGAGTAACATGTTGCGCTGACTATAGGTCGCCACTCGGGATCTCCACCCAGGTGCTGATGCTAATAACTGTCAGCTACCAGCCTACGCTGAAGTCGAGAACTTCAGGGTAAGGAACTTCTCTCAAGTTCTGGAAGTTAGTTGCTTCATAGGTTACCTGTCGAAGCAACATCAGCTTCAAAAATACAACGACATCACGGCGGCTTACGGAAGTTGGCGCGCAACTGGCGGTAGCCTGTGCGGTATGACGCGCAAACCGAGGAGCAAAGACCAATGAGCAACAGTGCACGTCTGGATTGTTTAGTCGTTGGTTACAACGAGATTCCGTTTGCGGAGTATGAAAGTTTTCTCCGCAAGTACGGTGAAGAATCGGAAGCTTATCGTGATCTGAAGTTCAGTTTTGTAGATCTGGATGGGCAGAAATTAGATTACATCGGTCTCCTCAACCACACCTTCGAGCAGACGCGCCGGCCGGAACTCACGTCGTTTTCACAAGAGACTTTCAAGTCAGGTGACATTCCAAACCTCGCGGCAGTTTACCTGACAAATTTTCTGCGGCGGAACGGTCACAACGCGCGTTACGTGAACTTATTCCAGTTTGAGAAAGAGAAATTCGCCGAGCTACTCGCGCAACAACCGTTGTGCGTGGCCATCACAACGACGTTCTATGTTGTGAACCTGCCGGTGAATGAGATGGTTGAGTTCATCAGGGAACACAACGATCAAGTTAAGATCGTCGTAGGTGGTCCACTCATTGCCAATCACGCTCGCAACTATCACGGTGACGAGTTCAAGACAGCAATTGACGATATCGGCGCCGACATCTACGTGATAGAAGGACAGGGCGAAGCCACACTCTCGCAGATCGTGGATTGTCTGAAAAAAGGCGACAGCCTGAGTGCCGTTCCGAATATCGCCTACGTTGAGAATGGCACGGTTCACCGCACTAAAGTCGTTCCCGAGAACAACTCGCTCGACGAGAACTACATCGACTGGTTCTCATTCCCCGACGAGAAACTGGGCGCGACAATTCAGACAAGAACCGCGCGCAGTTGTGCCTTCAAGTGTTCGTTCTGCAACTATCCAACCAGAGCGGGTTCGTTGGCGTTAACGAGCCTGGAGGTGCTTGAGAAAGAGCTCGATTCGATCCAGGCACTGGGCGGAGTCAAAAACGTCGTTTTCATAGACGACACCTTCAACGTTCCTTTCCCACGCTTCAAAGACATCTGCCGCCTGTTCATCAGAAAGAAGTATCCCTTCAACTGGTTCTCCTACTTCCGTTGTAGTAACTCGGATGAAGAAGCTATCGAGTTGATGGCTCGCAGCGGCTGCAAGGGAGTCTTCCTGGGGATCGAGTCCGGGTCGCCCACGATCCTGAAGAACATGAACAAGGCCGCAACCATCGAGAAGTATGCTCAGGGAATAGAGTGGTTGCGGCAATACGGAATCATGACCTTCGGGTCATTCATCATCGGCTTCCCTGGCGAAACACGCCAGACGGTAGACGAGACAATTCAGTTCATCAGGCAGTTCAAGCCCGACTACTATCGCGCCCAGATGTGGTATAGCGAGATGGGCACGCCCATCCAGAACCAGCGCGACAAGTACAACATCGAAGGCGAGGGTTTCGTGTGGAGTCACAACACGATGGACAGCCTGGAAGCGATGGACCAAATCGATCGCGTGTTTCTCACCGTCAAGGAATCGCTCTGGCTGCCGCAGTGGTCCTTTGATTTCTGGACCATCCCTTACCTCCTTGGCAGGGGCATCAGCCTGCCGCAGTTCAAAGAACTGATGACGCTCGCGCACAAGCTGCTGGCTCTCGAAATTGCCTCCGTTCCCAATGCGGACAAGAGCTCGATGCAACACGAATACGTGCAGGCTATGGTGCGTTGCGCCAGCGAGTGCACTTTCACCGCTTAGTCATCTCACCCCGTTGTTTCACCGATAACCATGGCTCAGATTACTGCGAGCGTTACTCCGTACATCGCGGTCCCGAATTTTAGACGCGATGTTATCGTCAGTGTAGCGATCGTGATCTTCCTCGGGCTCTTCGCGTGGCTTAGCCTTCGTCGTTCGAGCCCTCCGGCGGCAGTCGGTGCGGAAGCAGCGCCCAGCGTGTTCTCTGCGGAACGCGCGCTGGTCCACTTGCGGTCGATTACTCAGAGGCCACACCCGGTCGGCTCACTGGAACATGATGTAGTGCGCGATTACATTCTGCGAGAGATCTCCGCGGAAGGACTCACACCATCAGTACAAAAGACGACTGCGGTGAACCGCCGTTGGGGCGGCGTACTACGAACGGGAACGGTGGAGAACCTGCTCGCGCGGCTCCCCGGGACCGCACCGGGCAAGGCGGTGCTGCTGGTCGCTCACTACGATTCCTGGCCGCAAGCGTTCGGCGCGAGCGATGACGGCGCAGGTGTGGTCACGCTGCTGGAAACGTTACGCGCGTTGAAAGCCGGATCGCCCTTGAAGAACGACGTGATCTTTCTCTTCACTGACGGGGAAGAACCAGGTTTGCTCGGATCCAGCGCGTTCGTGGAAGAGCATCCGTGGTCCGCGGATGTCGGGGTGGTACTCAATTTCGAGGCGCGCGGCAGTCGTGGGCCATCGATTATGTTCGAGACCAGTGAGCAGAACGGGTGGCTGATCCGCGAGTTTGCGAAAGCCGCGCCGCACCCCGTTTCGCATTCGCTGGCTTACGAACTTTATAAGCTGCTGCCGAACGACACCGACCTGACGGTCTTCAGGAGCAAAGGTTTGTCTGGTCTGAATTTCGCGTACATTGATGGGCAGCCGAGCTATCACACCCAGCTTGACAGTGTAAGCGAACTGGACGAGCGCAGCCTCCAACATCACGGCTCCTACGCGCTCGCGTTAGCACGCCACTTTGGCAACCTCGACTTGCGCAACGTGCGAGCGCCCGACGACGTCTACTTCGACCTTTTGAGCACGAAGCTGATTTATTACCCCGTGTCATGGGCGCGGTGGCTAAGTGCGATGGTTGCCATACTCCTGATCGGCCTGATCGTCTTTGGCTTGAGGCGCGGACGACTCAATCTTCTAGGGTTGGTCCTCGGTGTTTTGGCTTTTGCGGTCAGCGCCGGCGCCGCCGCGGGACTGACAACACTGATCTGGCGCATGCTCTACAAGCTCCACTACTCAGCTAACGCGGACCTGCAAGGCGGGACCTATCACACAGATATTTATCTGCTCAGCTTTATCGCTCTCACGATGGCTCTGACTGCGGCTGTCTACGCGCTATTTAGCAGATGGGTTAGTGTCGAGAACTTAACGGTCGGGGCGCTGCTCTGGTGGATGATCCTGATGATCGTGACGTGCGTTTATCTACCGGGTGCGAGTTATCTCTTCACCTGGCCGCTGTTATTTATGCTCGCGCCATTTTGGTTGAGTCTAAAGCAGCGCTGTTCTCAGCATTCGTTGGGACTCTTGATCGTTCTGTTGCTTAGCGCCGTGCCGGCCGTAGTTATGACAACACCTTTGCTCTATCAGATCTTCACCGGATTCGGTCTCGACGGAATTTGGGTGGTAGCTGTGCTCCTCGTGTTGCTGCTCGGTCTCCTCCTTCCGCATCTTGCGCTGGTGGCGCGTCCTAATAAATGGGTACTGCCCGGCGCGTTCGTAGTCGTCTCGGTCGTGCTAATCGTAATTGCGCTCGTGAGACCTGATTTCGACGCTGCACATCCGAAGCCAGACAGTCTGTTCTACGGCCTGGACGCGAATACCGGGACGGCGATTTGGGGTTCGTTCGACGCTAAGCCTGACGAGTGGACTGCGCGTTTTTTGTCACCGCATCCTGAGAGCCGGCCCTTGCCGGCGTTCTTCTCGAGCACCACCGTTCCGTACCTGCAAACGACAGCACCGATTGCGCCACTCGTAGCGCCGAATGTCGAACTGCTGGACGACAAATCAAACAACGGCGTGCGGACTCTACACTTCCGCCTCACGTCACCACGGCGGGCGAACGTGCTGACTCTCTTTCTGGATTCCACCGTCAAAGTGCTGCGGGCAACGGTAAATGGAAAACTGATCGACAGCGACAACACCCCCGCGCTGAAGAGCTTTACGAAGAACTGGGTATTGCGTTATTACGGGCCGCCTGCTGAAGGGGTCGACGTTAACGTTGAAGTCAAAACGTCAGAACCTCTCAAAGTCAGACTGCTGGATCTCACCTATGGCTTACCGCAGTTGCCCGGCGCGCCCGCGACGGACAGGCCCGCTTACCTGATTCCGGCTTCAATGTCTTCGAACCACTCAACGCTCGTCAGCAAGTCATTCACTTTCTAGACAGCCGCACAATTACATTGCCATGAACCATCACGCTGCCGGGGATCTAGTCACCCTGCTGTGTCAGCGGGCGCAGGACCAGCCCGAACGTCGCGCCTACACCTTCCTCACTGACGGCGAGCAGGAAGAGGAGACGTTCTCGTGGAGCCAGTTGGACCAGCGGGTGCGGGCGATTGCCGCTCGACTGCAACGCACAGTCGCACCGGGCGATCGCGTGTTGCTGCTCTACCCACCGGGATTGGAATACATCGCGGCTTTCTTTGGCTGCATCTACGCGGAGGCTGTCGCTGTGCCTGCGTACCCGCCGCGTAACAATCGAAATCAACTGCGCTTGCAAACGCTCGTCACAGATGCCCGGGCGAAGACGGCGCTTACTTCAACTCACGTTCTCTCCCGTATTACGAGAGACGCAGACCTGGCTCGGCTCAGTTGGATCTGCTCAGACGAGATTGCCAACGAAGAAAGTGACGGTTGGCGCGCACCGCAACTCAGCGGAGACGAGCTGGTCCTGTTGCAGTACACATCGGGCTCCACTACGACGCCAAAAGGCGTGATGATCAATCATCGTAATCTCCTCGCCAACGAACGACTCATCGAGCACGCCTTCAGTCAAAGCAGTGAGTCTGTAGTTGTCGGTTGGTTGCCCCTCTATCACGACATGGGGCTGATCGGAAACGTCATTCAACCGCTGTTTGTCGGTGCGCCGTGCGTGCTCATGTCACCGCTGGCTTTTCTGCAAAAGCCTCTGCGTTGGCTGCAAGCCATCTCGCGTTACCGCGCCACGACCAGTGGTGGGCCAAATTTCGCGTACGACCTGTGCGTGCGAAAAATCAGCGAGGAACAACTCGTTGCACTTGACCTCAGTTGTTGGCAAGTGGCCTTCAACGGCGCGGAGCCGATTCGCGCCGGCACGCTCGACGCGTTTGCGGAGAAGTTTGCACTGTGCGGGTTTCGTCGCGAAGCGTTCCGTCCTTGTTACGGTCTGGCTGAGGCTACGCTCATAGTCTCCGGCAGTCCCGAGCCGCGATCGCCTTTGATCAAGCTTGTCTCGAAGAAGGCACTCGATGTGCACCGCGTCGCCGATCCTGAGGGAAGCGAAGATCAGTATCCACTAATTAGCTGCGGGCGCGTGCTTCCGGATGAACAAGTCCGTATTGCCAACCCGGTGCAATTAACGACGTGCGCGCCGGGAGAAGTAGGCGAGATTTGGCTGCAGAGTGCGAGCGTCGCTGCCGGCTACTGGAACAACGTAGAGCAAACAGAAGAGACCTTCCGTGCCTACTTCGCAGATACCGGCGAAGGTCCCTTCCTGCGCACCGGCGATCTTGGTTTTCTTGCTGACGGAGAACTCTTCGTTACGGGAAGACTGAAGGATCTAATCATCATCCGCGGGCTGAATTACTACCCGCAGGACATCGAGTTGAATGTTGAGCGTTGCCATTCAGCGCTGCGCCCTGGTTGCGGCGCCGCGTTTTCCGTGACGGTGGCAGGCGAAGAGCGTTTAGTGGTCGTGCAAGAGTTGGAGTTGCGGCGCGAAGCCGAAGCGGCTGCTGCAATCGACGCCATCGGCGAAAGCATAACTCAGGAGTTTGAGATAGCGGCCCACAGTATCGTGTTAGTCCGGGCGGGAAGCATCGCCAAAACTTCGAGCGGCAAGATTCAACGTCACGTCTGTCGGGCGATGTTCCTCGAAGGCAGCCTGAACGTGATCGCGGAGTGGCGTGCAGGATCTGTTTCCGAAAGCCAGGACGAAACACATAATGCAGCGCAACCAGATATCGATTCGATTGAGAACTTGCTCCGCAGGGAGTTAGCTGCGACGCTGAAGATCAATCCGGCAGAGCTCGATCTCAACAAACCCATCCTGCGTTATGGTCTCGACTCATTACTCGCGATAGAACTCGCGCATCGGGTCGAAACGGAACTCAGCGTAACTCTGCCGCTCAGCGCGCTGCTCAACAACCAGAGCATCGTCCAACTCGCGGCGCAATTACGTCGCCAACTGGATACGATTGAAACGCGCACGTCATCAATCAGCGCCGCACTTGAGTATCCGCTGTCACATGGACAGCAGGCGCTGTGGTTTTTGCATCAGCTCGCGCCCGACAACACCGCCTACAACATCAGCCGTGCTGTAGTTATCCACTCAACCGTGGACGCGGGCGCCCTGCGGCGGGCACTGCAGAAGCTGGTGGACCGTCACACGGCACTGCGAACTTCTTTCTCGTCACAGAATGGCACGCCGGTGCAAGTAGTTCACGAAGGCGTTGAGGTTTTGCTGCACGAGGAAGATGCGTCGGGATGGAACGAAGTCGCGTTAACTGAACGGCTCAATGCAGAGGCTAACCGTACCTTCGATCTCGGGGACCACTCGCTGTTGCGCACATACCTCTTCACCGTCGACGCGCGCCGCAGTGTGTTCCTGATGACGATTCATCACATCGTCGCGGACCTGTGGTCGCTGATGTTGCTGTTGGATGAGTTGGGTGTGCTCTATGCGTCCGAAGCCGAGGGCTTACCGTCGCCGTTGCCACCGCTACAACGTAGCTATGGAGATTATGTGCGTTGGCAGGCGGAGATGATCGAGAGTAACGAGGGTGGTCGGCACCGTGATTTTTGGCGCGAGCAATTAGCGGGAGAGCCGCCGTCGCTTGATATACCAACCGATCGGCCGCGTGCTGCTGCACTGACTTATGCCGCGTCATCTCACTCTTTCCAGCTCGACGCGAAGCTCGTCTCCGAACTCAAGGCGTTTGCGCAGCAGCGCAGCGTGACGCTCTACATGACACTGCTCGCTGTCTTCAAGCTCCTGCTCGCACGCTATACCGGACAGAACGACATCATCGTCGGCTCGCCAACGGCAGGTCGTCATCGCGCAGCTTTCTCCGCCGTGGTTGGCTACCTCGTCAATCCTCTTCCTCTGAGAACAACGTGCGACGCGAAGGCAACGTTCGATGAGTTACTGCAGGAAGTGCGACGGACGGTACTTGCGGCCATCGAGCATCAGGACTACCCGCTGTCGTTGGTTGTCAAGCACGCGCGCGACAGCAGAGACAGCACGCCGTCACAGCCATTTCAGGTTCTCTTTGCTTGGCAGCAAGCGCATGTCTTGAACGAAACCGAATGGGCCGGTTTCGCGCTCGGTCACGCCGGAGCGCGAATGCGGTTGGGCAACCTGGAGACCGAGTCACTCGCCTTGAAGCGACGAGAAACAGAATTTCTTTTAACGCTGACGATGGCCGAAACGAACGACGGCGTGCTGGGCGCGCTGGAGTACAGCACGGAGTTGTTCGACGCGGGAACGATCAAGCGGATGGGCGAGCACTTCGTGAAATTGCTCGAGTCCGCCGTCAGTGAGCCGTGGCGACGAGTATCGGAATTGGATCTGTTAACAACGGCAGAACGGCAGCAGCTAGTGGAACAGGGTAATCAGATCCAGGTGAGCTACCCAACCGCGTGCCTGCACGAGTTGTTCGCAGCGCAAGTGGCCCGCACGCCGGAGGCTGAGGCAGTGAGCTGTGGTGCTGAGCGTCTCAGCTACCGGGAGTTGGACCAGCGCGCGCAGCAACTGGCGCAGCGACTGCGCGCACTCGGAGTAGAAACAGAGACGCTGGTGGCAGTGTTCTTGGAACGCTCGACCGAGTTGGTGGCTGCGTTGCTGGCGGTGCTCAAGGCCGGCGGCGCCTATGTGCCTTTAGATCCAGCCTGCCCGCAGGAACGCTTACGTTATTTGCTGGCGAACTCAGGTGCGCAGGTGTTGTTGACCGATCGGCGACTCGCTGACCTGCTGCCGGAGCACGGCGCGAAGGTCGTTTATGTAGATGACGAGCAGACAACGTTGCCGGAGACGAGTGAGTTGCCAACGCGGGTGGACCCGCAATGTCTGGCTTACGTGATTTACACATCAGGCTCAACCGGAGAGCCGAAGGGCGTGGCTATCACGCACGCAAACGTCAGCCGGTTGCTGGCCACCACGGAAACGCCCTTCGGTTTTAGCGATGCTGATGTGTGGACGCTGTTTCACTCCTATGCCTTCGACCTTTCGGTGTGGGAGATGTGGGGCGCGTTGGCCTACGGCGGCAGATTGGTAGTGGCGCCGTACTGGGTGAGTCGCAATCCCGAGCAGTTCCTGAAACTGATGGATGAAGAAGGGGTGACGGTGCTCACTCAGACGCCATCAGCCTTTTGGCCACTGATGCAAGCGGAAGGGAAGACAAAGCAAGCGCTAAAAAGTTTGCGGCTCGTGATCTTCGCGGGCGAAGCTTTGGAAGTGACGAAGCTTAGTGCCTGGTTCGAACGGCACGGTGACCAGCGGCCGACAATGGTGAACATGTACGGCATCACGGAAACCACGGTGCACTCGACATTGCAGGTGGTGCGCCGGGATACGGAAGCTGGTCCAGGCAGCCAGATTGGAGAGCCACTCGATGATCTGCGTATTTACATCCTGGACCAACAACAGCAACTGCTGCCGTTTGGCATCTGGGGCGAGATGCATGTGGCCGGCGCTGGGTTAGCTCGTGCGTACTTGAATCGTCCGAGTCTGACTGCTGAGAGATTTGTTCCTGATCCGTTTTCAAGTGAGCCGGGTGCGCGGTTGTACCGCTCGGGAGATTTGGGACGACGTCTCGCGCGCGGTGGTCTGGAGTACCTGGGCCGGACGGACCACCAGGTGAAGATTCGCGGTTTTCGCATCGAGTTGGGAGAGATTGAGACGGCTCTGCGTGAGTGTGCTGGAGTGCGTGAAGCAGCCGTGTTGTTGCGCGATAAGGACGAGCGCGCGCAGTTGGTGGCTTACGTCGTACCCGACGGTGAAGAGGCAGGTGGGATCGCAGCTTTACGCGCAGCGTTGCAGCAATGGTTGCCTGATTACATGGTTCCGGGCGCCTTCGTGCAACTGGACCAATTACCGTTGACGGCCAACGGCAAGCTCGACCGCTCTGCGTTGTTGGCCCTGCAGCCGGTAAGTGCAACTGCGGGCGGCGATCAAGTGTCGCCGCGCTCGCCGGTCGAGAAAATCGTGGCCGAGACCTGGCAGCAGGTATTGGGCGTCGAGCGAGTTGGTATCTACGACAACTTCTTCGCTCTCGGCGGCGACTCGATCCTGAGTCTGCAGATCGTTTCCCGGCTCAGTCAGGCCGGCTTCACGATGACGCCGCAAGATCTGTTTCAGCACCCAACCGTTGCTGAATTAAGTGCGGCTCTCGAACACACGTCAACAGCGGTGCACGCCGAGGTTGGTCCTGTCAGTGGTCCAGTGCCATTGACATCCATCCAGCATTGGTTTTTCGAACAGCAGTTCGCAGACGCACACCACTGGAATCAAGCGGTGATGCTTGAAGTGCGCGAAGCTCTGGACAGAGCGGCACTAACACGAGCAATCAGCCGGCTACTCGAACAACACGATACGTTGCGCCTGCGTTTTGTCCACGAGGGCGATGGTTGGCGCCAGTTCAATGCAGAGCCTGAAGGCGAGATACCGCTCACGATCGTGGAGCTTAACGGACTTAGCGAAGCGGAGCAGAGAAGGACTGTGGAGCTGGCCGCGTCCGAATGGCAGGCGAGCTTGAATCTTTCGGAAGGGCCGCTCGTTCGCGCAGTCTATTTCGAGGCGGACTCGGCAAACGCCAGCCGCTTGCTGCTGATCATTCATCATCTCGCGGTTGACGCTGTGTCATGGCGCATCCTCTTCGAAGACCTGGAGAGGGTGTACGGCCAGGCGGCCGGCGGTTTGAACATGACGTTTGCTCGCAAAACGACGTCGTTCAAACGATGGGCGGAGCGACTGCAGGCTTATTCGGAAGCGGGCGATGCTCGCGCAGAAGCGGAGTACTGGTTATCGGAGCGCTGGCTCAAAGCCGATCCGTTGCCGGTCGACTCTGATCCCTGGTCCACAGGGGGAGCGGCGGCAACACCCAACAGTGAGGCCTCAGCGCACACGCTCCAAATCGATTTTGGAATCGAAGAGACAGACGCGCTGCTGCACAAAACCACGCAGGTATTCCGCACCAGAGTCGTCGAAATGCTTCTGGCAGCACTCGGACGTGCCTTGTGGCGCTGGTACGGAGCGGACTTCGTTCTAATCGATCTTGAGTCTCACGGACGCGAATCGATGTTCGACGGAATTGACGTGTCACGCACCGTCGGCTGGTTCACGACTATCTATCCGGTGCTGCTGGAAACCGGCGGCGCGGATGGTGACGAAGTCGAGGTGTTGAAGAGTGTCAAGGAGCAACTACGCGAGGTTCCTCATCACGGCATCGGTTACGGAGCGTTGCGCCACCTGAGCAAAGAGAGCGCCGCAGCGTTCGAAGCGCGCCCGCGCGCCGAAGTGCTTTTCAACTACCTCGGGCAGTTGGACCGGGGCTTGCCGGAACACGCGGTTTTCCGGTTTAGCAGTGACTCTGTCGGTCCCGTTCGTAGTCCGCGGGCGCAGCGCAGTCACTTATTGGAAATCAATAGCTACATTGCCGGTGGTCGGCTTCGCGTGGAGTGGACGTACAGTGAAGACATACACCGCCACGTTACGATCGAAAGGCTCAGCGAATCCTTCAAAAACTCGTTGCGCGCGCTCCTTGCGCACACTCAGTCGCCGGAACTGTTTGAGTTGACTCCAGCCGACTTTCCCATGGTCCAACTTAGCGGTGAGCAACTGGAGGGCGCGTTGGCCGAGGTGACCTTTGATGATTGAAACACCCGAATTGGAAAAGAAGTCGACCGCTGCAAACGTTGCAGACGCCTATCCCGCATCGCCAGTGCAGCAGGGACTGCTCTTCCACAGTCTCTACGAGCAGGGCTCGGGCGTTTACGTTACGCAGATCGTCTGTTCGCTAAGCGGGCTCCGCCCGGAGCTCTTCGAAGAGGCGTGGCAACGTGTAATCGAGCGTCACGATATTCTGCGCACCGCCTTCGTCTGGAAGAGTGTCGAAAAGCCCTTGCAGGTGGTGGGCCGGCGTGTGCGTGCAGCGATCAGGCAGATGGACCAACGAGGCGTGTCAGCCGCGGAGCGGGAAGCGAGATTCAAAGACTTCCTGGCAGAAGATCGACGGCTCAGTTTTGACGTTGCCAAAGCGCCGCTGATGCGGCTGGCCCTGTGGCGTGAGGATGATGATCTGTACAAGTTCGTGTGGAGTCATCATCACCTGCTCCTTGATGGTTGGGCCGCAGCGATCGTCTTAAAAGAAGTCCTGCTCGCCTATGACGCTTTATCACGTGGCGCCGAACCTGTATTCGGACCAGTTTGGCCCTACAAGAACTACATCGGCTGGTTACAACAACAAGACCTTCGCGCTGCCGAAGACTACTGGCGGGAAACGCTCGCAGGCTTTAGCGCCCCGACCTCATTTAATGTCGAGCGCAGGCGCAGATCAGGCAGTGATGGTTACGGCACGCGGACGTTGCGACTGGATCACTCGACGACTGCGAACCTGCATGCTCTCGGTCGGAACGCTCAGTTGACGCTGAACACGTTGGTGCAGGGCGCGTGGGCCGTGATGCTGAGTCGCTACAGCGCTCAGACGGACGTCTGTTTCGGCGCCGTGGTAGCGGGTCGTCCAGCGGAGTTGACTGGGGCTGACGAAATGGTCGGACTCTTCATTAACACGCTGCCGGTGCGGACACAGTATGTCGGAGCGGCAACGGTTACTACCTGGTTGCGTGAGCTACAAGCGCAACAGTTTCGAGCGCGAAACTTCGAATACAGCCCGCTCTCAGAGGTGCAACGCTGGAGTGAGATCGATGCCGGGCAACAACTCTTCGACAACTACATCGTTTTCGAGAACTACCCGATTGATGAGACGCTGAAAGGCCGGATCAAGCGTCTCACCATTCATGACGTTGAGAGCCTCGAACAGTCGAGCTATCCGTTGGTGCTGGCGGTCATGCCCGGCGAGCGTCTGACCCTGCACATTCATCACGATCGTAGTCGGTTCGACGATGCGTTGGTAGACCGCCTGCTTGGTCACGTGGCGATGCTGCTGGAAGCGTTCGTTGCTAATCCCGAGCAGCGCCTCAATCAACTGCCGGCGTTGACGACCGGCGAGCAACAACAGTTGCTGCGCGAGTTCAATCAGGGTGGAAGCGGCGCCGAGAGAACGGCCGCTTGCATACACGACCTGTTCGAGAGACAGGTAGCCCAAACACCGAATGCAGTCGCAGTCGTTGATAACAAAGAACGGGTGACTTATGCCGACCTGGATGCGCGCGCTAACCAACTTGCCCGCCACTTAAGAACACTTGGGGTGGGCCAGGAGGTTCGCGTTGGACTTTGTGTTAAGCGCTCTGTTGCGCTGGTCCAGGGATTACTCGGCATCCTCAAGGCCGGCGGCGTCTACCTGCCACTCGACTCGAGCTACCCTCAGGACCGGCTGGAGTTCATGATCGATGACGCGGGTATCGAGGTGCTCGTAACTGACTCGGCTATAAACGAGCTGCTGCCACTAACGAAGCGCAGCTTGCGCGTGGTTCACCTCGACGCGATTGAGGTGGCAAGCCAAAGCGCAGAACAGTTGGCGGCGTCGGTCTCGCCTGCCAACCTTGCGTATGTGATTTATACCTCCGGTTCGACCGGTAAGCCCAAAGGCGTTGCCGTAACTCACGAAGCTGCGGCCGGTCACTTGCGCGCGATTCGGGAAGTATTCGCTCTTACCAGCGAAGATCGCTTTCTACAATTTGCCTCGCAGAGCTTCGACGTTTCAGTTGAACAAATGTTGGCGCCCTTGTTGACTGGGGCGAGCATTGTGTTACGCGGCGACGAAGTGTGGAGCACCCGCGATTTCCTGAAATGCCTGTACGAAGAGCGGCTGACTGTAGTCAACTTCCCGCCGGCTTTCTGGCAGCAGATCACACAGGACTTACTTGCGGGGGAAGAGTTTAGCGATCGCACCGAACTGCGACTCGTTATCGTCGGTGGCGACTTGTTGTCTGCTGAAGCCGCACGACGGTGGCTGAATACATCTTTGGGCCAGGCGCGTTTGCTCAATGCCTACGGGCCGACCGAAGCGACGATAACGGCGACCACGTTCGATGTTACGAAACAGGCTGTAGCTGAAGCTAACGAGGCGTTGCCTATCGGGCGTGCAGTCGGGTCGCGCGTTCTCTACGTGCTGAATCAGGAAGGCCAGCCTGTGCCGCTCGGCGTCTTCGGTGAGTTGCATATCGGCGGGCCTTTGCTTGCACGCGGCTATCTGAATCAGCCGGCGCTCACCGCCACGTCGTTTGTGCCTGATCCTTTCTTAGGTGAGAACGGTGGACGTTTATATCGCACTGGCGACGTTGCGCGCTGGTTGGCGGACGGAACTATAGAGTTCGTTGGACGCGCCGATCGACAGGTGAAGATCAGAGGCTTCCGCGTCGAGCTCGGCGAAATCGAAGCCGCGCTTCGCCGCCATCCTTCTGTAAACGAAGCGGTGGTCCTGGCGCAGGATGACAGCACTACCAAAGGCAAGCAGATCGTTGCCTACGTCGTTACAAAGAAGGACGCGGAGCTGACGCACGAGCACTGGCGGGAGTTCCTGAAGGAATGGCTGCCCGATCACATGATTCCAGCCGCGTTCATCAGCCTCGAGCAGTTACCGCTGACTCCGAACGGCAAGGTCGATCGGATTGCCCTCGCGGCGCTTGAAGTGTTGAAACCGTCTGCGAGTGATAACGGCTCCGCAGCAGCGATAACAGAGACGGAGAGAGTGATTGCGGATATTTGGGCTGAAATACTGGAGGTTGAGGAAGTTGGCCCAGGCGACAATTTCTTCGAACTGGGTGGTCATTCTCTCGTTGCGACGCAAATCATTTCGCGGCTCCGTAAGAGGTTCAAAGTGGAGTTGCCATTCCGCGTCATCTTCGAAGAGCCGACCGTGCGCGCCATCGGACAGAAGATTGAAGAATCCCTGGCGGAGAAAAATGGAAACACCCCATCAACTTCAACTCTAGAAGTAACTGAGCCGCCATCAAATTTCGCCATCAAACGCGCTCCGAGAAACGGTCTGCTGCCGCTCTCGTTCGCACAGGAACGTCTCTGGTTTTTGGAACAACTGGATCCGGGCTTGCCTCTCTACAATGTTCCGGCGTTCGTCAAGCTTTCCGGATCGCTTAACGTCGCGGCGTTCAAGAAGGCGTTGAACGAACTGGTCCGGCGTCACGAAATACTTCGGACAAGCTTTGTCTCCGTTGGCGACGGACCGTCACAACATATCTCCACCACTCTCGAACTACCACTGCCGCTGACGGATCTCTCAAGCCTGCCCGCGGATCAACGCTGGTCTCAGGCGTTGGACTTAGCTGCCGCGGAGGTCCGCCAGCCCTTTGATCTCACCCAGCCGCCGCTGTTGCGCACGCAACTGTTGCGACTTGAAGAGAACGAACACGTGCTGTTGTTGACAATGCACCACATCGTTAGCGACGGCTGGTCGCTGGTCCAATTGGTTAGAGAGATGGCGGCGCTGTACGAAGTTTATTGCGAGGGACGAGATTCGCAGTTGGGAGAACTGCCGATCCAGTACGCGGATTACGCAGTGTGGCAACGCGAGCAGTTCGCGGGTGAGAAAGTGGAAGCTCCGTTGAATTATTGGCGTGAGCAACTGCGCGGGGCCGGAGTTCTGGAATTGCCGACCGATCACCCGCGGCCAAACAAGCAGAGCTTCTCCGGCAAGAGCCATCGCTTTTCCGTATCGCGCTCGCTCACGGAGTCGTTGACGGAACTCAGTCAGCGTCATGGCGCTACGCTGTTCATGACGCTGCTGAGCGCTTTCCAGGTGCTGCTTTCACGCTACTCGGGACAAAGCGACATTTCGGTCGGCACGCCCGTAGCGGGACGCACCCATACTGAGACCGAAGCACTGATTGGGCTGTTCGTGAACACGCTCGTGATACGGGCGCACATTGAGGCGAACGAAAGCTTCCTGCAAGTTCTCGATCATGTACGCAAGGCGAGCCTTGAAGCGCAATCGCAGCAGGAGTTGCCATTCGAGCGAATCGTAGACGCGCTTCAACCCGAACGTGCACTCAATCGTCACCCGCTGTTTGATGTGATGTTCGTGATGCAGAATCCACTATTGCCGGTTCTGCAATTGCCGGGTTTGCAGTTGAGTCCACTACCTGTCGAGACCAACAGTGCCAAATTCGATCTCACCCTGGAAATCGAGCCAGTGGACGACAACCTGCACGCGACTCTGGAATACAGCACCGATCTCTTCGAGGCAGACACGATCGATCGACTCGCCGGCAGCTATCTTCGACTACTGGAGGCCATCGCCGCGGATCCCTCACGTCGTGTTGCGTCACTGCCGCTGCTGAGTGAAGAGGAGCAACAGCGGCTGGTCTGCGATTTCAATGACACGGCCCAAGACTGGCCGTGGGCCACCCTGCCTGAGATGTTCCGCGCGCAAGCTCGGAGCACACCGGAGGCAACGGCGGTGGAAGACCAGAATGGCGCACGGCTAACTTACGCGGAGTTGGACCAGCAGAGCGAAGAGTTGGCGCGACGTCTGCGCCAGGTCAACGTTGGTCCCGAGTCAATCGTGGCCGTGCTGATTGATCGTTGCGCGGCGATGGTGGTTGCTTTGCTCGGCGTCGTGAAATCGGGCGCGGCTTATCTGCCGCTCGATCCCGCGAATCCGGCGGAGCGACTGCGGTTCATGCTGGCGGACTCGCAGGCGAGCGTGATTCTGACCAAACAAAACTTTCTCGAGGTGCTGCCGGAGCACGAGGCCATTGTGATCTGCGTTGATGCCGAGCACGAGAGCGTTGCGACTGAAACAGAGATGGCGGAGATCTCGCCTGAGAACCTCGCCTACGTCATCTACACATCTGGTTCCACAGGCGTGCCGAAGGGCGTGCTGGTCACGAACCGCGGACTCGCGAACTATCTGCGCTGGGCCAGTGAAGCGTACGAGTCGCAGCAAGGGTCCGGGGCCGTGGTGCATTCACCGCTCGGTTTCGACCTGACGGTGACGAGTCTCTGGCTACCGCTGATCTCCGGCCGGTGCGTGTTACTTGTGGGCGAAGGAGTGGGAGTCATTGAAGACCTGGCCCAGAGTTTAACCGGCGAGGAGGAGTTTACGCTTTTGAAGCTCACGCCGGCGCACCTGGAGCCGTTGGGCGCAGAACTGTCGCAGAGATCCGCAACAGCGGGCGGCGTGAGACGGCTGATAGTAGGCGGCGAGGCACTACATGCAGAGCAGTTGCGTTGGTGGAGTGAACACGCTCCCGAGACCCTAGTGGTCAACGAATATGGTCCAACTGAAACGGTGGTGGGCTGTTGTGTTTACGAGCGCGCGGCCGGCGAACTCGCAGCCGGAGCAGTGCCCATCGGCCGGCCCATCGCGAACACGAAACTTTACGTGCTGGACGCCGGGCTGGAATTGGTTCCCGAAGGTGTGTGGGGGGAACTGCACGTCGGCGGCGCTGGAGTTTCGCGTGGGTACCTGAACCGCGCAGATCTAACTGCGGAGCGATTCGTGCCCGACGCTTTCTCGAATATTCCGGGAGCACGGTTATACAAGACCGGCGACATCGTGAGGTGGACCCGAGAGCACCAATTGGAATACGCGGGCCGAGCAGACGGGCAGATCAAGATACGCGGTTACCGGATAGAAACCGGTGAGGTCGAGGTCGTGTTGCGCACGCACTCGCAGATCCGAAATGCCGTCGTGGTCGCCCGTGACAACGCCAACTCCAAACAACTGATCTCTTATCTGGTCGCGGCAGACGGAGCGGAGTTAAGCGCGGGCGAGTTGCGTGAGTACCTGAGATCCAGGTTGCCGGAGTACATGATCCCGGAACGTTTCCTGACGCTTGAGGAATTACCACTGACAGTCAACGGAAAGGTCGACAGACTTGCGCTGAGCCAACTCGAAGCAAAGGATTTGACGGCAGTCGAGACGTCTGCGCCGCCGCAAACTGTCACCGAAGAAATCGTGGCCGGAATATGGCGCGAAGTTTTGCAGGTGCAGAGTGTTGGCGTGAACGAGAACTTCTTTGAGAAGGGTGGTCATTCGCTGCTGGCGACGCGAGTTGTTTTGCGTTTGCATGAGGCGTTCGATCAGGAGTTCACCTTGCAAAACTTCTTCGAAGGTCCGACCGTGGCCCAGGTGGCGGCGCATTTCGAAGCCTCGAAGCGTAATGGCGAAGCGAAGCAGACATCACAGATAGGACACTACGATCGGACGGAAAAAGCACCGCTATCGTTCGCGCAGCAGCGGCTCTGGTTTATCGAACAGTTACGGCCGGGGAGCGCGCTCTACCATATCAAGCTGCGAGTATCTTTTAAGGGCTACCTGAATGTGGTGGCGCTGGAGATGACATTGAACGAAATCGTGCGCCGGCACGAGGTGTTGCGGACGAGCTTCCGAGACCTCGGTAATGGACACGTGCGGCAGCATATCTCTCCGACGCTCTCACTGCCATTACCGGTTACAGACCTCATGAGCCTCCCCGTCAACGAACGTGCAGAAACTGCGCAACGTCTTGCACGTGAGGAGGAGCACCGACCTTTCGACTTGACGCGCGCGCCGTTGCTGCGAACGCGGTTGTTCCGCTTTGCGGAAGATGAATACTTATTCGTTTTAACCATTCATCACATCGCCGCGGATGGGTGGTCCATGGGTGTTTTAGTGCGGGAAGTCTCGGACCTCTATGCCGCGTACAGTACGGGACAGGAATCGCCACTTGAAGAGTTACCGATGCAATACGCCGACTACGCAACGTGGCAGCGGGAGCAGATGGCGTATCTGTTTATGGAGGAGCAACTGATTTACTGGCGCGATCAACTGCGTGGCGCAAGGCCCCTGGAGTTGCCGACCGATCGGCCGCGGCCGTCCGTCCTGTCTCGCAAGGGAGCAGAGGAGCCGCTGGAATTGCCTGAGGAGTTGTCGCGCGAGCTGAAGCGGTTGGCGGATCGTGAAGGCGTAACGCTCTTCATCCTGATGCTGGCGGCTTTTCAAATACTGCTCGCACAACGAGCCGGTCACCACGACATCAGTGTCGGCACAGACATCGCGAATCGTAACCGGCTCGAGACAGAAAAATTGATCGGCTTCTTCGTTAATCAACTGGTGTTGCGTACTGACTTGACTGGCAACCCTTCTTTCAGGGAAGTGCTTAAACGTGTGCGTGCGGTAACACTCGGAGCCTATGCCCATCAGGACCTGCCGTTTGACCGCCTGGTAGACGCGCTGAAGGTCAAGCGCAGCCTGCAACTGACGCCGTTGTTTCAGGTGAAGCTGATCTTTCAAAACGCTCCGATACCCCCGATTGAACTGCCCAACCTGGTTGTCACGGTGCTCAATAATCCGATGGAGTTCGCCCGGGAGGATTTGACGTTGTCCCTGCGCGAAGAGGCGGGAGTTATCAAGGGCTGGTTCGAATACGACACGGACCTATTCAATCCCGCTACGATTGTGCAACTTGGCGCCGGCTACCTCAGCCTGCTGCAATACCTCATCACGCAGCCGGACATTAGTCTTGAAGATATGTGGCGAGCGATCGCCGAATCGCACCTTCACGATCGGATTGCCCGCGAGCGAGAGACGAGGAAAGCGATTTCTCAAAAGGTCAGGACGACCCGCCGAAATCCAATCAATCTTTCCGCTGAGGAACTGGTCACAATCGAACCGCAAAACGGTGAAGGTCGCCTGCCGCTGATCATGAGGCCGGCGATGAATGGCGTGAACCTCGCCAGATGGGCCGAAAGGAATCGAGCGGTTATTGAAGATCGATTACTGCATCACGGTGCACTACTCTTCCGTGGTTTCGACCTGGGCACGGCAGCGGAGTTCCGTAGTTTCGTGAAAGCCGTGTCTGGTGATCCGCTGGAATATCAGGAGCGTTCATCGCCCCGCACGCGCGTTGGCGATCAAATCTACACGTCGACGGACTATCCCGAAGATCAGAGCATCTTCCCTCACAACGAGCACTCGTATTCGCAGACGTTTCCCTTGAAACTTTTCTTCTTCTGCGAGACGCCCGCTTTGAGCGGTGGGCAGACGCCCGTGGCCGACACGCGGAAAATTTTCGCACGGTTGAGTCCGCAGTTGAGAGAGCGGTTCAGCGAAAAGAAATGGCTGCTGGTTCGTAACTATGGTAATGGCATTGGACTGCCCTGGCAGACGGTGTTTCAAACATCGGACCGCTCGGTGGTCGAAGACTACTGCAAACGCGCGGCTATCAGCGTGGAGTGGAAGCCCGATGGTGGATTGAGGACACGCCAGGTGCGCCCGGCGGTTATCAAACACCCGCGCACGGGTGAAGACGCGTGGTTCAATCACGCTACTTTCTTTCATGTCACTACGCTCGAGCCGTCGATGCGAGACGCTTTGCTGGCGGATTTCAAGGAAGAAGATCTCCCGACCAATAGTTATTACGGAGATGGTTCCCCGATTGAAGCTTCCGTGTTGGAAGAACTCCGGGAAGCATACCGGGAAGAAATGGTGACCTTCACCTGGGAGACCGGCAGTGTGGTGCTGTTGGACAACATTCTTACCTCACACGCGAGGACCCCTTTCAATGGACCACGGCGAATACTGTTCGCCATGGCCGAGCCCTTCACCCGCACCGATCTCTAGGCCGCAACAAGGAAAAACTCGAAAATGCAAACAGAGCCTATTGCAGGCTTCCGCCTGTCTCCACAACAACGGCGGCTCTGGTCGCTACAGCAAGCGAACCAAAAGATGCCGCGCCGTGCGCACGTGGTCTACCTGATTGAAGGACCACTCAACGCGCTCGCGCTCGAAAGGGCCGTGCGCGAGGTTGTCAAGCGCCATGAAATTCTCCGCACAAAGTTCCACTGGCCGGATGGTCTGGAATTGCCGGTGCAGATCATTAATGACAACGGAATGCCCGCTATTCACTCACTCCGTCTCGACGATGTGCAGCCGAACGACGTCGAACTCGCGTGCGAAACACTTTTGCGCCGGACAAGTGATCACGAAACGAATGGCGAGGACGAGCCAGTGCTGCGTGTCGGCATTGCGAGCCTGTCGTCGTCGAAGCATCTGCTGCATGTCGATCTTCATTCGTTAGCTACGGATGCTGAAGGTCTCAACGCATTGGTCCATGAGATAGCTCGTTGCTACGAAACCTCGTCTGGCGCAGATGGGCACAGTAATGAACACGACGAGGAACTGATGCAGTATGCGGACCTTTCCGAGTCTTTCAATCAGCTTGTCGAGAGCGCAGATGCCGCCGAATCCTGGTCGGCGCCCGATCTCTCAAACGCGTTCCGTTTGAAGCTCCCCTTTGAATCTGAATCGCAGGTGCTTCACGACTTCGAACCGGGAGTGTTCGAACACCACCTGCCTACGGCTTTGA
The DNA here is from genome assembly GCA_946480785.1 of uncultured Blastocatellia bacterium. The sequence continues at coordinate 2,455 of CAMLLD010000057.1, read as the reverse complement.
CAGAGAAGATAAGCGCGAGTGCTGCCGCAGCGGGCGTCGATGCGCCATTATTTTTCCTCGCTTGCTGGTACCTTCTTCTGTGGAAGCTCACGCAGCAGGCCGAAATCACCGCGAGCTTCACCGTCGACGGGCGCGCCTTCTACGGTCTAGCCGATCTGCCCGGGCTGTTTTCACACACTGTTCCCGTTCAATGCCGGTTTGATAACGACTTCAAATTCGCTGACGTTCTGCGACAACTCAAATTCGCGACCGATGAAGCAAAGGAAACTCAACCAAATTTTATTTACGAGAGTCTTCCTTTTGCTTTCGAGTTCTCCGCACGCGCGGGTTCATTCGAGGCTGGAGGTTTGAAATGGACCTGCTGCAAGCAGCGCGTCTACACGGAACACTTCACACTTAAATTGCGCTGCTCCAGCAATGGAGACACTGAGTTTCACTATGATCTCAACAAACTGAGCCGCGACGTTGTCGAGCGTATTGCTCGCTACTATCAGCATCTGTTAGTCAGCGCCGTAGCCGGCGACAAAAATATCAGCATCGAAAAACTGGAGATCCTGGACGACTCCGATCGCAAACGACTGCTAGGGGACTTCAACGCTACTCGTGAGACATACGCGACTAATCTCTGCCTGCATCAACCGTTCGAGGAGCGCGCCGCTGCGACGCCCGAAGCTGTCGCACTTCGTTTTCGATCCGAGTCGCTCTCCTATTCGGAACTCGACCGGCGCGCATCGTCGATAGCTCGACTTCTCCTCGCGCTCGACATTCCGGTTGATTCAACTGTGGCCGTGCTGTGCCGTCGCTCGCTGGCGATGCCGGCAGCGCTGCTGGGAGTGCTCAAAGCTGGCGCGGCCTACGTCCCACTGGATCCTGATTATCCGCTCGAACGACTGCGCTTCATGATCTCTGACTCGGGAGCGCGAGCCCTCGTAGCCGAGCCGGAACTCGCGGAGCAACTCGGGGATTATGGACTGCCGCTCATATCGTTACCCGCTACTGACGCTGCCTGGACCGAAGCCGAGAATGCCAGCCTCTCTTCGAAGATCAATTCGTTTCCCGCTGTAGGTCCGGATAACCTCGCCTACGTCATTTACACATCCGGCTCAACCGGCAAACCAAAGGGCGTGATGGTCACTCATCGCGGCGCTGTCAACTGCCTGCAGTGGATGCAGCAGTCGTACAAACTCGACGCGTCCGACAGCTTTCTGTTCAAGACCTCGCTGGGTTTCGATCCTTCTGTCTGGGAGTTGTTCTGGCCCTTATGGGTGGGCGCGCGCTGCGTGATTGCCGAACCGGACGCGCAGTCTGACCCTGCGTATCTGCTACGGCTGATCGCTGAGGAAAAGGTGACGAGTGCCTACTTCGTACCGTCGTTGCTGCGTGAAGTCGTACTGGCTGAAGAACTGGACCATGCAGGACGAAGTCTGCGGCGAGTGATTTGTGGCGGTGAGGTGTTGCCCGTAGACGTGATGCGCCAGTTCATGCGCCGTGTGCCGGGGGCGGAGCTGCGCCATTCGTACGGTCCGACCGAAACTTCGATTGCTGCGACTGAGTGGCGGTGCGAGACGGCGGCAAGGCGTGCCTTGATGGGCCGGCCGCTAGGTAACGTGACGGTCTACGTCCTTGATGCGCGGATGGAGTTGTTGCCTGAGCGTGTGGCGGGCGAACTCTACATCGGTGGCGAAGGCGTAGCGCGCGGCTATTGCGGGCGACAAGCCCTCACAGCGGAGCGCTTCGTGCCGGACCCGTTCGCCAGCGAGCCGGGTGCGCGACTCTACAAAACGGGCGACGTGGTGAGGTGGACCAGCGAGGGCGCACTGGAGTACCTCGGAAGAGATGACGGACAGGTGAAGCTGCGTGGCTATCGCATTGAGACAGGCGAAGTCGAAGCGGCACTGAGGCGGCACGTCGCGGTGAAGGACGCAGTCGTTGTTCTTCACGAAGCAGCCGGCGGCGAGAAACAGTTGGTGTCGTATCTCGTCTGCGCGGAAGAACAGTCGCCACGCGTCGAGGAGTTGCGCGAGCATTTGCAGCAGTACGTGCCGCAGTACATGGTGCCGCAGGCGTTCGTGGTCCTGAAGGAGTTGCCGCTCATGGTAAATGGCAAGGTGGACAAGAACGCCCTGCCGGCGCCGGATGAAGTAATGAGGAGTGGTGAGGGCTCACACGCAGAACCACGCAACGAGGTGGAAGAAGTTTTGGCCGCGCTCTGGTCGCATGTACTCGGCGTCGAACACATAGGCGTTGACGACAATTTCTTTGACCTCGGCGGCGATTCAATTCGCAGTGTTCGCGTGGTGGCGATGGCGAAAGAGCGTGGGTTGCGTCTAACAGTTCAGCAACTTTTCCGCAGCCAGACGATTGCTGCCCTGGTACGCGAACACGATCTCCGCGAGCACCATGAAGTTGAGCCGCCGGCGACTGAACCCTTCAGTCTGATTTCGTCGGAAGATCG